>FZRB01000045.1 GCA_900199595.1 Lachnospiraceae bacterium | reverse complement strand
TTATGAATCTTGTCAAATGTACATTGAAAACTTCATACAGAAAAACATATCAAGTAAAAATTGTTGAAATAATAAGCCATTTGTTTATTGTTTTAATGACACAAGACATCTGAAATGTATCTTACTTAAAGGTAAAGCAAAGAAGAGCACAGGGTGGATGCCTTGGCACTGAGAGCCGATGAAAGACGTAATAAGCTGCGATAAGCCACGGTTAGGAGCAAATATCCAGTGACCCGTGGATTTCTGAATGGGGAAACCCGGCTGAGAAGACCTCAGTCACTGTTAACTGAATACATAGGTTAACAGAGGGAACCTCCTGAACTGAAACATCTAAGTAGGGAGAGGAAGAGAAAGAAACATCGATTTCCTTAGTAGCGGCGAGCGAAAGGGAAAGAGCCCAAACCGGAATGCGTGCATTCCGGGGTTCGGACTGTCACAACGTTGATCTAATGTAGGAGAATGGTCTGGGAAGTCCATCCAGAGAGGGTGAAAGGCCCGTATCCGAAACGTGATGATCAATAGACAGGATCCAGAGTAGGTCGAGACACGTGGAACCTTGACTGAAGGAGCGGAGACCACTCCGTAAGGCTAAATACTACTCAGTGACCGATAGCGCATAGTACTGTGAAGGAAAGGTGAAAAGGACCCCGGGAGGGGAGTGAAAGAGAACCTGAAACCCTGTGTTTACAAGCTGTGGAACACCGATAACTATACGGTGAACTGCGTACTTTTTGTAGAACGGTCCGGCGAGTTACCGTTAGAGGCGAGGTTAAGTTCTTAAGGAACGGAGCCGAAGTGAAAGCAAGCGTTAATAGCGCGTCAAGTCTCAGGCGGTAGACCCGAAACCGGGTGACCTACCCATGTCCAGGATGAAGTTGCCGTAAAAGGCAATGGAGGTCCGAACACACATCCGTTGAAAAGGGTGGTGATGAGGTGTGGGTAGCGGAGAAATTCCAATCGAACCCGGAGATAGCTGGTTCTCCTCGAAATAGCTTTAGGGCTAGCCTCAGGTTAAAGTCTTGCGGAGGTAGAGCACTGAATATCTGCGGGGGCGTCAAAGCCTACCAATGATTATCAAACTCCGAATGCCGTGTAGATGATACCTGGGAGTCAGACTATCCGAGATAAGTTGGGTGGTCAAAAGGGAAAGAGCCCAGATCTACAGCTAAGGTCCCAAAGTACGTGTTAAGTGGAAAAGGATGTGGGATTTCATAGACAACTAGGATGTTGGCTCAGAAGCAGCCACACATTCAAAGAGTGCGTAATAGCTCACTAGTCGAGAGGTCCTGCGCCGAAAATTTCCGGGGCTAAAACACGACACCGAAGCTTAGGGATTGCACCCGTTGCAATCGGTAGAGGAGCATTGTCATAGAGACGAAGCGGTACTGTAAGGAGCCGTGGATTTATGAGAAGAGAGAATGCCGGAATGAGTAGCGAGATTTAAGTAAGAATCTTAAAGGCCGAATATCTAAGGTTTCCAGGGTAAAGCTGATCTTCCCTGGGTAAGTCGGGGCCTAAGGCGAGGGCGAAAGCCGTAGTCGATGGATAACAGGTTGAAATTCCTGTACTGCTGTATAACAGAACTGTGGGGACACAGACAGAGAGCACAACCCGGGAGTGGAAAAACCGGGACAAGCGAGGTAGGAGATGAG
>FZRB01000044.1 GCA_900199595.1 Lachnospiraceae bacterium | reverse complement strand
GACAGCGTAAATTTACTTTCGGAAATCAAATGTGGGAATCCACCTAAGACAGCTGAGTGTTCAGCTGATAGATGCAAAAATTATACTGCACATTTAACCTTTAAGCAATATTGGGCTCCGCCCAAACCCGTCCCTCGCCGGGAAGGCAGGGAAACAACTCTTGTTGTTTCTGGAACAACAGGATTATCCGTGTCACTCCGTCAAGTGCTGCCCGGATGCTTCGCATCCAGCGTACTGTCACTTGACTTCGCTCCCGCGCCCTAATCTATAAACCATATATGTGATTCCTTATCGCAAATTTTTTCTTCACAGTTGCCGGTAATTCACAGTACGGTATCGTATCATACCATCTTCCAATTTCGCCCAATTCATTTTTACTTCTATCCCTGAAGTTAGCAGCTGAAAGTACCTTTGTTATCCTATCATCTTTTTGAATTGATATTTCTGTTCTCTGAAATCTTGCAAGCTCGAATAGATCTCCACCATTTAGATAATAAGCCCTTAGTTCTGCCATTTTTGTAGCACCAAGCTTACTCCAGCCCATTGGTCTTGAACTCATCCTTGAAGATAATACATGACTCACGTGTCCTTCTGCACTACATCCCTTTACATGTTTTCTATCTATTAATCTCATTTTAGCAGCAGTCCAGTTTGACAAAAAGAAATCTCCAGCATCAGCTATCCTCTCTCTTTCCGAATCACTGACTGCATATTCCTGTAAGTAGTCTATCGCATTCCGGAATTCAGTTTTTGTATTGTCTTTTATTATCTCTTTTAAGATTCCTCTGAATTCTTTGACATCTTCTTGTGAAAACTCTTTTCTCAGATGAGACGTCATCTTGGTAAGATATTTCCCCATATGGAATTCATCAAGCACAAAAGTCACATTGGCAAATTTCTTACATCCCTTTATCCAGGAACCACCATCTCCATTAACATATATCTTCTTTATTTTACTCACATCATAAGTTGTTTCGACATACTGATAGATTCTATCCCAAAACTCCTCATTTGTTTCACTTACCGTTGTACTGCAGAAATAATAAGGATTTACGAGCCTATGTCTTTTACTTTTAGGCGCTTCTTTTTCTATACCTTCATAAACATATACAAGTTTCGTTATGAAGCTATTATTCTTGAATCCATTATCACTTTTACTGATATCACCTTTTTCCTCACGAAATTGAAGTGATACATGATCCTCATCTGCGTCTATATATAGATATTCAACTTCCTTCTTAGTTTTTGGTTTCTCTGTTTCCGGAAACTTTAGTTTATGTATTATGTTCTTAGTAGCCTGCTTGCTGACAGTTGCATCGCTAATACTAGCATTTTCGCCACCTCGTCTGTATGAAGTCTGTACAGCTTCTTCTAAGATACGTTCAACCGAATCCGCACTGATTCTTGTATGAGATTCAAGACCTATCATATCATCAAGCAGAAAGGCGTATCCTGAGCCGTCCTTCTTTTTAAACAAAGTTCTTTTAAAAGAAACTTCACCTAAAGAGACTGTAACACTTCTATCCAGTCTTCTTTCTACATACCATTCTTCTTTCCGTTCAGTGCTTTCTCTAATGATAGAGTCAAATTCTTCAAGGGTCTCTTTTATTATTTCTACCCCTAGCTTTGAAAGCTGATCTGTCACACCCTTCACATACGAAGCGAAGTCTTTTGGATTCTCAGCAAGCTCTGCTGATAATTCATAAATTTTTTTGATGCAAACTTCATTGAAATACTTTACACTATTGACCATAGGGAACGCTCCTCCTTGTTTGTGTTATGTTTGGTCGCTAAACACTTTATCACAAGGTGGTCGTTCCCTTCTATATTTTCTTTTATTTAATTTCCGAATAAAACTTTACGCTAGC
>FZRB01000013.1 GCA_900199595.1 Lachnospiraceae bacterium | reverse complement strand
ACGTTGAACGAGTCACTTCCGATTTTTCTTGACAGGGAATTTGGGTTATGATAATATCCTTTTCAATACAAATATAGGGAGTAGCTAACAAAGCAGAATCTGTGTGCCTGCAAGGTATTATCATTGATACTTTTACAGATTATGAGTTGGTTGCATCTTCGTCAGTACGATTGATTTTTATCAGTCCGGAGTGTAAATAATAAGCGAGACTATTTTGTGGTTAGTAACTGCAGAAGGCCTCGCTTTTGTTATACAAAAATCATTAGTGGGGCTCAACAGAAAGGAGTACTACTATGATTAAGTACATCATTTTAGGTGTCGTTGTTATTTTTGTTTTAGTTATCATCATGACCAGCTACGTAAAGGCTCCGCCTGACAAAGCATATATCATTTCAGGCTTAAGAAGAAAGCCTAAGGTTCTCATCGGACGTGCAGGTCTGAAGCTTCCATTCCTTGAAAGGAAGGATGAGCTTATCATTAAGCAGATATCAATAGATATCAAGACAGGTGACTATGTTCCGACATCAGACTTCATCGGTGTAAATATCGATGCTGTAGCAAAGATCAGACTTATGACCGATAACGATGGTATCCAGAGAGCTATGGCTAACTTCCTGAATATGAATGAGCAGAAGATAGCAGCAGCCCTTGTTGATTCTCTTCAGGGTAACATGCGTGAGATCGTTGGTACTATCACACTGAAAGAGCTTTGCAATGACCGTAAATCATTTGGTGATCAGGTTCAGGAGAAGGCTCAGCTGGATATGAACAGACTTGGTGTAGAAATCATTTCCTGTAATATACAGCATGTTGAAGATAAGAATGATCTTATCAATGCACTTGGTCAGGACAATATGGCTGCTATTCAGAAGTCAGCAAGTATTGCTAAGGCAAATGCAGACAGAGACGTAGCTATAGCTCAGGCTCAGGCTCACAAGGAGGCAAATGATGCCAGAGTTCTTGCAGAGACTGAAATTGCTATTAAGCAGAATGATCTTTCTATAAAGAAATCAGAGCTTAAAACAGTAGAGGATACAAAGAAAGCCGAAGCTGATGCTGCATATTCAATTCAGCAGGAAACACAGCGTAAGACAATAGAGATTACAAAGGCTCAGGCAGATATCGCTAAGCAGGAGCAGGAGATTACCCGTAAGCAGAAGGAAGCATCTGTAAAAGAGCAGGAGCTTAATGCACAGATCCGTAAGCAGGCAGATGCTGACAAGTATCGTCAGCAGCAGATGGCTGAGGTAGAACTGTTTAAGAGACAGAAGGAAGCTGAGGCTAAGAAGTACGAATTTGAGCAGGCAGCAGAGGCTAAGAGGATTCAGGCAGAGGCTGATAAGTATGCTATGGAGCAGCAGGCAGCAGCTATCAAGGCTAAAGCAGAAGCTGAGGCAGCTGGTATCAAAGCAAAAGGTGAAGCTGAGGCAGCAGCCATCAAGGCTAAAGCAGAGGCAGAAGCAGCAGGTATAGACAAGAAAGCTGAGGCTATGAAGAAGTACGGCGAAGCAGCAATCGTAGAAATGCTTTGCAAGATGTATCCTGAGGTTGCTCGTGCAATCGCTGAGCCACTTGGAAAGATCGATAAGATCACCATGTATGGTGACGGAAATACTGCTAGGCTTACAGAGGATGTTACAAAATCCTTTAAGCAGACAATCGATGGATTATCAGATTCACTTGGCATAGATCTTAATACGGTAGTATCAAGCTTCCTTGGAAGCAAGGCAGCCGGTGATGTAACCAAGAATCTTCCAAAGATTGACGAAAATGGAAATATCGAAGCATAATTAACAAAAGATGACACTTTGAACCTGATTCAATGTGTCATCTTTTTTGTTGATGGTTTTTATATCGGCAGCTTATTAACAGCTTCGTTTGTTCGCCTGATATTATCTTTTATTTCATTGATAAGTCTTTTTTCGAGTTTAAGTTCAGCCTGTGTAAATATGTCGTCTCCGGTTCTTTTTATTATTGCCTGTTCAGCCTGATCTATAGTTACTGCTGCCAGATCCGGTCTGTTCATTATATAGAGCTGGTAGTAAGCAAGAACCCTTCGGCCGTTTGGTTCCATGTCTGATTCCAGTCTGTCCTTTATCACACCATAGAACTTCATCGCATTTATCCTGTTGGGATTAATATAAGATGAATAGAAAATTATATGGTAGTAGCATAATGTATAGCTGATAAATGTATCATAACCATTTGGTCCCTTTAGCAGTTCATCCATTTGTCTCAAATAGTTTCCGAGAGCCACATAATCATGTTTATCCAGTGCATTATAGCAGCAGAAATTCCACTGCGTGGCACGGAAAGTTCTGTTTATTTTTTTGTTAGCAGCCATTTCTGGATATATGTTTATCTGGGAAAATGATGTTCCGTTTTTTAGTTTCTCAAGCTCAGCGTTTGTAAGCTTATAGAGGATTCTATTATCTCCTTTGAGAATTTTAATAAAGGACAAAACTAAATAAATAATGGCACAAAATGCGGATCCTGCTGTTATTCCGGATACGAATCCCATACCGAATATTCCGACCTTATTCTTTATCATTACAAATAAAAATATACTGACAAAGATAACGGCATTTATGATCAGTTTGGAAAATGCAAAGAACAGATCCTCTTTTTCTTTTATATATGGTTTTCCGAATATTGCGACGGGAAAAACGGAGAAATGACAGTTTCTCCAGACAAACTTTTCATTTTTAGCGGTCCTACCACATTCCTTTCCGAAGATTGAAAAGCTAAGCAGATAGAGACCCATGGGTAAAGAGATTATAAAGGAAAGAATCATATCTGACAGTAAGTATAGATAGATTCCAATCAAATAACCAAGCATCCAACGCATAACTAATATCCCCCTGATATTTATATCATATTTTTCGTTTTCCAAATGCGACAAACACTATTATAGCACCAACAGCAGCTATAATGGTACCGGTAATCAGCATCGGCTTTATGCCGAGATTATCCAGTATAACTCCGCTTATCAGATTTGAGAAAACTCCTCCTATCGTGATTGCACTTGTCACAAAAGCCTGTCCCTTTACCTGATCTGATTCGGAAATATTGTTGCTTACATAATATGCAGCTGCAGGAATGAATACAGCGTAGGCAAAAAGCTGGAAGGACTGACTCAGGTACATGCCACCCATGTTTGTTGCAAATACCAGAATGAGAATCTTTATAAAAAATGCAAATCCGGACATGATCAGCAGTTTTGATGAAGTTATTTTCTTTAATACGAATCCAATCAGTGCCATTACCGGAAGCTCAAGAATCGCCTGAAGAAAATTAGAATAGCCCAGTTCTTTTTCTCCGCCTCCGAGTGAACGGATTATCTGAATCATAAAGTCGTTGATCATGTTATGGGCGAAGTAAAAGCATATGGTGCCCAGAAGGAATAATGAAAATGAAGGATAAGCACGGATAAAATCAAAAAGGTTGTTGTGTATGTCCGGGCTTTCCGTGCTGACATCAGTAGCTTCGGTATCCGTATATTCCTTTACAGATAAATTATTATTTGACATTTTAAATGTAAAAATAATTATGGCAGAAATAAGCATTGCTGCAACATTTACTATAAGGAGTATTCCGACTCCGCTTTTTTCAACTGCGCCGCCAACAAATGCAGAAGTTACTGCAAAGCTTGCTGATCCGAGTCCGCGTGCCAGACCATAATAAATATTACATCCTGCCTTCTGGTATTCAAAGCATAGCGCTGTCATTACAGGCTGATAGGTAAACTGTATCATGTATATGATGACATAAATGATAAATACCAAAGCTTTTTTGTCTGAGCAAACCATCAGCAGCAGGGAGCCTATGGCTATGACTATAACAGATATCAGGATAAATCTTCGATTGGTAAGCGGACCGGGTTTATCTATTATTCCAGCTACAACCGGCTGTGCAACTGCTGAAAGAATATTTGCAATAGCAAGAAGTATTCCGACTTCAGTATTAGTAAATCCTTTATCCAGTAGAAAAACTGCGGCAAGAGCATGTATGGTACAAAATGCCACAAAATAAGTTACGTTCAATAAAGTATATCGAAGAGTCCAAAAACCTTTACTCATTCTAAAACTCCTAAAAAGAAAAACATAATCCCGATAGTATTACCATCGACCACTTTACCTTCAACCACTTTACCTTCAACCATCTTATCATAATATAAAAATTCAAATAACAAAAGAGCTTTATTATGTTATATTGACTGATTTTTGCTTTGTATTTGAGAGATAATGGCAACTAGCCTTTAACTGGTTTCCGGTTAATGATCTTAAGTCGTGGATATATTTCTTTATTTGTTTTATTATAAGCTGTATATTAAGTGTTGTAATAACCCGAGTAAAAGAATGTGAAGAAAACAAAAAGATGCAGGAAGCACTTGAAAAGTATAATAACGCAAATTCAAAATAATATGTGGTAAAAGGAGAAGGAAAATGATTAAAGCTTTACTTACAATCGATGATATAGCATCAAAGAATACCCCTGAGATCGTGGATTATCTCGTGGAAAAAGGAATAACTGCAATCATGTTTGCATGGGGTGAAAATGTTGAAAGGTATCCTGAGGAAGCAGAGTATGCGCTTAAGAATGGAATGATAGTAGGGAATCACAGCTACTCACATCCATTCTTTTCGCAGATTAGTTTTGAAGAGTGCGTAAATGAAATCGAAAAATGTGAGACAGTTTTAAATGAGCTTTACGGAAAAGCCGGCATGGAGAGAAAATACAGACCTTTCAGATTCCCTTATGGAGACAGAGGAGGAGATAATCAGGAGCTGCTCCAGAAATATTTCAGAGAAAACGGCTTCGATAAGGTGGATGATACGAAGATAACATTTTCTTCCTGGAAAGAGGCGGGACTTGATAAAGAAATATCCACGCTGTGGACCTTCGATTTTGCAGAATATAACATCCGTAAAGGCAGTGACTTCACTGAAGAAGATGTTATGGGAAAGATACATTATGTAAACCCTGATAATGGTGAAGGTCTTCTTGTAGATGGTACACATCATATACTTCTGCTGCACGCTCATGATGAAACAGAAGAACTTGTTCCGGAATATTACAAGCATTTTATAGATTGTCTGCTGGATAATGGGGTTGAGTTTATTAGTCCTGAGTTTATAAAAATATAGGAAAAACTACAGTTTTTAACGTTATAGAAATAATTGCTTGACAGATATAGTTTTTAATGATATCTTAAAACCTATCAAATAGGTAGGTGAATAAATTATGAGACATGAATTTAGATTTTTTGAAGATTGTTGCTGTTGTTGTTATCCGAAAAGAATAACAACACTCTTCGCGTGCTTCAAAAAAGTTATGTCGCATTAACAACTGCTACAAAAGCTTAGTCATGAAATTAACAGCAGGGAAGAGTTTTTCTCCCCTGCTGTTTTTTTGTGCGAAGGCGAGCCAAGGTCTCATATGCAAAGCATATACGGGTTATTCATATGCTATCACGCTTGCGTGAATAAGCATTATGAATAATCCCATATCTGCTAAAAGCAGATATGAGACTTTGGCGAACCCGCATCATCGAGCAGGAAAATCCTGCTCGATGATGAACGGGAACACACAAAGAAAAATTAGAAAAAGAAAATAAAAGAAAAGAGGAAAAAAGATATGAAACTTAATTTGAATTCATTATTAATACACGGAGGAATAGACGGAGATGAAACAACAGGAGCAGTAAATGTACCTGTATACCAGACTTCAACATATAAGCAGGACGGTCTGGGAGAAAACAGAGGCTGGGAATATTCCAGAACAGGAAATCCTACAAGAGCTGCACTGGAGAAGCTTGTTGCAGATCTCGAGGGTGGTGAATACGGAATGGCCTTTGCTTCAGGTCTTGCCGCTATCAATACTGTGCTTTCACTATTTTCATCAGGAGATAGACTGATCATTTCAGATAACATTTATGGTGGTACTTTCAGAATACTTGATAATGTATTTAAGAATTTCGGAATCAGCTATACCATAGTAGATACGTCTGATCTGGATGAACTGGAAAAGATACTGAAGGAAGAGAAAGAATCAAAGAATTCCGAAGCAATCAAGGCAATATATATCGAGAGTCCTGCAAACCCTCTTCTGACGGTTACAGATATCAAGGCTGTTTCTGAACTGGGAGTTAAATATAATAAGAAGATTATAGTAGATAATACATTTCTTACTCCGTATCTGCAGAGACCTCTTGAGCTGGGAGCAGATATCGTAATTCACAGCGGAACAAAGTATCTTGGTGGACACAGTGATACAGTATCAGGATTCGTTGTTGTGAAGGATAAGGAGCTTGCAGACAGGCTTTACTATCTGCAGAATGCTATCGGCGGAGTGCTGGCACCATGGGACAGCTACCTGATGATAAGAGGAATCAAGACTCTCGGAGTCAGAATGGACAGACATGTGGCAAATGCAATAAAGATTGCAGAGTGGCTGGAAAATAGCGGTTATGTTGAAAAGGTTTATTTCCCGGGACTTAAGTCAGATCCGGGTTATGAGGTTCAGAAGAAACAGGCAGACGGACCCGGTGCGATGATTTCATTTACCCTGAAGAAGCAATATGATTATAAGAAATTCTTCAAGTCACTTAAGCTTATAACTCTGGCAGAAAGCCTTGGTGGAGTTGAATCACTGGTATGCCATCCTGCATCAATGACTCATGCAGCCATTCCAAAGGATATAAGAGAAGCAGTAGGAATAACCGATGAATTAATAAGACTGTCGGTAGGAATCGAAGATGTGGATGATATAATTGCGGACCTGGAACAGGCAATCAACGCATAAACATAAACTGTCAGATAAAGAAAGGATAATAATCATGCAAGTATATAACAGTGTTCAGGATATGATCGGAAATACTCCAATACTTAAATTAAATCACCTCGGAGTAAAGGAAGGTGTAAATCTGTATGTAAAGCTGGAGCTTATGAATCCTGCAGGCAGTGTAAAGGACAGAGTGGGAGTATATATGATAGAGGATGCGGAACGAAGAGGCTTACTGAAGCCGGGTGGAACTATAGTCGAAGCTACCGCAGGTAATACAGGAATAGGAATTGCCATAGCAGCTCTGAATAAGGGTTACAGAATTATATTTGCGGTTCCGGAGAAGTTCTCTATAGAAAAGCAGAGAGTTATGGCAGCTCTCGGAGCAGAGATAGTTCATACGCCGAGAGAGGATGGTATGCTTGGTGCTGCCAAAAAGGCGGACGAGATCATTGCCGAGATTCCGGGAGCTATTGCACTTAAGCAGTTTGAGAATCCGTCAAATCCTTTGTCTCACTATGAGACAACCGGTCCGGAGATTTATAAACAGCTGGAGGGTAAAATTGATTATCTTGTTGCAGGTGCAGGAAGTGGCGGTACATTTTCGGGCATCGTAAAATACCTCAAGGAGCAGAATCCCGATATCAAGGGTGTTCTGGCAGATCCTATCGGTTCTATAATCGGCGGTGGTGAGCATGCTGATTATGATATAGAAGGAATCGGAAATGACTTCATAGCCGATACCATGGATGTGAGCCTGATAGATAAGGTTATAAAGATAACAGATGATAACGCATTTACCACATCAAGGCTGCTTGCAGCCAAGGAAGGAATCCTTGCCGGTTCTTCTTCGGGAGCGGCTCTTTATGCAGCACTTAAGCTGGCTGAAGAAATCGATGAAGGAAATATAGTCGCAGTTCTTCCGGACAGAGGTGACCGCTATATCAGTAAGGGACTATTCTGATTTATAAAAAAGAAACTGCTGAGTAGTTAGGAAAAATCGTATTGGAGTAATGTCATGGTAGAAGAAAGAGAAAGTATAACTGCAAAAATATGTGCCTTTGCAAGAGCGTGGCATTCATATAATTCCAGCAATATAATATATGATGATTATCTTGCCTTTGATTTTATGGGTAAGGAAGAGTATGAAGATATATATGAAATGATAAGCGATGGTCTGGTTGGCTCCGAACATCTCAAACGAGAGGATACTGTTAAAGCTATCGGAGAGTATTTTGCGCCGATACCTCTTTCCAGACTGCATTTTAATGAAAACAGACTGTCTGATTTTGCAGCTAAAAACGGAAAGATACAGTATGTTATCTGTGGTGCAGGTGAGGATACATTTGCCTTTAGAAATGAAAATGATGATATAGAAATCTTTGAGGTGGACCATCCGGATACCCAGCGTTATAAACTGGAAAGGATAGAACATCTGGAGTGGATAATCCGTCCCAATGTTCACTATGTATCCGTGGATTTTGAAAAGGAAAAAATGGTTGATAAGCTTCTGGAAGCTGGTTTTGACCCGCATAAGAAAACATTTTTCAGTATTCTTGGTGTGTCTTATTATCTCACCCTCGATATATTTGCCGATACCCTCAGACAGATTGCGGAGTTGTCTGAAGCAGGTAATGAAGTAGTATTTGATTATCCTATTAAAACGGGTGATTTTCCTAAAAGAGTTTCACGCCTTGAGGAAATAACTAAATCGCTGGGAGAAGTAATGTGCGGCGGATTTGATTATAATGAGATAAAATGCGTTCTATGTCAGCTGGGCTATAAAATCAATAAATACCTGCCGCCTGAAAAGATTCAGTCAAAGTATTTTGCGGGAAGAGAAGATAACCTCAGGGCCTTTGAAAATGTAAGCCTTATATCAGCGGTTTTGAGTTGATACTGTATTAAAAAATACGTATAATAATCAGACAGATAGTGTCGAAGGTGATTTTGACATATATACCTTAAGTATGAATAGAAATAGGGAGTAAGAACAGGATGACATTAAATCAGCTAAAATACGTGATTGAGATATCCAGACAGAATTCGATTAATGATGCAGCTAAAAGTCTGTTTATTTCACAGCCAAGTCTTACTGCTGCATTAAAACAGCTGGAACAGGAGATAGGCTTCGAATTATTTATCAGAACAAATACCGGAATTACACTTACGGCAAAAGGAGAAGAATTTCTGGGATATGCAAAGTCCGTAGTGGAGCAGTATGATATCCTGGATGCAAAGTATATATCAAAAAGTAATATAAAAAGGACGTTCAGTGTGTCCATGCAGCACTATACATTTGCCGTAAATGCATTCATGTCGGTGATCAATCAGTATGGTATGGACGAGTACGAATTTGAGGTTCATGAGACCAGAACCTATGACGTTATTGATAATGTCAGAAATCAGCGAAGTGAGATAGGTGTACTGTATATGAATGATTATAACAGTGCAGTGCTGAATAAGATCCTGCGTGATGCAGGTCTTAAGTTCACTCCGCTTTTTGACTGCAGTATCTACGCATATATGAGTAAGAATAATCCGCTGGCAAATAAGAAGCAGGTTACCATGAAGGACCTGGATGATTATCCATGTCTTGCATTTTCACAGGGAGAGCATAATTCCTTCTACTTTGCCGAGGAGGTTATCAGCACCTATGAATATAAGCGTCTTATCAGAGTAAACGACAGAGCAACTATCTTGAATATGATGGTAGGTCTTAATGGCTATACCCTTTGCTCGGGTATTATATGCGAGGATTTGAACGGAAGCGACTACTGTGCGGTGAAGCTGAAAACAAAAGAGAAGATGACCATCGGCTATATCTCCCGTAAGCATTCCAAGATCAGTGAGATGGGACAGAAATACATCGAAGAGCTCAGCAAGTATAGCGAGATGGTACTTGATTAAAAATATGACAGCAGGTTCACTGCTGTCATGTTTTTTTGTGCGTGGTTATAGATTGAGTCTATAACAAATAATAATTTTTAAGGATTATACAAGTTATTTCCTAAGTGATAATATACGAGCATGCAAAACAGATACGAAATAAAAAAGCTGTTTTGAGAATTGTTTTCTAGGAGGAATAAAATTATGAAAAAGAAATTTATAGGATTAACACTTGCACTTTCACTTGCGGTTGTAGGACTTACAGGATGCGGAGGCGCAGACAGTGCATCTAAGAATGTTGAGCAGGCTAACGCTTCTCAGACTGAGGAAACTTCTCAGGAGGATAAAGCTTCCGGAGATAAAACAATCAAGGTTGGTGCCTGCGTAACCCCACACGCAGAAATACTTGAGCAGATCAAAGATAACTTAGCAGAAGAAGGCTGGACACTTGAGATTGTAGAGTACAACGATTATGTACTTCCGAATACAGCACTTGAGGATGGAGATCTGGATGCCAATTACTTCCAGCATAAGCCTTATCTGGATGATTTCAATAAAGAAAACGGAACACATATCGTAACATCAGCTGCAGTACATTTTGAGCCGATGGGTGTATATGCAGGAAAGTCTTCTGATTTAAGCAGCATTCCTGACGGAGCTAAGATAGCAGTACCTAATGATTCAACAAATGAAGCAAGAGCACTTCTTCTTCTTGAAGCACAGGGACTTATAAAGCTTAAGGATGGAGTAGGAATCCAGGCAACAGTACTTGATATCGAAGAGAATTCACACAATATCGAGATTCAGGAGCTTGAAGCAGCTCAGGTTCCAAAGTCAATCCAGGATGTTGACTTCGCAGTTGTAAATGGTAACTATGCTATAGAGGCAGGGCTTGGCGATGCAATCGCTGTAGAAGCAGCTGATTCACTTGCAGCTGAAACATATGCAAACTATGTATGCGTAAAGGAAGGCGAGGAGAATTCAGAGAAGACTCTTGCCCTTAAGAATGCAATCCTTACACAGGAAGTTAAAGATTACATCAACAATACATATTCAGGCGCAGTAGTACCCGTATTCTAGGAGGAAAAAACAAAATGTTTGAAGATGAAGTACTTAAGGATTCCCCTATTGCAGTGCTCGGTGCAGGAGCAGTAGGTAAAACCTGTGCAGCCGACTGTGTACTTGGTGGAAATAAAGAAGTAAGACTTTTTGAACTACCTGATTTTTTTGATCAGAATCTTAAAAATGTAGCTAAAACCGGAATAACGCTCGGTGGAATACAGAAAAATCAATATGGCTTCAAGAGAACTGGAAAAGCTTTTTTAAACCTGCTCACTTCGGACATTTCTGAAGCTGTCAAAGGCGCTAAGCTCATTATAGTTGCCATTCCATCTGTGGCACATGATGTGTTTTTCGAAAAACTGGTTCCGGTTCTCGAGGATGGCCAGATCATTCATATCATACCTGATAATTACGGTTCTCTGAAGCTTAGAAAAAAGCTTCGTGAGGCCGGAAGTACTAAGAAGGTAATCATAGGTGGATGGTCAAGCGCACCATACGGAACAAGAGTAGAAAAGGAAGGTGGAGTTCAGACCTCAGATATGTGGCTTGTTTATAGAGCTAAAACCCTCCGTGGAGCTTCACTTCCAAGTACTGATCAGGAGATATTCCTTAACAGTACAAAGTATCTTGGCTGCTTTGATTCCATTACAGAGGGTGACGGACCCGTTGGTGGAAACACAGTTCTGGATATAGGCTTCAGTAATGTAAATCCTGTGCTTCATTGTCCGGGAACTATCCTGGGTGTAGGAGTTATGGAAAACTGGGGAAGAATATACGGTGGAAATGATAAGTACACTTATTCAATATACAGTCATGCATATTGCGAATCCATTGCAGAAGTACAGTACGCATTTTTCCTTGAAGAGGTAGCTCTTGCCGATGCAATCGGAGTAGGAATAGCTAAATATCCTAAAAAGAATTTCCTTTCAAGAACCAGTATTCTGGGACCGGAATATATGGGCGATGATTGTATCGTACCTTTCGATGAACAGTGGGAAACAGGATACAGAACAGGTCCATTTACAATTCAGGACCGCTACGTGACCGAGGATGTACCGGTAGGATGTCACTTGTATCACGAGCTTGGAAAGAAGTTCGGTGTAGAGACACCGGTTATCGATTCCATGATTACTCTTGGATCGGTAATGACGGGAAAAGATTTCTACAAGACAGGAATTACGCTGGATGATCTGGGAATCGGACATCTCAGTAAGGAAGAACTTCTCGATTACCTGAACAATGGAAACTATAAAGAATAATGAGTCATTCATTTTGACTCATTAGGAGCAAAATATGCCACAGTTAAGCACAAGAACAGCACATTTTACAGATTCAGTCATTCGCCGGATGACGAGGATTTCAAATAGATACGGGGCAATCAATCTATCTCAGGGTTTTCCTGATTTTGACCCACCAAAGGAGATAACCGAAAGACTTGCAGAGGTCGCTAAACAAGGACCTCATCAGTATGCACTGACCTGGGGAGCCCAGAATTTCAGAGAGGCACTTGCCGAGAAACATAAGAGATTCTCCGGTCAGAGCGTTGATCCCGATAAAGAAATAGTAGTAACCTGCGGAAGCACGGAAGCCATGATGGCAGCCATGATGTCGGTTACAAATCCCGGCGACAAGGTGATAGTCTTTTCACCCTTTTATGAGAACTACGGAGCAGATGCGATTCTTTCCGGAGCAGAGCCGATATATGTATCCCTGAACCCTCCAGAATTCAGCTTTGATCATGAAGAACTTGAAAAGGCATTTAAACAGGGGGCAAAGGCAATAATCGTTTGTAATCCATCAAACCCTTCGGGTAAGGTATTTTCATACGAGGAGCTTTCGGAGATTGCAGATCTTGCAAAGAAATATGATACATTTGTTATAACGGATGAAGTGTATGAGCATATAATATATGAGCCATATAAGCATGTATATATGTCGACACTTCCCGATATGAAGGATAGAACAATTATCTGTAATTCACTTTCAAAGACCTATTCCATAACCGGCTGGAGACTTGGTTATGTAATAGCAAATGAAGAGGTGATCGATAGAGTTAAAAAAGTTCACGATTTCCTGACAGTCGGAGCGGCTGCCCCACTTATGGAGGCTGCCACCACAGGCTTAAGATTTGGTGATGAATACTATGATGAGTTAAGAAAACATTATACCCATATGAAAGAGCTTTTCCTTGGAGGCCTTCGGGATATAGGATTTACGTTTGTGGAACCACAAGGCGCGTACTATGTAATGATAGACGTGAGCGAGTATGGAGTGAAGGATGATACAAGATTCTGTGAATGGATGGCTGAGCATGTTGGAGTAGCCGCAGTTCCGGGGTCCAGCTTCTTCAAGGAAGATATACAGAATTATATAAGATTACATTTTGCAAAAAATGATGATACTTTAAATGAGGCACTTGAAAGATTGTCCCATTTTAAAGATATAGTTACAAATGCCAGTGACATCTCCTAGAAGACCAGGATATATCTGAAAAGGTATGTCCTGGTTTTTCATTTGGAGATAATTATGGCTGAGATATAGGTTTTGTCTATAGCGAACTATAAAATATAAGGATTATACAATAGACCGGCAGGGTGGTAACATATCTTAACAAATAAAGCAAATAAGGATGTGGAGATAATGATTAAGCTGGAAAATGTAACGAAAACTTTTAAGGTTAAAGGAAATACAGTTACGGCAGTTGATAATGTTAGTCTGGATATAGAAAAGGGAGAGATATTCGGAATCATCGGCTTCTCGGGAGCCGGAAAATCAACGCTTGTAAGATGTATGAATCTTCTGGAGATTCCGACCTCCGGCTCGGTCTTTTTTGACGGACATGATCTGGTTAAGGCAACAAATAAAGAATTGAGGAGTTATCGGAGAAAGATAGGAATGATATTTCAGCAGTTCAATTTGCTGGAGCAGAGAACAGTGCTTGCTAATGTATGCTATCCGCTGGAGCTTGAAGGAGTAAAGAAGAAAGAAGCGAGGGAAAAAGCCCGTGAACTTCTTAAAATAGTTGATCTTGCTGATAAGGAAAATGCCTACCCTTCGCAGCTGTCAGGTGGACAGAAGCAGAGAGTTGCCATTGCTAGAGCTCTTGCAACAAATCCGGAGGTTCTTCTCTGTGATGAGGCGACCAGCGCGCTGGATCCTCTTACTACCAGGGGGGTTCTTACATTGATACAGAAAATAAATAAAGAGCTTGGTGTAACTATCGTTGTTATTACTCATGAGATGAAGGTTGTGGAGCAGATCTGCGACCGTGTGGCTATTATGAATAAAGGTGTGGTTGAAGAGGTTGGATATGTCAGAGATATATTCCTGAATCCGCAGTCGGAGACCAGCAGGAAACTTGTGTTATCAGGAGAAAATAAAACGGACATTAAGTCAGATAAGAGAAGTATCAGAATAGTATTTGATGGTTTCTCTTCCTCAGAACCAATACTTGCAGATCTGATTCTTGAAACACAGGTGAAGCTGAATATTCTCGGTGCAAATACCGAGGACATCGGAGGATCAGCCTATGGACAGCTTATAATTGAGAGACCTGACGAAAGAAGCGTTGAGATAATCAGAAAATATCTGAATGAAAAGGGAATCAAATACGAGGAAATAAATCTGAAACAGGAATCTGGGAAACAGAAGAATTTGGATGGAAATGAAGAAAAAAACAGGAAGGAGGTAGCGTAAAATGAGTGATCAGATAGTAGGACTTATAGGAAAAGGAATAACGGAAACCTTCTATATGGTAATTCTGTCGACTGCATTTGCCTACCTTATAGGAGTTCCTGTAGGAGTAATTCTGAATATAACCGGTCCAAATGGAATCAGACCAAACCGAGTGGTCAATATCATTTTCGGATTTATAACAAATGTGATCCGTTCAGTACCATTTTTGATTCTTCTTGTTGCAATCCTTCCGTTTACGAGACTTGTAGTAGGAACGACTATAGGTTCAACAGCAACAGTAGTTCCTCTTGTGGTTGCAGCAGCACCATTTGTTGCCCGACTGGTTGAGTCTTCCCTTAAGGAGGTTGATCCGGGTGTTGTTGAGGCTGCCAAGGCTATGGGTTCATCCACCTGGCAGATCATATGGAAGGTGCTTCTTGCTGAGGCAAAGCCATCACTTTTAGTTGGTGGAGTCATTGCATTTGCAACCATACTCGGTTATTCGGCTATGGCAGGTTTTGTCGGCGGAGGCGGACTTGGTGCCATCGCTGTTAATTATGGTTATTATCGTTACAAGACAGATGTAATGCTTGTGACGGTTGTTATCCTCGTGATCATCGTTCAGGTATTCCAGGAGGCAGGAATACACTTTGTAAATAAGCTGGATAAGAGAATAAACTAGAATCATCGAGGCAGAAAAATGAGGTGATGTATTCTATGAATTGGAAAAGCACAATAGAAACCAGAGACGAGCTCCTGGACTTACATTTAGTTACTCCGCACTATACTGCGGGATTTGCTATTGGAATAATTGCTGTGCATCTTATATACCCAAAGCTTCCGGGAAACGTGGCAAATGCCACCACCTATCCATTCCCTGTTCTATACCGGGAAGTGTTTTTTGAGATAGAAGAGCTGTTTTCCGGAAGCAATGCCATAAAGGATCAGGTTATTGAAGCTGCAAAATATCTGGAGAAGCAGGGAGTCCGTGCCATCATCGGTGCCTGCGGATATTTTGCACATTTTCAGGAGGCTGTGAGAGAGGCAGTGGATATTCCCGTTTTTCTTTCCAGTCTGTGCCAGCTTCCGCTTATCAAAACCGGAATATCTTCAAAGAAGAGAATAGCGGTTTTTGCTGCCAGTGGAGATAGTATAGATGACGAACTTCTGAAGAAGGTGGGAACCGACAGCAGCAGGCTGCTGATTCAGGATATAGGACATCTGGACAGCTTTGCAGGTATCAGATATGGAAGCAACGGCTTCGATAACAAAAGACTGACTGAGGAACTGGTTGAAGTGGCAGAAAATCTTGTATCAGAAAATCAAGATGTAGGAGCTATACTTCTCGAGTGCAGTGATCTTCCGCCTTATGCAAAGGCTATTCAGGCTGCTACGGGCCTGCCGGTCTATGATTTCAATACTATGATCGATCTAATCTATCATTCGGTAGTACAGAAAACGTATTTCGGATATTTATGAATAAACCTATTGACACAGTAGGTAAATGTATATATAGTTACATAAGCGTCAATAGTTAATAAACATTATTGATTGACGGAAACCTTGGAGTAATATTTAGGAGGTTGACTATGAGTTTTTTAGAAGATATATCAGAGTACATCAGATCAGGTGAATCAGAGTCTCAGGATCTTGGACTCGAGATAGAACATTTTATAATTAATGATGAAGGTGTCCAGATGGAGTTCCATGAGATATCTAATCTTATCAATCAGGTTGGAAGGAAGCTCGGAGCTGAAATCATATATATGGATAGTTATCCTGTAGGATATTATACTGGTGAGTATTCCACAAGTCTTGAACCTGCTTGTCAGTTTGAGATAAGTATTAATCCGTATTCGGATATTGACACGATCAATAGTATATATCAGGAATTCAGAGCTCTTTGGGAACCTATATTTGAAGAAAGAGGATATCATTTTGAAACAAAGGGTAATCTGCCTCTTGTTGAGACTGGTGTCATAACCCCTGATGATATTCCGCTTTCCCCAAAGAAGAGATATAAATATATGGATGAATATTTTAAAAGAAGCGGCAGATATGGAAAATATATGATGCGTGCTTCTGCTTCTGCACAGGTATCCATTGATTACAGTTCAGAAGAAGATATGATAAAGAAGCTGAATGTTCTTCAGAAGATTTCTCCGATACTTATGATAATGATGGAGAATAAAACAGATGAGGATTCTACCCTTCCGGGATTAGAAGATAAACCTCATCTCTTCAGAATACAGGAATGGGATGATCTGGATCCGGACAGAACAGGATTTGTTCCTCAGTCACTGGATGCCGATTTTGGTTATGATCGTATGGCTGAGGTAGTATATCATACACCGCTTATTCTGCTTACAGATAATGGTGAGACTGTAAATGTAGGTCACCAGAATGCAGAAGAGCTTGTAAATAATCATATTATCTATACAGATGATCTGGGAGAGGAGAGACGTAAGAAGCTTATAGAGCATTTTATGTCCATGGGATTCTTCCATTTCAGGGTTAAAAAGTATATAGAGGTAAGGGTTGCGGATAGTGTTCCTATTGATAAGGCACTGGGATACGTAGCTCTTCTTAAGGGATTGGTTTATTCAGAGGAGAATCTGGATAGACTGGAAAGTGAGCTTGAGTCAGTAGATAGTCTTCAGGAGATTCAGGATGCTGTTGAAGAGATTGAAAGATACGGTCTGGATGCGGTTATTTATGATGAAAGGACTGCAGAGGACTGGGCTGATTATCTGATTGAACTTGCAGGAAGCTCTCTTTCAAAGCATGACAGGGAGTATCTTAAAAATGTGCGAACTATTTGGAGTTACAGCAAACAGGCGAGTTAAAATAAATGAATTACTGAAAAGATTCTTTGAACACAGCTGTGATCATCGTAATGGATGGGGACTTGCTTTTCTTGATGATAATTCTGTATCTATAGAAAAGGAGCCTATAAGAGCCAGTGACAGTCTCTATCTGAAGAATCGTCTTACGGGAAGGATAGAAACTGCCCGTTGTATGGCACATATACGTAAGGCAACCATCGGAGATGTTAATTTCAGTAATACACATCCTTTTTCAAAAAGAGATGAATCCGGAAGAATCTGGGTTCTGGTTCATAACGGAACTATCTTTGAATCACCTGTGCTCAGTGCTTATCAGTATAAGCAGGAGGGGACGACTGACAGTGAGAGAATACTTCTCTACATCGTCGATCAGGTAAATAAGCATTACGTAAGTGAACTTAACACATTTGATGCAAATGAGAGAATAAAGCTCATAGAAGGAATAATAAAAAAGCTTGCGCCTGAGAATAAGCTGAACATCATGCTGTATGATGGTGATTATTTCTATGTTCATAAAAATGAAGAGAAGACACTTTATATGAGTGAGAGAAACGGTTCAGTTATTTTCTCGACACATGCACTTCAGAGTGAAGGCTGGGAGGAGGTTCCACAGAACCGGCTTCTGGTCTATAAGGATGGACTTCTTGTTCATAGGGGAGAAAGGCACAGCTTCTCGTATGTGGAGAGCGAAGAAAAAATGAAGCTGTTATATCTTGGGTATGCGAACCTTTAGATTATGTAAACTAGTGGCGTTGGTTCATGCAATTGATTGTTCATGCAATTGATTGTTCATGCAATTGATTGTTCATGCAATTGTTGAACAAGCCTGCTATGCAGGCTTACGGTTCTTCGAACCTTATGTTCAACAATGATGAGGCTTCGCCTCATATAGAAAAGAAAAAGTATACAACTTAGAAAGCTAGCTTTCACGTTGTATACTTTTTCTTTTCTGCATGAACTCAACTACACACAAACTCCACATTTCCCACAGACACACTACAACTTTATTATGATAAAAACTATGGTAGAGTCAAACAAGTATTGATTTATTTATAAAGGAGAAAGTGATGAAGATTGAAATTAGTGATGTTACGATGATTTACCCTTCCGGAAAGAAAGCTCTATCAGATGTGAGCTTCTCGGTTAAGAGTCCGGACTTTGTGGGAATTCTGGGACCAAACGGTGCAGGAAAGTCTACTTTGATGAAACTGATGACAGCTGGACTGATGGAAACCAAGGGTGAGATCCTTGTGGATGATAAAAAACTGCTGGAGCAGGAAAATGATTTTAAGAGAAAGCTGGGATATCTGCCTCAGACCTTCGGACTTTTTGAAGAGCTTACAGTATGGCAGTTTCTTGACTATATGGCGGCTCTCAAAAATATCAAAGGAAAAGATGAAATAGAGTGGGCGCTTGAGAAAACAGGTCTTCAGGATAAGAAAAAGATCCGAATAGGTAATCTGTCAGGTGGTCAGAAACAGCGTGTGGGTATAGCTCAGGCAATTATGGGTAAACCGGAAATAATGATACTGGATGAACCTACCGTGGGGCTGGACCCGGAGGAACGAGTAAGGTTCAGGAATACATTTTCGGAGATGTCCAGTGACCGTATAGTATTTCTTTCAACCCATATAGTTGATGACGTTCAGGCGGTATGTAACAGAGTGCTGGTAATCTACGGAGGAAAGATACTTTATGATGGTGCCCCTGCTGATCTTATAGAAAAAACCATGAATCATGTGGGTTCATATGTACGTAAGATAGACGACGTGATTCCGGAGGACTGCGAAATAGTATCCAAGGTTAATACAAGAAACGGCGTCCTTACCAGAATAGTGGGTGAGAATCTCCCTGACTACGTAGAACGCTGCGAGCCAACCCTGGAGGACGCATACCTCTACTGTATCAATAACAATGTTGCATGAAAGGTTGAGAAATGAAGCAAACGATAAGACTTACAAAGGCTGAATTAAGACGCCTTTTGATGAATAAAAAAACTTATATAATGATGGCAATCAGTATATTTGTCATCAGTCTTGGATTTATAGAATTTATACGGACGCTGGGGGATTCGTTTTTTAATCCTTCCAGACTCAGTACTCTTGATAATGTAGTATTTCCTTTTTCACTGGGTACTCTGGGAGGATCACTTATCTGGGGAATCGCAATCATTCTGGATTCAGACAGAGTTGTGAAAAACAGAGCGAAGGATATGATAAATGCATTTACCGATGAAAAGAGGACTTCACTTGCAAGGATATATGCATATTCAATCATCATAGGTATAACCTTCCTTATCAGCCTGCTTGTGTATCTACCCATATGTTACAAGAGGATGGATTATCTGTTCAGCTATCAGGCATATGTTATATATCCGCTTATAATGGTGATTCCCGGATGTATTATGACTCTTTTTATATGTGATGGCTTATATAAGATATCACAGAATTTGAGTGTTTCTATATTTCTGTTTCTGATACTTACAATCGCACAGTTTACAAGTCTGATTAATAATAATTTTTTCCTGAGATGGAACAGCCCCATCGCACCGGATATATCAGATGCATTTGGTTCTCCGGCTGTAATAAGGCTGCTGCTTTATTCAAGAGTTTTACTTCTCGCCGGAGCATTATTCTTCTGGAATGTGTCATGCCTTTTTATAAGAAAATATCAGTATGGTATATTCAGATCATTTCTGTTAAGAGTGACAAGACCGGCGGCAGTTATCATACCGGTGGGATTTGCGGCTATAACAGTTATTATGGCAATGAAGCAGCCTTTTGTTGATCATTCTCCGATAATAAGCTTTGACGATTCGGCATACTTAGAAAGTTTTACCAGATCGGATCATGAGGCTTCATATGCGAGATATAAGACAACTTTAAACTTTAATACACTGCTGGGAACTGTTAAAGGTGTGGATGAATGCCTGCTTACTGAAGCTCTGGATGATCAGATAACTTTTCATTTGGGGGCGGGATACAGGATAAAGAGTATGACTCTTGATGATCAGCCGATTGAATATGAATCCTTTTATGATATGGAGGATGGTTACAATACTTATTTCGGAAATAAAAAATATATCATAAAGAATCCTGAGAAAAAGAAAGGAATGCTTAAGATAGTTTATGAGGGCTATCCTTCACTTAGCAGAAGTTTATTTTATTCCGGCGGTGGATATCAAAATGGTGATGTAGTAGGCCGGGACTATATAAGTCTCAGTTGGCAGCATCAAGGTGCTGAATATGATTATCTGGGTGGTCCTGAAAAGGAGCTTTATGTGAATGTCCCTAAGAATCATATTCCTCTCATAGAGGCAAATGAAATGAAAAGAGTAAAAGATAATGATGATGGAACTGTGTGCTGGAAAATTAATTATTATGTAGGCAATCTGTTTTCAGGCTCATATAAGGCTGATAAAATATCTTATTCTAAGAGAGATGTATATTTTAAATACAGCAATAAATATGCAGATACTGTTAAAGCATATAAACTGGATGAAGCTATAAATAGTGTACTGGATTATTGTGATAATCATGTGGGAGAACTTGATACATATGATTATGAGGATCAGCCCAGCCCTGATATAAGAATACTTCAGACCAGTGCAGATTCTACTGGTGGATATGCAGGTGATGGAGCAGTAGTCATGAATGAACATTTCCTGTCACCACAGACTCTTTCGGACAGCAAGGCAGGAACAAATATGAATGAAGTATTTATGCATGAGATAATCCATCTCTACTGGGGAGATCTGGGGCTTCTGCTGGATGATGATGGCCTGTGGTCTCCGGAAGGCCTCACAGTTTTCACTACTTACAGAATAGTGAAGGAAAAGTATGGAGAACTCTACGCAAAGCAGTACTATGTTGATAAGTGGAAAGAAGATGTAAAATACCTGAATAACAATTTTTATTACAGACACCCGGAATATATCGACAAGCTTCCTGCAGGCTACAGATCGGCAATAGAGACAAATGTTTCGAGTATAAAACGATATAGTCTGATGCCACTTATGTTGCTTAAGGCAGAGGAGAAACTGGGTGGTGAAAAGGAAATGGATAAGGTTATGCAGGAAATGTATTCGAATAAAATGAATTATGTAATGAATGATTCATACTTTACATTCCAGGACTTCCTGGACATTTCAGGACTTACAGAGGAGGATCTAAAAGTTGAGTAAGATTTTTAAATATGAATTAAAGATTATCCTTTTAAAACCATACATTATAGCTATGACAATAATCACTCTGTTATATGCTTATTATATCCTGTCCACGGAGACTATACTCGGTGTATCTGATACGGCTCCTTTTTCGGGCTGGAGTTTTGGAAAATATCTTGGGGATACAACACTTATCTCCACGCTGGTAACTCTCTTTATACTTTCAACCATTTATTCGAAGAGACAGAAAAATGTAAGCATACTAACAGATGTTACCGGATTTCCTGTGAGAAAGAGGATAATGATAAGAAATATTATAATAGGCGGATTTTTCCTGCTGAGTAATCTCCTGATTTATATTACGGGATGTGTATTTTTAGGAGTGATATTTGGTGAGATATATCCCGGTGTTTATCTGGTAGACTGGCTTCTGATAACTATTCCCTGCCTGGTGATCATTCTCGGGGTAGGTAATCTTCTGGGAAGAATTAACCCTGCGCTCATCTATGTGTTTATGGGAGTGGTGGTACTGATGGCATTTGTAATGAGTGAATACTCCATAGATATTAATGGGGCCAACTATTATGCAGTGATGTCCGGTGCCCTTGAATCACTTAAGGGAGGAGAGACTCCATTTACCATTGCGCCGACATTTCTCTTTACGAGACTTGTTTATCTTATACTTGGGGCTGCTGCTCTGGCAGGAGTTACCCTTAAGACAGGTGAAAAACGAAGAAGTGATGTATAAAAAAATCAGGAGATACGGATTTTTAATGACTTGACATGAGTATGTTTATTTGTTAATCTGAAGACGCTTGCTTATGCAGGCGTCTTAAATAGATTTAGAGGTTATAAAATGTACTGGACAGATGTAAATGTTCAACTGAAAAAAGGTTACACAGTTCTCCCTTAGGGGGATAGTGCGCCCATTTTCAGGATAATCTCTTGAACAGGATACACTTATCTCCCATGAGTTTGATGTGCGCTTTAGCAGCACAGAGCCATGCTTTACAAACATGAAGGGAGATTTTTTTATGTCTGAATTGAAAAACGGATTTAAACTGAAAAAGCAAATAAGAACATTATATATAACCGGGATACTTGGTAATCTGTCAATAACAGGAGCCTGGGTTGTTATCCTGGCTGCCAGAGGTTTTTCTCTGGTGCAGATAGGCTTTGCCGAAACAGTATTTCATATAACCAGTCTCATATGTGAGATTCCGTCAGGAATGTTGGCAGATATATACGGAAGAAAGAAGATGCTGGTGCTGGGTAATATTATGGCGGTAACAGGAGATATAGTGATGTTTCTGTCACAGAATTACTGGATGGTGCTTCTGTCGATGCCATTTCATGCTATGGCTTTTAATTTCGCTTCCGGTTCAGGAGAGGCGCTGGCATATGATTCCATGAAGCTGGAAAACAAAGAGGATGGGTATGAGAACTATTGTTCAAATCAGTCAATCATATACAGAATTGCCAGTGGTATATCAACTCTGGCAGCAGGCCTTGCGCTGTATCTTGGATACAGAAAATCCTATATGATAAGTGCTGTTATGGGTCTCGTTACACTTTCCTTTACACTCAGATTATTTGAGATAAAAGGCAGCGAACAAAAGAGAGAATCATCATTACTTAATGGTATGCTTAAATTTTTTGCAGACAGCATAAGATTTCTGTATAATAACTCCAAGGCTGCCAAGCTGATGTTTCTGAACTCTTTTGTTGGCGCTATAGATATTCTTCTGCTGTTCTTTTTACAAAGCAAACTGAGATCGGCAGGACTGTCAAACTGGTTACTTGGACCGGCACTCTTTATTATGGAACTGGGTGGTATAGTCGGCGCAAGACTTATATTAAAGGCAAAGAAGGCGAGATATGTCAGTGTATTTATCATATGTACTATAGGAGTGCTGACAGGTGTCCTGCTTGAACATACTTCTGTAACTTGGCTTATGGTTCTTGGTGGATTTATTTCAGCCATGGCAGATGACGCAATTCAGATAAGGACTGATGCTAAGCTTCAGGATATGTTTCCGTCTGAACAGAGGGCAACGCTGATATCTATATCATCGTTTACATTTTCGGTGATAATGATAGTTCTGTCACCACTTGCGGGATACTTCTTTTCCATCTGGTAAATAGAATTATGAAGAGTAAAGAAATGAAAGGATTTAAGACAGTATGAATCAGATTCTTGTTGTAGAGGATAATGAAGATTATCAGGAACTTCTGGTAAACTTTCTGTCAAATTCGGGCTTTACGGTTACAACTGCAAATGATGGGCTTCAGGCCTTTGACTGTATGGAAGAAAGGGAATTTGATCTTATCATTCTTGATATCATGCTTCCTAAAATAGATGGCTTTACATTTTGTGAGCTTATAAGAAAGAAAAGTGATATTCCGATCATCATGCTGACTGCAAAGTTCAGCGAGGAGGATCAGCTGAGAGGATACAGCCTGAAGGTTGATGAATATGTCTCGAAAACTATATCGATGCCGCTTCTTGTAAGTAAGGTTGAAGCAATACTCAGGAGAAGCGGCAAGATATCTGAGAATGAAATAGTTTCCTTTAACGGAATAATTCTTGATATAAATTCACACACGGTAAAAATAAACGGAAGTGATGTTGAATTTACGCTTAAGGAATTCGATATTCTTTATGAACTTATGAAGGCTGGAGGCGGTGTAGTGACAAGAAAGTCACTTCTTTCCAAACTGTGGGATTATGAGTATTATGAGGATACGAGAATTGTTGATACTCATATAAAAAATATCAGAAGGAAGCTTGGAGCAAATGACTGTATTGAGACTGTAAGAGGAATCGGTTACAAGCTGGGTTAATGAGTAAAGCAGGTAATCTGTAGAGAATAGATAATATGAAGAATCTGACAATTAAAACATTTATTACATTTCTTCTGATGTCATTTCTGATCATGGGTGCAGTCTATCTTATGCTTTATGTATTTACACCATATTCCAGTGTAAAGAGGAATACATCATATATCGAACGCGAGTCGAAGATACTGGCAGACAAATGTATGAATATTTCTAAGGCTGAAGCTGAAGGGTATATAAAGAACTTCGAAGGTGGAACGGGAGCTCATGTTCGTCTGCTTGATTCAGATACCTATCTTCAGGAAGACCGGACTGATGAAGACGGTTCAGTAAATATGCTGACCTATCCGCTTCATTTCAGTGATCAGCCGGAAGAATATATGCTTTGTATTACATGCTCTGAAGAAAGGACGGTTTTCTTCAGAAGCAGTATAATTAAAAGTGTTCCCTATGTGATGCTGATAGCGGTTGTCCTTTCTTTTGTCGGCTCAAAGATTTTTTCCTATTATATGAAAAAGCCTATAGTCAGAATGAGCAGAATAGCGGAGAGGATGGCAGAGCAGGATTTTGACTGGTACTGTCCGGATGAAAGAGATGATGAAATAGGGCGTCTGGCAAAGAGTCTGAATAAACTTTCGGATGAACTGAGTTCAGCTCTGGCTAAGCTGAATGATAAAAATCTTTATTTGAAAAATGAAATAGCACTTGAGAAGGAGCGGGAGAGACGGAGAATGCTTTTCTTCTCAGGAGTATCTCACGAGCTTAAGACTCCGATTTCTGTTGTTATAGGACAGATAGAAGGAATGAGAAGCGGAATCGGTGTTTATAAGGACAGAGACAAATATCTTGCCAAATGCAGTAATACTCTGAATGAACTGGTAAGCTTCATAAATGAGATACTTCTTGTTTCACATATAGATATGGGGGATATGGACAGACTGGAAACTGTTAAGATAGACAGTATACTGGATGAAGAGATCGCATTTTATGACGGGCTTATAAATGAAAAAAATATAGAGCTGGAATATGATGTTCCGGATAATGTTGATTTCAGAGGTAATGAGAAGCTTCTGAAAAAAGCCTTGGGTAATATACTGGGGAATGCATTTAAATATACTCCCGAAGGTGGCAGAGTCTTGGTTGAATTAAAGAAGCCTGATCAGGAATCAGACAGAGTTATTTTACGAGTGGTTAATTCACCGGCTCATATAGATGAACAGCATCTGCCTCATCTGTTTGAAGCGTTTTACAGAGCTGATACAACAAATAAGGATGGCAGCGGGCTTGGACTATATATAACAGGAATGGTTATGGAAATGTCCGGAGCTGAATATGAAATAAAAAATATAGAAAATGGTGTAGAATTTACGGTGATTCAGTAAGGAGAAAAAATGTTTATTGACGGTACTTTGCTATTTAGTTTATGTAATATGGCTGTTGTTTTTTTCGGTCTTGTTACGATATTTCTTGGAGTTGTGGTAATGCGTCAGAATAAGGGCATGACAAAGGAGTTTGGATATTTCCTGCTTATTTATGCATTGATCGTAATATATAATGGTGGTTCTTCATTAGTAGCACGAATGGGTGTAGGGGCATTATCTGTATACGGTTTTGGAAAGATCTTCGTGTCTCTTTTGGAAATTCTGGCCGTAACATTTTTATTCCTTTATGCAAAAAGAAAATTTAATGCCACAGGTTTGCTGTTTGTAGTGATTCTGCCTTTTATATGGTATTTTATCTGCAGAATAGCTCAGGTACTGATAATCAGACTAAATTCCGATATAGTATATACACCGGTATATTTTGGAATAATAAATGCAGCCTCGTACCTTATGCTGATGGGGATAATGATATATATAGCTATTGTTTATTATCGGAATAGAAATATTGAAACCGCATTTCCGGCATTGTGGATATTTATGATCATACTTGTAATGTCATATGTGATCAATATGATAATAGCAGTAGCTTCATATATAGAGTCTGTTGAAAGCCTGATAATGATATTAATGCTGGTACGGGCAATTATTTATCCTGCAATGGCTCTCTATCTTATGACAAGTAATAATGGAGGCTGGAGAATTGAATCAGGTCCGAATCCGTACTAGGGATATGGTTCTGTAGGTATTTTTTGTTGGGGAGGAAGGATATGCTTGATATACTTGTAGTTGAGGATAATAAGGAAATAGGAGGGTTGCTGGAAAGCTTTCTTCGAAAAGAAAACTACGTGGTATCAGTAGCTGACAGTGGCGAAAAAGCGATGAAGCTTTTTGAAATGTATGGTGCAAAGCTGGTAATTCTTGATCTGATGCTTCCGGGAATCGATGGTTTTGCAGTCTGCTCTAAGATACGGGAAACCTCGAATGCACATATACTCATAGCCAGTGCCAAGACTGAGAAGAATGATAAGCTTAAAGGTCTGAACCTTGGGGCTGATGACTATATCGAAAAGCCTTACGATATAGATATTCTGATAGCCAAGATAAATGGAATCTTCAAGCGTAAATACGCTCAGGAGGTAATAATAGAGGATAATCTTACCCTTAATACGGTGAATGAAAGTCTGCAGGTCGATGGAAAGGATGTAGTGGTAACATCGAAGGAATTTGAACTGCTGAAGCTTCTTATTGAGAATAAGGGTGTCACTCTGAAAAAAGAATATCTCTTCAGTACCATCTGGGGCAGTGACAGCGAATCAGAAATCCAGACACTTACAGTACATATTAAGATGCTGCGAGATAAAATAGAAGAGGATCCGAAGAAGCCTAAACACATAATCACAGTATGGGGTGTCGGCTACCGCTTTGAATAAGTGAGTGATGACGATATTATGAGACTCATTTTGTGAGGTAATAGATGAACAGATTCAAGAAAGCGTCTACGCTTATCATAATTGCAGAAATAATCATAATACTTGTGTTAAATGCCATATATTTAAACGGGATAAGAAAGTCAGGCAGATACCACCGTGTGGAGGCTGAAAGGCTTGTTAGAATCCTGGAAGAAGATCCGGCTAAAAGAGCGAACCCGGAAAGTATTGATCTGACACAGTTTGATACACTGGTGAGAGTGAGTACATTTGACGGAACAGAAGTATGCAACAATGAATATCTGGTAGAGGAAGTAGACGGAAGCTTATTCAGAATTGAATATAAGATAAAAGAAAAAGGTAATTCCCTTCTTCTGATGAATATAGGAATGTTGTCGGGGCTTCTGCTCACCATCGGAGTACTTCTGTATATCGGTCTGAAGGTTATAAAACCATTTGATAAAATGTCTACTCTGACTCAGGAGCTTGCAAAGGGTAACCTTTCTGCGCCGATTAAAGAAGAGAAGAGCCGATTCTTCGGTAAGTTCCTTTGGGGCATGGATATGCTCAGGGAGAATCTGGAGGACAGCAAGACTAAGAATCTTGAGTATCAGAAAGAGAAGAAGACCCTGCTGCTTTCTCTTTCCCATGATATCAAGACTCCGCTTTCGGCTATACAGCTTTATTCCAAGGCGCTTTCAGAAGGAATATATGATACAGAGGAAAAGAAGCAGGAAGCTTTGAAGGGTATACTTTCAAAGACGGATGAGATAAAAGGCTATGTGGATGAGATATACAAGTTGTCCCGTGAGGACTTCATGGAGCTGGAGGTGCATGTAGGGGAAGCTTATCTTGCGGATGTGATGGAAGGCATAACGGCCTATTATAAAGATAAGCTGAGTGTACTTCATACGGAATTTGAAGTGGGAAAATTTGATAACGCTCTTATGTCCGTAGATAAGGACAGGCTTGTAGAGTCGCTTCAGAATCTTATGGAAAATGCAATCAAATACGGAGACGGCCGGAAGATCAGCATAAGTTTCAGTGATGAAGAAGACTGCAAGCTTATTACAGTTTCTAACACCGGATGTTCTCTGGAAGACAGCGAGATGAATAATATATTTGATTCCTTCTACCGTGGAAGCAACACTACAAATATTCAGGGAAATGGTCTGGGACTATACATAGTAAAACAGCTGATGACCAAAATGGATGGAGATGTATTCGCTTCGCAGGAAGGTGATATTTTCAGTGTGACATTGGTTGTTCGTAAGGTATAAAGCATAAGTTTGAAATAGTTCAGGGAATTAATACTTTGAATTTTGTGGATTAGGTGTTATAATACCCTTAACGAAGTAGCCGAGAGAGTGACCGTTACTCACTCGTCCTGGCGAATAATTTGTTAGCTAAGAAAGCCGTCCTTTACTTGCCAGGTGCAGGACGGCTTTTCTTATGTTCTATATATAGCTTTATTAATTCTACAATTAGTCTTACGACAGATATGCAGAGAGAAATAATCTCGTATAAGTCCATAAGCACCACTCCTTTCTGCGAAGTCCAGAACGAGTGATAAGCCATCCCCTCAGCTACCCGGTTAAGGGGATTATTTTAAAGTTGGAAGTTTATTATATGCCAGAGTGATTGAAAAAATCAATCGCTCTTTTTTTATTTAATGATTGTTTAATAATTTATCTTGTATACTTCAGATCAAGGTACCGAACTATAGTTATTTTAGTTTATAAAAAATAGGAAAGGAATAAAACGATGTTTTTTAAAATACTTCGGAAGGATTTGAAGAGAAGTAAGACAATGAATATAATCCTCTTTCTCTTTGTAATCCTGGCAACGGTTTTTGTATCAAGTGGACTGAATAATCTTGTGTCACTAATAAATGGTATGGGTTACTTCCTTGAAGAGGCGTGTGGAGAAAAAAATGATGAATTCCTTCTTTTGGAAGGAAAGTTAGATGATGCCAACAGAAAGGTTTTAGACTCGGCAAAGTCCATAAAATCATATGATTATGATGTATTTTATTACTACAACGATATTGTTAAAAATAATGCTGGAAAGAAGATTGAATCGGCAGGTGGTCTTACGATTAGTTCGCCTGAAAAAACCTATGTAAAACTCTTTGATAAAGATAATAATGTTATTGAGAAGGTTGAAAAGGGACATATCTATATTACAAGCAAGTATATAAAAAAGTTTGATGTAGAACCTGGAGAAAAGATTACCCTAAAGCTTGGAAATGAAGATAAGTCTTACATAGTCGATGGTGTACTTAAGGACGCACTATTCGGAGCAGATATGGTGGGTGTAAACAAATTCTTAATGAATGATGAGGATTTAAATGAATACTTTGATCAGAAAGACGCAGATAATAATCTTATGACATGCGTTTGTATAGAAACTAGTGGTGATTCCAGTGTTAAGGAGGATGTAGCGAGTTTTGATGGTACTTATCAGGTATATTCTGCTTCTATGATGGTAACGTCAAGAATAGTTGAACTCATGTTAGCATTTATCGTCGTAATCCTCAGTGTATGTCTTATCATAGTATCTTTTGTAATCCTTAGATTCTCAATCGGTTTCACAATTCAGGATGATTTCCGTGAGATTGGTGTTATGAAGGCAATCGGTATAAGAAACTTTAAAATTAGAACCCTATATATGGTTAAGTATTTTGCTCTTGCAGCAGTTGGTGTGGTAATTGGTCTTGTGATCAGCTATCCATTTGGAGAGCTTCTTATGAAAAGTGCTTCAGAAGGAATGCTGCTTGGAAATTCTTACGGAAATATGATCAATATAGTTGGAGCGGTTCTGGTATTCTCTGTTATTGTATGGCTCGCATTTGTTTCAACCGGAAGAGTTAAGAAGATGACGCCGGTAGATGCTATAAGAAGTGGCGAGACTGGAGAAAGATTCAGAAAGAAGAGAGGACTTCGTATCAGCAGATTTCATGCCAAGAATCATTCGTATCTCTCATGGAACGACATAATAAGCAGTCCTAAGAGATATATAAATATCATTATATCCTTTGGAATATGTACTCTGTTTCTTCTGGTTCTTGCGAACTTTACAGCAACCCTTGATAGCCCGGTGTTTGCAGATGCATTATGCTATAGAGCAGATCTCTACATGGATAAAGAGGATATAAGTACTGTTGATATCCAGAAACTAATAGATAAGTATCCGGAACTTGAAAATACAGACATATTAGATAAAAAGGTTCTTTCGGCTCAGTTCTATGCTCAGTTTGAAAATGGAAAGGAAATGTATGAGGATTATCTAAAACTGGTTCAGGAAAAGCTTGAAGAGGAAGGGATACCAGCCAAGGTTTATGACGATGTTCTTTATCAATATGTCTTTACATTAGATGGAAAAGAATATAACTATACTTTTCAACAGGTTTTAGGTGATAGATATGGTGAGTATCTTATACGTGAAGGAAGTGCTCCTCAGAATAAGAATGAAATAGCAATAACCAACACAGTAGCTGAGGAATATGGCCTGGAAATTGGAGATACCATCGAGATTGATTTTAATGGCAAGAAAGAAAAGTGTACAGTAACTGCACTATATAATTGCATGAATAATATGGGTACAACAATACGTTTATATGATGATGCACCTACAAGTATGTCTAATTATACAGGATCCATATGTTCACTTATAGCATTTACGGATAATCCTTCCGAGGAAGAAATCGAAGCGCGTAAGGAAAGAATTAAGGAGATATTTGATACTGATGAGGTTCTTGATCAGACCGAAGAAGCAGTGACAAGCATGGGCGCAGTTGATGCATTTAAGGCGGCCGAAATACTCTTTATGGCCATCACAGTTATAGTAATCATCCTTGTAACTGTAATGATGGAAAGAAGCTTCATCTCTAAAGAAACAAAGCAGATTGCAATACTGAAAGCAATGGGCTTCCGTGACGGAGAAGTAATCAAGTGGCAGGTTATAAGATTTGCAGTACTTGCAGTGATCGCGGTACTTATTGCAATGGCAATCTCAATTCCGGTTACAGATTTTGTAGGAGGTTCAATCTTCTCAGCAACCTTTGGAGTAACAGGAATCAAATGGGTACACAACCTGTCAAGTCTGGCTAAATATCCGGCAATCCTTGTAGCAGTAACAGTGTTTATATCCTGGGTTACAGCTCTTTATACAGGAACTGTAAAGGCAAGAGATACCGCGAGTATTGAGTAGGTATAAAAACCAGTTTAGGCGGCTTGAAGGTCTGATTGGTTTTAGATGGCCTGAAGGGGAAAAAGCAACACAAATGAGAAAAATGATAGAAAATGTTGCCGGAAGGAATGGATTTAGGCGGCTTGAAGGATAAAAAGGCAACAAAAATGAAGAAAATGATAGAAAATGTTGCCGGAAGGAATGGATTTAGGCAGCTTGAAGGATAAAAAGGCAACAAAAATGAGAAAAATGATAAAAATTGTTGCCGGAAGGAATGGATCTGGGCGGCTTGAAGGATAAAAAGGCAACAAAAATGAGAAAAATGATAAAAATTGTTGCCGGAAGGAATGAATCTGGGCAGCTTGAAGGATAAAAAGGCAACAAAAATGTGAAAAATGATAAAAATTGTTGCCAGAAGGAATGGATCTGGGCGGTTCGAAGTGTAAAAAAGCAATACAAATGAAAAAAAGGAGAAAAAACTATGTCAACAGTAATAGAAGTCAAGGATTTATGCAAAACCTATGTAACAGATAAAAGACAGAACAACGTACTTAAGAATGTTAATTTCAAAGTAGAAGAGGGTGAGATGGTTGCTATCATGGGACCATCAGCATCAGGCAAGTCAACTCTTCTCTATAGTGTTTCAGGTATGGATAATGCTACAAGTGGAACGGTCCTATTCAAGGGTAAGGACATCACTAAGCTTAAGAAGAATGAGCTTTCTGATGTGAGATTGGATGAGATGGGATTTATCTTCCAGCAGATGTTCATGATGAAGAACCTGACAATCCTGGATAACATTTTACTTCCGGGACTTCAGAGCAAGAAGCTTAAAAGATCCCGTAAAGAGGTTACTCAGTTCGGTGAGGATCTTATGAGAAAGCTGGGTATCATTGAGGCAGCTGACAATGATATTAACGAAGTATCAGGTGGACAGCTTCAGCGTGCCTGCATCTGCAGAAGTCTTATAAATAAGCCTTCAGTAGTTTTCGCTGATGAGCCAACGGGCGCTCTTAACCGCGCTAATTCAGATGAGGTTATGAATGAGCTTACTAAGATAAATAAAGAGGGTACAACAATCATGATGGTAACGCATGATTCCAAGGTGGCAGCAAAATGTACCCGAGTCCTTTATATTGTTGATGGAAATATCAAGGGTGAGTATTTTAACGATACCACTAAGAACGACAAAGACAGGGAAAGAGCTCTTAATAACTGGCTGATGGATCTTGGCTGGTAGAAAAAATTATACTGGAAATATAGTAGACAATATTATACTAAAAGTATATAGATTTTATAATAAAAATCTGTTAAAGTAATCACGAATGTTAAAAGATTTATAAAGGGTTTTTATTATGAAGTATAAAATGACAAAGGACGCCCTTGAACAGATGAAGGCATATGATATTAAGGAAAAGGATATTCTTTTGCTTAGTCCCATAGATCTTTCTTTCGAGGGCGAATACATAAAAGGCTATATATTTTTGACGAGTAATCGGGTGGGCGTGTGTACCATGGCGCTGCCCGATAATTATATTTATTGCTTTAAAGGTATAAAAACCGGTGAGGATCTTCAGATAGAATCACAGGACTATACTGTTACGCTGTACGATATAAGCAAGTTAGAGCATATTCGGCTTGATCAGTATATAGGAACAAATGAGCTTACAGCTGAATATGAAGGAGTTCCCAAAAGAATAGCTGCATTTACGAACAGATATTTTGCGGAAATGAATGTGTTTGTAAGGCAGCTGAGAAGTTATATCAAGGGTGGTGAAATAACCGAGGACAGCGAGGAAGAAGAGGAAACACAGGAGGATAGTGCCAGAGGAAAAAGCAAGCGTTCTATCTTCGGAAGGACTCTGAAATATTTTCTAAAATATAAGCTTCAGGTGATTGTCCTGGTTATAACTTATTTCGTATCTGCTGTAGCCGGGATAGCCTGGCCGTATCTGATAGGTAAGGTCCTTTTTGATCATGTCCTTGTGAGGGACGATGTCTATCTTATGAAGTTTGGCCTGAATGGACAGTATATTCTTGCACTGCTGGCTGTAGCTCTTGTTATGATAGGCTGCAGACTTATAAATCAGATATCAAATTATCTGCAGATATTCGTTATGTCCAAGGTTGCAAGTGAATCCATAAGAGATATTAAAACAGATGTTTTTGATGCCATGAGCCGTCTGTCACTGGATTTCTTTGTTAATAAACAGACCGGTGGTCTTATGACAAGAGTACTCAGTGATTCAGAAAGAGTAAGGGACTTTTTCATAGACGGACTTCCCATGATATTTGTTCATGGAATAACAATTATAGTGACCTTTATAGTCATGTACAGACTTAACTGGCAGATGGCGCTGATCGCATGTATACTGCTTCCGCTTCTTGTGTTTATGACTGTAAAGCTTCGTCCTGGATTATGGACATTATCTGGAAAGAGACATCGTGCCGAAAAAGCGGTTACCGGAAAAGCAAATGACAACCTGACAGGAGCCCGTGTGGTTAAGGCTTTTGGTCAGGAGGATTCGGAAACTGAGAGATTTCTTCATCCAAATGAAAATCTCTGCGAGGCGGAAATAAATATAGTAAAACTGAGAAACAGATTCGCGATTCTTTATAATCTCGTTCAGGAGGTATCCAGTATCTGGATATGGATCGTGGGTGTGTTTTTTGTGCTTAAAACAGACAAAATAGATCTGGGCGTTCTGATTACATTTGTTGGATATGTAATGCAGCTGAACGGACCGATGAATTTCTTCGCATGGGTATTTCGTATGTGGTCAGATAGTATCAATTCAGCAGAACGTCTGTTTGAGATAATAGATGCAATCCCTGATATTCAGGAAAAGGATAATCCGGTGAGACTTGAAAGTCCAAGGGGGGAAATAGAACTGGAAAATGTAACCTTCGGCTATCAGATAGGAAGACCTGTTTTAAAGAATATCAATCTGAAGGTTGAGGAAGGTGAGATGCTCGGTATAGTCGGACGTTCCGGAGCCGGAAAGTCTACACTGGTTAATCTTATATCCCGTTTATACGATGTAAATGAAGGTACTATACGTATCGATGGAACGGACGTGAAGGATTTGTCACTGTCAGACCTTAGAAGAAATGTGGCCATGGTTTCACAGGATACCTATATATTTATGGGTTCTGTTGCAAGTAATATTTCTTATGGAAATAAGGAGGCATCCAGGGCGGATATTATACGTGCTGCCAAGCTGGCAAGTGCACATGATTTTATATCCAGGCTTCCGGATGGATATGATACTATCGTCGGAGCATCGGGAAAGGATCTTTCCGGTGGTGAGAAGCAGAGGATATCCATAGCAAGAGCTATTCTTGCTGATCCAAAGATTCTTATACTTGATGAAGCTACAGCCAGTGTAGATACCGAAACTGAAAAGGCTATACAGAAATCTCTTAAATATCTGGTTAAGGGAAGGACAACGCTTTCCATTGCACACAGGCTCTCAACCCTTAAGGATGCTGATAAGCTGATAGTTATTGATGGTGGAAGAATAGTTGAAGAAGGTACAGAGGAAGAGCTGAATAAGCTGGAGGATGGAATCTTCCACAATCTCCTCGAACTTCAGAACAAGTCTCTGGCACTCAATCTGATGGAGTAGAGATTTGAGGATTTAAGGAAGGGAAAAAGTATGGAAAAGGATACTATTAATATATATGAGAAAAAAGCTGAGGAAATGACAGCGATGCATATGATCTCGTCAGATGACAGATTTGAAGAAACCGAGGGTGGATTTGTCAGTATGGATTATAATGGCGTGCATTATGATCGTGTCAGATTTGTCAGACTTTTTCCGTTTTCAGATGCAAATAAATTTATATCAGTAAGGGAACATGGCGGTGAAGCCAGAGAGATAGGGATTATAGAAGATCTTGACAGTATGCCGAAGGAGACCAGAGATATAATTAACCGTCAGCTCAGACTAAGTTATTTTACTCCTGTAATCCAGAAAATCTACAGCATTAAGGACGAATATGGATATGCATATTTTCATGTTCTGACTGATAAGGGTGAGTGTAAATTCTCAATTAATATGGGATCAAATGCGGTCTCCAAATTATCTGATACCAGACTTATTATCATGGATGTTGATGAAAACCGCTTTGAGATAAGGGATGTTGAGAAGCTTACACAGAAAGAAAAAAGAATGCTGGACCTGTTCCTGTAATAATAAATGAGAGTGAATTATGATACTAAAATATATACTTCCTCAATATATAGATAAAGAATTAAACTTATCTGACGACGAGAGAATATACTACTCAGTTCCGGTGGATATAGATGAAGACGGAAACTGGACAGATAATTCTTATGTAGTGGTAACAACTAAAAAAATCTATATATTCAGAGGTGAGAAAAAAACTGTTTATGAAATTAAAGATATAAAGTCCGTTTCAGCAGAGCCCGGAGTCGGAGGAGGAATACTCACGGCTAATCATAAGGGTGTTGAAAGGGTTCTGGTTCATTATTCTTCAAGACATTTAAGCAGGTATGCTTATATAGCCAGAGGAATCAACATCCTGGTATCAGGAAGATATGAGGAAGTTGTAAGTAATGAATATGAGAAGATCTGTCCTGTATGCGGACGAGCTATTCCGGGTACAAAGCACTGCCCGAAATGTTCGAAAGAGGGCGGTTTCTTTAGTGTGTTTATTAAGATGGCATCGCCTTATAAAAAAGAATTCTTTGGTATCTTTATTCTGATGATACTGGCTGCTGTGACAACACTGCTTAATCCTGAGATTCAAAAACATCTTATAAATGATGTGCTGCAACAAAATGGTGGTATGCGTCAGGCACTTATATTCCTTTCACTTATGTTCATGCTGAGTGTGGGAATCGTTATAGTAAATGTGTTAAAGAGCAATGCATCGGCAAGACTGGGAGCCAGAATATCTGCCGATCTCAGAGTATCTCTTTTCAAAAAATATCAGAAGCTGCCTTTGGAATTTATAAATGACAGAAGACCCGGTGAGCTTCTTAACAGAATAACTCAGGATACCAGATTTATCCGTGAATTCATGGAGGATGTATTCTGCAATCTTTTTGCTGTGCTTTTCATCTTTATCTGGGATGTAATATTTATGCTGATCCTTAATGTGAAGCTGGCTCTTCTTACATTTATTCTTGTGCCGATCCTTTCGGTATTCATGCTTTCATTAAGAAAGACCATTCATAGGATCTTTCATCTTCAGTTTAAGAAAAATGATGATGTGGCAAGTGATCTTCAGGATGTGATCTCAGGAATGCGTGTTGTAAAAAGCTACGGAAAAGAGAAGGAAGAGTCCGAAAGATTCAAAGCTGTATCGAATGATTTCGCTCTGATACAGAAGAGAAATGAAAGGTTCTGGGGACTGTTTGATTTTGTATTATCAATGCTTATGGGAATGGGCGTTGTTATAGTGGTTTTCTTTGGAGGCAGGGATGTCTTTGACGGAAAAATGTCAGCCGGTGAACTCTATCAGTTTATTACCTACACACTGCTTCTTTTCCAGTATATAGGCTGGCTGGGAAGACTTCCGAGAGAGCTTTCCAGACTTACAAGCAGCCTGGAACGTATATATGATGTCCTGTCGCAGGATGTACCTGAAGAGTCAGAAAACATGAGTGATATAGATATAAAGGGTGAGGTTACATTTGACCATGCTACCTTTGGTTATAAGTCCTATCAGCCTGTGCTTGAGGACATAAATGCTGTTATTAAGCCGGGTGAAATGATAGGAATAGTCGGTGCTTCGGGAACAGGTAAATCTACACTGATCAATCTTCTGATGGGGCTCTACAAGGTTGATGACGGAAAACTTCTCATTGATGGAAATGATCTTAATGAAGTTAATAGAAATTCATATCATTCTCAGATAGGAGTTGTTCTTCAGGAAACATTTCTGTTTTCCGGAACTGTTATCGATAATATAAGATTCTCTAAACCGGATGCAACCATCGCTGAAATAATTAAGGCTGCCAAGCTGGCAAATGCGCATGATTTTATCAGCAGACTTCCGGATGGTTACAATACCTATGTAGGTGAAAAGGGACATACCCTTTCAGGCGGCGAACGTCAGCGTATCGCCATAGCAAGAGCAATCCTTCCGAATCCGCGACTGCTGATTCTGGATGAAGCTACCTCGAGTCTGGATACTGAAAGTGAATTTATGATACAGAAAGCTCTTGAAAGACTTACTGATGGTAAAACAACCTTTGCCATCGCACACCGCCTGTCCACACTGAAAAATGCAGACAGAATAATGGTTATAGACGGACATAGGATAGCTGAAATAGGTACTCATGCTGAACTTCTGGAAAGAAAGGGGATATACTATAATCTTTTCACTGCCCAGATCGGGTAAAACAATGCTTAAAAAGTGCCCAATAATTGATACAAATGATAATTTGTGGTATACTACACCTATCTGTGGATTGTTGGGAGAATTATTATGTCGGACAATAATATATTAAACATGATTAGTCATATATATAATTCTACGACTATACTTAATTTCGGAGCTCTTTTCAGTGATGGAACTCCGAATTTTGTATGCCCTGCTGAGCCTGAACACGGAGATACTGTGAAGATAAAATTCAGGACTGCAAGAAACAATGTGGACGGTGTGGATTTTGTTATGGGTGATGAGCATATACCCATGACCTGCAGTGAGCATAATGAGATATTTGATTTTTATACTATAGAGATTCCGGATATACAGGAAAAACTGAGATATTATTTTGAAGTACATTCAGGACGATTAAATGTAATCTATAACAGACTTGGAATTCTGAAAGATCCGAATCATGATTATGATTTCCAGATAGTTCCGGGCTATAAGACACCTGACTGGGCTACAGGAGCAGTTATTTATCAGATATATGTAGACAGGTTCTGCAGAGGTGACAGCTCCAATGATGTACTGGATGGAGAGTATTATTATGTAGGAAGAAGGTCTCATCATGTAGAGGACTGGTATCAGGTTCCCGAGAATATGGATGTTGCCAATTTCTATGGCGGAGATCTGCAGGGTGTTATAGATAAGATGGATTATCTGAAAGGTCTCGGAGTTGAGGCTATTTATTTCAATCCTCTTTTTGTTTCACCGTCGAATCATAAGTACGATATCCAGGATTATGATTACATAGATCCTCATATCGGAAAGATAGTTTATGACGAAGGAGAACTGCTTCCGGACTGGTGTCAGGATAATAAGCAGGCTACAAGATATATAAACAGAGTAACAAACAAGGCCAATCTCGAGGCTTCAAATCAGCTTTTTATCCGCCTTGTTGAGGAGGCTCACAGACGAGGCATCAGGATTATTCTTGATGGAGTATTTAATCATTGTGGTTCCTTCAATAAATGGCTGGACAGAGAAGGAATCTATGATAAGAATCCGGAATATGAGAAGGGAGCTTATATATCGGCAGACAGCCCATACAGAAGCTTCTTCAAATTCATGGATGAAAATGCATGGCCCAATAACGGAAGCTATAATGGCTGGTGGGGACATGATACACTCCCTAAGCTTAATTATGAGGAGTCTGAAAAGCTCCATGATTATATAATCGAGATAGGACGTAAATGGGTATCTCCACCGTACAATGTTGACGGATGGAGACTTGATGTTGCTGCAGATCTCGGATATTCTCCGGAATACAACCACAAATTCTGGAAGGATTTTAGAAAAGCAGTCAAGGACGCCAATCCCAATGCCATTATTCTTGCAGAGCACTATGACAGTCCTAAAGCCTGGCTGGATGGTGATGAGTGGGATACAGTAATGAATTACGGCGCATTTATGGAGCCTATCACATGGTTTCTTACCGGAGTGGAGAAGCATAGTGATGAGTTCAGAGGAGATTTTCTGGGAAATGCGGACTTCTTCAAAGGCTCCATCAGAAACTGGATGTCCTATATGATGTATAACTCTCTGTATTGTTCGATGAATGAGCTGTCCAATCATGATCATTCAAGATTTTTGACAAGAACTAATCACAGAGTCGGAAGAATAAATACTCTGGGAACTGAAACGGCAAATGAAAATGTAAATTATGGCATAATGCGTGAAGCTGTTGTATTCCAGATGACCTGGCCAGGGGCTCCTACTATTTATTATGGAGATGAGGCCGGACTGTGCGGCTGGACAGATCCGGATTCCAGACGAACCTATCCATGGGGACGTGAGAACAGAGCGCTGATAGATTTTCATAAGGATATTATTTCTATTCACAACAGATTCGAAGCGCTTCGTACAGGATCACTTAAGTTCCTTCATGGAGAACACAGACTGATCGCTTACGGAAGATTTAATAGTGAACAGGCTGTTGCAGTTATAATTAATAATGATTTTGTTGATAAAGAAGTAAAGCTTCATGTTCGGGAGCTGGGGGTTCGTAATAACAGGATCATGAAAAGGGTCATGGTTACCTCGGCAGATGGTTACGACCTGTCAGATGAAACCTATATGGTTCAGAACAATGTACTTACAGTAGTTGCACCGAAAGGTTCAGCTTCAATATATGTATGCAAGCTTAAACAGTAAAACTAGAGTCATGTGCAGGCATGGCTCTTTTACACTGAATAGGAGATAGTATCTTGGCAGAATTTATCCTTCATTCAGAATACAGTCCAACCGGAGATCAGCCTGAAGCAATTCAGGCTATTGTTGATGGGTTCAGAAATGGAAAGAAGCATCAGACTCTTCTGGGAGTTACCGGTTCAGGTAAGACCTTCACCATGGCAAATGTAATCAAAGCTCTCGGTAAGAAGACACTTATCATCTCACACAACAAGACTCTGGCGGCTCAGCTGTATGGTGAGATGAAGGCATTTTTTCCGGAAAATGCGGTTGAGTATTTTGTTTCCTACTACGATTATTATCAGCCGGAAGCATATGTCCCTTCGACGGATACCTATATAGCAAAGGATTCATCAGTAAACGATGAGATAGATATGCTTCGTCACAGCGCAACCTCGGCACTGGTCGAAAGGGAAGATGTGGTTGTGGTATCCTCAGTAAGCTGTATATATGGTATAGGAAATCCTGAAGATTATAAGTCCATGATGCTGGGACTTCGTCCGGGAATGGCTCTTGACAGAGATGTCCTTATAAGAGAGCTTGTGGATATGCAGTACACCAGAAATGAAGTGGATTTCAAAAGAAGCAGCTTCAGGGTAAAGGGTGATGTGGTTGACATAATACCTGCTAACAGAGATGGCGAAGCTATAAGAATAGAGTTTTTTGGAGACGAGATAGATAGACTTTCTGAGTTTGATCCTCTCACCGGAGAGATAAAGAGGGACATTACATTTACATGCATTTTCCCTGCTTCTTATTATGTTATCGCTCCGGATAAGCTGGAAAGAGCTCTTAAGGAAATTGATGATGAGCTGAGAGAAAGAATAGTATATTTCAAGTCTCATGATAAGCTGCTTGAAGCGCAGCGGATACAGGAAAGAACAGAGTTTGATATGGAAATGCTCCGGGAAACCGGTTTTTGTTCAGGTATAGAAAACTATACCCGTATACTTGCCGGTGGAAAGCCGGGAGAGGCGCCGGATACTCTTATAGACTTCTTTGGTGACGATTATCTGATGATAGTGGATGAGTCCCATCAGACACTTCCTCAGGTCAGAGGTATGTTTGGCGGTAATAAGAAGAGAAAAGAAACTCTTATTGAGTTCGGCTTCAGACTTCCATCGGCTATGGACAACAGACCGCTTAATTTTGAAGAATATGAAGACAGGATAGATAAGATACTTTTTGTTTCTGCAACTCCGGGACCTTACGAAGATGAACACGAAGAGGCGAGAGCTGAGCAGATAATCAGACCTACGGGACTTCTGGATCCGGAGATAGACGTAAGACCTGTTGCAGGGCAGGTGGATGATCTGTACAGTGAGATAAACAAAGAGGTTGAAAAGGGTAATAAGGTTCTTGTTACTACACTTACTAAGAGAATGGCCGAGGAGCTGACAGACTATCTGAGAGGCCTGGATATAAAGGTTAAATACCTTCATTCTGACATAGATACACTCGAACGAATGGAGATAGTCAGAGACCTGAGACTGGGAGTTTTTGATGTGCTTGTAGGAATAAACCTGTTAAGAGAAGGTCTGGATATTCCTGAGATAACACTGGTTGCAATTCTTGATGCAGATAAGGAAGGATTCCTTCGTTCTGAAACCTCGCTTATACAGACCATTGGACGAGCTGCACGAAATGTTGACGGACATGTTATAATGTATGCCGATACAATAACAGACTCAATGAGAAAAGCCATAGATGAGACTAACAGACGTCGTGAAATACAGCAGACGTATAATGAAGAGCATGGCATAACACCACAGACCATAAGAAAAGCTGTAAGAGAACTTATTTCTACAAGTCTGAAAGCTGCCGAGGAGGATGCTGCCGACAGAAAGAAGAAGATCGGTAAGGATCCTGATCTCATGAATAAGAAAGAACTCGGCAAAGAGATAGATCGTCTCACCAAGAAGATGAATCAGGCCGCAACAGAGCTTAATTTCGAGCTTGCAGCGATCATAAGAGACGAGCTGATAGAGTTAAAGATAAAACTGCGTGACTATGATAAATAATACGTGACAACAATTAATAGAGCACGAAGTACACATTTTCCAAATGATTATTTTTCGGAAATGTAAGAAAGAAATAAAGATACGATGAAAGAAATAAAATATATCACTATCAAGGGCGCCCGCGAGCATAACTTAAAAAATGTGGACGTAACCCTTCCCCGAAATAATTTTATAGTATTTACAGGCCTGTCAGGTTCAGGCAAGTCTTCACTTGCCTTTGATACCATTTATGCAGAAGGACAGAGACGATACATGGAGTCTCTTTCTTCTTATGCAAGACAGTTCCTTGGACAGGCGGAAAAGCCCGATGTTGATAACATAGAAGGACTATCCCCTGCCATTTCCATTGACCAGAAATCAACCAACAAGAACCCGCGTTCAACAGTGGGTACTGTTACCGAGATATATGATTATCTGAGACTTCTCTATGCAAGAATAGGTGTGCCTCATTGTCCTGAGTGCGGACGGATCATAGAGAGACAGACAGTAGACCAGATGGTAGACCAGATAATGGAGCTTCCCGAGAAGACGAAGTTCCAGGTTCTTGCTCCTGTGGTCAGAGGAAGAAAGGGTACTCATGAGAAACTGCTCCAGCGTGCAAAGAAGAGTGGTTTTGTCCGTGTTATTGTTGACGGAAATATGTATACCCTTGATGAAGAGATAAAGCTAGAAAAGAATATCAAGCATAATATAAGTATTGTAGTAGATCGTCTGGTCATCAAGGAAGGAATCAGCTCAAGACTTGCAGGCTCTCTGGAAACTGCTCTAAAGCAGGCGGAGGGAATAGTTGAGGTTGAGGTGATAGACGGAGAAACCTATACCTATTCAGACAGCTTCTCCTGTCCTTATTGCAACGTTTCCATTGAAGAGATCGAGCCACGTTCCTTTTCCTTCAATAATCCATTCGGTGCCTGTCCTGCATGTACAGGTATAGGCTGGGAGCGTAAACTTGATCCGGACCTGATGATCCCTGATAAGTCGAGGACTCTGAATGAAGGAGCTATAGCTGTATCGGGCTGGGCCTCCAGCGGAGATCCCAAATCCTTTACACATTCGCTTCTTGTTGCACTTTCCGAGGCCTATGACTTCTCGATGGATGTTCCTTATAGAGACCTTCCTGAAGAAGCAAAGGATGTCATCCTTAATGGAACAAGGGGGAAACGTGTATCCATACATTATCAGAGTCAGAGAACAAGGAGGAGTACATTTACTCATCCATTTGAAGGCTTGATTGCAAATGTAGAGGAACGCTATAAATACTCCGGTTCTGAGGATGCAAGAACGGACTACGAATCCTTTATGACATTTACTCCGTGTAAGGTGTGCGAAGGAAAGAGACTTAAGCCTTCATCACTTGCTGTTACTATAGGAGATAAGAATATATATGATATGACTGAGATGTCTATAGATGAGCTGGCCGATTATGTGGAAGGTCTTGAGCTTACTAAAAGACAGGCTATGATAGGCAGGGATATCCTTAAGGAAATCAGAGCCAGACTCAGATTCATGGTGGATGTGGGACTTAATTATCTGTCCCTCAGCCGTGCTACAGCATCTCTTTCGGGAGGTGAAGCTCAGAGAATCAGACTTGCCACTCAGATAGGTTCCGGTCTGGTGGGTGTAACCTATATACTGGATGAACCTTCCATAGGTCTACATCAGAGAGATAATGATAAACTGATTGCATCTCTTAAGAGGCTTCAGGAGCTGGGCAACACTCTTATAGTTGTAGAGCATGATGAAGACACCATGAGAGCTGCAGACTATATAGTTGATATAGGCCCGGGCGCAGGAAGAAATGGTGGAGAGATCGTAGCTACCGGTAAGGTTGATGATCTGATAAAATGTAAAGAATCAATAACAGGTCAGTATCTCAGTGGAAAGGAGATAATCCCGGTTCCTTCAGAGAGAAGACTTCCAACTGGCTGGCTTACCATTAAGGGAGCACGGGAGAATAATCTTAAGAATATAGATGTTAAGGTTCCGCTGGGCATCTTCACAGTTGTTACAGGTGTGTCGGGTTCAGGAAAAAGTTCTCTCATTAATGAGATTCTCAAAAAGAGCTTGCTGAGAGATCTGAACCGTGCAAGAATAAAGCCCGGAAAGCATGATGATATACTCGGTACAGAAACACTTGATAAGGTAATTGATATAGATCAGTCACCTATCGGAAGAACTCCACGTTCCAACCCTGCAACCTATACAGGGGTATTTGATCTTATCAGAGGTATTTTTGCGGAGACCAAGGATGCCAAGGCTTCAGGATATAACAAGGGAAGATTCTCCTTCAATGTACCGGGCGGAAGATGCGAGGCCTGCAAGGGTGATGGTATCAACAAGATAGAAATGCATTTCCTGCCGGATATTTATGTGCCTTGTGAGGTCTGTGACGGAAAGAGATATAACAGAGAAACACTTGAGGTTAAGTATAAGGGTAAAAGTATTTTTGAAGTGCTGGATATGTCAGTGGATGAAGCCTGCGAATTCTTCGAGGCAGTTCCATCTATCTATCGTAAGATAAAAACACTTCAGGATGTAGGCCTTGGCTACATCAAGCTGGGACAGCCATCCACTACACTGTCCGGTGGTGAGGCGCAGCGAATAAAGCTCGCTACTGAGCTATCGAAGAGAAGTACCGGAAATACGATATACATACTTGATGAACCTACCACGGGATTACATTTTGATGATGTAAAGAAGCTTCTGATGATACTTCAGAAGTTTGCAGATGCAGGAAATACAGTTGTAGTAATTGAACACAATATGGATGTTATTAAACAGGCTGACTATATCATAGATATGGGGCCTGAAGGGGGGAATGCAGGAGGAACCGTAATAGCAGAGGGGACTCCTGAACAGGTTATAAAGAACAAGAAATCATATACCGGAAGGTATCTGAAAAAATATTTATAATATAAGGAGAAATATTCTTTGGAGATCTGACCAAAGGATAATAATTCAGAAAGAACATGAAAAAAAGAGGAAAAATTATTTTAAAGAGAACATTTTCGCTTATTTTAATCGGTGCACTGATCATTTCCCTTACTGCCTGCGGTGCAAAGAAACAGACGATAGTTGATCAAAATGGAAATGTCGTAGAGGTAAAAGTTCAGGACAGAAAAATTGAGGATACAGTTACAAATTATAAAAAGACAGTTGAGAGCTCTCAGTATATGCTGCATGCTCTCGGTGGAATGGACAGCAAAACCTACATCAATTCAATAGATAGTCTCAATATTACTTATAATGCAGGATACAGACTGTTTGAGGCAGATGTGTCATATACCAGTGATGATGTCCCTGTTCTGGCCCATAGTGCTCAGGATAACGTCTGGACTGAGTCTGACTGGAATGAAAGAATCGGAATGGCTTATCCATTTAAGGATGAAAATGGAGAGGAAATGACTGAAAGTGATATGGATTACTTCAGAAAGAATGGTTATTCCTTCCAGGATCATACCTGCTCCTATGATACCTTCATGTCCTTCAGAATTCAGGGTGAATACACCGCAACAAGCTTTGCGGATATAGCAAAATTTATGGAGAAGCATGATGACATGTATCTGATGGTGGATGCAGGAAACAGAGACTATGAATCAACCCAGAAGCTCTATAAACTGATCGTTGCTGCTTGTGAGAATAACTCAAGAGTTCTTGACAGAATCATCGCCGGTGGACGTACAACGGATATGATGAAGGCTGTAAAAGAGACCTATGATTTTCCACTTCTGAATATGTATTATGACAGCGACGATATGAGAGAGGAATCCATCTATTCGACGGAACAGTTTGTCCAGTATTGCAAGGATAACAATATCACCAGCTTCAGTACGGCAAAAGAAACCTATAATGAAACTATAGGAGCAGAGCTTAAGGAAGCCGGCCTCATTTCCTATGTCTTTACTGTTAACAGCTTCGATGAAGCAGACATTATCAGAAGCTACGGCGCCGACATAATCGGAACAGATTTCCTTTGGTAAACAGAAAAAAGATGACAGCAGCGAACCAGGTTCAGGTTGTCATCTTTTGTGAATAAAGAGGAGTGGATAGCATGGTATACACTGTAACATTCAACCCGTCCCTGGATTATTTTGTAGGGACTGACAACTTCAGACTTGGGTACACCAACCGAACCACTTCTGAAATGATGCTTCCGGGTGGGAAAGGGTTAAATGTATCCACGGTCTTGAGTAATCTCGGTATTCTCAGCACTGCTATTTATTTTTCGGCAGGCTTTGTGGGTGAAGAGATAACAAGAAGAATCAGAGAAATAGGAATCAATACAGAAGAGATAAAACTATCTGAGGGCTGTTCAAGAATAAATATAAAGTTTAAGTCTGTTGAGGGTACTGAGATTAATTCATCCGGTCCTGCGATATCCGAAAAGGCAATCGGCGAACTCTGGACCAGGATTGATAACATAAAGAAGGATGATATCCTGGTGCTTGCAGGCAGTATTCCTTCATCCATGCCGGAGACTATGTATAGTGATATTATTGAAAGGCTGGGAGATAAAGGTGTTCGTACCATAGTCGACGCCTCGGGAAAGCTGCTTCTGAATGTTCTTAAAACTAGACCATTTCTCGTGAAACCTAATCTGGACGAGCTGGGAGAATTGTTTGATATAGAGATAAAAACAACAGATGAAGCTAAAGTCTATGCTGAAAAGCTCCTTGATATGGGAGCAGAAAATGTAATCGTTTCCATGGCAGGAGACGGAGCATTTTATTTGAATAATGATAGAGCGGTCTTTATGATGGATGCACCGAAGGGGACTCTGATAAACGGAGTCGGTGCAGGGGATTCTCTGGTAGCTGGTTTTATAGCGGGCTATCTTGAGACAGGAGATCTGCAGTATGCATTTAAACTTGGGGTAAGCGCAGGCTCGGCCAGTGCATTTTCGGAATATTTTCCAACTAAAGAAGAAATATATAAAATTATGACATGTTAAAAAAAACAGGTGTATAATTGATTGGGGTGTAATATTAGTCACCGAGGGGGTAGTTGATGTTAAATGAAGAGAGGAAGCTTCTGATTTTAAAGGAAGTAAATGAGAAGGGGACAATAACTGTTCAGGATTTAAGAGATAAGTATGGGGTATCGGAGTCCACTATCAGAAGAGCAATCACTGATCTGAGCCGTGAAGGTAAGCTTGTGAAGGTATTCGGTGGTGCAGTTGCTCTGGATAATTCAAACAATATTGAGGAACCTCCACTTCATTCAAAGGATGCTGTTAACAAGGATGAAAAAATAAAAATAGCAGAATATGCTGCATCACTTATTGATCCCGGAGACTATGTATTTATTGATTCCGGTTCCACCACCAGATATATGATAGATTATATAACCGAGAAAAGAGCAATCTATATTACAAACTCGGTTTCACATGCCCGCGGCATGGTCAGAAGAGGCTTTAAAGTTCTTCTGACAGGCGGAGAATTGAAAGAAAATACAGAAGTTATAGTAGGGGCTGATGCGATCCTTCATATTCAGAAATATCATTTTGCAAAGGGATTTTTCGGAACCAATGGAATAAATACCAAGCTTGGATTTACGACGCCGGATGTGCGTGAGGCTTTAGTCAAGAGAGTTGCTATCGAGAATACAGAACCGGGAAACAGATTTATACTTGCAGATCATGATAAATTCGGTAAATCGTCTGCAGTTACATTTTCCGATTTTGGAGGAACTCTTGTAATAACTGATAAGAGACCGGAAAATGCGTACATGAATATGATGGAAATAAAAGTAGTTTATTGATTCATAAATGAATGGTTTTGTTATATAATATAACAATGAATGAACGAATTTATTTGTGTAAAACAGAATATCTGGATGTATCCGTTGAGAAGAAAGATATAATGGATAAGCTTCCTGATTACCGTAAAAAGAAGCTGGAGAAGATAAAGAATGAAACTGCCTGGCTGGAAAGTCTGACAGCGGGACTGCTTCTTGTAAAGGGATTGGCCGGATATATGAAAATCAGTGAATCAGAAGCACTGGAATGTCTTAATAGTAAAGAGCATGATATAGAAAAAAGGAATATCATTATCTATACTAAGGCAGAACGGACAAAACAGATATTTTACAGTATCTCACATTCCGGCGGTTATGTGGCAGCAGCCTTTGCCTCTGAAGCTGTGGGACTTGATATTGAAACGAAGGATGACAGGAATTTCAGCGTTACACGTCGTATGTTTTCTGAGGAAGATAAGATATATATAGGAGACAGCCAGGAAAGATTCAGAAATATATGGACAGTAAAGGAGAGTTTCCTTAAGTGCACCGGTGAAGGAATCGTCGTACCATTAAAAAGCTTCATATCTGTTAAGGATAGTGAAGCTGCTGATGACAATACAAGGTGGAGAATAGTCTCAAAGGGATATGATCTTAAAGGAAAAACATATTTTGTTATGACAAATGTACTGGATGAGAACTGCAGTATCAGTATATGTTCAGAAAATCCAAACATAGGTCTTGACATTGAGTGGGTTAAGGTGTTAATATAACTTCTGCTGTTAATAAGCATGCGTTCTTAGCTCAGCTGGATAGAGCGTCTGGCTACGGACCAGAAGGTCGGGGGTTCGAATCCTCTAGGACGCATTTTGAAGAGAAACCACAATCCACGAAGTTATCGGGTTGTGGTTTTTTCTATTATATGATTAGGATTGGTAAAATGCTATGAAGATATCAAAAGAATATAATCCTGATTTTGTCGATAAGCTGACAGATGATAAAAAAAGAAAAAAGATTCAGTTCATATGTGTTTATTCACTGCTTGCTTTTGTTTCTTTCTATATGACCATTCTGAACTTAATGACAAATAAAGGATTTTTGACCATTGCAACATTTGTATTTTTTATAGCATGTATGATCAATTTAGGCCTTACTTTGTATGTTCCTAATGGAATGAGCGTTGCCGGCTATGTATTCATGGTTGAGCTTATTTCCCTGTTTACATATTTTATTATCTCCGGTAATCCGGAGGGCTTTTCTGCTATCTGGATATGTATGCTTCCCTTCTGCGGTATGCTGCTTTACGGAAGAAGGAGAACTATTGGTCTATGCGCAGTAATGTTCTGTATTATGATTTTCTTTTTCAGGATTCCATATGGACAGCAGTTTCTCAGATATAATTATACCGAGTCTTTCAAGATGAGATTTCCTGTCCTGTTTATTACATTTTTCCTGGTTTCATATTTCCTGGAAACTATTCGAAAGGTAACGAATTTTGAACTTAATAGGATTAGGAATAAATATGAATATCTGTCACTCCATGATGCACTTACAGGGGTTTTGAACAGACATGGTCTGAGAGAACTTGAGATGAAACAGAAGTGTGGTGATGAGCAGACTGTAGTAATGCTGGATATAGACTTTTTTAAAAAGGTTAATGATACCTATGGTCATGATGCGGGTGATATAGTTCTTTCTGAGGTTGCAAAGAAAATGGAGAGCAGTCTGAATACTACAATCTGCAGATGGGGTGGAGAAGAATTCTTGGCATGGTATCCGGAAGGACTTCAGGATCGTGACAGTCTGGAGAAGCTTAGAAAGGAAATCGAAGGATCGGATATTACTACACCTGATGGGATTATCAAAGTGACCGTCAGTATGGGAGCGGCCACAGATAAGGGTGATCTGCTTCTGGAAAAGCTGATCAACCGGGCTGATGACTGCTTATACGATGCAAAACGCACCGGACGAAATAAGGTTGTATGGGAGCAATAAAATCGTTGAATGATTTTATGAGTCATGTTAGAATATGACATAAGTGTCGTATATAAAATATGTTGAGTAATAATATAATCCATTTAGGGGGGCGAAAAAATGTCAGAAGGCGGAGTTATAGAACAATTAAGAAAAGCATGTGCCGAAGAAAAAGGTATGCTCATGCTTATAAACCTTGATAATTTCAACTTTTTCAATGATGTATATGGTCGTGAGATGGGAGATCATCTTATAAACAGAATTGCCGGAATTATCAACAGCGTTACTGCCGGAGAAGATATAAAGGGGCGTCTGGGCGGTGACGAATTTGTAGTTTTCTGCAGAGGTCTTGAGAGCAGAGATGAACTCCGTGAAATGCTTGGCTATATCAATAAAAAGATTGATTCTACCATGGAGGAACTTCTGGGTGTAAGCGAGAAGATTTCCATGGGAGTGTCTATAGGAGCTGTAGTTGTTCCTGAGCAGGGTACAGATTATGAATCGCTTTTCAGCAAGGCAGATTATGCCCTTGACAGAATTAAGCAGACAGGTAATCATGGTTGTGCATTCTATACAGATGAGAGCAATAAGAAGTATAAGAGTGAGATGGGTAATCTGAGCCGTAATATGGATGAGAGCGGTGATCAGAGAGGTGCTCTCTGGCTTGACTATGACTATTTCAGTATAGTATATCGTTATATCCGCAGACATATAGAGACTTATAATGACACTGCACTTAAGATGCTCGTTACAATCGTTCCTAAGAACGTAAATATGAATGAGTATGATTTTTATCAGACTGTAAAGAAAGGTGGTCAGATAATCAATTCATCACTCAGAAGAAGCGATATAATGATGCAGTCCAGACAGAATCAGTTCTTCCTTATACTGCCTGAATTTCCTCAGACTTATATAGATAAGATGATTCAGAGAATCGACAGAAAATGTAAGGATGCAGGTATAGATGCTTTGGTGGACATCAATATCCAGCATGAGATGATCGTAGCTCAGGAAAAGAATGACGATAAGAAATAAATAGATAATACATAATAATAATTGAATTAAAAAGATGCCGCAGAATTATCTGTCGGCATCTTTTCGCTTTGAGGAGCTTTTACCTATTCCGAGTTCTTCCGGAATAATATTATGTTCAAGAGTTATTACTCTTTCATTTTGCATTTCCAATATTTTCTCTTCAGTCGTTTCAAACCTTTCTGCCAGCTCTTTTACTGTAACATCCGGTTTGAACTGTCTTCTGTGAAGAGAACCGAATCTTTTTTTATTATAATTTTTCCATATGATAAATATCAGAAAAATCAGAAGAAGAATCACTAGCAGAAACAGATAGTATTTATCGACCTCTTCAATCATATATCTGTTGAAGACACCCAATTCCGGAAGGAAAAGGTTGTGGCGTATGGCTATATTTCCATATATGATATAACCGATATATGAAAGCATTATAAACCAGCCGAGTATTGTCAGAATCCATTCTATAACCTGCTTCCATTTCTTCTGCTTTCCAAGAATCAGATGTTCTTTTATATCATATTCTACTTCCTGAGGAAGAGAATCATTATTCTGTTGTTTCATATTGTTTTTTCTCATTGACCCGCTGTTTCAATTCCTCTATCCGGACTATGCCATCTGGCAAGCTTCTGATTACATTTGAAAAATGTCGGAATGGATTTTATAACAAGTAAAGCATTTACGTACCAGTATACAAATGGATACCATACGGCAACTATACTATGCTTAAATAGCTGAGGATCATATCGCTTATCAAGCAGTATTGCAACGGCAAACTGTATCAGGCACACTGAAGACAGGAATAAACATTTCCATATATATGGAAGCTGAATATATGTATGATCAACTACCAGATGATATAAGATAATGATAAGCATTATAAGCCAGCATACAGACCAGAGAATGGAGCAGAGCTGTTCTACATAAACCGGAAACAATCGTCTTTCCTTCCAGTGTTTGAAGATATTGAAATGTCTTTTCAGAATCTCTATACCGCCATTTGTCCATCTGTTACGCTGCTTTGCAAGTCCCTTTAAGGATTCGGGAACCAGCATCATACACAGTGCACGAGGTTCATAACGAACATCCCAGAAATTCTTTTCCAGCTTCCAGGTTACACCGATATCCTCTGTAACCATATCTCTGTCCCAGAGCTGTGCATCCATAAGGGCTCTCTTTCTGAAAGCAACTACAACACCGGAAACTGTCATTATCTTACCCCATACGCGCTGGGTTCTTTTTATCAGACTGATTATACTTGCATATTCACAAAGCTGAATCTTGGCAAGAAGAGAACTTCTGTTTCTTACACGTGGATTACCGGTTACGGCTCCGACTCTTTCTCCGTTATATCGGTTAGTAAAATGTGGCACCATATAGTTAAGTGCATCAGGCATTATATAAGAATCAGAATCAACTCCCACAAGGATTTCGCCTTTTGCTGCCATAAGACCGAGATACAGTGCATTTGCCTTACCACAGTTTTCTTTAAGATCGATAAATCTGAGCTTGGGATATTTGTCAATGATCGATCTGACTTTCTCTGAAGTATCGTCAGAAGAACCATCATTTATAACTATTATTTCATAATTGGGATATACTATTTCAGAAAGTCTTTCTACGGTACCTTCGATGGTATCGCTTTCATTAAAACAAGGAACAAGAATGGAAACCATAGGAGTTTTGTATAAGGGAAGTGCCTGTTTTCGTTCGTTACAGACGAAGAATATAATTCCGCCAGCCATCCATATGACAGACATTATGGCCGGATACCAGAATACAAAGAGTTCTATGAGTTTTAGAGATATATGCATATTGCACCTCAAACGAATTGTTTTAAAATGAATATCTGATTATAGGTTACTTGCTTATGTGATGTGCCTTAAGGTTCGATTTGAGATGTTAACACATAAATATGTAATAAACAATTCAAAAATTGCTATTTAGTTATTAAAAATTGCTTTTTCACAAAGAGTTCACGATTTTGGAGGAATTATCCATAATTATACCGAAATGTCCATAAAAATATAAAAATGATATCTTGAATGGTTGAAAAATTATTCTAAAATGGTTATAATATGAACAAAAATAGAATTTGCTAATAAAAGGTGGTGTTAAATTATGACCATTCAGCAGATGATGGATAAGAAAAAAGAATATGGATATTCGAATAGTAAGATTGCAGAATTGTCGGGAGTTCCGATTGGAACCGTTCAGAAGATATTTAGTGGAGAAACAAAAAGTCCCAGGTATGAAACCATTCAATTACTTTCCAGTGTGTTTGATGAGGCATATAATGAGGTACACAAAGAGGCGGCTTTTAGGTATAATGTAGCATCGAAGCAAAGACTAAAAAGCTCATATGAGGAAAAAACACTGGAGGATTATCTGGCGCTTCCCGAGGGTGCCCGTATAGAACTTATAGATGGTAAGTTCTATGATATGGCTGCTCCGACAATGATACATCAGAGTATAAGTTTAGAATTAGGGTACTTGTTTAAAACCCATGTAGAAAAAAATAAAGGCAGTTGTATTACATTCGTAGCACCTACGGATGTTCAGATAGATATGGATGACAGAACCATAGTTCAGCCGGATGTTTTTGTGGTATGCGACCGGAATAAGATTACCAGGGCAAGGCTTGTAGGAGCTCCGGATTTTATTGTAGAGGTATTATCCCCAAGCAATTTCATGATGGATCTTGTCATTAAACTGGCAAAGTATAAGAATGCGGGAGTTCGTGAATACTGGGTGGTTCTTCCGGATGATAAAGCTGTAATTGTTTATGAATTTGAAAAGAGTGATATACCTGTACAGTATTCATTCGAGGATACCGTGCCTGTTGGTATATGGAACGGAGAGTGCCGGATAGATTTTAAAAAGATATATGAAAAGATAGAATTTATGTATTAATGAATTGATGTTGAAAAAAGGAGATAGAAAAATGACTACAATACAAAGAGTAAATTACAAAACAGATAACTGCTATGTTGTTGCCAATGGGAATAAGGCGATTCTTGTCGATACAGGAACTGCTGAAGCCTACGACAAAGTCATTGAAGAGTGCAGTAAATACGATATGCAGCTTGTGGTGCTGACGCATGTTCATTTTGATCATGCCGAGAATGCTGCAAGAATAGCAAAGCATTTTAATATTCCGGTAGCATTTCATAAAGCGGATATAGAACTGTTCGATAATTATTCGGAGCAGCCGCTTATGTCATATGGCGCAGTAGGAAAGACTGTGCTTGGTCTTTCTATAAAGCCATTAAAAGATACAATAATTGAAAAGCCGGAGAATATTGTATATCTCAAAGAAGGTGATTCCCTTAAATCATACGGCATTCCTGCAAAAATCATAGAACTTCCGGGTCATACAAAGGGATCGATCGGCGTAGATATCGCCGGCCAGGGGCTGATAGTGGGAGATGCTCTTGATAACTGGATTTTCCCGACGATTGGTCATCTATACAGTAATTTAGATGACTTGAAACAAAGCGCCGAGAAAATCAAAAAGCTTGGAAAAAGAAAACTCTATTATGGACATGGAAGACCAACCTGGAATGAGTTTAAGATGATATAATCGTATTATTTAATCAGCTTAAACTGTCCGATAAGCGGAAGCTCATTCATGTTGCCATTGACTGCACTTACGATTCCCATAATAATGCATACAACAAGGAATATTTCACCTGCAAAAGCAACTAACCATCCGAGAATCGGAACCACACATACAGCTCCGAGGATGAGAGATGCTATAAAAATCACAAGTGCATTATTCATGTGATGCTTTACAAATGGATTATCTTTGTCTCCAGCGATAACGGCAATCAGGAATCCTATCCATGTTATGTAACAGAGAATTCCGGCAGTTTTTGGATCCAGTGAAGCATTGCTGCTCTGGCTCTGTGACCAGTAATTACCCTGAGCTTTCTGGTTGTATTCAGCCTGATTTCCGGCAGCTGCACTAAGTGGTGAACCGCAGAAAGGGCAGTTTGTGCCTTCTGTAGTAACTTCATTTCCGCAATTATAACAGATCATTAATATGTCCTCCTATTACTAAACGAAATAACGCTATCAATTTTACATGCTGGCATTGATAATAGCAAGATAATATTAATTTGAAATGTAAGAAATCTTAAATTTGCATTAAAATGCGTTTATGTTATATAGTGTAAAAAGGTACTTTAGACACCCACATCATATGTAGTGATTAGAAAAAAGGGAGCAAAAATAAGTAAATGTTTGGAAAAATATTTCTTGTTATTTATATAATACTACAGGTTTCAATCTCGTTACTTACAGAGTATGCTTTAAAAAATCATAAAGCATTTAATAATTTAGGTAAGAAATCATTAATTCCCAGAATTGTTATTTACGTTATCCTGGCGGTTGTGCCTGTTCTGGGGGCATACCTTCCAAAATGTAAATTCAAATTCTGGTGCATGCAATATGGAAATCTCTGGCTTGGATTCCTTATGTTTTATTCTGCATTTGTAATTCTTCTTGTTCTTATTCTGTTTGTTATCACAAAGATCAGAAGGGTAGAAGACAGATCGCTTATTGGACATGCATTACATTTTGCATTTATAATTGCTCTTATACTGACGATATGTGGTCTTGTACATGCACAGAATCCCAAGCTTAAAAGCTATGATATATTATTGGAAAATGAATCTGCTAAGGGTGAGAACTTTAAGATTGTTCTTCTGGGAGACCTGCATCTCAGTGTTAATTCCGATGTAAGAGCCACAGAAAAAATGGTAGAGATTGTCAATTCAGCTGAGCCTGACATTATTGTTATAGCAGGAGATATATTTACAAGCAATTATGCCGGTCTGAAACATCCTGAAAAGTATTCTGCTGCCCTAAGTAAAATGCGTGCCAGATACGGAGTCTATGCAGTCTGTGGAAATCATGATGTTGATGAGAATCTCTTCGGAGGTTTTTCCGTATCTCCGATATCTGAAGCCTTCAGAATACCTGAGATGGAAAAGTTTTTTGAGGATGCCGGCTTCAAAATGTTGTATGATGAAGAAGTCAGTATCGAAGATGGATTAATTACTCTCGTTGGAAGAATCGATGGTGAGAAGGCCGGTGACGGTACAAAAAACAGACTAAGTGCTGGGGACCTGTTAAAAAAAACAGATAAAAAAGCTCCTGTTATAGTACTTGAGCATGAACCGATAGATTATAAGAATCTTGCTCAGAATGGTGCTGATCTGATTCTATCAGGACACACCCATAATGGCCAGATATTTCCCGGGAATCTGATAATACCTGCATTTAACGAAAATGCTTATGGTGTTAAAGAGCTTTATGGAATCACAACTGTTGTAACGGCAGGTGTTGGATATTACGGACCACCTGTCCGGCTTGGAACAGATAGTGAAGTAACCTTGTTAAATGTTAAGTTTGATTAGCATGACGTTTATAAAATTATTATCAAGATGTTGGAGGACAAATGATTGGATAATTATAATGGCATTAAAAGTGAAGACAGCCTTAAGTGGAGTGTTTTAGACATAAGAAGAAGAGTTAGGAGAACTGTATTTACTAAGGGAATTAATGCTTATCTGGTTCTTGTTCTGATAGTTTTTATTTTTTCGTTTATAGGAATCATAAGAACAAATGCTTATTCAGAGATAAATGAAATTGATATGAAGATTGGAAGAGGCGCTGTAAATAAGGAGGATATTATTAATATTCTTGAATATGTCAGAAACACCAGACTATTACAGGCTATGCCTAAATTTGTAAGGGAAGAGATTGTTATAAGTATTATCTGGAGTACATTAACATCTTATAGCTGGCTTCTCAATCTTTTTTCAAAAAATGACGCTTACATGTCAAGAAATATCGGTGAAGTCTTTGCGTTATTAATGCTTTTTGTGGTGATTTATAAAGGCGTCGGTTCTTTCCTTAAGAAGACACTTTCTGTTGGAGTTGCCAGAGCTCTTATGGAAAACAGATGTCAGAAAAATGTGCAGATTCGTCGAATATTTGCTCCATTTGGAAACAAAAAATTTCTTCATATTGTCGGAGTGATGAGTATATATCTGATAGTATCCTTCTTGTGGTGGCTTACCCTGATTGGTGGCGTCATCAAATACTATCAATACTATTTTGTTCCTTATCTGCTGGCGGAGAAACCGGATCTTGGCTGGAAAGAAGCAAGAAATCTTTCAAAAGAAATGACAAAAGGTTATAAAATGAAAATGTTTTTAACTGAATTGTCATATATATATCTTGTAATCGTCTCGATAATACCTTTTGGAGATCTTTTTATCGGTCTTCCGGTATATTATACGGCTATTACAGATATGTATTTTACTCTCAGACAGAGAACGGATATTGATAGAAGTAAATTTATAGAAGATGAATTTGATAAAGCTGCATATACGGACAGAATTAAAGCAGGCGAAAAGGCAGAGGATATCACTCCGGTATATAAACTGCCTAATTTTCAGATAAGAAATTCAGACTTTGATGAGGCTGATAAATATGCAATCACAGATTTTATTGCTATGTTCTTTATTTTCTGTTTTGTTGGCTGGGCATGGGAGGTTGGTCTTCATATTGTAAAGGATCACGCTTTTCATAACAGAGGATTTATGTATGGACCATGGCTTCCTATATATGGTGCCGGAGGAGTATTTATAATTGCACTTCTGAACAGGTTTAAGAACAATAAACCCAAACTGTTTATTTCAACTATGGTTCTCTGCGGCATTCTTGAATATACCACAAGCTTTGTCCTGGAGTTTTTCCAGAATATGTCATACTGGGATTATCATAAAATGAAGATAAATCTGAACGGAAGAGTTTGTCTTGCAGGTCTTATCGCATTTGCTATTGGTGGGTTCCTTGGAATATACATACTCGGACCGCTTATTAAGAATCTGATGCTGAAGTTTGGAAGAAAAAAATCAATTATTATCTGTACCGTATTAGTTATATTATTTATTATCGATGCAGTGGTATGTGTTACAGTTGGTCCAAATACAGGAGAGGGAGTTGGTAAGGAATACTCAATGCTCATTCAGAATAATCTATCGGTTTTCTAATGGTTTATTAAGAAACGGAGATGGTGATAAATGAGACAAATTGTTATAGGTCAGACACTGATGGTCATATGCTGCAATGATTCCACTTGTTACCGAAGGTGCATCCATGGGCGTGCTTGTGTTGATGCTTGTGTTATGAATTAAAAAGGAGTTTATTTATGATTAACAGGGGAAAAGATTATAGTTTTAAATTGGAGAATGGAATTGAGATACCTGCTGTAGGCTTTGGTTCATTTCTTGCTACGGATACACATGGTAAACAGACCATAAAGGATGCTCTTGATACAGGCTACAGGTATATAGACACGGCTAAGTTTTATAATAATGAAGAAGAAATCGGCGAGGCTCTGGAAGAGTACGGAATATCAAGAAGTGATATATTTCTTTGCAGTAAGGTATGGCCTTCAGATCTCGGAAAGGAATGGACCTTAAAATCTTTTGAGGAGTCATGCAGTAAGCTAAAAACAGATTATCTGGATATGTTTCTGATTCACTGGCCAAAAGAGGATCCGGAAGATCCTGATTGGTTCACAAAGGTTTCTGAAGCATGGAAGGTTATGGAGACTCTATATGAAGAAGGAAGGATAAAAGCCATAGGTGTTTCGAATTTTCTTCCACATCATTTAATGCCTCTTCTTGACAGTGCAAAGATCCGACCTATGGTGGATCAGCTGGAGCTTCATGTTGGTTATATGCAGGAATATACTCTTTCTTACCTTGGTAAAGAGGGGATACTTCCTCAGGCGTGGAGTCCACTGGGAAGAGCAAGAGTTTTGAAGGATGAAAGAATAACAAAGATTGCTTCTAAGTATGGAGTAAGCAATGCACAGCTTCTTCTTAAGTATCTTGTTCAGCGTGGCATACCTGTTATACCTAAGGCATCATCAGTTGACAGGATGAAAGAAAATCTGAATATATTTGGATTTGAGATAGCAAAAGTGGATATATCATATCTCTCATGTCTGCCTGAATTCGGATATTCAGGAGAACATCCGGATTTCTGAATCAGCAGACTATCTTAAGAAGGAAAAGGCTTATGAATGATAAGAAAAGATATATAGTAATTGCTGCCGCTGTGCTGGTTGTTATGCTGATATTATTTTTTGTGATTCTCCCGAAGGACGATTCATCAGATCAGCTTCAGGTGGTTACGACAGAAAGCTCAGATCAGCTTCAGGTGGTTACGACAGAAAGCTCAGATCAGCTTCAGGTGGTTACGACGGAAAGCTCAAATCAGCTCCAGGTTGCTACAGCAGAAGAAACAGATGATCATGAAGAAGCTGCAGATAATAATGATCAGTTTCAGGAACAGACATCATCAGAGTTCCAGGATAACACATCTCAGGAATTGCAGAACGAATCATCTGAGCAAAAGGATGAAACAACAGCTCAAGAGCAAGCAGAAACAGTGGATTCGGAAGATCCTGAAGAACCGGAATATGAATTCAGAAGTAACAAACTTCTGAACAGCCATTATGATAAACATGGACGTGAAATGGGTTTTGACTCTCCGGAAAGCTATGAAGATGCAGCCTCTGACGTAGTAAATAATCCTGAAGCGCTTCATAAAACAGAAAAAGAAGATGGCGATGACGTATACTATGTTGAAAAAACAAATGAATTCGTAGTGGTTTCAACTGATGGATATATAAGAACCTACTTTAATCCTTCAGACGGAATCAAATACTATAACAGACAGTAAGACAGTAAGACAGTAGTATTATATTCGAAGATAAGCTCGGTGCAATGCACCGGGCTATTTCTTTTATGGAAAACATATAAAAGAATTGACAAGAAAATGTCATTGTCATTTTTGTCAATTTCACCACATTGCGATTGAAAAACATATTTATTCATAGTACAATATTTTTATATTTTTGTAAGAATTTTGTTATTCTTTGAGGGGAAGAAATAAGGAATACAAAATGAACAAAATGGAGAATGTAGCAATGTAATGTAACTGTGTAATCAAAGGAGGATAGCAAATGAAAATAGTTAAAAAACGTAGCTGGGCACTAGCACTTGCGCTGGCTATGATAATGAGCCTCTTCACGGGGATAAGTGCGAAGGCTTATGGGGGTGTTCCCGAGGATACAGGTCTTGTTTTAGCCTGGGAAGCCGGAAGAAATGAAGAAACAGGTGATCCTTTTAAAAGTGATGATGATGGCTGGTATACGAATGATTTTGGATTTAGTATTCGTGATGAGGCTTTAGTGTATATAGGTTATACTAAAGATGAAAAGCTTGCGGCAGCTGATGTATCTAAAGTGAAAATTGAGAATGCTGATACAAATGAAGATATAACTGACAAAGTCTTTTTTGAACCTTATACAGGATGGGATGATGAACAGAGACAGAAATATACACCGGATGAAGGCTTCTTCAGAATTAAAATCGATCAGATAGGAGATTATATTATTTCTGTTGATAATAAATATGCGGTTCTTCGAGTTGGCCTTCCGGAAATAGGTGTATATGATTCAGACGGCACATTTACTTCGGAGACGATGGCTACGGATCGCAGAATTATAAGGCATCCTGTTGATAAAGAGAGTGTTTACTATTTTAAATTCATGAATGATGATGCAGAGTCGTGTGTTCTGGATTCTGTTAAGGCAATAGTATGGAATGAAGAAAAACATGAAGAAGAAGACTATAATAGTGATAAGGTTAAACTAGAAAAGGTTGATGACAGCTTATATAAGATAACTATTGCGCCGGATTGCCTTGATTACTTTGATGTAGTATGTGAAGGCACTATAACCTGGGGAGAAAATAACAGCAATAATATGGGAAACAGGTTCTTCTTTGATCCTCTGAAGGAAGGATTATTGATTTCAGATCCTGACTGGCAGGATGACGGTCCTCATTTTAGTGATGATGTAGGTCGTTATGATTTTGGTTTTGGATCCAGTGCAAGAGAGGGAAGAACAATTGCTCTTGCAGTAGTAAAGGATGATACTATAACACCTGTTTCAGATATAAATGCTCTTTCCATTACTGATATGGAAGGTAATCCTATAGCAGAAGATGATGCAATGATTACTAATCAGTACTATGATGAAGACAATCTGAAGACATACGCTCCAGGATTATTTGAATTTAAGATTAATAAGTGTGGAGATTATAAAATAAATTATAAAGATGGAGATAATAATTTATCAGTTGATATATTTATAGGATTACCGGAGGTTGCTATTTATTCTGCAAATACTGCCAGTGAAGCGGCTTTAGTCTGTGCAAGAAATGAGTGGCTTAAATATGAACCGGGTAAGAAATATTATATTATAGCATTAGATGATGTAAAGAAAGGTGATTGGTATACTGGAGGTTCTATAGCGTTTATAGATGAATTAGAAACTCCTGATATAAATGATTGGGACTTTAGCTCTGTAGAGTTTACTGTTCCTGCAGCAATGGTTGATCATTTCTGGGAAGGAATCTTTGTCAGATTACCGCAACAGGATGGTAATACTAATGAATTTAGATTTGGATTAGAGGGAGAGAATGACGGACTTCTGATTGCTGATTCAGATTGGCGAGATGCAGGAGATGATATCTGGAGAGATTATGCAAAAGACCCTCAACAGGAACCTGATGCTTTCCAAAAGAATACCGGAACCGATATTTATTATAATCGATCAGTTACCCTTGGATTTAGAAATGGTGATGGCATTACATTGCTGAAAAAAGATAGTTTAGGAAAGCTTAGTATAGTTGATGACAAGGGAGATAAGGTACCGGAAAGTATAGCAACTATAGAAATGGGTGGATATACTACCTGGGATGATGTAAATAAAAAGGACATATATCATGAGATAGATGATGTATTCTATATCTATATTAATAAGACCGGTAAATATCGCTTAGTTTATACAAATGGCGATGATAAATCGATGATTTCTATTGATGCAGGTTTACCTAACGCTGCTATATTTGGAACCAAGATGGCAACTGAGAAGTATATTCTTGCAGGTTGTGACACAAATTATAATAAAGACAGAAGAACCTTCTATATCATGACTATGAATCAAGATTCGGATGATTATAAGAGAACTGTTACGATTACTTCGAAGCCTAGAGGCAGATCCAGTGATGCAACGGTTTCAATGGATGAAAATGGAGTTATAACAGTTAATATTTCAGAAGAAGCTACAGATGATATTGAAGTTAATGCAGATTTCCATAGAATGGAAGAATGGTATTATCAGGATAATAATGGTAACTGGGTAAAGAGCGGTGATTCTTATGATGATTTTGATATTAGTTTCTGGTTCCATCCCGGAGATGATGTAGTTAAGTATTCTGATGATATTCAGGCAGATATTGATAAGGCAGATAATGTTACTAAGTTAGTTGATGAGCTTCCTGATGCAAATAAAATATCTGTTCAGGATGAAGCAGCAGTAAAAGCAGCAGTAGAAGCTGCAGAGGCTCTTTCAGATGAACAGAAGAAGCTTGTAGATGCATCTGTATTTGAAGAGCTCGAAGCAGTTAAGGCTGCTCTTGATGAGGCTATAGAAGAAGCAGGGAAGAATGCAGAAGAGGCTAAGAAGGTTGTTGATAAGATAAATGCACTTTCTTCCAGCGACAAGATCAAGGCTGCTGATAAGGATGCTATTGAATCAGTAAAGAAAGCATATGATGCACTTACTGCAGATCAGAAAAAATATGTAGATGATGATGTAGTTGCTAAGTTGAGTGATGCGCTTGAAGCAGTTAAAATTGCAATTGTGAAAGAGGCAGATGAAAAGGCTAAGACTGAGGCTATTCAGGCTGCGGTTAAGCAGGCAACAGATGCTCTTAAGAAACAGGCTGATGCAGACAAGGCAAAGGCAATTGAAGATGCAAAGAAAGAGGCGGCAAAAGCAGCGGAAGACGCAGCTAAGAAAGCTGAGGCTGAAAAGGCAGCTGCTGTTGAGGCAGCTAAGCAGGCTGATGTTCCTAAGGTGGGAGATGAGATATTAGATACTACATCTAAGGCTGTTTACAAAGTTCTTACAGCAGCCAATGGAGCTACAGCTGGAACAGTTCAGTATGTTGGACCATCCAAGAAGGCTGCAAAAGTAAAGATTCCTGAATCAATCACATATAAGGATGCTAAGTATACTGTAGTATCTATAGCAGCGAGCGCATTTGAAGGTGATACAAAGTTGACAACAGTTACTATTCCTTCAACAGTAACTGCTATTGGAAGTAAAGCATTCAGCGGATGCACCAAGCTTAAGACAATAAATATCTATGGAAATAATCTTAAGTCAATCAACAAGACTGCATTCAAGAACATTAAGAAGAAGGCTAAGTTTAATATCTACGTATCAGATAAGAAGAAGTTTAACAGCATCAAGAAGTGGATTCAGAAGTCAAAGCCTAAGAAGGCTAAGTACATCAAGAAGAATGCAAAGTAGTAAAGGCATTTCCTTAAGAAGCATTTAGTTGGTTCGAAGTGGGGTTATGGGTGCGGATTATTCCGCACCCGTTTTTCCTGAATAGATCAGGTACAGAATTTCTCGGGCAGAACTATGCTATAAATTATAATAAATGAATTCGATTATAGTTTTGACACTGACTTTTTATTACTGTATACTTGAAGCAGTTTATGATTTGGAGATTTATTATGGCAAGTCAGCTGTTTGCAGATCTATATGGATGCGACGAAGAAATCCTTAATAATGAAGAGGCTATACGCAGGATAGCAGGACAAGTGGTTTCTGATATTGGTGCAGAGATAGTGGAGGAATGTGTCCATACCTTTGAACCTATAGGAATCACTTATTTTGCTGTTATTACTACGTCACATTTTTCTATACATACTTGGCCTGAATATGGCTATGCAGCAGTGGATGTTTTTTCCTGCGGAGAGTCGGTTACCGATAGGATAACCCGGATGCTGAAGGATTATTTCAAGGCATCTGAGGTTAAGCTCGGAAGGTGTGAAAGAGTAATAGGAAGGACATCGGATAAGTCGGAGGAATAAATGGGAAATATGTATAATATCGGCGAAATTATCACGGCCGATGGCGATAATTACAGAGTACTCGGCAGGATAACATATCTGAATAAAGCAGATGGAAAAACCTGGGATGAATACAGACTCCGGGCTGAAAACTTCAATAATGAAGAGAGATGGCTGTCAGTTGATTATGCTTACAATGAATATTCTCTTTCAAAGAAGAATCCTTTTGCCAGCACCTCCGGATATCATCTGGTTGACAGAGGAACTGCTAAAGTGGCTGGCGTAGCTGGTGATGTGGATGTGGAAATCGGGGACGAGGTAATCTTCGAAGAATATGAGGATCATACAGAGGAAAAAATCGTTTCCATAGAACACTGGGATGATGAAGATGAGTACTCGTCAGGCTATTATCTGGATCCCTGGGAATTCGGAAGAGAAGGAGAAATCCGGGGCGGCAGCTTCAGTTCAGGTCTGACTGGGAAAACGACTATATTCGGCAAGGCGATTATTATTATAATATTTGTGCTTGCATTTATGGGTTCTTCACTGAAGGGGTTGATACCTCAGAATAAAAAGATAGAGCCTTATCTGAAAAAACAGACATTTTTATATGAATATGTTACCTCTATTACAGGTGAGGAAAAGCAGAAGGCAAATGTATATGAATATCTGAGTGGTTCCTCGTTGCTTTCAAATTATTCGGAGGAGGAGGCTCTCAATAAGGTCGCACAGGATATCATAGATGGAATCAATGGAAATTCAAGTGCCATCCAGCAGAATGATGAAAAGGATGATCATACGGTGGCCATACTCACTTCGAAGGAATACTGTATTATTTACCGAAGTGAAGATGATAAGATTCTTGTTCAGGTATCTTCAAGAAAATATGCTTATTCAACGGATAAGGAACCCTATCGTTCCAGAAACAGGACTCGCAGATACTACAGAAGATTCTATTATTCCACCGGTTATAATGATGATTCGGGTTCTTACAGCAGATATCATTCATCATATGATGGATATTCAGATGGTACAGTAACATACGATTCGAACAACGGTCTTAATAATTATTCAAATTCTGTCAGACAGAGCAGTATCGCATCGAGAAGTTCTGATGGTGGTGGTCTGAGTAGTGGTAAATAAGGAGGGTTTTATATGAGTTCTATACTTAATGAATTAGTCAGTGTTTCTATATATTCAGTACTTGGAATAGTGCTTATGCTTCTGGGAAGCTTCCTGGTTGATCTGGTTATCCCCTGTTCATTTCCGGAAGAGATCAAAAAAGGAAATAAGGCTATTGGATGGATATCAGCAGGTGCGTATATAGCAATCGGTCTCATAATAAAGGTAGCCATTGCTTCGACCGAGGTAATCAGTGAGATAGAAACCAGTCTGTTATCAGGTATTTTAAATACAGTATTCTATTATGTGCTTGGAGCTGCATTTCTTATGATAGGCTATCTGATACTTAAGTTTATCAATAAGCAGTATGACCTTAATACTGAGGTTGGAAATGGAAATGCGGCCGCAGGTATTATGGTATTCGGAATGTTTGTAGGATTAGGTTTGGTTATAAGCGGAGTTATAGCATAAATGAAAAATTACAGATTATTAATGCTTACCACACTGATCATTTCGGGATGTTCCATGGTCTATGAACTGATTATCAGTGCGGTAAGCTCATATCTGGTGGGGGACAGTACCCTTCACTATTCGATTACCATCGGACTATATATGTTCGCCATGGGAATCGGATCATTTTTGTCTAAATTCATAAAGAAAGACCTTTTTAACTGGTTCGCAAATATCGAAATTGGAGTGGGCGTGATAGGTGGACTCAGCTCACTTCTTCTTTTTTTGGCAAATCTCTATCTGGAGTCCTATGAGATAGTTATGTATGTGGAGATCATTCTGATAGGAACCATAGTCGGAGCGGAGATTCCCATCCTTACAAGAATTATCGAGAATGATAATAAGAACCTGAGAATTACTCTGTCCAGTCTTTTCAGCTTTGACTATATCGGAGGACTTATCGGTTCGGTGGCATTTCCATTGCTCCTTATGCCTAAGCTGGGGTTCTTTGCAACGTCATTTATGGCCGGTACATTTAATCTTATATGTGCCTGCCTTATAGTTTTCAAATACCATAAGAGGATTCGTGGAGAGAAAGTATACAAGGTGCTTACCGTAGTGCTTATGCTCATTATGATATTCGGAATGGTTGTTTCAGAGAATATAGGAAGATTTATAGAAAACGGACTTTACAGAGATATGGTCATTATGTCTGAGCAGACTCAATATCAGAAGATAGTTGTAACCAGGCATAAGGATGATGTAAGGCTTTATATAGATGGAAATGTACAGTTCTCCTCCGTGGATGAATACAGATATCATGAGGCGCTGGTTCATATACCAATGAGTATAACAGGAAGCCGCAGTGAGGTCCTTATTCTGGGAGGTGGAGACGGGATGGCTGCACGCGAACTCCTGAAATATCCTGATACCAAAATCACCATGGTGGATCTTGATAGTGAAATGACCAGAATCTGCAGCGAGGATAAGGTCATTTCAGAGCTTAATCAGAATGCTCTTAAGTCTGACAGGCTGACCATCATCAACATGGATGCCTATGAATATCTTGAAAAATGTAATAAAAAGTATGGAGTTGTAATAGTGGATCTGCCGGATCCTAATAATGAAGCACTTGCCAAGCTTTATTCAAATGTTTTCTATCGTATGTGCAAAAATGTACTGGATGACAAAGGGGTTCTGAATATCCAGTCCACAAGTCCTTATTATGCTACTAAGTCCTTCTGGAGTGTTACAAAGACTCTTGAAAGCGAAGGCTTTACGGTGGCACCCTATCATCTTCAGGTTCCGGCATTCGGTGACTGGGGCTTTAATATGGCAGTAAAACAGGATAATGATTATATATCGAATCCTAATAAGATAGTCATTGATGAATCTATAGATACAAAATATCTCTCAAAGGATAACATCCCGGCACTCTTTACATTTGGCAAGGATGAGAAGCCTAAAGAGGGAGAAGAGGTGGAAGTTAATCAACTGACTAAACCGGTTATGATCCAGTATTATAATGAAGCAGTTAGAAATTGGGAATAGTAATGGAACTGTAAATGAAGGTTTTTTCCGCTCTTGACGAATATGGTTTTATGGTGTAAATTTATTTAGTTAGTGATTTTTTACATATTAATAGGGGAAATTTAGTCTTTACAGGAGTAATGTGATATGTCTTATATAGCATCAGCATTTGGTGTGGTATTTAAATTCTGTTATAGCATCGGATTTCAGAATTATCTGGTGGCAGTAGTACTCTTTACGATTCTTTCGAAGATTATTCTTCTTCCGGTCAGCATATGGACACAGAAGAATAGTATCAAAATGGTTATCATGCAGCCGAGACTGAATATGATCAAGGTTAAGTATTTCGGCGACAAAGACAAGATAGCAGACGAAACAACTGAGCTTTATAAGAAGGAACATTATAATCCTTTTCTTACAATCATTCCGACAATCATACAGATAGCGCTTCTTCTCGGAATAATACATGTGGTTAGAAATCCTCAGCTTGCAAGCCTCAGCGAAAGTGCTATGGAGATCGCAGGCATAAGATTTCAGGATTATCCCAATGTAGTCGGAGGAGCTTATCTTCTCATGCCTGTTCTGGCAGGACTTTCGGCACTTATTCTCGGACTTGCTCAGAATAAACTGAATCCGCTTCAGGCTGAACAGTCAGGTGCAGGACAGATAAGTACACTTGCCATATCCGTAGGTATATCACTGGTTCTGGGATTTTTCGTTCCTATGGCAGTAGGTTTCTACTGGATATGCAGCAATCTTTTTACGATACTTCAGCAGGTATTATTAAATCTCATAATTAATCCAAATAAGTATATCGACCATGAAGCTCTTGAAGACAGCCGTAAGCAGCTGGCTGAACTTGAACATATGGGCAGCGGCGAAGTGACCAAGGAACAGAAGGCTAAGGAGAAGGCTGATTACAAGAAGTTCTTCAGCGTAGCAAATAAGCACCTGGTATTCTATTCAGAGAAGAATGGTTTCTATAAATATTTTGAAGATACAATAAAGTATCTGCTTGAGCATACAAATGTTACGATACATTATGTGACTAGTGATCCTAACGATCAGATATTTGAAATGGAAAAAGAGAATCCTCATATCAGAGGATATTATATAGGTGAAAAGAGACTTATCACTCTTATGATGAAGATGGATGCAGATATGGTTGTTATGACTATGTCTGATCTGGAGAATTATCATATCAAGAGAAGCTATGTAAGAAAAGATGTGGAGTATGTTTACATGTTCCATTATCCTCTCAGTACACACATGGTACTTCATACAGGAGCTCTTGATCATTATGATACCATCCTCTGCGTAGGTGATTTCCAGATTCCTGAGATCAGAAAGCAGGAGGAGATTCACAAGCTGCCTGAAAAGAAGCTTGTTGTTACAGGTTATGGTCAGCTGGAGAAGCTTCAGGCTGCTTATGATAAGATAAAGGATAACCTTCAGAAGGGTAATAAGATTCTTATTGCTCCGTCATGGCAGGAAGGAAACATCCTTGATTCCTGCATCGATGACATGCTTAAGGGACTTCTCGGAAAGGGCTTCAATGTACATGTAAGACCTCATCCCGAGTATGTTAAGAGATACGGCGCAAGAATGGATGCAATTGTTAAGCGTTATGAGAATTACGATGGTGATGATCTTACATTTGAGCTTGATTTTACCAAGAATGATTCAATCTTTGATTCGGATGTTGCTATATCAGACTGGTCAGGAACTACCTATGAGTTCTCATTTGTAACCGGTAAGCCATGTATTTTCATAGATACACCTATGAAGGTCAACAATCCGAACTACAAGGAGATTGGCATAGAGCCACTTGAAATAAGCCTTAGAGATAAGGTTGGTATCAGAATGAATCCTGAGAAGCTTGAGGGTATCGCTGAAACAGTACGCGACCTGATAGACAGACAGGATGAATATATAAAGAATAACATTGATATACGAAATGAACTCATAGCTAACTACGGACACAGCGGTGAAGAGAGTGCCAAGTATATCATCAACAGCTTGAAGGAAAAGGCACAGAAGAGAAAAGAAGAGAAATAAGGAAAATCATTTTATCTAAGCAAAGGAGAAAACAAAATGATACTTTACATCGATCCGTCAGTAACTACTTATATTATCCAGGCAGTTGCAGCCATCGTTATCGCAGGTGGTGCTGTAATATCAGTTTTCTGGAGAAAAGCAAAGAAGAAGGTTAGTAAGACACTCAACATAGATGAGAACAGCAAGAAGGAAGTTGAAGACGAGATTCAGGAGATAGATGCTGCTGAGAAGTAGATCGTTCATATCAACTGACTAACTAAAAATGACAGGATTCCTCTGACAGGGGGGACCTGTACAGAAAGAATGAGGAAATTAGCATATGAAAGCATTGATCCTTAATTCCGGTCTTGGCAGCCGTATGGGGGTTCTCACCTGTGAGCATCCCAAATGTATGACTGAGGTATCTTCCACAGATACCATCCTCAGCCGCCAGCTGAGACTTATAGAGGCGATGGGAATAACAGAGGTTGTAATGACAACCGGTTATTATGATACAGTACTTATGAAGTATTGTGATTCCCTGGATCTGTCTCTGAATATAACCTATGTAAATAATCCGTTATATGACAAGACTAATTATATCTATTCCATTTACTGTGCAAAGGATTATCTCCGTGATCAGGATATAGTCTTCATGCATGGTGATCTTGTATTTGAGCAGAGCGTGCTTGAGGACCTTATCAGCTGTCCTGAGAGCTGCATGAAGGTTAGTTCTACCATCCCACTTCCGGAGAAGGACTTTAAGGCGGTAGTTAAGGATGGTTTTGTAAAGAAGGTTGCCATCGACTGCTTTGATGATGCCATGGAAGCACAGGCTCTTTATAAGCTGAATAAAGAGGACTGGAACTTATGGCTGGATAAGATTGAAGAGTTCTGCGACAACGACAATAGAAATGTATATGCAGAGAACGCATTTAACGAGATATCAGATATATGTCATATCAAGGCATTTGATGTTGAGGACAGACTCTGCTCCGAGATAGATACACCTGAAGATCTGGAGATAGTATCAAAGAGACTTCATGAGATAACACACAGAAGAGTATATATGTGCTTTTCAACAGATGTTATCCATAGCGGACATATAGCTATCATCAAGAAGGCGGCTGCTTTAGGTAAACTTACAGTTGGTGTGCTTTCAGATGAGGCAGTTGCAAGCTATAAGAGATATCCGCTAATAAGCTTTGATGAGAGAAAAGCTCTTATCGCAAATATAAAAGGCGTTACCAGGGTGGTTGAGCAGAAGGAACTCAGCTACAGGAATATACTTAATGAACTAAAACCTGATTTTGTCGTTCATGGTGATGACTGGTGCACAGGTTTCCAGAAGCCTATCAGGGAAGAGGTTATAAACATCCTTGAGAGCTATGGCGGAAAGCTTGTTGAGTATCCTTATTCAAAGGATGAGAAGTTCAAAGAGCTTGACAGAGCATCAAGAGCAGAGCTTTCCATGCCGGATATGAGACGTGGAAGACTTCGTAAGCTTATAGCTATGAAAGGCTGCATAAATGCCATAGAGGCACATTCAGGTATTACAGGTCTTATTGCTGAGAAGACAACAGTTCTTCAGGATGGAAAGACCTATCAGTTCGATGCTATGTGGGTTTCTTCACTTTGCGATTCAACAGCAAAGGGTAAACCGGATATCGAACTTGTAGATATGACTTCAAGATTCAGAACCATAGATGATATCATGGAAGTAACCACGAAGCCTATTATCTTCGATGGAGATACAGGCGGACTTACAGAGCACTTTGTTTATACTGTACGTTCACTTGAGCGTATGGGTGTATCCATGGTTATTATCGAGGATAAATGCGGTCTTAAGAAGAATTCTCTCTTCGGTACTGAGGTACAGCAGACACAGGATTCCATCGAAAATTTCTGTGAGAAGATAAAGGCCGGTAAGAAGGCTCAGAAGACAAAGGATTTCATGATCTGCGCAAGAATAGAAAGTCTTATACTTGAGCAGGGAATGGATGATGCACTTGAAAGAGCCTTTGCATTTGCGGGCGCAGGTGCTGATGCGATAATGATCCACAGCCGCCGCAAGGAGCCGGATGAGATATTTGAATTTATCGAGAAGTTCCGTGAAAAGGACAGTACTACACCAATCGTGCTTGTTCCTACAAGCTTCAATACAGTATATGAAAGCGAGTTCAAGGAGCGTGGAGCTAACGTGATCATCTACGCTAACCAGCTCACAAGAACAGGTTTCCCTGCTATGCAGGATGCAGCCCGTACTATCCTTGAAAATCACAGAGCTAAGGAATGTGATGATAAGTGTATGTCAATCAAAGACATCATCACACTTATTCCTGAAGAGTAAGTCGATACAACATATATAAAGGTTAAGTTAAATGGAACAGAAGATTATTACATCAATAAATGAATTTGAATCTTTAGAAGACTGGATAAAAGCTAACAATATCAGTAAGCTTTTCCTGGTATGTGATACATCCTTTCAGTTTCTGACTGAAATCAGAAAATACATCGAGCAGATTGAAGAAACGGGAAACACACCTTCAGGAGCAGAGCTTAAGATCATAAGATTCGATGATTTCCAGCCAAATCCATTGTATGATTCTGTTGTAAAGGGAGTTAAGCTCTTCAGAGAGTCAGAAAGTGATGCAATCATGGCAGTTGGTGGCGGTTCAGCTATGGATGTTGCAAAATGTATCAAGCTGTACTCCAATATGGACAGTGATGGTGCTGAAGGCGCATTTCTTAAGATAGATGTTGTTCCGAATGATGTTCCGTTCCTTGCTATGCCTACTACAGCAGGAACAGGTTCGGAAGCCACAAGATATGCAGTAGTCTATTATGATGGAAAGAAGCAGTCAGTTGCTGATTACAGTGCCATTCCAGAGACGGTTCTTATGGACAGCAGTGTTCTTAAGACGCTTCCTGAGTATCAGAAAAAGAGTACTATGATGGATGCCTTCTGTCATGCTATTGAGTCCTTCTGGTCAGTTAACTCAACTGACGAGAGCAAGTCTTACAGCAGACAGGCTATCCGCATGGTAATGGAAAATATAGATGGTTATCTTAACAATACCGAAGAAGGTAACAGCAACATGCTGATGGCTGCAAATCTTGCAGGAAAGGCTATCAACATTACTCAGACTACTGCAGGACATGCTATGTGCTATAAGATAACCAGCCTTTTCAGGGCGGCTCATGGCCATGCTGCTATACTTTGTGACAGGGTGTTATTCCCATGGATGCTTGAGAATACAGATAAATGTGTTGATCCGAGAGGGGAAGAATATCTGAAATCTGTATTTAATGAAATAGCAGATGCAATGGGTTGTGCTGCACCAAAGGATGCCGCAGCTAAAGTTGAGGAGATATTTGAGAGACTGGAACTAGAGATTCCTGCTGCTAAAGAGGAAGACTTTGCAGAACTCAAAACCTCAGTCAATCCGGTAAGACTTAAGAATCATCCTATAGCACTGGACGAAGAAACAATCGAAATGCTATATAGAAAAATACTCAACTGAAAAAGGTGACAGTTGAACTTTTGTTCAAACTGTTATCTTTTGATAATCGAATATAAAGAAGAGGAAAAGAATGAAAGTAGAAGAATTAGTAAGTGTAATCAATTCAGATTTTTATGCAGGTGTTCCTGACAGCCTCCTGGCTGCTCTTGGTAATTATCTGGTTCAGACCTACGGTGTTACACCTGAACATCATGTAATTGCTGCTAATGAGGGAAATGCTGTCGCAGCCGCTGCGGGCTATCACTTTGCTACAGGCAAGGTTCCTGTAGTGTATATGCAGAATTCCGGACAGGGCAATATAGTTAATCCTGTTGCATCTCTTTGCAACGAGAAGGTTTATGCTATTCCAATGCTTTACATAGTTGGCTGGAGAGGTGAGCCGGGAGTTCATGATGAGCCTCAGCATATATTCCAGGGCGAGATCACACTTAAGCTTCTTGAGGATATGGATGTTCCTTATATGATAATTGATAAGGATACAACAGCAGCTGATGTTGAAGCAAAGATGAAAGAATTTAATGAGCTTTTTGCTCAGGGTAAGCAGGCTTCATTTGTTGTAAGAAAGGGCGCGCTTACTTATGACAATAATCCTGAATATACAAATGATTATCTGATGACAAGAGAAGAGATAATCAGCCACATCATCGATGTATCCAAGGATGATATCGTTGTTGCAACAACAGGTAAGACAGGACGTGAGCTCTTTGAGCTGAGAGAGGCAAGAGGAGAAGGTCATGAAAAGGATTTCCTTACTGTAGGTTCCATGGGACACAGCTCATCCATCGCTCTTGGTATTGCTGCTCAGAAGAAGGACAGAAGAGTTTGGGTTATCGATGGAGACGGAGCTATGCTGATGCATATGGGCGGTATGGCAGTTATTGGTTCTTCTGATGTAGATAATCTGGTTCATATAGTGATCAATAACGGTGCTCATGAATCAGTAGGCGGACTTCCTACAGTAGCTGAAAAAATAGATATTCTTAAGATTGCTGAGGGCTGTGGCTATACTTCAGTTTCATCTGTAAGAGATGCAGAGTCACTTGATAAAAAACTCAGTGAGATAAAGGATGCAAAGGGAAGAGTATTCCTTGAGATAAAGAGCCGTATAGGTTCACGTGCTGATCTTGGAAGACCGACCATTCCTGCAAGAATCAATAAAGAGAACTTTATGGAATATCTAAAATAAAGATAACAGATAAAGTAATGTATTCTTATACATTTTAATACATGAAATCGGGCAGAGATTCTGCTCGATTTTCTTGTTTCTATGATATGATTATGTTAAAATATGACATAAGTGTCAAAAGTTTAACTCAATTAATTGGGGGTGTATTATGCAGGAAACCAGACCGTTTGTTCCATGGAATCAAATGAATTCTTTTATGATAGATGCCTTCAAAGGCTATGGGGTGCCTGAGGAGGATGCAAAGATATGTGCAGATGTGCTTCTGGAATCTGACAGAAGAGGAATTGAAAGTCATGGCTGTAACAGGTTTAAACCGATATATATAGATCGAATAGTTAAAGGAACTCTTCTTCCGGTCACGAATATTGAGATACTTAAGGAGACTCCTACTACGGTTGTTATGGATGCCCACGATGGTATGGGAATGGTGGCAAGCTACCATATGATGAAGAAGCTGATAGAGAAGGCCAGGACCTATGGAATGGCAGGTGGTGCCATTCGTAATTCTACCCATTACGGAATAGCGGGCTATTGGACTACTATGGCAAGTAAAGAAGGAATGGTTGGTATCACGGGAACAAATGCGAGACCATCGATAGCGCCGACCTTCGGAGTTGAAAATATGATGGGTACAAATCCGCTTACATTTGCCCTTCCGACAGATGAGGAATTTCCGTTCTGTCTGGACTGTGCCACATCTATTGTTCAGCGTGGACGTATAGAGTACTATGCCAGAGAGGGAAAGAAAACTCCTGCAGGAACTGTTATCTCTGAAAAAGGAGAAGCATTAACAGACAGTCAGCAGATACTTGATGAACTTGTTGCCGGTACAGCAGCACTGGCTCCCCTTGGTGGAATAGGAGAAGAACTTGCAGGATATAAGGGCTATGGATATGCGGCCGTTGTAGAAATATTATCTGCAGCGCTGGCAGGCGGAGAATTTATGAAGGCTCTTACCGGCGTTGATAAAGAGGGAAAGCCGAAGATGTATCATCTCGGACATTTCTTCTTTGTGGTGGATCCGGATGCATTTATGGGAAGAGAAGAGTTTAAGAAGATTGCTGGTGATATATGCCGTGCCCTCAGGGCTTCAAAGAAAGCACCTGGCGAGAGCAGGATATATACTGCTGGTGAAAAGGAATACGATGTATGGCTCTACAGGAAGGATAAAGGAGTTCCTGTGGGAGAAGGAGTGCAGAAGGATATCATAACAGTGAGAGATGCACTCGGTCTCGATTATAGATTTAGTTTTGAAGATTAGGTATTTGATTTAAGAGGAATAAGGTATGGGATCAGCACCTGAATATATAGAGGATTACCTCAGGATAATTAAGGAAGAACTAAAGGATCGTTACAATATGAGCGAGGAGCAGGCGGCAAAGGCGGTTTATAAGTCTGCGGTACGAAGCATTTTGCTTGGCAGTAATGAGGAAATGCGTCGTTTCCAGATGCATAAATCCATCGATGAAACTGTTCTCGACGTTTACAGGCAGTATAAGAACGTGGGTTCCAGATTATCTGCAAAGAATGGTGAAGATGAGATAAATAAAATATTACAGGCTGACAGCACTGTTTCAATAAGAGACAGACATAAGGAAAAGGTTTCGGTTCTTCAGGATATTCCGCTTAAACCGGCAGATGATTAATAATACTACATAAAAAGGATTGATTATGGAAGACAAACGATATGCGGTTTTAATTGATTCAGACAATATATCATCAAAGTATATAACCAGTATCCTTGATGAAATGACAAAGTACGGTGTGGTTACCTACAAGAGGATTTACGGTGACTGGACCTCTACTCAGGCAAACAAATGGAAGAAGGAGCTTATGGAGAATTCCATAACACCTATTCAGCAGTTCAGAAATACGGTTGGTAAAAACGCCACTGATTCGACGCTCATTATAGATGCCATGGATATTCTTTATACTGAAAGCGTAGATGGGTTCTGCATAGTTTCCAGTGACGGGGATTTTACACGTCTGGCAAGCAGACTTAGAGAGTCCGGAATGCATGTTATAGGAATGGGAGAAAACAAAACGCCCAGATCCTTCAGAGCTGCGTGTACTGTTTTTACTGATCTTGAGCTCTTGCTTGATCAGAGTGTTGACGATGCAAACTCTAAGAATGTTGGTAAGTCCAAGCTGAAAAAGAAGGCCGAAAATGTTATCTCCCAGAAGACTATTGAAAATGATATTATCGAGATAATTACTGAAAATGACAACAAGGGTAGAGAAACCGGTCTCGGTGAGATAGGAAGCCGTCTTCAGAAGAAGTATTCAGACTTTGATGTTCGTAATTATGGTTACAGCTCACTGTCAACATTTATCGATGAGACAGCAGGTTTTGATATAAAAAAGAAAGACAGCACAGTCTTTGTTGCTCTTCATACAGATAAGGATATGAAGAAACGTGTTAAGAAATTTGCTGTAGATACTGTTGCTGAGGCAGGAACAAAGGGTATTGAAATGGGGCAGCTTGGTCAGAAGATACATGATGAATTCCCTAAGTTCAATGTAAAGGAATTCGGATATGCCACACTTTCAAAGTTTATCTACGGTATAAAGGATCTTAAGGTGGAGACCACCGGAAATAATAAGAAGATTGTATATATCAGATAAAAAAATAATTGTGCAAATTTTATAATATTTGTTGCAAAAAATATAAATATATGTTAAAATTACCTCAAGAATGAATTAGAAATTTTTAGTGTTTATCATAATTTTTCCTCCAAAAGTCCGGAAGTCAAGTGGGGTATGGCTTCCGGGCTTTTACTTGTTAGAAGAAGCAGATTGAAAGGTACATTTTGTATATGAAGATTGGAATATTTGATTCGGGAATAGGCGGCGTTTCGGTTCTGAATGAAGCATTTCACAGACTTCCTGATCAAGACTATATATTTTATGCAGATGTGGATCATGTTCCTTATGGAATAAAAAGCTCTGAACAGATAATTGAATATACTGACAGCATTACGGCTTTTCTTATTGAGCAGGGAGTTGACGCCATTCTTATAGCCTGCAATACTGCAACAGCTGTGGCAGCAGACTATCTGCGCAGCAAATACTCAGTCCCTATCATCGGAATGGAACCTGCAGTCAAGCCCGCAGTTGAGGAGGCGAAAGAAGGAAGAGTGCTTGTCATGGCAACACCGGTTACCATACGGGAGAACAAGCTTCATACACTTCTTGAAAGAGTTGATACACAGCACAGAGTCGATCTGCTTCCTATGCCGAGTCTTGTAAGATTTGCAGAGGATGAGCTGTTTGAAGGGGAAGAGGTAGATACATATATAGAAGAACAGATAGCGGTATTCGATAAGGATAAATACAGCGAGCTTGTTCTGGGATGTACACATTTTAATTACTTTAAACCGGGTCTTCTTAAAGCGTTTAATAACGAAATACAGCTGATAGATGGAAATGTCGGAACAGTGAGACACCTTGCAGAGGTTCTTGGAATTAAGGAAAATGAAGCTGGTGACATTGACATTGAAGAGATAAATAAAAGGACAACCTATCTGGGGTCAGGTCGTCCTGCTGATAATGATCAGCTTGAAAAGATATTGAGACTTCATAATCGTCTTGAATATGTCAGACAGTTATGATTCCGGAGACTCAAAGTTTCGAAAGAAGATCAGATACATCAGAAATGCTATGATGAATCCGGATATAACACCACCCAGGTGTGCATTCATATTTATAGTTGAATCACCTAGACCGGGAAGAAGAACCATGACCAGTGCAAATATTATTCTGGGAATGGAAAAAACCTTCCTGGTTCTTTTGTCTATAGCCAGAATTATCATGGCTCCGAGGAGTCCGCATATAGCTCCGGAGGCGCCCACCGATACTGGGTAGCTGTCATTGATGAGATCCATTACAAGCGATAAAACATTTCCCGATATACCGGATATCATATATATGATTATATAGCGTACTCGTCCGAAATACGCTTCGACATACTGGCCCATAGCAAGAAGGGCTATACTGTTGCTGATCAGATGATTGATTCCAAAATGCATGAACATGGAGGTAAACAGCCGGTACCATTCATTTTTTTCAAGTATGTAAGGGGTGTATGCACCACCCAGCTTAAGTGCTGTCTCTACATTTTCCTCACCACCCATTATAACCTCTATAAAAAATACGATTATATTAATGCCTAATATAATGAAGGTTATGACCGGCTTAAATTCATATTCCTGCGTTTCTTCAACGGTTTCTTTCATGTTGTCTCCTGAGCTATTACATATGATTTATATAAATAATTATTGACATATTTTATACAGTAAGATATATTTAACAGTTGTTAAAAGTATGTTTTGATTTAAAAATATAACATTATTATACTATATCAGAAAGAGGTATCAAAGTGGCTAAAAAAATCGGAAGAAATGATCCATGCTGGTGTGGGAGTGGAAAAAAGTATAAAGCCTGTCATGAGGATTTTGACAGAAGAATAGAAATGTATAAAAATCAGAAGCATAAAGTGCCTAATCGAGGCATGATAAAAACTCCTGAGCAGATAGCACTTATCAAAGAAAGTGCCAAGGTAAATGTAGAATGTCTAGATGTGGTTGCAGACAAAATCTGTATAGGTATGAGCACGGAAGATATAAACAGAATTATAAATGAGGTATGTGCCAAGTATGGTGCAATTCCTGCTCCGCTTAATTATGAGGGCTTTCCAAAGAGTGTCTGCACATCAATTAATGATGCTGTCTGCCATGGGATTCCGAGTGAGGATGAAATACTCCAGGATGGAGATATAATAAATGTAGATTGTTCAACTATACTCAATGGTTATTTTTCTGATTCATCCCGTATGTTTATGATGGGAAATGTGTCGGAGGAAAACAGGAAGCTTGTCCAGACTGTTAAAGAGTGCGTTGAGCTCGGTCTGAAAGAGGTTAAGCCCTGGAAATTCCTTGGAGATATGGGACAGGTGATAAATGACTATGCAAGAGCAGCAGGTTATTCTGTTGTAAGGGAAATCGGCGGACACGGAGTAGGAATAGAGTTCCATGAAGAACCATGGGTTAGCTATGTGTCAAGAAAAGGAACAGAGATGCTTATGGTTCCGGGAATGATGTTTACTATAGAACCAATGGTAAATGCCGGAGGACCGGATATCTTTATTGATGAAGATAACGGATGGACCGTATACACAGAGGATGGTTCCATGTCGGCACAGTGGGAGATACAGGTACTTGTAACTGAGGATGGCAGCGAAGTGATTTCCTGGTAAGTATATAATCCTAACAAGTTTACATAAAAAAGATGACAGAAGTGAACCTGGTTCACTTCTGTCATCTTTTTTATTACATCAGGATTGATGTGGTTGGTACGTTGTGTTTGATATTTTGTGAGAATACACTATCGATTGCATTTACGATATTATTATCAATCTCTCCCTTTATGACCATTTCTCTCATTATGGAGATGGCCTGTTCATGAGGGAATCCTGCTTTATATGCTCTTTCCTCTGTAAGTGCCTGATATATATCGCAGCAGGTCATAAGTCTTTCTTCATGAGACAGCTGGTCTTCTTTAAGTCCGAATGGATAACCGGTTCCGTTAAGCTTCTCATGGTGGTGTGATGACCATAAAACGATATCATCCATATTCTTGTTCTTGATATGTTTTAGGATATCATAGGTGTAATAAGCATGCTGCTTCATTAATTCATATTCATAGTCATTAAGCTTTGAAGGCTTCTGCAGGATAGTATTACTTATCATCAGCTTGCCGATATCATGAAGTGCTCCCGCAAGATAATATTTTGTACGTTTTTCCTCGGAGAAATTATAGAAGTCAGCCATGGCAGCGCATTTTTCTGCTACACCGGTGGAGTGCTTGCAGGTATAGTGTGATTTGTAATCAACTATACGGGCAAGAAGTGTTGCAAGGTTAACAACCTCCTGAGCAGAATATTCATCATTAAAGTGCTTGGTGGCTTTTCTTAGATAATTATCTACATGAGTCACATCAAGTGATACAAGATGCTTCATCTTGAAACTTTTGCAGAAGGTATCAGAGATTTCTCTTGAAAACATTCTTCCGGCATTTGATTTTACAAAATATATGATAGCTCCATGATTCTCTCTGTTGGTACTTGTGAGATCATAGGTATTATCTATTGTATCAGCAAGATGTATGATCTGTGCCTTGATAGGTGTTCTGTCATAGGTACGTCCCTGGGGACCTGAACCATCTGCGTTCTCATGATGAAGAAGAAGTACATCTCTGTTATTGGTTCTGAAAGGCATAAACTTTGTATTACGCTCGCCGATTATACATCTTCTTGCATTGTAATCCTGAACAGAATAACATTCACCGTTGTTATATTTTCTGTACTCAATCTCTTCCTGATTTACCTCAGTAAGAGCATTGTCATGAAGAATAGAAAATGCAGCCAGATCTATAAGTTCGTCGGGTGAAAGACCAAGGTTTTTACCCAGCATAATAGACATGGCAGCAATCCTCTTACAATGTCCCGGGCGCACGTTAAGAAGCTCGTGTTCTACGGCGTCAAGACCGGAGGAAACGGAATATAAAATTTCATTTAAATCTATCTTCAATGTTTATTATTCCTTGTCTCTTGTAAAAATACTTTATCTGTTTTATGATACCTCAAAAGAGCAAAACTGTAAAGAATTAAATATGGGTTGCAATTAATAAAATGAAAGAGTACAATACAAATTAGCACTCATGTGTGTTAAGTGCTAACAAATGCATGGAGGAAGAAAAATGCTTACTATACCTATATATGATACAATACTTCTCCCTGACGTTACATTTTATTTTAGAAAAGAAGTGATAGAAGGATGGGATGTCTCTCAACTGGAGACCGGCGAGGAAATAGCCTTTGCCATGCTGAGAGAGGACATAGATTTAGAAGTGACAACTCTGGCGGATGTTTATCCAATAGGAGTCATTGCCAGAATCGAATCAATTGATTCAGAGGGAAATGTAAAGGTCAGAACCAAGGAAAGAGTCAGTTTCCTTGAATTTGCCAGAGATAAAGATGGAAATATTGATGCTCTTCTGGAACCCAGAGCTGATATAGATGATCTGGAAGAAGGCGAAGAAAAAGACAGATTTGAAACCCTGAAAAATAAATTCCTGAAGTTTGTTCAGAATTATCAGTGGGGACTCTGGGCAAGGGGATTCATACTTCAATGGAAGAATATCAATGAGCTTGCATGTTCCATGACAGGTTATTTCAGCATGACCTGGCAGGAAAAATATGAGATAGTTGAGGTGGACAAGCTGTCTGAAAGAGTCGGACTGATAGAGCATGCGGCCTACAGCTTCATGGAGCTTGCTGATGTTGCGGAAAATGCAGAGCTTCAGCAGCAGCAGAGAAATGAGAATTTATATAGAGAAGATGCAATAAAGAAGCAGATTGAGATACTTCAGCGAGAGCTGGATGATATGCATCCTGAAAGCATTTCCGACGTAAGACGTTTTGAGAAGTCTATAGAAGAATCCGGTATGAATGAGACTGCCAAAAAGGAAGCTCTGAAGGTGCTTAACCGTATGAAACAGGAAGGGCAGGATGGACATGAATACGGAATGCTTTATGATTATCTGGACTTTGTAACAAGCCTGTCCTGGAAGCATGAGGAGTTTAATCCTATAGATCTTGAGTATGCCGAAAAGGTTCTGGATAAAGAACATTACGGACTGAAGAAGGTAAAGGAAAGAATCATTCAGCAGCTGGCTGTTATGGCACTTAACAAAAAACAGTCAGGTTCCATTCTGCTGTTTGTAGGCGCTCCCGGTACAGGAAAAACAAGTATAGGTCAGAGTATTGCTGAGGCTCTTGGTAGAAAATACGTAAGAATAAGTCTTGGTGGTATCAGAGATGAGGCAGAGATAAGAGGACACAGAAGAACCTATATCGGTGCCATGCCCGGACGAATTATGGAGGGTATGAAGAGAAGCGGAGCCTCGAATCCGGTTGTTGTACTTGATGAGGTTGATAAGCTTGTCAGAGATTACGGAGGGGACCCTTCATCGGCACTTCTGGAGGTTCTTGATCCTGAGCAGAACAATACATTTACGGACCACTATATGAATGTGCCGTATGATCTGTCAGATGTTCTATTCGTATGTACTGCAAATACCACCGATACAATTCCTGAACCGCTTCTAAATCGTATGGAGATAATTGAGTTTCCTGGCTATACAGCGACAGAAAAGTTCTATATAGCTAAGAAACACCTGATTCCTAAAGCAATGAAAGCTTCAGGTATAAAGAGAAAGAATCTGAACATAACTGACAGAGCTATTAAGAAGGTTATATCGGACTATACTATGGAGTCCGGAGTCAGAGGACTTAAGAAGAGAATAGATACACTTATGAGATATGCTGCAGTAAGACTTGTGAAGGGTAACGGAGACAAGCTCTCAGTTAAACCGCAGGATCTTAAGGAATACATGGGTAAACGCGGTATAGATCATGATATTATTGATAAGAAATCAGTGCCCGGAGTAGTGACAGGTCTTGCCTGGACCATGGCCGGCGGTGAGATACTCTTTATAGAAACCAAGACCGTTAAGGGTAACGGAAAGGTCATCATAACAGGTCAGCTGGGTGATGTAATGAAAGAGTCTGTCGAAATAGCCATCAGTCTCGTTAAGTTCATGTATCCTAAAGAGACAGAAAATATGCCTGAACTGGATCTGCACATCCACGTTCCTGAGGGCGCAGTTCCAAAGGATGGACCATCGGCCGGAATAACCATAACCACAGCTCTTGTGTCACTCTTTACAGGGAAAGCAGTTAATCCGTCAATAGCCATGACAGGAGAGGTATCACTCAGAGGAAATGTAATGCCTATCGGTGGTCTTCCTGAGAAACTTATGGCGGCAGTCCGCTCAGGCGTAAAGACAGTATATATACCACAGAAGAATGTGGAAGACCTGGAAGATGTAGCAGAGGAAGTAAAGAAAGAGCTTACAATAATTCCTGTAAGTAAAGTAAAGGAAGTAATCAAGCAGGTGGTAATATAAAAATAGGGGGATACCATGTCAGACAGTTCAAAAAAGCTATCATTTACATATAATGCACCCGTAACACTTACATTTGCACTTATATCATTCATAGTTCTGGTGCTTGGGTGGATAACAAAAGGGAAGACAACGGATGCATTTTTCTCGGTCTACAGGAGCCCTATATCTTTTACCTGGTTTATAAGACTTTTCGGCCATGTGCTGGGACACTCCAGTCTCTCACATTATGCATCGAACATGACACTGTTCCTTCTGCTTGGACCGGTGCTTGAAAAAAAGTACGGAGGACCTACTCTGATAGAAGCCTTCGGAATAGTAGCAGTAATATCAGGCTTGGTTAACATAATATTCTTTCCGCATGCAGCACTTCTCGGTGCCAGTGGACTGGTATTCATGATGATAGTTCTGGTATCTGCTGAAGACCTTAAATCAAAAGAAATACCAATAACCATGATTCTGGTCATAATCATTTACCTTGGTTCAGAGATCGTTAATATGGTGGCAGTAAGAGATAATGTCTCCCAGCTGACCCACATCATAGGCGGTATCTGCGGAGCCGGCTTTGGCGCCATCCTGAATTCTAAGAGGTGATGTTTCACTATAATTATCTGTACCCGACACGCATCCCAGAGAACTGCGTACCATGTCGGGTCTTTTTTTGAACCTATCTTTTTTGAATTTTTATTATTGCTATTTTTGGATAAAACAAGCCTCGCAGGCTGAAGAATGTATTTCGAGACCGTTTCGGGTCTCGGCGCTTAGCGATTCAGACATCTGCTTTAGCAGGTGGCTGAGAGCTTAGCGAGCGAAGCGACCGCTAGGGGTAGCCCGAAATCGAGCGGAAGCGATGTCGAGAAATGCATTCTTTCAGATGCGAGGCGTATTTTAAATACATTTCCAAAGATATAAAATTCCTCTTTAATATACCACCGACTTGTGCTAGAATGAGGGGTGGTTTTTAAGTAAGTTTATAGGAAAGGAGATTAATGATTTGGACAAAGGAAAAAGAACCAGATCTCTTGTTGTCTTAGCTATAGTTCTGGTACTGCTCCTGGTCGGAATAATAGTCACAAGAAATGGAGGCGGACATCACGAAGATATAAAAGTCGTGATGAGGGACGCTGTGCTTCATGAAGAAAACAAGATGAGTTTCTTCGGACTTACAGTTAATCCATCTCTTATTGCAGCTTATACAGTATCAGCTATTCTGCTTGTTATGGCTTTACTGATAAGAATATTTGCAATTCCTCGATTCAAATTAGTACCTGGAAAATTCCAGATAATAATTGAAACATGGGTGGGATATTTTGATAATCTGGCCAAAACGAACAGTCCACATTTAAATACAGTCCTTGGAGCATATGTATTCGCAGCAGGATCATATATCTTCGTTGGAACTATATTTGAGCTTTTCGGAGTACAGGGGATAACAACAGCAGGACATTCGATATCACTTCCGGCACCGCTTTGTGATATAAACGGAGCAATTGGAATGGGTGTGTTCTCATACTTTTTTATCATGTCAGGTGGTATATGGAAGAATAAGATAAAAGGTGTGGGACTTACACTTAAAGAGTTTTCACTTCCTATATCCATGAGCTTCCGTCTATTCTGTGCACTCCTGTCAGGAACTCTTGTTACAGAACTTGTTTACTATACTATTAAGCTGAGTTTTGTACTTCCGGTTTTCATAGGAGTTCTGTTCACGTTGATCCATGCGATAGTGCAGGCGTACGTACTTACAATGCTTGTATCCATATATTATGGAGAAGTATCAGAGGTACATGAGAAGAAGCCTAAGAAAAAGAAAAAGAAGAAGTCTGAAGCTGGGGGTGCCGTAGAGGCATAATTATAAACAAGCAGTAAATAAATTATAGCGATTTGAATTATAAAGAAAATTATAAATACTGATTATAGAGAGGTAGTAAAATGAAACTTTTAAAGAAAACAGTTTTAACATTTGCCATACTTTTTGCAGGACTTTGCTTTGCAACTGTTGCTGCACCTGCAATTACATCTTATGCAGCAGAGGAAACTGCTGAAACAGAAGAAGCAAAGGATGACTCAACAGGAGCTAAGGCTATTGCAGCTGCTATCGCTATTGGTCTTGCCGGCGGTCTCGGAACCATAGCAATGGGTATGAGCGTTGGAAAAACAGCTGAGGGAATTGCTCGTCAGCCGGAAGCAGCAGGTAATATCAGAACAACTATGATCCTCGGTGTCGTTTTCATAGAGACTGCTGTTCTTTATGCACTCGTTGTAGCAATCCTTATTATATTCGTCTTGTGATAAAGCGGAATTTATTTGAAGATTATATTTATAAAAAAACCAGTGAGGTAATAATATGCCATTAGGAATAGATTTTACACAGATATTTCTTCATATGTTCAATGTAGTTCTGCTTTTCGGTGGTCTTTATTTTATTCTTTACGCTCCTGTAAAAAAGATAATGCAGGACAGAGAGAATCATTATAAGGAAATGGATGAATCAGCTAAGAATAAGCTTGCTGAAGCAGAGCAGAAGAATGCTGAATATGAAGAGAAACTGAAGAATGTTGAAGCTGAGATCTCTAAGCAGAAGAAGAAAGCATCCCTGGATATCGCTAATATGAGATCAAATGCAGAGGCTGAAGCAAGAGATGCTGCAGGCAAGATACTTGAGGATGCCAAGAGAGATGCAGAGAACCAGAGAAAGGCTATCGTTGCATCTGCTAAGAAAGATATAACAGAGATGGTTGAGGAGGCAACCCGTAAGGTTGTTCTCACAAGTAATACCAGTGAAGCATATGATATGTTTCTTGATAATGCTGAAAGGAGCTAAATAAAAGTGGCAGAAGAGAAAAAAATACGTGCCCTGCTCTATGCTCCGACAGAACCTGATGAGAAACAAAAGAAACGACTTAACAGCTTTATTTCCCAGAATCATGGGGATGGTATCGAGCTTGAATATATAAAGAATAAAGATATTGAAAATGGATTCAAGCTTGAAGTCGGAGAAGAAGTATACGACTGGACAAAAGAAGGAAGACTTCATCAGCTCGAGGAAATGCTGAGAGAGATGAAGGTTGAGAAGGTTTCTTCAGGTGAAGAACTGATCTCTCTTATGAAGACAAGTGTTCATGAGTGGGAGCCTCAGGTTATACCGGAAGAGGAAGGCCATGTTGAGTCAGTCGGAGACGGAATCGTTTTTGTTGACGGTCTTAAGTCCGTTATGTACGGAGAAATCGTCGTATTTGAATCAGGTGTCAGAGGTATGGTTCAGGAACTGAGACCTGATGATATAGGTGTCATTCTTTTCGGTGATGATACAGATGTTACAGAAGGCAGCAGAGTCCTAAGAACAGGAAAAACTGCGGGTATTCCTGTAGGAGAAAAGTTCCTCGGAAGAGTAATCGATCCACTGGGTAATCCTATAGATGGACATGGACCTGTTGATTCTGACGGTTACAGAGCAGTAGAAACAGCTGCTCCCGGAATAGTAGAGAGGCAGTCGGTAGACACTCCTATGAATACGGGTATCCTTTCTATCGATTCTATGTTCCCTATAGGAAGAGGACAGCGTGAGCTTATTATCGGTGACAGACAGACCGGTAAGACTGCTATCGCACTTGATACAATACTTAATCAGAAGGATAACGGAGTTATCTGTATATATGTTGCCATCGGACAGAAGGCAAGCAGTGTTGCACATCTTGTAGAGACATTAAAGAAGAAAGAGGCTATGGAGTATACCATAGTTATCGCAGCAAATGCATCAGAGACAGCTCCTATTCAGTACATAGCTCCATATGCCGGAGCTGCTATGGCAGAGTACTTTATGTGGAGAGGTAAGGATGTTCTTATTGTGTATGATGATCTGTCTAAGCATGCTATAGCTTACAGAGCGTTGTCACTTCTTCTTGAAAGATCTCCGGGACGTGAGGCTTATCCGGGTGATGTATTCTACCTGCATTCAAGACTGCTGGAGAGATCCGCACGTCTGTCAGATGAGAATGGCGGAGGAAGTATAACAGCACTTCCTATAGTAGAAACTCAGGCAGGAGATGTATCGGCGTACATCCCTACAAATATTATATCCATTACAGATGGACAGATATTCCTGGAAAGTGATCTGTTCTTTGCAGGTCAGAGACCGGCCGTTAATGTTGGTCTGTCAGTTTCCCGTGTAGGTGGAGCGGCACAGACAAAGGCTATGAAGAAGGCTACAGGTAGTCTTCGTCTCGATCTTGCACAGTATCGCGAGATGGAAGTCTTCACACAGTTCTCAAGTGATCTGGATGAGACTACCAAGAAACAGCTTCAGTATGGACAGGGACTTATGTATCTCTTACGTCAGCCTCAGAACAATCCGTTCAAGGCTCATGAGCAGGTAATAATTCTGGTTGCTGCTACAGCACATGTGATGCAGGATATACCGGTTGATAACATAGCTGATTTCAGAACAAAGCTTCTGGATTACTTCCATGAGGAAGAGGAGGTTCTTTGTAAACAGATCGATTCAACCGGACAGCTGTCTGATGATGATAAACAGCAGATAATTGAAACAGCAAATAAATTCAAAGAAAGCTACAGTGTTAAATAAATGGCAAATACAAAAGAGATTAAGAACAGAATAGCCAGTGTAAAGAATACTCAGAAGATTACAAATGCTATGTATCTTATATCTTCTACAAAGATGCGTAAGGCAAAGGAAGAGCTGGAGAGGACGAGACCTTACTTCGATATGCAGGAGCATGAGATTCGTCGTATATTTCAGACAGAGATTGATATTACGAGCCGATATTTTTATCCGAAGACCGGTCGTAAGCTGGCTGAAACTTATGCATACTTAATCATAACCGCTGATAAGGGCCTTGCCGGAGCTTATAATCATAATGTTACCAAGCTGGCTGAAGAGGAAATGTCAAAGCATAAAAAGACCAAGCTCTATGTTGTAGGAGAATATGGAAGAAGATATTTCCAGCGAAGAAACTACGAAATAGAACAGTCTTTTCTGTATACAGCCCAGAATCCTACATTTACAAGAGCTCGTGAGATAAGTTCTATACTTCTGGAACAGTATGATAATAAAGAAATTGATGAGATCCGTATCATTTACAGTGATATGGTGAGTGAATTTCTTACAGAGGTTAAGATGATGAGACTTCTGCCATTTGACAGACGTGAGTTCTGGACAAAGAAGGAAGAGAAGAATGAGAAGGATGTACATTTTGAATTTGATCCTTCAGTAAATGAGGTTCTGAACAGAGTTATTCCGGGATATGTTGCCGGAAATATATATGGTGCGCTTGTAGACAGCTTCTCTGCTGAACAGAATGCGCGTATGACTGCAATGGATTCTGCAAATAAAAATGCAGAAAGCCTTCTGGCTGAACTTCAGATAGAGTATAACAGAGTAAGACAGGCGGCTATCACTCAGGAAATTACAGAAGTCGCCGCTGGAGCACGTGCTCAAAAACAAAACAAACAGCACTCCTGACTGAGATAATTCTCCGATTACAGCGTCAGAAAGCCTCGATGTACTTAGTACATCTGCGTTTTCTTCCTTATACTCGAAGAATTATCCGCAGTCAGTAGCACTGCTTTTATTTGCTTATGAGCACCGCACAGAAGAAGAAACGAATTAAGGAGGCTGCAGAGTCTTGAATAAAGGAAAGATAATACAGGTTTCAGGACCTGTTGTAGATGTGTTATTTGAATCCGGGGCTATGCCGAAGCTTAGAGATGCATTAAAGGTTAAGCTTGGTGATAGTGAGATCACCATGGAGGTTGCCCAGATGCTGGGACACGGAACTCTTAGATGTATCGTTCTCGGATCCAGTGACGGACTTGCAAGAAATATGGAAGTAATTGCTACCGGTTCCGGAATCACCGTTCCGGTTGGTGATGCAACTATTGGACGTATGTTTAACGTACTTGGTGATCCTATTGATGGTGGCGAACCTGTTGCTGAGAATCAGGAAAGATGGAACATTCACAGAGCTGCTCCTAAGTTTGAGGATCAGAATGTGGCAGTTGAAGTCCTTGAAACAGGTATCAAGGTTATTGATCTTCTTGAGCCATATGCAAAGGGTGGAAAGATCGGACTTTTTGGTGGTGCCGGTGTTGGTAAGACGGTTCTGATTCAGGAGCTGATCCATAATGTTGCCATGGAGCATGGTGGTTATTCTATCTTCACAGGAGTTGGAGAAAGAAGCCGTGAGGGAAATGATCTCTGGAACGAGATGAAGGAGAGTGGAACCATAGATAAAACTGCGATGGTATTCGGACAGATGAACGAGTCTCCCGGAGTACGTATGAGAGTTGCTCTTACAGGACTTACCATGGCAGAGTATTTCAGAGATGTACAGCATAGAGATGTGCTTCTCTTTATAGATAACATATTCAGATTTGTACAGGCTGGTTCAGAGGTTTCTACGCTTCTCGGACGTATGCCTTCGGCAGTTGGTTATCAGCCAACGCTTGCCCAGGAAATGGGTGCACTTCAGGAAAGAATTACCTCTACTTCAGGTGGTTCTGTTACATCAGTTCAGGCTGTTTATGTGCCTGCCGATGACCTGACAGACCCTGCACCTGCAACTACATTTACCCACCTGGATGCAACTACGGTTCTTAGCCGTAGGATAGCTGAGCAGGGTATCTATCCTGCAGTTGATCCGCTGGCTTCCACATCACGTATCCTTGAGGCAGATGTTGTGGGTGAAGAGCATTACAAGGTTGCCCGTGAGGTTCAGGAGTATCTGCAGAAGTATAATGAACTTCAGGATATCATAGCTATCCTTGGTATGGATGAGCTTTCAGACAGAGATAAGGATATAGTAAATCGTGCACGTAAGATACAGAGATTTTTAGCACAGCCTATGTTTGTTGCTGAGAAGTTCACAGGTATGGATGGTGTATATGTTCCAATCAATGAAACAGTCAGAGGCTTTAAGGCTATTATGTCCGGAGAGTATGACGATCTTCCTGAGGCGGCCTTCTACAATGTAGGTACACTTCAGGATGCAATCAGAAAGGCTGAGACCTTATAGTATGAAGAGTTTTAAATGCAGGATAATTGAAGCAGACAATACATTTTACGCAGGTGAAATGGTTTCGCTCATAGTACCCGCACTGGATGGGGATTATGGTGTTCTTGCCATGCATCAGAATGTGGTGGTCGCCATTATTCCGGGACTGCTCAAGTTTCAGACGGAAGATGGTGAGTGGCAGGAGGCTACTGTTTCAGACGGCATGATGAGAATAGATGACGGTGAGGTTCTGGTTCTGGTTGACTCAGCCGAGTGGCCGTACGAGATCGATCTTGAAAGAGTAAAGGCTAAGGAAGCAGCAGCCAGAGAAGCAATGCTTCAGAAGAAGAGCGTAAGAGAATATACTCTGGCGGAAGCCAGTCTGAAGCGTGCCGTAGCCCGAATCAAAACAAAAGAAATGATACAATAATATGAATCAGGAAGAACTTGAAAAAAAATACGGAATAAGTCTTGCAAAAGAGGACATAAGAAAAAGAACCATAAGAGATATGGTTCTTCTTCTATTTGCAGGAATAGTTTATTATTTTCTTGTAATGTATACACCCTTTTCCATGAGGTGTTATTTCTATGAGCTTTTTCATCTGAAATGTCCTTCTTGTGGAATCACAAGAATGATCATATCTATAATTCATTTTGATTTTAAGCAGGCATTCGGATATAATCCATTTATATTCGTTTCATTTCCTTATGTAATATGTGAAATTATATACTTCATATATCTCAATGAATCCAAAAAGAAAATGAACCGTATAAATAAAATCCTGTTATTTATCTGGCTGGGACTTTTTATGCTATTCGGAATATTCAGAAATATATATAACTGGTAAGAGTATGAAAGACAATGATTTTGAAAATGAAATATTTGAAGATTTTGATAACAGCTCTGCGAGTAAATCCGGAAACAGGCTTATTCTCGTAACGACCATTGTGCTGGGTGTGCTTCTTGTCGGCATGATTGTTTTTAGTATTGGCTATTTCTATGTAAATATGAAGAATACTAAGAATATGCTGGGCACTAGTGAAAATAAAACCTACGACAGATATTATGTACTTATCACTTCTTCAAGAGAAACTGACTTTTGGAAGAACGTTTATGAGGGCGCACTTTCTGAGGCTCTGAAGAGCAATGCATATATAGAACTGATGGGCGAAGGACTGGAGGATAATCTGACCAAGAGAGATCTTATCAAGATTGCTACCAGTTCCAAGGTGGATGGTATTATCGTTGAGGGCGATGATGATAATAAAACCTTAAGTATACTTAGGGATGCCATGTCGGAAGGGATACCCGTAGTAACAGTTGCGTCAGATGTTCCTGAGGGAGAAAGAATCAGCTACATAGGTATCAGTGGTTACAACCTTGGAAAAGAATATGGTGAGCAGCTGGTTTCTTTAGTTCAAAGCAAAGAAATGGACAAATGCAACATACTTGTACTTATGGATGATTCTATCACAGGAAGCAGTCAGTCTGTAATTCTTACCGCTATTAAAGAAACTCTTGATTCCAGTGATCTGAACGCAAAGATCGGTATAGACAGCAAGGTTGTCAGTACCGGTAAGGGCTATGCGGCAGAGGAAGAGATAAGAGACATATTTGTAAGTGAAAATGAGACTCCCGATATCATAGTATGTTTAAGCGAGAAAAATACTATCTGTGTTTATCAGACTGTAGTAGATTATAATAAAGTAGGTGAAGTGGAAATACTGGGATTTTATATGTCGCCAACCATTAAGTCCGCTATTCAGAAGAATATTATCAAATCTTCTATGGTAGTTGATTCAGAGCAGATGGGACAGAAGTCCGTAGAAGCTCTGAATGAATATCTGGAAAGTGGTTATGTCAGTGAATTCTATATGATTGATTCTAAACAGGCTGATGCTGAAAACCTCGATTCCTTCGAGACGGAAGGAGGAGAAGAATAGTGAAATACCTTAGCATGAAGCTTTCCGATCTTCAGCTCAGAACAAAGCTCTCGATACTGATTATAGGAAGTACTCTTCTTGTACTCATGGTTAATATGTTCATGTACTATAACCTTAATAGAATAACACTTCAGATAGATGAAGTATATGTTGGTAACGTAAAGCTGAATGATCTTTCCGATGCGCTGGATCTGGTTCAGAGCAGTATGGTAGAGTATCTGGATACTAAGAATACGGATTCGCTTGATGAATACTACAGAGCGGAACAGCAGTACAGTACACTTATAGAAGAGCTGGATGGAAAAATAACTGACAATCATATGCTCCTTATGGAACGAAGCATCTATTATATGTCTGAAAAGTATATACGCCTTACAAAGGAGACTATTGAGTCCAAACGTGGAAGGAATATAGAGAAGTATAAGGATCGTTATGAGAAGGCAAGTGAGATATACAGCTACATTAATTCCTATATAACGAGTCTTAACGAATATCGTTTCAGAGTTAATAATGAGAGCTATAAAGCTCTATCGTCGGCTGTGGGTTATCTGGAATTCTTAAGCATTATAATGTTTGCGCTTTTGATTTCATTTGATATAATGCTTGTACTTCTTGTTACGAGAAATATAACACAGCCTCTTCTGGATCTTTCCATAGCTGCAGATATGGTTTCTGCAGGAGAACTTGATAATGTTGAACAGGTAAAGGTTCACAGTAAAGATGAAGTTGGCGTAGTTACTGAAGCCTTTAACCAGATGGTGAGCAGTATTCCGGGATATCTTACAAGACTGAAGGACAGTATGGAGAAGGAGCAGATCCTCAAGGAAAAGGAGCTTATGATGGAGGCTCACCTGAAGGATGCACATCTTAAGTATCTTCAGGCACAGATCAACCCGCATTTTCTGTTTAATACATTGAATGCCGGAACGCAGCTTGCTATGATGGAACATGCAGACAGAACCTATGAATATATACAGAATGTTGCCGCATTTTTCAGATACAATATTTCTGAAAAGGATGAGGTAACACTCAAAGAGGAAATTGAACTGGTCGATACATATATATATATTCTGAATGTGCGTTTTGCGGGGGATATACATTTTTCTAAGGAAATAGAGGATGAAGCTCTGCTGAATGTAAGAATTCCGGGCATGGTTCTTCAGCCGATAGTGGAAAACTGTGTCAATTACGGAATCAGAGATTTAGAGCGTGAAGGAAAAATCATGCTTTCTGTTTATTCTTCAGACAATAATGTATATATAAGTGTTGCAGACAACGGTATAGGAATGAAACAGGAGACTATACAGAGTATACTCGGCGGAACCTATACAAGTGAGGATATAGAGGCATCAAAGGATAAGAAGGGTAATGGTGTAGGTCTTAAAAATGTGATTGAAAGACTGAAACTTTATTTTGATGATAAGAATAATGTTGAAATAATCAGTAACGGAAGAGATCAGGGCACAGAAGTCGTGATCACTATTCCTTATGAGGAGATATGATATGTATCGAATAATGATAGCAGATGATGAGGGTATTGTACTTGACTCTTATACATATATGCTGAATGAAGAGTTCGGTAATAATGTTATGATCGAAACTGCAAAAACAGGAAGAAGCGTAATCGAGCTGGCAGAACGATTCAGACCGGATATTGCACTTATGGATATCAGAATGCCGGGTATAAATGGTATCGATGCGATAAGAGAGATATCCAAGCGTAATCCCGGGATTATATTTATCGTGATATCGGCCTATGATAAGTTCGGTTATGCGCAGGAGGCAATGAGCCTTGGTGTAATCGATTATCTCAACAAGCCTGTTGAAAGACATCAGTTTATCAGTACTATATATAAGGCTATGGGACAGGTTGACAGTGAGCGAGAGAAGCGTGCGAAGGAGTTGGAAATCCTCGAGAAAATGGAGACAGTTACACCTATTATCGAAAGCGGTCTTATTTATAATCTCCTTTTTCAGGATTTCTATATGGATGATATACAGAACTTCAAGAAGCTTCTTGAGATAGATACAGATTATGGTTATATGATTGCACTTGTATTCGGTGAGAAACAGGAAAACGGAGAACTGACAAATGCAGTTGGTACCTCTGTCAGAATACAGAACCATCTGAGAGACTTAAGAGAAATAGTTAAGAGCTATGTTAGAGGAGTCATCGGAGATGTTATGGCTAACAAGATAGCCATATTTATACCTTATAATAAAAGTGAATATGATTATAATGAAAGAATTGAGATAATCGATAATACCAGAAATATGGTAAGAAGGCTTAATCAGCAGCTGGATACCACCTTCAGAGCGGGAGTCGGTTCCATCAAGCCCCTGGATAAGCAGATGATTTCTTATAATGAGGCTTTGGACAGCCTGGCTACATCTGAGGGCTCTGTTGTTCATTCGGATGATGTAGCTACTCATGTAGAATATGAAGATGATTATCCGGTTGACAGAGAAAATGCTATCTTTGAAGCAATTAAAAGAGGAGAGACAGATGCAGCTGTCAGCTCGGCAAATCAGTTCTTTGACTGGATGATAGAAAGATATGGCGAATATGAGTCTGATGTAAAGCTGAAGACGCTGGAATTTGTAATGAGAGCAGAGTCCGTAGCTTATATAAAAGGCGGACAGGTATATCATTTCAGATCCAGAGGAGATTATCTGCAGTTCATTAACAGAACAGAAAGCTATGACAAGCTGAGAAAATGGTTTGTGGATAAGGTGTATGAGGCCAGCCACAATGTTAAATGCCGTAAAGAAAATCATTCCAATGTTGTGATTGATAAAGCACAGGAATATATAATGGCAAACTATAAGAATGATATATCACTGGATGATGTTTCGAGAAATGTCGATATAAGTCCATATTATTTCAGCAAGATATTTAAGGAGTCTACGGGACAGACATTTATAGATTATCTGACAGGACTTAGAATAGAGAAAGCGAAGGAACTTCTGGAGAATACAGATCTGAGCATGAAGGAAATATGCTCAGAGGTGGGATATTCGAATCCGAATTATTTCAGCCGAATCTTCAAAAAGAATACAGGAGTTTCTCCAACTGAATATAAAGGATAATATGTTACTATTCACAGTAGATCTGCATTATCATAATTATGACGTGACTGCTTGCAGGCAAAGGAATAATTATGATAATGCAGATCGTACCTGCGAAGCAGGAACTTAACCGACATGAGGAAAATAGTCTGCGAAGCAGACGGTAGAGTGCGAAGCACGGATTTTCCGAATTAAGGATAAGTTACTGTGAATTATATAGAAAGGGTTTTTGTTTAAAATGAGGATATATAAAAAAAGAAGATTTATTAAAAGACTTATCCCGATTCTTGTTGCTATTCTCTTGGTCTCCAGCCTCTCAGCCTGTGGCGGCGCTGACACGTCAGACGAGGAGGATGCAAAAAATGATCCTGATAAACTCACCATTGGGATGAGCATAGACTCATTAATCATAGAACGCTGGCAGAGAGACTGTGATGTGTTTGTCGCAAAGATAAAAGAATATGAAAGCAATGCTGATGTAAATATACAAAATGCAAATGGAGATATTGAAACCCAGAAGCAGCAGATACAGTATCTGATAGATAAAAATGTGGATGCGCTGGTAATCGTGTGTATCGATTCAAACAGTCTGAGTGAAGTGATTGATAAAGCACATATGGCCGGAATTCCGGTAATAGCCTATGACAGACTTATAATGAATTCTAATGTAGATCTGTATATATCCTTTGATAATGAGAAGGTAGGAGAACTCATGGGACAGGCTCTGGTGGATGCAGGTCTTCCGAACAAGAAAGTACTGATGCTTTCCGGACCGGAAGAGGATCATAATGTATCGATGATAACTACATCCTTCAAAAAAGTTATGCGGGAAAATAATGTTGAGATAACTGATAACTTCCATACACCTAACTGGAAGGCTGAGGAGGCAGCCGGTTATCTGAGTGAACATCTGAATGAAATAAATGGCGTGGACGCCATTATGTGTGGTAATGATAATATCGCAACCAGAGTAATAAGGACACTTGCAGAAGCAAGACTCGCCGGGAAAATAAAGATAGTTGGTCAGGATGCAGATCTGGAGGCTTGTCAGAGAGTTGTCGAAGGAACTCAGGTCATGACAGTTTATAAGCCGGTTGAGAAACTGGCACAGGCAGCAGCCGAATATGCAGTACAGCTTGCAAAGAATAAAGAACTATCGGGAGTAACCAATACTATTTCAGACGGAACCAATGAGGTGCCATATGTATTTCTGGATCCTATAGCGGTTACAAAGGATAATATAGATGAAACAGTTATAGAATCAGGTTTCCATACCAAGGATGATGTATATCTTAACGTAGTAGATTGATTTTAGTAGCACAATATTGTCATTAGTATAAAATGATGACAACATTGTGCTATTTTTATGTCATTAATATCAAATTAATGTCAAAAATTGAAAGAATCTAAACAACCTATTGCTATTTGTTTTGTGTTAATATGCATCCATAGGAACTTTGTTACAGTTTCTAAAGTTTTTAGAACTGATCTCAAAACAATGCAAATTAAAACAAAGAGGAGGTTTTTAATTATGTTTAAGAGAAAGTTTTTAGCTGCTGTTCTGGGTACAGCAATGGTAGCAAGTTTAATGACAGGTTGTGGCGGCGCTGCTGATACAACATCATCAAATGATGATGCTGAGACAGTAACAGAGGCAGCTACAGAAGCAGCAGCTGATGACACTGCAGCAGACGATACAGCAGCTGATGATACAGCAGCTGATGACAGCGCTTCAGAGGATGCAGGCGGAAAGAAAGTTGGTATCGCAATGCCTACAAAGTCTCTCGAGAGATGGAATCGTGATGGTTCATATCTTCAGGAGCAGTTCGAGGGTAAGGGATATGAAGTTTCACTTACTTACTCAGACAACAAGATCGATCAGCAGGTTAAGGATATTGAAGGTCTTATCGCAGACGGAGTTGATCTTCTCGTTATCGCAGCTATCGATGGTGAGTCACTTTCACAGGTTCTTGCAGAAGCTAAGGAAGAGAACATTCCAGTTATCTCCTATGACCGTCTTATCATGAACACAGACGCAGTTAGCTACTATGTATCATTTGATAACTACACAGTTGGTAAGCTTCAGGGTGAATTCGTAAGAGATCAGCTTGACCTTGACAACGCAAAAGGTCCTTTCAACATTGAGTTTACAGCCGGTGATCCAGCTGATAACAATGCAGGATTCTTCTTCAATGGTGCATTTGATGTTCTTAAGCCATACATCGACAAGGGAACACTTGTAGTTCCTTCAGGACAGACATCATTTGATCAGGTTGCTACAAAGTCTTGGGATACAGCAACAGCTATGTCAAGATTCCAGAACATCCTTGGTTCTAACTATTCAGACGGAACACAGCTTGACGTTGCACTTTGCTCAAACGACTCAACAGCGCTTGGTGTTACACAGGCTATATCTACTGACTATGCTGGAACAAACTCAGTTATCGTTACTGGACAGGACGGTGACGAGGCTAACCTTGCTAACCTTGTAGATGGAAAGCAGACAATGACAGTTTATAAGGCAGTTGCTAACGAGGCAGTTGCTACACTTGACCTTGGTGTAGCTATCCTTAGTGGACAGACACCTGACGCTAGCCTTATCGACAATGCAGGATGGAGCTTCGATTGTGCATATGATACATCTTCATATGACAATGGTACAGGAATCATCCCTTCATACCTTCTTGTTCCTACAGTTGTTACAAAAGACAACCTTCAGAAGGAACTTGTTGATACAGGATACTACACAATGGACGAAAATGGTTATCCACATCCTACAAACTAATAAATAGTATAAATTAAGTAATAAATGGACCTGGGTCGAAAGACCCAGGAGCCATTTTTTAAAACAGAAAAAAAGTAAATAGTTCGTAAATTATCATAGGAGAGGAGGTAATGATTTGTCTGATTATATATTAGAGATGAAAGAAATTACCAAACTTTATCCCGGTGTTAAAGCGCTTGATAATGTTAATCTTCAGGTTGAGCGTGGTGAAATACATGCGTTGGTAGGGGAGAATGGTGCCGGTAAATCAACACTTATGAATGTTCTCTCAGGCACAATTCCATTTGGAGAGTACACAGGTAATATCATCTATAACGGTAAAGAATGTGAATTTCATAATATTCATGACAGTGAAGAACTTGGAATAGTTATTATACATCAGGAACTTGCTCTTATCCCGGAACTTACTATAGCAGAAAATATGTTCCTCGGAAACGAAAGAGCTAATAAAATGGGAAAAATTAACTGGGGTGAAACCTTCGGTAAGGCCGGCGAACAGATGAAGAGAGTTGGTCTTAAGGAAAGCCCTTCAGTTTTGATCAAAGATATAGGAACCGGAAAACAGCAGTTGGTAGAGATAGCAAAGGCTCTTTCAAAGAACGTTAAGCTTCTTATTCTCGATGAGCCTACATCATCTCTTAACGAAGAAGATTCAAAGATGCTTCTTGACATGCTGCTTGGGTTTAAGGAAGAAGGACTTACTTCTATCATTATTACTCATAAGCTTAATGAGGTTTCTTACTGCGCAGACAGAATTACAGTAGTCAGAGATGGTTCAACCATCGAGACAATAGATAATCACGAGCATAACATAGATGAAGATCGTATCATAAAAGGAATGGTTGGTAGAGAGCTTACAGACCGTTATCCTTCACGTGAGCATCATGTTAGCAGTGAGGTCGCATTTGAGGCCAGAAACTGGACTGTTTTCCATCCGGTATATACCGAAAAATGTATGGATAGAAATGTAAGCTTTAAGGTTCATAAGGGAGAAATCGTTGGTTTCTCAGGACTGCAGGGAGCAGGAAGAACAGAGCTGGCTATGTCACTTTTCGGTAAGAGCTACGGAAGCAACATATCAGGTCAGGAGTATATAAAGGGGCAGGAAGTAAAGCTTAAGAATGAGCATGATGCCATAGCTCATGGACTTGCATATGTTACAGAAGACAGAAAGACAAATGGTCTTGTTCTGTCAGATACGATAGCATGGAATACCACCATGGCTAAGATGGAAAAGGTTTCCAATAATGGAATTATAGATTTCATTAAGGAGAAAAAGGTTGCTATGGAATATGTAAAAGCCATGAAAACCAAAACTCCTAGTGTAGATCAGGCTGTTGGAAATCTGTCAGGTGGTAATCAGCAGAAGGTTCTTCTGTCAAAGTGGATGTTTGCGGAACCTGATGTTCTGATACTTGATGAACCAACCCGTGGTATCGACGTTGGTGCTAAGTATGAGATATATTGCATAATGAATGATATGGTTGCTCAGGGTAAGGCGGTTGTCATGATTTCGTCAGAGCTGCCGGAGCTTCTGGGAATGTGCGATCGTATCTATGTAATGAATGAAGGCGAAATCGTTGGAGAGTTTATGGCAGAAGAAGCAACTCAGGAGAAGATCATGAGTGCAATACTCTCCCATGGAACATCCAAATAATAAGGAGGAGTAGAAATGAATGTCAAAACATTTATAAAGAAATACACCATGGTTATAGCATTGGTAGTAGTATTTATATTCTTTACCATACTAACCGGTGGAAAGCTGGTATTAGCTCAGAACATATCAAACCTCTTGCTTCAGAATGCATACGTTTTAGTAATGGCATGTGGAATGCTTTTATGTATCCTGACAGGTGGTAACGTAGACCTTTCAGTAGGTTCTACACTTTGTCTTTCAGCAGCACTTGCTGCAAAAATGATGGATAGCGGATACGCTCCGGCAATCGCAATACTTGTATCAATGATAACATCTATTGTTATCGGTGTATGGCAGGGATGGCTGGTAGGTTATATACATATTCCTCCATTCATCTGTACACTTGCAGGTATGTTCCTCTTCAGAGGACTTGCCAGAGTCGTGCTTGATTCAAGAACAATAAGTATCATGAATCCTGCATTCTTAAATCTTTTCACATCATATATCAACATACCTGGTCTTGATCAGAAGAATGATTGTAAGTCAGCTCTTATCGTTGGTATCGTAGTAGCTATAGGACTTATGGTATTTACAGTATTAAATCTTGCTAAGAAGAAAAAGCAGGGTTATCAGACATCATCAGCTTCATCAATCATTAAGATGGCAGTTATAGATGTACTTATAATCATCTATGCTTATAAACTTTCACAGTACAAGGGAATCCCTGTAATGCTTATCTGGATTCTCATCGTAGTTTGTACATTCGCATTTATCACATCATCTACTGTATTCGGTCGTTACTTCTATGCAGTCGGTGGTAATGAGAAAGCAACAAAGCTTTCAGGTATTGACCCAAGAAAGGTTTACTTCTGGGCATACTTCCTTATGAGCGTACTCGCAGGTTTCTCAGGACTCCTTGTTGCAGCGCGTATCGGATCTGTTGATGGTAACATGGGTAATTCATACGAGATGGACGCTATCGCATCCTGCTTCATCGGTGGAGCTTCTGCATACGGTGGTTCAGGTAACGTACCTGGAATCATGGTCGGAGCTATTCTCCTCGGTGTTATCAACCAGGGTATGTCAATCTATGGTCTGCCAGATCAGTGGCAGTATGTAGTAAAGGGAGCAGTTCTCCTGGTAGCCGTTATCTTCGACGTAGTATCTAATCATAAGACTGGAAAGTCATGATGAATTAAAATAATAAAAATGATTATTATGCAGTGAGTGTTTTCACTCACTGCATATATATACGACAGAAAAGTCTCAAAAATCACAAAAAAACCCTCTTTAAAATCAAGGAGATAGTATGAACAACGCACCTGATAAGGAATTAACAAAATTAATTACCCGTGGTCTGGTATCTTTGTACATGATTTACCTGGCCGTTAAATTATTCGGTAGTGGAGAGTTATCCGGTAAAGGTTTTCTATTTACTATAATTGGCGCTATCTTCCTGCTGGTCGGTGTAGCATTTATATGTTACTCGATACGAAGCTTTATAGTAAGTAGAAAACCTAAAACCGAAGTTGACAAAGAAAAAGTATAAATATACAATGTTACCATATGAGTTACTGCAAGAAATAATGTAAAAAAGTAACGGAGGTAACAAAATGGACGATAACAATCAGAATAATCAAAATCCTTACGGTTCACCATTTGATGCTAATTCATATGGTGAACCATTTGATTCTAATCCATATGGACAGCCTGTAGATACAGATGCTGGACAGCCTGTGGAGATGAATCCATATGCGGCACCGGTTCCGGAATCTGCACCGATTCCAGAGTCTGCACCGATTCCTGAGTCTGCACCGATTCCAGAGTCTGCACCGATTCCTGAGTCTGCACCAGCTCCTGAAGCAGCACCTGTTTCAGAGGGAGTACCTGCTCCGGAAGCTCCTGCAATGGAGCCTGTACCAGAGCCGGGTTCAGATCCTCTTCAGCTTGACGATAATGTGGATATGTTTGGTAATCCTATTAATCCTGCACCGCAGAACCCATATGGACAGCCAGTAGGACAGCAGGATCCATACGGACAGCCAGCTCAGCAGAATCCATATGGCCAGCCAATGCAGCAGGACCCATACGGTCAGCCAATGCAGCAGGATCCATATGGACAGCCAGTAGGACAGCAGGACCCATATGGTCAGCCGATACAGCAGGATCCATACGGATACGGACAGCCAGCAGGGCAGCAGGATCCATATGGACAGCCAACACAGCCGGCACAGGATCCCTATGGACAGCCGGTAGGACAGCAGGATCCATACGGACAGCCAACACAGCCAGCACAGGATCCATATGGTCAGTCAGCACAGACACCATACGGCCAGTCAGCACAGCAGACACCATATGGTCAGCCGGCATCATATCAGTCTCAGGGCACATATAACAATGCTCAGAATTACACCACATCATATGGTGATATGCAGCCGGAAGATGGTAAAGCTACCGGTGGTTTGGTATGTTCGATTCTCTCACTTCTTATTTGTTGTTTGGGAATAATCCTTGCTCCTGTAGGAATGGTACTGAGCAGACAGGCAATAAATGCCGGAAATACCGGCGGCAAGGCTAAAGCAGGATGGGTAATCGGTATAATCGGACTGATATTAAATGCTCTTCTGATTATCGGATACATAGTTCTCATTGCTTTAGGAATAACACAGATGTAAAGATGTGTATATTATTTTGATCAATCTTCAGGCAGGACGTGAGTCCTGCCTGTTTCTTCTAAGGCTTCATTATGTCCCTTAAGAGCAGCAAAGGGTGCAAATATCTTGGCTCTGGCTTCCCTTGGCATTCTTGGATGCTTTGCTTCAAATGCATCTCCATCATGCTGGGGACGTTCTTTATTTATTATATCAGCATATTCTTTGCTATAATCTTTTTCCATCAGGATCTATGACCTCCTATCTGAGAATTTCTTTCGATGGCAGTAGCACCTTCCAGAAGATCCGTACCCTTTAGCATTGCATTTTTGCCAAATCGATCCTGTATTTCAATCATGGCCTTCTGGAGTTTCTTTTCCTGTTCTTCTTTTTTTACATCAGTAAATATATCAAACTGAACGTAGGTACTGTCTTCATTCTTCAGATTGTTTGCAGCTATAGTTATTCTGCGTATAGTAATATCCGGCTTAACTATTCTGTCATAAAGAGCTAAAACTTTATTCCTGATCAGGTTAGTTGAACTGGTAAGCTTCCCAAAAGAGGCGGTTCCGTGAGAGGGAGTAGGTACCACACGTCCGTAATAATCTGAACAGACTTCTCCGGTATAAGTATCATTATCTACAGATTCCCTGTCATACCCGATTACAAGAGTAAAGGACTCAGAAAGATAGCCTTTTCTGACCATATCAAGTACCAGGTTCTCTGTCATTTCACTTACGATTATTCTCGCCTTTTCAGTTGTGTAAGGCTCTTTTAATACCTGACCTGAAGATAGAGACTTAGTGTCGCTGTGGTAGTTCTTAATATCACTCATTAAAGTGGGTTCGATTCCCCATGCATGGTCAATCAGTATTTCAGCATCGATTCCAAATATCTTATACAGGTAATCTTCATTAAACAGACTTTCCCTGGCCAGATCTCCCATAGTATAGATATTCAGTTTTGCCAGTCGTCTGGCAGTTCCCCTTCCTATTCTCCAGAAGTCTGTGATCGGCTTATGTCCCCACAAGATATGTCTGTATGACATTTCATCCAGTTCTGCTATACGTACTCCATCAGAATCAGCTTCCATATGTTTCGCAACAATATCCATAGCTATTTTTGCAAGATAAATGTTGGTTCCGATGCCTGCTGTGGCAGTAATACCGGTTTCAAGAAGAACCTTTCTTATCATGGTTATAGCAAGCTCGTGTGCTGTCATTTTATAGTTCTTGAGATAACTGGTAACATCAATAAAGACTTCATCTATACTGTAGACATGAATATCCTCTTCGGATACAAAATCCAGATAGGTATTATAAATGATAGTTGAATATTTTATATAAAGAGCCATTCGTGGCGGAGCTATTATAAAATCAACGTGTCTGCCGGTTCTTCTTTCGAAATTATTCAGAGTTTTCTTCACTTCAAACAGACGGGCTCTTCCGGATATTCCGTATGCTTTAAGAGATGGAGATACAGCAAGACAGATAGTTTTATCTGTTCGTGATTCATCGGCCACAACAAGATTCGTGGTCAGGGGATCCAGACCACGTTCGAAGCATTCTACAGAGGCGTAGAATGACTTTAAGTCTATGGCGATGTATTTGCGCTCCTCACTCATTGCTTGATGTTCCTTTCTGTCTTTCGTATAAGTATATCATACTTTTTTATGACAGGTAAGTTATTGCTGGTGTGAGTATAGATATGTTCCGACATGATTTGTGATTAGTATACTCATGAATCACGCTAGTGATTTTCTAAATTCTTTGAGACACCTTCTGCGAGTTAAAAACCGCTCGGCTTTAACTCGTCCAAATGCCCTTTATCATATAAGGAAGGCATTTGGACTTCAAACAATATCGCTCGCGGTATAACTCGCGAAGCTATCTCTTCGAATTTGACGAAAATCAAGCTATCGATTCATTGAGTATACTAATCACAAATCATGTATATACATGTCGTCGCGAGCAAGCTAACTGAGCAGGACACGAGTGTATGCCTGAGAGACCGTTTCGGGTCTCGGCGCTTAGCGATTCACAAGCCTTTAGGCGAAGTGAGAGCTTAGCGAGCGAAGCGACCGCTAGGGGTACCCGAACCGTACGAGAGTAGAGTCTCTCAGGTATATCATCTCGTGACTGCGAGTTATAGCTTGCCGTGGAAATAGCTGTAAGAATATCAATAATAATTATGGGTGCAAATAATTCTTAGATATGTTATGATATAAAGATGAGGTTACATAACGTAGTGCGATTGAGGGGTGCATCGTGAACATTGAAGTCCAGCTTTGCGGTCTTTTATTCGACATTTTAATAATTTTCTTCTTGCTGAGACACGAAGGCGTAGGCCTTTACAGTGAGAGGATTTTCAAGCTGTGTATTGCAGTATATACCAGTTGTGTTACATTTGATATTCTTTCGATTATCGGAATAGAGTACACGGATGTTATTCCTGAAGTAGTTACTCTGATTTTGTGTAAAACATATCTGGCTACTCTTATTTTGTCTTCATTTTTTGGTTTTGCTTATACCTATAGTGATGTCAGACATTTGAGAGAAAATGACTTTTTCCGAAAGGGCACCTTTATTATAGCTATTGTAGGAATATTCTTTGTTTATTTACTTCGAGTAGAGTATTTCCATGAAGGAAGAAAAGTATATAGCTTTGGTCCTTCAGTTAAAGTTACATATTTGTTTTGTTTAGTATTCATCTTATCGGCACTGATATGTACATTTATATATGGTAAGCAGATGAATATGCATAGGCGTAAGGCTATCAGGTCATGGATGATTATAGAAATCGTTGCTGCTATAATGCAGTTCTTCGTTCCTGAGCTTCTTCTTGTTGGCTTCGGATCGTCTGTTGGTCTTTTCATTCTGTATTCACAGCTGGAGAATCCGGAAGTATTTCTCGATAGAACTTCAGGCTGTTTCTCAAAAGAAACCTTTAAGATGTATGTGGGACAGGAGTACGCTGATCTTAAGAGCTTTTCCAGTATCATTGTCTGCAACTCCGATAATTGGAAGATGGACGATGAAAACGAGAGAAGTATACTGGTTGAGATGTCAGAGTTTCTCAATTCTTTTGGTGGTTCCAAGCTTTTCAGACTGAATGGAAATGATTTCGTTCTTGTATATAATAAAAAAGAACAGGAAATGAATGAAATAGAAAGTGCAGTCAATCTTGATGTTATAAGGCAGAGATTTGAAAAAACCTGGGGAGGAAGATATTTTCTTCCGGCAAAATTCTTATATATACCTGACTGTAGGATTGCAAATTCAATCGATGAATATAATATGATTTATCTCAGATATCGGGACAGTTTTAACATCGATGAAATAACAAAAACTCTCGATGAATCTGCAGGTCAGAGTATAAGAGATTTTAATGAGATATCAGTTGAAATAAGGGATGCTCTTAAGGAAGATCGTATCGAGGTATATTATCAGCCTATATATTCTGTTGAAAAGGGATGTTTCGTATCAGCAGAGGCTCTTGCAAGAATGAGGGGACGTGACGGGAAAATGATAATGCCCGGACGTTTCATTCCTGTGGCTGAAGAGACCGGACTGATAGAACAGATAGGTGAGGTGGTATTTACAAAAACCTGTCAGTTTATGAAGGAAAGAAATCTGGCCGGACTTGGTATAGAATATATAGAAGTGAACCTTTCGGTTTTCCAGTGTGAGAATCCGATGCTTTCTGAGACATATAAAGAAATAATGAGTATAGCAGGTGTTTCTCCTGAATGTATTAATCTGGAAATAACTGAAAGCTCAGCCTTAAAGCAAAGAAATGTCTTTCTGGAAAACATGAACAAACTTATAGCAGCCGGATGTAATTTTAGTCTTGATGATTTCGGAACAGGTGAGTCTAATCTTAATTACATAGTTGACATGCCTGTTAAGATAGTAAAGTTTGACAGAACTATGGTGCAGAGTTATTTTGATAATGCTCGTGCGCAGTTTGTTATGCTTGCTACCATCAACATGATAAAAGAACTAGGATTAAAGATAGTGGCAGAGGGTGTTGAAACCAAGGAACAGGTTGAAGAGATAAAGAGACTGGGAATAGATTATATACAGGGTTTCTATTTCTCGAAACCGATTTCAGGTAATGATTTTATTAAGTTTATTGAAAAAGATTTAAAAAATAATACATAAAAAGTGAGGGAAATGTAATGAATCTTCCAAAGGATCCAATCATGCTGTTCAGTTTTATAAATACTCAGTTGAGAGATAGTTTTTCCTCACTTGAAGATCTTGCAAAAAGTTATGGGGTATCAGAAACAGATATAAAAGAAACGTTGAGTAAAGCCGGGTATTATTATGATTCTGAAAATAACAGATTTGTGGCCGGTACTTAAAAAACAATTATTCGTTAATGTATGATAGTGGGGTGGAAGTATGATAGTAAGACCTGTTACAATTGATGATGCGGAGGATATATGTAATCTGTGCTGTGAAGATCTGGGATACCAGTGTGATAAATATTTGGTTTCCGAGAGAATTAAGCAGCTGGATATGAAAAGAGAGGCAGTTTTTGTTGCTGCCATTGATGACAAGGTAGTTGGTTTTGTACATGTAGAAGATTATATAACGCTTTATTTTGAAACCATGGCTAATATACTGGGACTTGCAGTGAGCAGCAATTATCGTAAAAAGGGAATTGGCAAGGCACTTCTGGAACAGGCTGAGAAATGGGCCGTAGAAAAGGATATTGCTCTGATGAGACTTAATTCCGGAGAAAAAAGAACAGGAGCTCACGAGTTTTATAAACGTCTGGGATATTTGTCAGAAAAGAATCAGCTGAGGTTTATAAAGAGGCTATAAAAATTACATATGGTGTCAAAAGGTACTTTTGACACCTGCATCATAATATAAATTAATCTGGAATTAAGAGGATTTACAATGGAACAGGAAAAAAGAGAAAGCTTCGGAAGCAGACTTGGATTTATTCTTGTTAGTGCGGGATGTGCTATCGGAATAGGAAATGTATGGAAGTTTCCTTATGTAGCAGGACAAAATGGCGGGGCAATATTTGTATTGTTTTACCTGCTTTTTTTGGTGTTTATGGGTATTCCGGCGCTTATTATGGAGCTGAGTATAGGACGCGCCAGTGGAAAGACAATAGTCATGGGCTATAAGGCACTTGAAAAAGAAGGAAGTCATTGGCATATACATGGATGGTTATGTGTGGTCGGAAGCTACATTTTAATGATGTATTATACGACTGTCGCAGGATGGATGCTCAATTATTTCTGGAAATTTCTGACAGGTACTTTTAAGGATATGAAAACGGATGAAGTGGCAGATGTATTTGGCAATATGCTTGCCAGTCCTGCAGAAATGTGTATCTTCATGGCAATCATTGTAATAGCTGGATTTGTAGTACTTAGTTTTGGGGTAAAAAACGGTCTTGAACGAGTAAACAAATTCATGATGATCGGCCTTCTGGCGCTTATTCTGGTACTGGCGATTAACAGTATTTCGCTCAAAAATGCAGGAGAGGGTATACGTTTTTACCTTCTGCCAAATTTAGATAATGTAAAACATGTCGGCATATTAAAGGTTATTACTGCCTCGATGAATCAGGCATTCTTTACCCTGAGTATAGGTATAGCTTCTATGGAGATTTTCGGAAGCTATATGTCAAAGGAATTTACTCTTACAGGTGAAGCAGTAAGAATCTGTGCATTGGATACTTTTGTGGCACTGTTATCGGGACTGATCATTTTCCCGGCATGCTTCTCCTTCGGTATAGAACCATCAGAGGGGCCTTCACTTATTTTTATTACATTGCCCTGTGTATTCATTGATATGCCCGGTGGAAGGATATGGGGAACTCTGTTCTTTATCTTTATGACATTTGCCAGCTTCTCAACTGTTACTGCTGTGTTTGAAAATCTGGTAGGATCATCGATGGATAACTTCGGCTGGGGCAGAGTGAAGTCTGTTCTTATTAACGCAGTATTTATGCTTGTTGCAAGTATTCCGTGCGTACTTGGCTATAACATTCTTAAAAATGTTCACCTGATAGGTGGAAGAGATATACTTGACAGCGAAGATTTTGTTGTAAGTAATCTGCTGCTCCCCATAGGCGCACTCATATTCCTTGTGTTCTGTGTTACAAGATATGGATGGGGAGCGGACAAATTCCTTGAAGAAACTAATACCGGAAAGGGAATGAAGATGAGTCCCAAGCTTATCGGATACTTCAAATATGTTCTTCCGGTTTTGATAATACTCATACTTATAAGCGGGCTTATCCCGAAACAATAGAAAAGGAAGGGATTAAGGATTATGAAGAAATGTTTAAAAGGTTTTGCAGTAGCTTTTTTAGTGAGTACATTTATCTGTGCTTTTTCAGCATTATCTTTTGGTGCCGAGGTAAATGCGGCAGATAAATCTACTAAAAATGATGAAAAACCAGGATGGCATAAGGTATCCTCGAAAAAGTATTATTATGTAAAAAAATCCGGAAAAAGAGCAAAGAAAGGCTGGCTGACGGTAAAAGGAAAGAAATATTACATAAATAAATCAGGTTACCGGAGCACGGGCTTTAAGAAAATCGGTAAAAAGTATTATTATTTTGATAACAAAGGTGTTCAACTTAAAAAATCAACTCTGAAAAAATTTCTTAAAACTGGCCTCAAGCCTGTTGGACAGACTCTGTATGTCTGGGGTGGCGGATGGAACAAAGAGGATACCGGCGCCGGTAAAGAAGCTGTTACTCTGGGAATAAGTTCAAAATGGAAGAAATTCTATGATAAGAATGATGCAGATTATGACTATAATCAGACCAGATATCAGATACATGATGGCCTGGACTGCTCCGGATATGTTGGCTGGACGGTATACAATACCTTCAATACTTCAAATGGAAATGAAGGATATGTTATGGAGGAGGAAGAAACTGCAGCCTATGCAAAAAAAGGCTGGGGAAAATATGCTAAGGCCGGCTCATTTACTGATTTTAAAGCAGGAGATATTATGAGCTCCAGTGATCATGTTTATATAGTTTTAGGCCAGTGTAAAGATTCCAGCGTAGTTCTTCTTCATTCTTCTCCACCGGGAGTAGTAATCTGCGGGACATGTACTCCGGACGGAGACGAAAACAGTGAGGCTGCGACACTTGCTAAGAAATACATGAAGAAGTATTATCCAGACTGGTACTCCCGTTATGGGACCATTACCAAAGGAACGTATTATCTCAACAGTTTTAGTCGCATGAGATGGAAAACAAAGGGGGCTTGCATGATGACTGACCCCGATGATTATGCTAATAAATATGCTGATCAGATATTAAAAGATCTTCTTGGACCAATCTAGGTATTATATGTCATTATACTTGTTTCATAACATTATCATATGGTAAAATATAATGACAATCTGGTTTTAGGAAGGTTCGATACATGAGTGATAATAAAAGACAAGGGCTGTTAGAAAGAGGCATTACAGCAGTAAAAGTTTTACTGTTTGTTTTGTTGATATTTAATGCCCTTGTTTTTATTTTATATGGATTAATTAATAGAGGTGATGTGATAGGAAGTGAGTCTGTTCGGTTTATGGATAATTGGACAGTCGAAGAGGGGAATGATGGCAGTCAGGTGCTCAGATCAACCCTTCCAAAGGCGATAAAAAACGGTGAATATCTGTGTTTTGAAACCCGTAAGGATGTTTCGGTATATATAAATGGTGAGCTTAGAAAAGATTTTGTAGAAAAAAGAGATGTAAATGTTCCCGGAGGATCTTTTAAAAGGTTCCTTTTTTCAGTTCCTCTTAAAGCAAATGATTCAGACACGGAAATTTTGATAGTAAGATATTCCTATCAGGATATTGAACTGGGAACTCCGGATTTTTATATAGGTACGCGTTTTGGGATATTAGACTATCTGTTTAAAACAATCGGTCTTTTGTTCATCCTCTCTTTTATAGTGCTTATTTTTTCATTTGTATCATTTGTCGTAAGTATTGTTCTCAGATTTATGTATAAGCAGAAAATAGACATGATGTACGGGGCGTTGGGAATATTTATTATTGCTGCATGGCTTATTACAGATTCAAATCTGTTCCCATTTGTTCTGGGTGTTAATCATGTGAACGGACTGATGAGTTTCATGCTCTGTCTGATGATTCCGCTGGGACTGATCATTTACTTGTCATCAATACTTCGAGGCCGGTATAAAAAGTGCATATTTTTTGTAATTGTGGTATCGATGCTTAATGCTGTTGTCTGGCCACTGCTTCATTTCATGGGGATACTTAACTTCTATGATGTAATTGATGTTGCAAATGCTGTGCTTGTTGTTCTGGCTGTAACGGGTATAGCTATTCTTATAGTAGATGCCATAAAAGGAAATGCATTTTCCTATCGATATACATTTATAGGCTTTCTGGGATTCCTGGTAGGCTGTCTGATAGAGCTTACGAATATACTTTTTTCTATCAAGATAATCAGAGAGTCAATACCGATGGTTGTCGGTCTTGGTTTCCTGCTTGCATTTATTGTGATACAGCAGGTACATGACTTAAGAAAGATAAATATGGAGAAGCAGCGTGCCATTGATATATCTGAAGCAAAGACAAGATTTCTTGCAAGCATGTCCCATGAAATCAGGACTCCTATTAATGCTATCCTGGGTATGAATGAGATGATACTCAGAGAGAATACCGATAATGCTGTTGAGGAGTATTCAAGAAATATAAAGACCTCCGGAAAGATGCTTCTGATGCTGGTAAATGATGTTCTTGATTTTACGAAGATCGAATCAGGAAAGCTGGAGATCAAAGAAGCGGAGTTCCTTATGTCAGATATGCTATATGATGTCATATCTCTTATAAAGGAAAGAGCAGAAGAAAAGGATCTGATGCTTGTTAGCGAGATAACTGATGAAGTACCGGATGAGCTGATCAGTGATGAATTCAGAATAAGACAGATACTGGTCAACCTTATGAATAATGCAGTCAAATATACTGAAGAGGGCAAGGTAACCCTTGAGATAGGTGGAAGCTATACTGACATCGGTTATGAGCTTGTATTTCATGTAAAGGATACAGGAAAAGGTATCCCTAAAGAAGACCAGGAGCATCTGTTTGAGGCATTTTCGAGAGCAGATCTTAAAACAAATGCAAGTATCGAAGGAACAGGACTCGGACTTGCTATAGTAAAGAGCATAGTTGATTCCATGGAGGGTAAGCTCGGAGTAGACAGTGAGTATGGAGTTGGCTCGGACTTCTGGGTGAAGCTTCCGGTAAAATATAAAGATAAAAAAACGCTTGGCAGTGATTTTATGGAACGCAGGATTGAACATACGACTTCAGTCGGTACCTGCAGTTTTACTGCTCCTGATGCGAAGATTCTGGCAGTAGATGATAATCAGTCTAATCTTACAATTGTCAAGCTTTTCCTGAAGCGAAATGGTATAGTTCCGGATCTTTGTTCGACAGGTACTCGTGCCATTGAGCTATGTAAAGAGAAGAGATACGATCTTATTCTTATGGATCATATGATGCCGGAACCGGATGGTATAGAAACGCTTCATATCATCAGAGAAGACGCAGATTCTCTGAATAAAGATACAAAAGCTGTTGTTCTTACAGCAAATGCGGTGGCAGGCAGCCGTCAGATGTACATTAGTGAAGGCTTTGATGATTATCTTACTAAGCCTCTTGATTCAAATGTACTTGAAGAGACAGTAAAAAGAATGCTTCCTGAGGATAAGGTGAATGAGACTTCGGCTATATCAGAGACCGGAGAAAATCTGTCAGTAAAGGAAAAGCTTTCAGCTATAGAAGGTCTTGATTATGATACAGCTCTCAGGTACTGTGGAGGCGAAGATGAGCTGCTTATAGAAATCGTAGAAGGAATAGCAGCGGAATGTCCGGAGCGAACTGAGAGAATGAGGAGAAGTCTGGATGCAAAGGATATCAAGGCTTATCAGATAGATGCTCATACTATAAAAAGCTCTATGGCAACCATAGGACTTCAGGAGCTTAGTGAAAGAGCAAAGAAGCATGAATTTGCCGCAAAGGCAGATGATACTGACTTTATCTATGAGGATGCGGAATCGTTTATCAAAGAATATACTGAAGTATGTGAAAGACTTGAACAAACGTGTCGATGAATGATGAAGGCGCTCTGCGCGATACAGGGTGCCTTTTTAAATAAATGCTTTGTTGGTAGAAAGTTAAAACACCCTGAGATTGAGGAAATGTGGGACGAGAAATGGCAGCTTACGGAGTCTTTGGAATAGGTATAACTCATGAAAAAGATATTATTGTTCTTTAAGAAAATCATAAATACTCTATTCGGAAAAATCAGGTGGTATCTGATTATTTTTACGATTACATTAATAATTTTATTTTGCACACAGACTGATAATTATATATCAATCCGAATTAACGGAGTTACAGATGAAAATAAGATTCCTCTCAGTGAGGCTGAGTTTAAGGATGTTCAGGCTTTTTCAATAAATGACAGTGGAACAGTTGCTGCCATATCGGATATTGGTTATTACGGATATACAGCGGTATATGATATAGAAACAAAAGAAAAGGAATATGCATTTACCAATGATATCTTTGCAGATGCAAAAAACAAAGATAAGTTTTATCCATCCAACTTATGTGTTACTGATCAGGGAGATATCTATGCCGTAAGGACATATTATAAAGACAGTTATGATAAATCCTTTACAAAAGAAAGTATTGTTAAGCTTAGTAAGAATTATAAATTCATAGATGGGATATGTGATATAGAGTATGACAGAACCGGGGGTGAGCTGGAATCCGGCATCAGCCGTCTTCATTACTTTGATGGTTATCTTACATTTGCTTTTATATATAAGGATAATGTAAAGCTTTATCGGATAGATACAAATACCGGAAAGGTTGAGATAAGTCATGATTATCCTACTGATGACAATGGTACATTTACGGTAAATGTAATTCCCATTGATGGTGCATATCTTTTTGTCAGAAGTGATGGAAATGTATATAGCACAGGTTTTGATGAACCATTTGAAGAAGCTGTGTATCATTTTGATACAGATAAATCACCTTACTTCACAGATGCGGTTTTAATTGATGATGAGCTGTATGTTTTTGATGAGAATAAGCCGGAAAAGATATACAGAATTAGTGAAGGAGCGGTTGAAGAAATACTTGATTTAGGTAATGCTGACGGGCTTAAAAACAGAACTATAAGTTTTATAGATTCCTATACTGATGAGAGTGGGAAATCAGTACTTGCTATATGTCTTTCTGATGGACTGCTTACCTATAAGGATGGAAAAATAACTGAGAGAGACACACTTCTTAAGATAGATGATCATTATCTTATAGCTCTGCTTAGCATACTTTATTTTGTTTATTACATTTGTATATTTGGGATTATCATCAATCTCATTATAAGAAGAAAGACTATATTCTATAAGCAGATAATGGTGACGGTTCCTTTATTTACCATAATAGCGATTGTCATTGGTGTAAATATATATAATACAACCATAGAACAGAATAATCAGAATGTAAAAAATGAGCTGACAGCGTAAATTTACTTTCGGAAATCAAATGTGGGAATCCACCTAAGACAGCTGAGTGTTCAGCTGATAGATGCAAAAATTATACTGCACATTTAACCTTTAAGCAATATTGGGCTCCGCCCAAACCCGTCCCTCGCCGGGAAGGCAGGGAAACAACTCTTGTTGTTTCTGGAACAACAGGATTATCCGTGTCACTCCGTCAAGTGCTGCCCGGATGCTTCGCATCCAGCGTACTGTCACTTGACTTCGCTCCCGCGCCCTAATCTATAAACCATATATGTGATTCCTTATCGCAAATTTTTTCTTCACAGTTGCCGG
>FZRB01000043.1 GCA_900199595.1 Lachnospiraceae bacterium | reverse complement strand
GTGTTGGTTTGGTCGCTAAACACTTTATCACAAGGTGGGTGTTCCCTTCTATATTTCTTTTATTTAATTTTCCGAATAAAACTTTACGCTAGCCTATAAATGTGAAGTCCCCGTATATTTCCTGTACATATCAGGACGTCTCTCTCTGGTTCTTTCTATAGCCTTATCCAGCCGCCATTTTTCAATAAGCTTATGATTTCCGGACATAAGAACCTCAGGAACCTCAAGTCCCTCAAAAACAGGAGGTCTGGTATACTGCGGGCATTCCAGAAGCCCATCATGAAAGGTTTCATATATCGCACTGTCATCACTTCCCAGTGCTCCGGGAATAAGTCTGGTTATAGCATCCATCATTACTATGGAAGCAATCTCACCACCGGTAAGTATAAAATCGCCCAAAGATACGTGAACCGGATTGATAAGCTCTATAGCTCTCTCATCGATTCCTTCATAATGTCCGCACAAAAATATGATATCCTCATTATGCGACAGAGCCTGTGCCATATCCTGATCAAAGGTTCTTCCCTGGGGAGACATATACAGAATTCTCGGCTTCTTAGAACCGCATTTTCTCAGGACATCCTTATAACAGAGCCAGACAGGCTCGGCTTGCATCAGCATACCACTTCCGCCGCCGTATATATAATCATCCACATGTTTATACTTGTTCTGTGCATAATCTCTTATATCAACAGCATCAAGAGTTATTATTCCATTTTCAAGAGCTCTTCCGGTTATACTATGATTCAAAGTACTTTCGATCATTTCCGGAAAAAGAGTCATAACATGATAATTCATTTACATACCCTCTATCAGGTGAACAAGCATCGTCTTTTCATCTAAATCAACACTCAGGACAAATTCCTCAACATCAGGTATATACTTTGTTGTGCCATCTAAGCATTTGACAATAAATATAACCTGATCAGCCGCATTTTCCATATAATCCTCAAGAACACCGATCTTTGATTCATCTTTATCGGAAATAACATCAAAGCCGATTACATCTGCAAGGAAATATTCTCCTTCCTCAAGAGGAATGGCATGCTCCTTATCTACATAAACATCCACACCTCTCAAGCCCTCTATACTGTTTCTGTCATCAAGTCCTTCAAGCTTAAGAACGGGCATATTTTTCTTATATTTACACCCCTCAACCTTGTGAGGCTGCATATCACCGTTAATATCCAGATATACCTCCTCAAGATCACTGAATCGGTCTAATTCATCACTTGTAGGATATACGCTTATTTCACCCTTTACTCCATGCGGAGAAGAAAGGATGCCAATTCTTAAAAAGTCTTCCAAGTATTAACCCTCTCTTTTTATTTCATAGTAACAAAGGCAAAGTTTATTTCCGGATCTTTAATCATCCCTGAAACAACTTTGCCTAATAAAACTATCTTATATCTACAACAACCTTTTTGTCACCCTTGGATGCAGCGGCCTTAACGACTGTTCTGATAGCTTTAGCTATCCTTCCACCTTTTCCAATAACCTTACCCATATCTTCTGGGGCAACTGTAAGTTCAAGAGTGGTAGTATTCTCATCCGATGTTTCATTTACTACTACACCGTCAGGATTATCGACAAGAGATTTTGCAATAAGTTCAACTAATTCCTTCATGCTCTACCCCCAAAACTTATTTCTCGATACCTGCCTGCTTTAATAACCTTGCTACAGTTTCTGTAGGCTGAGCACCATTCTTGAGCCAAGTCTTTGTAGCTTCCTCATCTACCTTAAACTGGCTTGGATTCTGGTTTGGATCATATGTTCCGATTTCATCAATTACAGCGCCGTCTCTTGCACTTCTTGAATCTGCAACAACAACTCTGTATACAGGGTGCTTCTTGTAACCAAGTCTTCTTAATCTGATTTTTACTGCCATTTTAATTTTCCTCCATGGATAAAAAATATTATTTTTATAATACAGGTTTTAAACCTGATGTTAACAATTGAAAATGTTTAGAATCCGAAAGGCATCTTGAAGCCGCCGCGTCTGCGTTTCTTGCTTCCTTTACCGCCCATCATATTTGAGAACTGTTTCATCATCTTACGTGACTGTTCAAACTGCTTCATGAAACGATTTATTTCAGAAATATCAAGTCCGCAGCCTTTAGCAATCCTCTGCTTGCGGCTTATATTTATTATATCGGGATTTGATCTTTCTTCTTCAGTCATAGACTGGATAATAGCTCTTGGTTTTGTCATGGCACTCTGGTCTATATCGACCTTTCCTACCTTCTGACTCATACCCGGAATCATACTCATGATATCATTAATATCACCCATCTTTTCCATCTGCTCCAGCTGAGAGAGAAAATCATTGAAATCAAATTCTCCCTTTCTCATGCTCTTTTCTATAGCAGCTGCCTGCTCTTCATCAATAGCAGCCTGAGCCTTCTCGATAAGAGTCTCGACATCACCCATTCCCAGGATACGGCTGGCCATACGGTCCGGATAGAAAGGCTCCAGATCTGTAAGCTTCTCGCCCATACCGGCGTACATTATCGGCTTTCCTGTTACGGTTCTGATAGAAAGAGCTGCACCACCTCTGGTATCACCATCAAGCTTTGTAAGAACGACTCCGTCTATTCCTATTTCTTCGTTAAATGTCTTCGCTACATTTACTGCATCCTGACCTGTCATGGAATCGACTGTCAGAAGTGTATAGGTAACATCAACATTTTCCTTAACCTCTTTAAGCTCAGCCATCATGTCCTCATCTATATGAAGACGTCCTGCTGTATCTATAAAGATAAGATTCATATTATTCTTATCAGCGTAGCTGAGAGCTTCCCTGACTATTTCAACAGGCTTATGGTCAGTTCCCATTTCAAAAACAGGAACGCCTACCTTTTCACCATTTATCTTCAGCTGGTCTATAGCAGCCGGCCTGTAAATATCACAGGCTACAAGAAGTGGTTTCTTACCCTTGTTCTTATACTGTCCTGCAAGCTTGGCAACAGAAGTTGTTTTACCTGCACCCTGAAGACCGCACATCATGATGATGGTCTTCTCATTGCTTGGAAGCAGCTTCATCTCAACGATTTCGGAACCCATAAGGGTAACGAGTTCATCCTTAACTATCTTGATAACCATCTGTCCGGGATTCAGACCCTTCATGACGTCCTCGCCGATAGCCTTTTCAGTAACAGTATTAACAAAATTCTTAACTACTTTGAAGTTAACATCAGCCTCAAGAAGAGCTCTCTTAACTTCCTTCATGGCTTCCTTGACATCTGCCTCATCAAGTCTGCCCTTACTTTTAAGTTTTTTGAAGACGCCCTGCATCTTATCACTTAAGCTGTCAAATGCCATTTATATATCCTCATAAACAAATATATCTAAAAATCTTCTACAATTTCTTTTGAGTAAGCAAGAATATCATCAAGCTTCTTATTTATTGTATTTATTTCCTTATTACTCAGGTCAGTTTCGGATATATGCTTTTCTATATCCTCTATCTTATCTCCGAGTACGTTCATTCTGTCTCTTACGGACATGAATCTTTTTAAAAGACCAAGTCTTTCCTCGTAATTCTCAAGCTTCCTGTTTATTCTCTTAACAAGATCAAATGCAGCCTGTCTTGAACAGCCGAACTCCTCTGATATCTCAGAATAGTTCATATCATCAAAAACAGCAGCCGAGAAAACATTCTTCTGGTGATCATTCAGAAGCTCACCATAGAAATCATATAAAAGAGTTTGTCTTAATCTCTCATCCATAGTGCAAAGTAATTCTCCTTTACAACATGAGATATATTACCAAACATCATAAGGAATGTCAAGTATTTTTACTTTGCTGGACAGCGTAAATTTACTTTCGGAAATCAAATGTGGGAATCCACCTAAGACAGCTGAGTGTTCAGCTGATAGATGCAAAAATTATACTGCACATTT
>FZRB01000001.1:58818-310213 GCA_900199595.1 Lachnospiraceae bacterium | reverse complement strand
TCTTCTTTCTACATACCATTCTTCTTTCCGTTCAGTGCTTTCTCTAATGATAGAGTCAAATTCTTCAAGGGTCTCTTTTATTATTTCTACCCCTAGCTTTGAAAGCTGATCTGTCACACCCTTCACATACGAAGCGAAGTCTTTTGGATTCTCAGCAAGCTCTGCTGATAATTCATAAATTTTTTTGATGCAAACTTCATTGAAATACTTTACACTATTGACCATAGGGAACGCTCCTCCTTGTTTGTGTTATGTTTGGTCGCTAAACACTTTATCACAAGGTGGTCGTTCCCTTCTATATTTTCTTTTATTTAATTTCCGAATAAAACTTTACGCTAGCCCTGGTATATCTTATAGTGGATGTGAAGGGCCTCGAACCCCCGACCTTGAAATTAAGAGTTTCCTGCTCTGCCAACTGAGCTACACATCCATATAATGAGTGTAGAGAGATTCGAACTCTCGACCTACGGGTTAAAAGCCCGTTGCTCTGCCATCTAAGCTACACACCCATGATTACAGTGGTGGGATTCGAACCCACGATCTTGTCCGTATGAAGAACCTGCTCTAACCAGCTGAGCTACACTGCAAGTACAGACGGTGAGACTCGAACTCACAACCGTCGGATTAGAAGTCCGATGCGCTGATCCATTACGCCACGCCTGTATATGATAGGGATGAGGAGATTCGAACTCCCGACCACCGGTTTATAAGACCGGCACTCTCACCAACTGAGTTACATCCCAGCCCCTAAGGGAGGACTCGAACCTCCAACCTTCTCATTAACAGTGAGCTGAACTACCATTGTTCTACATAGGGATATAAAGTACCGTGTGAGAGTCGAACTCACTGAATCAGGTTTTGCAGACCGGACGGCAGCCGCTACCTACGGTACATATAGCAGCCGAAACAGGAATCGAACCTATATCTTCTGAGTCAGAGTCAGATGTGATACCTTTACACTATTCGGCTATAGCAGATGCTAATGGATTCGAACCACCACTAATAGTTTTGGAGACTATCGTGCTGCCAGTTACACTAAGCATCCATACAAGGGTGACGGGACTCGAACCCATATTACAGGAGTCAAAGTCCTGTGTACTAACCAGTTGTACGACACCCTATTATTGAGTAGGAAGGGTGAGACTCGAACTCACGACCGCCTGCTTATCAGACAGGAATTCTTACCAGCTGAACTACCTTCCTATGAAGTGGGAAGAATAGGATTCGAACCTATAACGCGTGGAGCTTCAATCCACCGCTCTACCGTTGGAGCTATCTTCCCAAGAAAAAACCACCTGCCCTTATCAGACAAGTGGTCAAACTCCGCTAAGCATTCAATTACTGCTTATACAGCACACAATCCACATAATCTGATAAAGACACGACAAATAATCCAGTTTTTAATATTGCACCAAAACTGAATATTCTGTATCTGCTTAAATTTTCTCATCATTTCTGTAGATCGCATTGTTTCATTTCTCCTTCTTATTATTTGAGTAGCGGGAACCGGATTTGAACCGGCAACCTCCGGGTTATGGGCCCGGCTATCTTCCATTTGATAATATCCCGCGATTGGAAATGTAGGATTCGAACCTCTCCCCTAGAATCCAAATCTAGTATGCTAGCCATTACACCACACTCCCAATATAAGCGACTATGAAGGGAATTGAACCCTTACCCCCAGAGAGACAATCTGGTACGCTAACCATTACGCCACACAGCCATAGTGGAGTATCTATTGTCCGCTGAAACTATAGACTCCCGTTCCAATCAATAATATCCGTCCAATAGACACCTAAGCTTCCAGAGGGGATCGAACCCTCAACCTCCTGCGTTGCCAGATTTCCTCCAGAAACCTGTAAGATTCTTTACTGAATCCTGATTCTGATTCACAGAATACTTCAACACTTCATTTCGAGTAATGATACAATTGCAGATCATCACTCCACTACTATACAGTTGCTCTACCAATTGAGCTATAGAAGCATATTTAGTTGTGAGTGGATAGCGAGAATCGAACTCGCACCATTTGTTTGGAAGACAAATATACTAACCGTTATACGATACCCACAGGTGAGCGAGAGAAGTGCCTGTTTTCTCCCGCTCTATATTATTAAAGAGCCCATCGATTATATAATCGATAGCCAAGTAGACCATAAGGGAGTTGAACCCCTACCTCTTCGTTCGTAGCGAAGTATTCTATCCGTTATACTAATGGTCTAGTACCGACTGAGAGAATCGAACTCCCAACTTCTTCCTTGTAAGGGAAGCACTCTCCCGGTTGAGTTAAGTCGGCATAAGTGGAGCGTACAGGCTTCGAACCTGCGACCTTCTGCTTGCAAAACAGACGCTCTCCCAACTGAGCTAACACCCCATAACTTTTTTATAAAACAAAAACCGTCTGCATCTTGAAATACCCTGATACAGACGGTTTGATATCTTTCATAAGCAAAATGTGCCTAATATCGCCTGTATCTATACCTATTTCTATCCCAATCCTTATCTTTTCCTTCTTTGCCGGCTATGGCCACCTGATCAAAATGAGGCGCCTGAAGGCATGAGAAATTAAACCCACATATAGCAGGTCGATTAATGACGATTATTCTATTCATCATTACTAAAGATCTCATTTGCTTTTCCTTACCTCTTTCATCAGATTTGTTTATCATTAAATTCAATTTCGATGTATTTAATGATTTCAAAAAAATATGCCCATATCTCCGTTTTGACACAACAAACGGAGAGACAGGCACTTCTCTCGAAACATAATATACTAAATCTCAAGATAGATGTCAACAACTTTTTGAAAAAAATTTATTATTTTGAAAAAAATTTATTTTTTTACTTAAACATTACTCCCTGCATAGCCTGCATCGATTTGTTTATGCCTTCCTTAGTTGCATCTGCGTAAGTATTAAGTGTGGTTGATATATCCTTATGACCAAGTATTTCCTGTATAGCTTTTAGATCACTGGAGTTTTTACAGAGCATTGTTGCAAATGTATGCCGTAGCTGGTGGGTACAGAAGTCAGGTAGCTGTTCATACTGATGTGTCTTATTGTACTCTTTGACTATGCTTTTGATCTGGTAAGCTACTGTTTCTCTTCTATATATAGTTCCTCTTTGAGTGAGAAAAACGAAATTGGTATATCCATCCAGCTCCGGCATTTTAAATCCGATAATTTCCTGCTTTTCTTTTTCCCTGATGAGAGCATCCCTCACTTCTTCAAGCATAGGGATTTCTCTTACACCTGCTGCACTCTTAGGAATTTTAACAAATTGCCTATAATGCCCATCTACTATTACATATCCAACTGCATGATTGATATTTACAACTCTATTCTGGAAATCCACATCATCCCACCGAAGTCCGATAGTTTCTCCAATTCTGCAACCGGTACCAAGTAAGAAGATTAAAATATTTCTGATATTTTCAAATTTAGGTTCAGTCATTATAAAATCAACAAACGCTTTCTGCTGCGCTTCTGTTAATGAAGGACGTTTATTACCATTAAATCCTTTTTCTCTTCTTATCTGTCCCATGACACCCTTAGCAGGATTTTTAATGATTATATCATCGTCGACCGCAACTTCCAGCATAGGCTTAAGTATACAATCAAGTCTCATAACTGTAGAGACGCTGACCTTATTATCACCGGTAACCATATCCAGATAAAGATCTTTAATGTGAGATTTTTTTATACTTGATAATTCTTTACTGCCCAAAACGTTCCTTACATATCTATTATAGTAAGTTTCTATAGTTTGTAATGTCGTAATCTGAACTGTTTTAGCCTTATCCGCTATATACTTCGCAGCCAGGTCATTTAATGTAAGATTCTGTTTATCTAAATCAAGGCCTTTTTCCATTTTATCTTTTATATCTTCCTCTTTTTCTCTGAGCCGTGCAAGAGAAGCCGATGATACTTCATATCTTTTTCCGTCTATTGTGGTTCTGTATAAATATATTCCATCCGCACGCTGACTCTCTCCTTTATGAAGTACACGCCTTTTTGAATCATATCTTTTTGCCATATAACCACATCCCTTCTATAATTTTGTTACTTATATAATACTATGTGCACATAGAACAGACAATTGACAGATAACACAATTTCTATGTGCACATAGCATTGTGTTTTTGTGCACTATTCCTATGTACGCAACTATTCTCGTTTAACTCAGAATACAGTAATCTATGTATACATATAATTGACTTTCAATAACAAATACTGTACGATTACCTCAGAAAATCGTGAGGTCTAAACTAATGCCAGAACATGAAACCAAAGAAAAAAAATCTCGTTATACTCCATCCCAGGCTAAAGCAGCAAAAAGATATCTGACCGAAAATGTCGAGGATATAAAGATCCGTGTGCGTAAAGGAGAAAAGATGAAATATAAAGAAGCCGCTGCCAATGCCGGGGAATCACTTAATACATTCATTATCAAAGCTATGAATGAGAGAATAGAAAAGGAGAATCTGTTATAGCAGGTTCTCCTTTTCTATTACTATCATCTTATATTTCAGGCCTTATACTCGATCTCAATGTACCTGTAAAATCTTTCAGCATTTACACGAACTGCTCTTCCAATACGTATCAGAGCATCAGCTTCCTCAGCCAAGCGGAGAACATTTCCCCTGCATAGATTTGTTTCACTCATTATCTGAGGAACTGTCAGATATCTCGCTTTATCATTACGATCCGGTTTATTCATCAGTCGCCACCTCCCTTTGTAATATTAAACATCCGACCTACGGTACCGCTGAGATAATCCAAAACATTTGAATCATCTACATTTCCAATAATCCGAGAAACCCTACCTTTATGAATTCTCTGTAGGAACATCGGTTGGATATATTCATCATACTTCAGACGATTATTCTCATTTTTCTTTACCAGAATGCTTTCTGTTTTGTGATATGATATAACCTTCCTATATAATGGAATTACATATATGTATCTTTCATCTTCAATAGAAGAATCACTACTAACAACAATCGAAGGCTTGATTCCTCTCGTCATCCTTCCATCATTTCTTTTTCCATAATCGACAAGGACTATATCACCATAATATAATTTGCTGTAATTCAGACTTCTGTTTCTCATGTGTTTCACTCATTCCTTTCAGATTCAGTACCAAAATACGCCTTAAGGATGTTTATTCCTTTTTTAAGTTCTTTTTCATCACGCCCTTTGAAGAGCATCCTTACCTCTGCAACAAAACCATCCTCAGTACCCGCAAACAATAAATAATCAGCTGATACTCCGAGTATCCTGCATATCTTAATAAGATTTGTAGTTGTACACAGCTGTCTGCCACTCTCAATACGAGTATAATTATCAGATGTCATATCCAGCAGATCAGCCATTTCCGTTTTTGTTAAATTCTTCGATTCTCTACTCTGACGAATCCTGTCTGCAATCGACCAGCGGTCACTTCTTGTTATTTCATAATCTTCATAATATTCATAATTTGTATTTATCATTTTTGTTATATCCTTTCATTTTTTGAAAGGATTAGGGATGATCAGTCCCCATATACCGGTATATGCGCTTATGCGCAATCCTTAATATATTAATATTTTATAGTTAACATCAGATCTATGCCCGATGTGACATGCCGTAATTAATTTGATATACGACGTTTTACTCATATTCCTGAATACATTTCCACCTGTCACTACTGGAATTCATTAATAAAATCTTTCTCCCAGCAGCACATATTTAATTGAAACCCCGAAAATATCTGCTACTTCTATCAGAATATTCATTGAAACAGGTATTTTTCCATTCTCCATCTTACTTACTGCTCCAGTATCCGACAGATGAAGAATCTTAGTTAATTCTCTCTGCGTCATATTATGATTTTTTCTTAAAAATCTGATACGCTTTCCTATCTCTTTCGTATCGTACATAACCCAAACCTCCTACATCATTACCGGCGTCTGCAAAAAAAGAACCGGCAAAACAAGTAAGTAGATGCACAAACAAAATGTGCATATTACAATAATCACTCGTTTTGCCGGTTCCTGACGCTCTCACGTTTATGTCTATGCATAACCCGCCTGACGTCTACAACTCTTTACAAACTCTTGCATTATAGAAGACAACCACACTGGCTCAATCGACCGTCACGCTGCTCGGACCATAATGCTCATATTTATTTATATTCTATTTTTAATTTTCCATTTCAAACAGAGAAGCATACTTCCTGCGTCTGCTCGCCTGTACCATTTTTCTATCTTCTGTCACACCAATCTGCTGTATACATATCATATCTTTGTGAATCCATATATTGTAACTGGCTCCACATGAACACTTAATAACCGAATCTGATTCGGAACTCTCAATCATCTGCTTCTTGCAAATCGGACAAGAAACCTTATACATCGAAATCTTATCTACCATCTCTTTCACTCCTTCGTCATACAAATTAATTCCATATTTGTACTCTTTGAAGGAAAGGGAAATGTCACCTTCTCCAAGTAATACTGCAAGAGAATAGTAAACCGGTTCTTCGGTATCCGGCACCTTAGCACCTGCTACATCAGTTTGTCGTATAGCAATCTACTAAGAATATGAATCAGAGGCATCATAGATTCACCTACACCAACCCTTTGCATATTTAATGGACATTCTCCAGGAGTGCTGAGTAATAATAAGCTCAGGCACTCACCATCTCTTTATTCTTTTCTTTTCCTTCTACAAACCATCTACGATTATCACCAAAATACAGATGACTCTCATAACCATCTACGTAAATGGTGTATCTGATACCCGTTGCACCAGCGACCAGACTGGCAGCACGTCTTATATCAGTGATCTTCTGTATCTCATAGGTAGTTCCATCATCCCAGATAATGGATCTGGGAATCAATTTACCATCCTTAGTAAACTCGACATTAACATCTACATAGATCTTATAAGGGCTCTCTTCAATCATTCGCATCCTCTCCTTTATAAATATATTCCTTAATAAAATCTACTTAAAAGCGCTTTTAGTAATTTGTAGTAATCATTTACTGTAGGGCTATTATAATTCTTATATTTTTAGATTTCAAGTGCAACTTTGTTCCCTTGTTCCAGTATTTTAAGATTTTTCTTGTCTTTTAGCACGAGATGTTGTATATTCATATACAGGAAATCGACACATCTTGTGAATAAAATTAATTAATTAAATTTTAGGTGGTGATTCAATGATAAAAATAGGAGAAACTTTAGCCAAATACCGTAAAGCAGCCGGATTATCTCAGATAGAAGCGGCTGAAAAGCTTACAGCGCTTGATCAGGAAATATCTAATAAAAGCATATCTGCCTGGGAAAAGAGCACTTCATCCCCAAGCCCGAAACAGTTCCTTTTATTATGTAAGATATATGGAATAACCGATATATACTCAGTATTTATCGAACCAAATCCAGATAATCCATTCTCTATTCTGACTCCTGAAGGGAAAGAAAAAGCATTGGATTATATAAATATACTTGGAATGACAGATAAATATCATATACATACTGAAGAGACAAATAAGGTAATAAGCTTTCCAAGAAGAAAGCTTCCACTCTATTTACTACCTGCATCTGCCGGTTCAGGTGAATTTCTTGACGGCGATGAATATGAACTTGAAGAAGTTGGAAGTGAAGTTCCGGAAAAGGCACATTTCGGTATAAGACTTAACGGAGACTCTATGGAGCCAAGATACCTGAATGGGCAGATAGTGTGGGTTGAACGTACAACTGATTTACTCGATGGTGACATCGGTATATTCTATCTTGATGGCAATGCATACTGTAAGAGACTTCATAAAGAAACTGACTATGTTGAACTTATCTCTTTAAACTCAAAATATGATCCTATACCTATCACTGAGGCAAATGATTTCCGTGTGTACGGCAGAGTCGTGTCCTGATTAAAGGACATCTACCTCTTTATAATTAGAATTGTCAGGAGACGATTAATAGCTCATCTCAGGCAATTTGAAACAGGAGGTATAAGCGTATGGAGAATATTACTTCAAATCTCAGGAATGTTAGAACAGAAAAAAACATCAGTCAGTTGGAACTATCTGCAAAAACCGGTATAAGTGTACGCTGCATTAAGTACTACGAAGCACTTACGCGAATCCCATCACTTCTTAATGCATATAAACTCTCCGAAACACTGGAAACTCCAATAACTGAATTATTTCCTTATAGCGACAAAACTACATAAAAAATCACGATGCAAATTTGATTCAGTACATAGATATAATTACACCATCAAGCAGGTAAAATATTATGAGATTATTTATAGCAATAGAACTGGAACCGAATATAAAGAATGCCCTCCTGGAAATACAAGGCAATATGAAAAAAGCCGGTGTTACCGGTAACTATACAGCTATAGATAATACTCACATCACTCTTGCATTTATAGGTGATTATCCAGATCCTGATTATGTACTTCAGACGATGGAGAACGTTAGCTTCAAGCCATTCAACATCTCTCTTAAAGGATTTGGAAACTTTGGAGACTTATGGTGGGCTGGTCTTGACAACTCAGATGAACTGAAAACCTTGGTAAGATCACTCCGCCATTATCTTTCCGATGCTGATATTCCATATGATAGAAAGAAGTTCTCTCCGCACATAACACTTATTCGTAAAGCTGTATGCCGGAAGGGTATGACCGGAATATCAGTACCTCACAAAACTATGACGGTAAAAAAGATAACTCTCTACCGCTCCGACAGAGGAAAACACGGAATGATCTATACCGAACTTGGTAGTGTATAAAACAAACAGGTCAAATCTAATTTTTTTGCGAGATTTGACCTGTTACTTTTTTTTACTTTATGATCAAAACTTAAACGGTAAGGAATTTTTAATATTAAAATCAGTGATTGCCGCTTTTACATCTTTCACCGTATCTGTTCCAAAATCCCCCGCCTTTTCTACGGCTTTATCAGCATATTCTTTTGCTTTTGCTTCTAATTTACTTAGCTGTTCAGCACTAGAATCAATTGCACCATCACAAACTTCTACAGCAGATACGTATGCCTCCGAGGTGATTGCATAATTTACAGTACTTGATACAAGTTCCTTAGCTGACTGTTCATAATCCTTAACAGTTTCTACTGTTCTGTCAGCTGACTCCTTTACTTCTTTCTTTATCTCTGTCGCATTTTTTTCAACTGTAGTTTGAGCTTTTTCCAGTGATTTTTCCACCTTTGCCGTTGTTTCCTCAACATTTTTTTCGACAGATTCTTTAACATCAGACACCTTTTCATTCAAACCAGTTTCATCAGCAACGTACCCAGCTATTTCTTTATAATTATCTACAGTTTCTTTTGCAGTTTCCTCAATTTTCTCAGCTTTTTTTATTGTTGCATCCTTAATTTCTGTAGATACTTCTTCGATGGTTTTATCACCTGTTGCTAAATCAACTGATGTATCCGCCACATACTTCGTAGCATCATAAGCTGCTTCTCCAACTTCACTACCAATAGTAGCACCTACAAATGTACCAACTGGTCCAACAGCACTTCCAACAGCACCGCCAACCATACCTCCTGCAACTTTGGCTCCGCCTCGACCAAGTTCATCCACAAATTCAGTATTATCAATCTCACCCTTTGCATAATCAACAACAGCTCCATGAACTTCAATTCCATAAGAAACAGCAGCCGCAGGAAGACATCCACCACCTGCAGATCCCACGCTCCTTATAAGTTCATTACTAGAACTACGCATTAATGTAGCTGTCGAACTTGTAATAAATCCCACACCAAATGCTGCAACACCTGCTGTACCAGTTTCAGTAGCTATATTTTTTACAGCTTCTTCCGCCTCAATATCCCCATCGATATATTTTGACACATTATCTACTGTCGACATTGCTCCAGTGACAATCATAGCTGTCTTTGCCTGATTTAAACCATCCATTGCCCCTTTTTTAGCTACGGACGGCATCATTTGTTTTGCTGCATATAACTTAGGATGCTTAGCTGCCTGTATAGCTTCTGTTGAGGTAGTATTGCTTTGTTCAAGCATTCCATCCAACTGATTTACTTTATCCAATTTTGCTTGTATGCCTTCTTGCGCTTCTATATTTCCTTCTGCTTTTACTCTCTCTAATTGTCCTTCTAATTTTGTTCTCTGCTCAGCAATATATTCTTTTCCCGATTTAAAATAATCTTTTGGGATTTCTATTTTATCAACTTTTCCATCAGTATAATATTTATTAAAATCCTTATTCTCTAAAAGATTTTTACAACATGATCTACCATCATCACCTATAAACTTTGTTTGAATACGTTCAGTGATATTTCCCGCTGAATCAACACGGATTTTATCAACATATTGATCATTTCTAGAAAATAAATCTGGTCTATCATCTGCCCTATATGTTTTGTTACCATTTCCTAGTGCCTCATTTGTTATATTTTCTTTTGCTGTACTTATTATTTCAGCATCATACCCAGCTCTACTTTTTAAAGTCCCTTTATCTTTAAGATCACCTTTCCATTTACCAACATCTTTTATCCCCATTGTTTTGAAAGATTCATATCCAGGTAAATCAACATTACCACCTGAATACATTTGTTTCACATTACTAACAACAGAATCCGTTGATACCTTAACTGAATTGGTATCAATTCCAAGCCAACCAGGCACATTAGTTTTAGTTACATCAAAATTATTGTTCTTATAAACTCCATCAGCACTTTTCACCTTTGAATCAAAAGCCTTATTGAATTCACTTGTTTTTTCAGATATATTTATGCCCTCAGTTTTAAAGGAATTGCCTTCAAAAGAATCAAAAGTATTAGTCATCAGGCCACCTCCTTTGTATATGTTATAACATAACAGATTTCCTTGATTTCTTGATCTGATAGTTTTTTCACACTATCCTTAACAGTAAAATATAAATCCTTAGGTTCCGTCATATGTGAAATATCTTTATCAGATATTCCTAATACGCTCTTAACTAATTGCTGTAACTTTGCCATATCCTCATCTTTCCAAATAAGATTTCCAGCAAATAAACCGTAATCTGAAATAAGATTCTTGATTTCTTTTCTTTCGCTTCTAGATAATTCTATAACTTTTAACGAATCAAGTAATACTTCTTCGGATATAACCTCTTCACCCCCAATCCAAGGATGCATAAGCATTTTGAGAAGATACTTACGAGCAGATTTAATTGTTCTTATCTTTATAGGATTTTCATTTACATAAGGAACATCCTTTACTGGAGCCTTATCAACCAAAGTAAGAACTGGATTCACCCAATTATTCTGATAAACAACTGCAACACCACCAGGAAGCTTTGCAATTTCGTTAACCTGATTTTCTGTTAAGCCCATTGATCTACCAACCGCTTCTCTATCATTTGCTTCCGGCGTTCTTAGAACTATCTTTGTATTTGTATTCTTAATCGCAGAAATATCTACAGACGAAGGCGACTGATCAACAATTATAAATCCCTCTCCGTATGTACGAATCTCTGCAATAGTCTGAGTAAGCATTTCAACTGATTTTCCAACCAACTCAGATTCTCCATTAGCTGTATTCTTTAAAAGATTATGAGCTTCTTCTAGAACAGTAATATGCTTCAATCCATTATTATTTGATGTTTTTCTATCAACTCTATATTCATTAAGGATATATACCATCATACCCATTATGAGTGCCTTGGTTTCTCCTGACTTAACGCGGCTTATATCAAGAATACAGTTTTCATCAAATATACGTTCATATGGTGTTTGTTCAGATGTAAAGATGAATTTATTTAATCCAACCGATAAAGACTTAACTCTAGTTATTAAAGCTCCTCTATAGTTTGATTTTATATCCGAAGCATAATCAGATCCTTCAATCAACTCATTCAACTGTTCTGCTAGTATTTCAAAATCTGGAAATTCAACATCTTCTCCATCAAAAGTCGATGATCCTAAATCCCATCCTACCGACTCATAAGACTTTAGCATCGCATCTTTGAAGAAGGCTGGCATTGCATCATACATTGGCCAACATGCACTAAATATTTCTACTAATCCATCCACATGTTCTAGAACGTGTATGGAACTAGGGAATTTAAATGGATTCAAATTAATAAGTTCCGAAACATTAGGATTTGTAGAAAAAACATTTACATCAGGCATATGGCCAAACACATCCTTGTATTCACCCTTTGCTGGTTCAATAACAAGGAACGGAATATTATCCTGATGTAATTCACTAAGTATCTGATACACAGTATTACTCTTTCCAGAACCAGTTGAGCCTGTGATAAATGTATGCATATTTAAGCTTTTATTTTCAAGTTCTACAACTTTATTTGTTATACGACCAAGATCAAATACCTTACCTAAAGTCAATCTCTCTTCTGGTCTTAATTCCTTTTGGTTCGAAAACAGTTGATATGTTGTAACTTCTTTTCCAAATTCTGCATGTTCTATTACTGGAAGTCCCGATACTGTCGCACGTGGAAGTCCCATATGAAGTCCAAGATCTCTACCACTAACTGAAGTAGTCGCATCTGTAAGAACATTATATTCTTCATTGCTTCCGTAACAAAATGTCGGATGCATAAACCTGGATAGATATGTTGTCAAATCTCGAAAACCCCCACTAATAGCAGGATTATTACTTCTCCACGAATTTATGGCAGAAAGTTCTCGGCCAGATTTTTCACCATTCATAAGCGAACGATAATTACTTGCAGCTATTTCCGCTGCCGTCATATCATCAGATATAAAATAGCTTGCTATATTCCACATTCCATAGCTATCATATTCTTTTGTTTTTTGTATTGATTCGTCAAGCAACTGCATAATATCAGTTACCGCTTTATTCTCTGTTGTTGTGGAAGTAGTCGTTGACGTAGATGTTGAAATCTGCTCTGTTGGTGCAAGCGACGAAATAAAGCCATTAAACTGACCAGCAACTGTTCCACCAACCATAGCTCCAGTTCCAGCAGCAGTTCCACCACCTGCAACAGCACCTAATGCAGCTCCTCCAACAGCGCCAATAACAGAAATAACAGCACCTCCTATCATAGCCGCTTTTTGCTTACCACTCATTTCAGAAAATGATTTGTTCCTAGATGTACTTTCTGATGTATTATCTGAAAATTGTACTTTTTGAAACGGAGAAAGCTTGGTATATAAGTTTTGATAGTCCTCTCTTAATGATTGCACCGTTTTTGAAGACTGATTTTCAGCAATTATTATTCCAATATATTGTCTATCGTGCATAGACAGGGCAAGTTTTTCTATTCCCTGGACAAACTGATTATTGGACTGTTCCTTATCATTTTTTGTACTTCCAACAACACTAACTGATGCAACATTATCTTGAGTAATTATTTTGTTAGACAAATTCGCTATTGCATTTCTATCAATATTTTCTATTTTTGCTCCTGGGAAGTGACCAATCAAAGTATTCTTCATCGTATCACCTAATGTAACTGTTGACCTTTTTAATAATGGATCAGTTTCATTATTTCTTACGCCAATATAAAAGTCTGTTTTCTCACCATCTGAATCCAGAATAATAAAAATAGATGCATTGTAAGTGGATAATGTATTAAAAACTGTGGTAAATTTGTCAGTTGCAATCTCATCCTTCGGATAGACCATTTCTGTAACTTTATAAACACGTATATTATCAATAAGATCCTCTTCGAGAGGAAGCATATTATTAATAGGACAAATCTGCATTTCCGTCAGTCTTGCCAGATATTTCTTTCTGATTCCTTCTTCAATGATTTCGAGACGATTTTCCATTGTTAAGGGTTCAGTAACTATTGCCAGATCTTCATTTTCTCTAACTTTTAATTCATCCATGCCTTAACTCCTTTCGATTGTCTCTAATTTTTCTATAAGCTCATTAAGCCAGTCAAAATCCTTTTGAAGAACTCTGATGTCAGCCGATAAACGTTCAGAGAATCTATCTTTATCTTCGATTCTCTCATCCAATAACTTAATAAGTTTTTCAGAATAATCTAACGTCACATTTGTACAATACTCTTGTAGTTCTGTATTACGCTCTTCTATTATTTTATCAATAATTGGAGTTGTAATTTCAGCTGCATACTCTCTCCACTTATAGCAAGGATACGTAGTAACAAGAACACTCTCCTTATTGTCTGTAGATGAATTAAACTCTTTTAAAAATGAATTTAAAATTCCTTCTTTAGGTTTTTCATAATGTTCTTCTTTAATATTCATAAATTCATTTATTAAACCATCAAATTCACTTTTATATGTTTCAAACGATGGATTACTAGGATATTTAGGAGATTTTGATTTAGTTGCTCTATCATAGATTTCTGTACATTTCTCCATTATTGTATTTTTATTCTGAGCAGTTATTCCTTTTACAACCTCAATAAACTTATCCCACTGATATTTTATTTCTTCTTCAAACTGTTTAGCCAAATTAATTGCTTCATCGTAGGATGTGATTTTTGTTTTTTTGACTTTCCAAAGACTTATCTTTTCAAGCATTTTGTTCTTTGTAAAATCCCACTCAGGTAATATTGTTGTTTTGCTTATATTATCAAGTTCTACTATCGAATCCTTAATTGCCGAAATATGATCCTCAATCATCATTATTTGAGACATTACTTCACCATTAGCTTTATCAGATTTTTCTTTTTCTACTTCCATTTCTGCTTTTAAAGTATCAACTTTATTTCTTACTGCTTTTAAATAATCTCTGATATAATCAGAAACTGGGTAGTATTCAAAATATCTTTTCAAACTAATATCATCCAGACCATTGATAATCTGAGGATTCTTAATACCAATATCCGTAAGTAATCTATAATACATTTCCATTTTATTTTTTGAATGAACATATATAAAAAACTGATTAACGGAAACATTCTCATTTTCATTTTGTATTTCACTAATAATAGACTGCAATTCTTGAATACTTAACCTATCTGCATCAATGATGATAGGAGTATCTTTTAAATCAGTGTTATCAAGCTCGTTAATATCCGAAATAACCTCTATAGATATATTGGTATTCTCAAAAGTAAAATCACCAAGACCTGTATCCCCTATGATAATAATAGAATGGCTATTATCAAAAACGTCAGGATTTTCAATCTTAAAAGTATCTAAATCAAGCCTATTGTTTCTATTTTCATCTAACCACTTATTAAGCGCTATAATCCCAGCCAGTTTTTCAACACGACTTTCCATGGTTTTTATATGATTGCATCTGACATCATCTGCAGAAATATGTTCATTTTCAAATGCCTTCACTATATCTTCATACTCAAGATCCGGTCCAATATATTCCAAATCGAAATCATATCCGTTCATCTCATCGTAAAGGATATGTGGAACATCCTTTACCCAGGTCTGTAACGGAAGCTTTTCATACTTTTCAACAAGACTGTTGATTCTAGGCTCTTTCCCATTAAACTTGGCCTTAAAATCCATTAAGTACGGGTTGTACTCCAAATTCACCTTAACCATAGTAATCCCCTCTCAATAAAAAAATTGTTGTATAGTATTAAATGTTCAGTTTAACATTTATCATATAAATTTAGGTGTACTTTGTGTACACACCTCATCTAAGAATCAGAATCTTTTTTCCTCCAATTCCTATACTTCCCCGTAGTTATCCGTCCATCTATCGGTTTTTCTGCATCTGCCGGAATTGCCCAAGCTCTACCGAACCGGATTACTCCAGGGATTATTCCATCTGAGCACATTTTTTGGACTCTTCTTGTTGTCAGGTTCCACTTTTCTGCTACTTCTTTTATTGTTAAATAATTATCCATATACATACCTCTCGAATAAACAAAAAGCACCGGTGAAGACCTTAAACTGATCTACTCCAATGCGTTTATACTCTAGTTGCAACTGGCTACCATTTTACAGGCCCTAATAGCTTTGCGCCGCCGACTTTCGTCGGGTTTGCTAACATATTCACGATATGTATATTATATTCATTTTGGCGAAGTTAGTCAAAGAAAACCTGACTAGAAATCTAATAAATTTCCACCATAATTCACTATCGGATTTCTCTTATCTCATCCAGTATTTCAGCATCAGTATTTTTCTCTACAAAGCTAGATATTTCATCCATCAGACTGTCAGCCATGGCATTATGTGGAACTATTGCTGCCACACCGATTACTATGATCTGATGTATATCCTGTTCATCGATTTCTGACACAGAAACATGAAACTGATTCTGCACTTTTGCGATAATGCTTTTTACTATCATTCTTTTTTCTTTCAGGCTATGTACCCATGGTGCACGCAGCCTGAATGTCAATACCGCTATTTCCATATCTTTCATAATCACCAAATAGATGTGAATCTGCTAAATGATTCACATCACATAAATGTATTTCTATTATTATCATTCTCCGAGCACTTTGCAGCATCCATTGCTATCGCTACCATAAGAGCCGGAAGTTCATCAACAGGATCAACTATATCCAAAACGTAAGTGTCTCCCCATTGGAACAGTTGTTTATCGATATTTACGACCAAACGACTGCCTTCATAGATTGTATAGTTCCATTGCATGAAGTCTCCTTCAAGCCTCCATCCTTTATAGTCGATATTATACTTTGGAACGAACATGGAGAATTGTTTCTTTATAATTCCCTGAGATATACCGTTAATGGATATTTCAAACTCCTTAAATATCCGGAGAACTTTTTCCTGGATAATTCCAAGTTCTGAACCGGTTGCTTTATCATAGATACGGATTCTATGTCCGATTGAGAAGAAATCCGCTTTCACATAGTATTTGGGATTTCCAACCTCATCATATACGTCATATGTATCTGTCCACGAAAAGACCTTCTGTTTTATTAGTAATCTACTCATTAGTACTTCCACCCTTTTCTACCATATTTTTATTCTGTCCATTCCAGATAAAATGTCGCTGTAATGTCACTGGCTCCACCGAGAATCTCTTTTATTTCTTCATCTGTAGCACTTAATTTGCCAAGCCTTGTAAAATTCCATGTATTCTCATCATAGTATATAGTAATCTGATTCCCCTGATACAGGATAATATCTCCCGGTTCTGTCGTGATTTCCTCATCATTTTGAGGAAGACTCCATGGCAAATCCCCAACCTTTTCAAATGCTCCATAGTCATGCATAGTTATCTCGACCGGATCACTTTTCAGCTTTTCAAGAAATGCGTCTGCTGATGAGTTATCATCCATTTCAATAGCAAATGTCCTGTCACCTATACTTACTACAGGATATGCTTTTGGTGTCATATCTTCTGAGTTATCACCAGCTGTATTTTCATTATTTGAATTATTCTCCGGAATTAAGGATATGCATAAATCAACAAATTCTTTCTGTTTCTCATATGATGAAAATGAAAACTCTTGATACTTTGATTTATCATTTGTCCAGTATAAATATAACCATGGTCCTGTCCCGCCGGATTCTGCTGAATCTTCTCTCGCTCTGACGGTTCCACCATTTATTAAATCATAAAACTGTGACCACTGATCATCTGTGAGTTCTATTGTTCCCGTAAGAGTTGCATCTGCTGCTGTACAAGGTCCGTAGTCATCTTTTCTTTCCCGCGTTTCATGAAAGAACTTGAACTTATCATTTTCAACATAAAACCTGTACCTTTGATAAAATGCATCATAATTTATATTTTCTTCTGTATAATAAAAATCGATGATATCTTCCTTTTTGATATCAGTGCCGACTATCATCTTTTTACTTAATATCGACATTTCCTCTTTATCCTCACCTGCGCCACATCCAATGATTAGTATACTAAGCAACAAGCAATATAAAATAACAATACATCTTCTCATAGAGACTCCATCCTTGCTTTTCTACCTTCTCTTATTTCACTTCATCATTTCTAAGTCCATAATATAGTAATTCATTATATTTTGCATTGGCGTCCTGACTGTATTTCTTTGCAAAATCTATTTTCTCCTCATTTACAAGCTATAGTTCATTAACCAACTTCCTTCTCTATCCAATCCATCAGTACATCTACGATATACTTCTGTTCTTCTTCATTAAGGACTTTTCCTGCCGGAATGTGATGCCATTTCTCCAGACAGCCTCTGCAGCAGCAAGCCGTCGCGTGTTGGGCTATAAAAACCGGATGTCCTCTCATCGGAGTCTGTTTACCGTCATTTTCCGGATTCTCAGACGAAAGCCTCTTGGTCACGAAATCCGCAGCATGACTCCTTATGGTATCCATACCTTTATCAGCAATATACTTTCTGTCATCCGCTGACAAATAAAATCTGCTCCGGAAGTCTGATCTAGCCAGTCCTTCGAACAGTGTCTTACGCAGTGGCAGTTCATATGGAATCTTATCTGCCATCCCCATTCCGGGAATATAACTATATCCCGACTTCTTCGCCTGAGCCATTTGAAGCTTTCGATCTATATGGTATATCTTGCCATCCATAATGAACACAGCTCCGGTCTGTTTAAATGTAAATGGCACTCCAGCCCGGATGCACTGACGTCTCACTTCTTTGATCCATTTGAAATCACAAGGACGAGCATTAGGCCCTGACTCACCACCACAGGTAACATGCTCTATAAGCCCGGACTTAAGATACTTCTCTATATCTATATCTTCAAGCATTGGTTCCGATATGACTGCTCTATGCTTTATCGGAAGATCCAGTAGAATCGGAAGCCGGTAATCAGCTCTGTCCTGGTTCTCACAGGTACTGCATATAGTTACATTTCCCCATCCATCGCCCCAGTCAAATGGAATACATTCCTCAAACCGGTGGATTCGCTTCGTAATAATCACAAAATCCAGATCACTACGTTCACGGATAATATCCCAGACACCCTCACGCCACTCATCCGCCTCTTCAAGAAAAAAATCAGAAGTCATACAAGCATATACAGTCCCATCATCAGGAGTGATCTTGTATTCCTTCTGTCTGGTCTTCTTGATTGGAAGGTTATAATCATTTGTTTTTGTTACGATAGAAGCATCTTTGCCTATACTCTCATCCCGACGATAAACATAACAATTTGCACAGCCGGGACTCAGCTTTTTACACCCGTGCCAGGGGTTCCAGATTGTCATTCATCTAATTCCTTTATTATTCTAAATATCCCTAAATACTACTCTTACTATTACAATAACTATTTATCGGACATTCATGACATTTTGTTCTTACTTTATAATCAACCTTCCAGTCTCTTGAGTCGCGTATATAAAGATACTAACTCAGGTGATGACTTGCCAGCAGATCTAGCCTTTGCTCTATCAGCGTATTTTCGAGCATCCTTAAGTTCACCTAAATCGCAATAGGCAGCTGCCATTGACGTCAATAAAGCAGAAGAAATAACATCGTCCCCATATTTATCAATATACTTATTTGCTAACTGAATAGCCAATTGAGGTTTCCCAATTTTTCTATAATTTGAAGTATCTCTAGGCAAAATATAACCTATACTTTGAGGTTTAGCCATTTCAAGAGCCAAATCAGCAGCTTTAACAGCTAGTTGAATATTTGTTTCACCATCACGTGCTCCATCAATTATCTTTATGAGTTCTCCAAAGGATTTATCAGACAAATCCTCTTCCTCAACTAACAATTTATTAAGTTTTCCAACTAAAGCTAACGGAGCAATCATATAATTTGAAGTAAGCCATTTACCGTTATTGTAGTAGTATATTTCTCCATTCAATTCATATTTTTTCATGCTACCCTCTTTCAATAATCATAAGTATAAGATTCTTATAACCCATGAGTTCTTGAATAATCTGCTATTCTCTCATTTCTTTTATTTAAAAAATCGAATTCTCTCTCAAGAAATAAAATATAATCATCTAATGTCTTGGGCAGACCATCCTTCAGAAAATCAGCATTCCCATACCATATATTAACTTTTGAATAATCTGAAGTAACTGCATCTTGAAGAAAGAAATAATCGACATACCCTTTAAAATCAACAAATAAATCATAAAACTTTTTATCTGATAATATAGTATTATAAAGAGGACTTTTTTCCCCATTATAGTATAATCTTATGCATTCTAAAGTAAGGTCCCACCGATCAGATATAATCTTACTCATTCCTTTTCTCTGATTCATACTAGATGGATGTAAAGGAAATATGATAGTTCCTCCTATGGTATAAGATTTTCTAATAAGATCTTCCCAAACCATTTTATAATCATCCTGCTTCGCATTGAACTGATTAATCATGTATTTATATCTATAATATCTAAATCCCACAATTATGGAATCGCTTCCAAATCTGAAATCTTTCCAAGTCAAATAATAGTATGGTTCATTGCCAGCCTTTAAATCCATTATATCTCCATTAGGCAGTTCTTTACTCCATAGCAACTGATGATATCTTTGAAGCGTCGCACTAGCAATGTCAGGATCAGACCCTCCAGCTCCCAAGCCATCACCTCTGTCCCAGAAACCATCCCAAAAGCTTTTTGAATCCATTGTAAAATCAAATTTTATATCAATCTCGCCCATAACTTCTCCACCTACTAATCCAAATAATAAAGATCTTAATAAATTCCCTTTACCAAACCACACGCCTATTAAACGTTTTTACATCTTGTCAAAATATAATTCTATTTCAGATAATATAGTAAAACCACATGCTGCCTAGGAGAAATGCTCCACATTGCCTACGCATTAGAAAAAAGAGTCACACAGGTTATCCAGCCGGAGCCAGACTCGTCATGAACAGGCATTACTACTCCTCATACTCAAACCCGTTATTCTCGCACCACTCGATAGCAATCTTCCTATAAGCCTGAGCCTCGTATTCGTACCACTTATCTTCCATGTTGAATCGTCTAAGTGTATCCTTAAATCTTCTAAAAGCACCTCTACCTTTTATAGCTCGTTCCAGCTTATTCTGGACATCGTCTGTCGGAAGCTCCCAGATAAATCTTTCCATTATGCTATATTCATGGATATCATATTTTGAAGGCAGGCCGAAAAACCTGACTTGCCATCCCTCTTCAATTATTTCCATGATTTCTTGGTCATCTTTATCAACTTCTCCATACATGGAAATATCAGAAGGAACACTGACCACTTCCTTTTTCTCCAGATCAAAGTACTGATTCCATAAATCATCTGCCATTTCTATGGCTTCAATTATCTTTCCAAGAGGAATAACAGGCTTTGATTCAGGAGTCATCCTTCCGGTAAGCTCCTGCACATCTTCCCTATTTACCATTTTTCGTCCCCTTATTTCTAAATGGTATCACATTCGAATCATCTTTTCTGTCCGATTCTCCTGAACTATTACTACCGCCAAAGAAGTTCTTTTCCATATTTGCAAATGCTTCTCTTACCGCCTTTTCTGACGCCTCTTTTTCAACTTCATTTGCTGCCTTGGTTCCGAGGATTTCAATAGGCGGTTCCATATCTATATTATTAAACATTTCGCATGCATAGTCATATCCGTAACCCATGCTCAGACCAGCGTAGGATTTGATATACTTCATTCCTTCAACAAATCCATTATCAAATACATATTCGTAATCCCTGTCCCAGAAGTACAGATTTTCATCCTCATCTTCATGAAGACGGACAAGAAGTATATTGGTAAGTTTGTCTGCCAGTTCACTTGCTTCTTTCTGAGTATAATTATATTTTCCCTTAAGTATATCAAGTGCTGCTGTATATTTATCATTGTCAACTAAAGACTTCATCATATCAAATGATTGTATGACCAAATCATTGCTATCGTCAGTTACCGCATAAAGCATATACTCTTCCAGAAGGTCAAATGTATAATACAACTCTTCATCACGAAGCATTTTCAAAATATGCTCAGCCTTTTTCTTCACAATAAGCATGCCGAGTTCTTCATCATCGATATCATATAGTTTTCCTAATCCTTCAAAGAAATCATCGCCAAAGTACGTATCATATACGGGCAAAAATTCATCATTCCCAGACAAGTAAGTTCTTTCAAATGCAGTAATCAGCATGTCAGAAGCAACAGTGGAAATGTACTTAATAAATTCCTTTCTGTCTTCAGTATCATTTTCACGAATATCGTATCCTACTAATCTAAACATTATTCTCGTTCCTTATAATTTAAAATTCTTTTATAAATACTGCTCGGCAAATGCCTTCAGATCATCAATTGACTTATTTCCATTAAGCACCGCACCGTTTATTATCTCGGCACCTGGTGCACTATCTTTAAGCAGCTCTGCTGATTTTCCAAGTCCGCTGCTTCCGGACGTAGCAAAGAGAACTATCTTCTTTCCTGTAAAATCATAGCTCTCCAAAAATGTATTTATAATGTGTGAAAGCCGGTACCACCACACAGGTCCACCAAGGAAAATCAGATCATACTGATCTATATTTTCTATTCTGACACTACCGATAGCAGGCCTGCTGGACTCATCTTCCATCTCCACCGAACTTCTGGAAGACTTGTCACGCCAGTTGAGATCATCATTTGTATATGGAACCTCTGGAACTATTTCATAAATATCAGCATTGATTGCCTTAGCCAATTCCGTTGCAACAACTCCAGTAGTTCCGGTTGCTGAAAAATATGCCACTAATGTTTTCATAATCAATAACTCCTATGCTTCTTCTTTTACCTTTTCAAATCTATATATCTGCTTTATATCCGGATATTTCTCTTTATCAACCTTACCGATAAACATATCATAAGGTCTCACATACATAGCGAAATCTCCATATAGGGACTGATAAACAACAACCATTTCCTTAGTTTCAGTATGCTTTGCAATTCCAATAATCTTATAAAGATAAATGTTTTTGTCTCTGTCTTTCTTTGATAAGGTTTCTCTTTTAAAATGCTGGACTATATCTCCGGCATGCAATCTCCTGTCTCCCATCCTGATAACCTCAATTAAAAGCTAATACAATAATATCAATACACTTTAAAACCACAATCAGTTTTCTCCGGTCCATCAACTCCAGATTCATAGTGAGCCCTGAATTCCATATTGATATCTTTTATTTCCTTCTTACCATCAATATAATCCTGATACATATCTGCCAGACCAGACATGCATCCATCACAGGAACCATTGATATTCCCAATAGATTCAGCCACTATACGCTCACGCTCTTCTCTTGTTGTATCTTTTATAAGTATACTCATAATTGCCTCCACAGATTACTCATTAACTTTCTAAAAGCTCCAGCCCTTGGGAATTTATCTATATTTGAACTATATGCCTATTCTAGACTTTATTGTATTTCTTTTACAATCAATTGTTTCTGAAGCATATAATATCTTTTTCTATCTTTACTTCTACTCTCATGAAGCATTTCTTCAGTTGTCCTAGAATAGCTGATTTCTTTAGCAAGCATTTCCACAAATGAAATCCATTCATCAATATCAGGTGACATTCCAGAAAAGCTAAACATAAAGTCGAAATTTGTACCATGTCTATATAATCTACCCGGAAGAGGATAATGACTTCTATTTCCAATCATAATCCCATACCTCAAGTATGGAGTAATATATTTATGTTTTTCAGCTTTATAACTATATGTAATCGCATCATGAGTAGTAATTGATCCAAGCTTTGCTTCAATAACCACCCTAGGTTTTATGATTGTATCTTTCTTTTCATATATAACAAGATCCGTCTCAAAACTAGAAGGAAGTATATCCTTTGTATTCCATTCACTATCATAACAAACAATTTCTTGTGAATACGGTATTTTGCAAAGTGTATCTACAAAAATAATTCCATCATTAAAATTATCCCTTAACCTATCACATATCGATTTAGTCCATTCATTTTCATTCATAGCCACAACCTCTTTGCAATTCACAAATTACATATTCTTTCCTAACATTTTTCTCACTTCATACATTTTGTCATCGTCCTCTAGTTCTTGCCACGAATAATTCAAGATGAATTCTTTATAACGACTATTACTTGTAGTGATCCAAATCCCCTCTTGTGAAGCTATTACAGCATACTTTGCACTAAGTAATAAAGCATAACTTCCAACCTGATCTAATGCAGCTGCTAGTTCCTTATTATTTTTTATACTCTTCTTTGCTTCTATTACTGTAAATGCAACGTGTGATCCACCATATGTCTTATGAGCTATTACAAAATCAGGAATTAATGTATTGTTATGATTGCCAATTGGAACACGAATTTGCTGCTCATAGTCACTCTCCCCATAACCAATATTATTCAAAAATGGCTTTATTAACCTATCTTCTACATCTCTTTCGTTAACATATTTGTTATCCGAAGAAATCTCTTCATATTCCAGTTTAGTTACCTTAGCTTTAGTTTTATCAACTATATGATTATATTCTGATGGCTTTAATTCTACTCCATTAAGCCCCTGCATATTTTTATGCACGATCGGCATCTTAGATAATACTCTATCTTTCTTAATATCATTAATCCCAAGGCGCTTTACCTTAACCGGATTTCCAACATAAGTACAACGATAATAAAAGAAAAATGGATCATTAAACCCTATGGAACAACTTCTCCATATCGATGATATAGCGCTAATAGGCGTTCTAAGATACATTACAACCATATCCCCTGCGCGGGTATCTGGATTACACTGCCAGCAGCAGATATCATCAGGATCATCTTCAGCTACTGCATCAGCATTATTCCCTCCACCACCAATAAAAAATGCGCTCTTAGGTTCTGGTAAATCTTTAATAATATAACTATCTATTCCGCCTATATAGTTCGGAGCAAAGTCATATAAAAAGGCAAATAATTCATACGGACTCCATCCATTATCAAGACGATATTTTGTAAATACCTTGCATAACTCTCCATAATAGAAAAATCGTCCTTTATAATCTTTCTTAACTGGTAAAGGAGGAAGCTCTATGTCAAATGAATCTGCTATTATCTGAACAACATTGAAATTGCACTGAAAATAATATGGAATAATATATTCCGGATAATCTAGCGAAAAAATAGTAGAAAGATAAATAATATCTTCAACCGGATTATAGTCTCCTAAAAATGCTTTAAATGAATTTTGATCAGTTCCATGATTATCATACAATAAATGCCAGATTTCATTCATTATTTCATCGATTATATCTTCAAAATTATCTTCATCATATTCTTCTGTATTTTCACATTCATAAATATCTTCTTGCAAATCTTCAACGCATTTTTCTAAAAACCATCTTGTGTTAGAAAGTGTATCATTCGAAACACAGTATTTTTTTTGTAAGCTACTTATTCCATCAACATAACCAAAGGATAAATCATTTTCAAAATTATTCTTGAAAAATTCTACTGTTTTATAACCACCACTTTCAAGATATAATTTCCAAACATACTCATTCATAATTGATTTCAACCCCCATAATAAATATCTATATAGATAAATCCAGCATCCCCAGTTTCTGTTTATCTGTCATTTTATTTTTATAGTTTGCAGCACCGGTCATATCCGCGCCAAGAAAATTTGCATTCTTCATATTCACCTCTTTAAAATCCACTCTGATGAGAGTTGCACCGGTAAAATCTACACCGCTTATATTTGAATAATCCAGATCTGAATTTTCCAGGTTACATCCAAATGCATTAGCATTGCTAAGATTCACCTTCTGCAATGACGATGTCTGACCGATAACATTTCTTAAATCAACATCTCTCATATCTGAACCATCAAATACTGCGTTAACTATATTACAGAACCTCATATTGGCTTTTCTTAGTTTTGCATTTTTTACAACTGCATTTTCAAAAGAGCATCCTTTCAGATTAGTTCCTGCTAGATTAGCTCCGGACAAATTACATGAATAGAAATTAGCCATGGACAGATCTACTCCACTTAGGTTAACCCTTCGCAAATCTGCATCACTAAAGTCAGCTCGAACTCCTTCTGGATTATTCTTTAACCATTTACAATGAAGTTCAATAATTTCATTAAGATGTTTCTTGATTTTTCTATTCATTTCTTATATACCTGCACTTAGGAAATGCAGCACACCCATAAAACTGATTTCCTGCATTAGGTCCCTTCTTTGCTGTTCTAAGTACTAATTTGTTTCCACATCGTGGACAGATCAAATCATTTGTTCTTTCTTTTATTTTCGTTTCTGATTGAACACTATCGTCTGAACTCTTGATATATTTATTTTCAATATTCTTAATATGCGCGACTTTAACCGCCTCATCAACATTTGTCAAAAGGCTAAGTTTCTCATAAATCATCTCAACCTGATTTTCAGTCAACTTATTTTCTGATGAATTCCATATCTTCTTAACCGTCTTATAAGTATGATCACGTTTTATAACATTAATATCAGTACTAAATGTAGTTATCTTCTTTAGCTCGCATCTCTCTGAGAAAACAATAACAGAAAATAATGGAACTTCAACAAGCGATGAACTAAGATAATTACTTAACCATTTCAGATGAGTTCTGTTCTGCTTTATCGGATTATAAAATCTGTTCTTTTGTCCACTAGCTAGACATGCGGTCCAGTACTGATCTTTTTCATTTCCAAAAATCCACCCAGAATAGTTCTTGCTTTCAAATACAAATATCCCTTTCTGACAGATAAACATTACATCTATTTCCGAGGTTTCACCGTTATCTTTAGGAATATATATATTTCGAAGAGTCTTTCCCTTACGACCAAATAGATTTACTTTCTTCAATTCTTTCTCAGTTAACTTTTCACCATATTTACCCTTAAAGCTGTCTGTAAAAATGGCATCTAATATTGGTTGCAACGTAAAATCAAGAAATATATCAATCAAATCTTTTCCCATCAGTCACTCCATACCACTTATATATTTTCAACTTTCGTGATAATCATCCCAAAAATATATTTTCATTATGCCATTGTAAGAATTCTTTTGAAGGTCTATTTTCTATTTTCTCTGGAATAATCATTAGTTTCTGACCATGATATTTGTAATAATCCTTACCATTCCCATAATCATCATGTAATCTTTTACTGACATCTACTCTATAGTCAGAATCAATAGTAATATAACCATCATCGAATAAAGTATGAAAATCTGATTTTAATAGTAATCCATTACTAGCGATGTAAGGTCCTTCCTGTGAAACTGGTTTTATATGAGCAGCTTGAAGAACTGGCAATGTCTTTTCTCCAGTAATTGCACATCTTCTTTGATAGTTATCAGTAACGATAATTCTAAAGGCTCCTTGCCCAATCCGGTGTTTGACTTGTGAATATCCAAATTGTGGTTTATCAATAGTTTTTACATTATCAAAAAGGCGTTCTCTAACTTGATCAAATAATGCTTTTCCAACAGTTGTATCATCTGAATAGCTTTTTCCTTGAACTGTATATTTTCCAAAATCATCTGGTGCTGGGATCCATTTATTTCTATCGAAATAGAAAACATCAGTCAAAATAATACATCCAATATACGGATTACTATCGACCATATTATTTTTCTGCCTGTACTTACTTATTTTTCTATTTAATTCATTTAGTGAAGATGTCCCATTTCCATCTCCAAAAGCATCCCACGCTAAATACGTTGGTAGATAAGAATAGCTTACAAAATAACCACCACCAACTATATAGTTTTCCGGGTAATGAAGTTTAAATAGAAACAGGTCATTTCTATCTAACGCTTTAAAAACTTGGCCTCCCGGTCTCCAGAAATTTACTTCAACTAAATTTTTAATTCTATTGTATTCATACCATTCCGAATCTGTTACACCAACATAAATCTTCATAAGCTACCCCTTAAGGAATAATCATAGTAGTATTCCACCTCGCAAATCTTTGCCCACATTGGATCATCCATTCCCGGACGCCAATCGTCCCATCTTCTTTCCGGTCTTTGCAAATACAAGTGCTTCATCATAAGAACAGTTATGCTCTTTAGCATAAATATATAATGCTTTATCGAGATATGGGTACTTTCTCGTATCAACAAAACCTCTATTTGCTTCAAGTTCAGCTCTATGGTAAAGAGCCCGAAGCTTATCATCATCTATATCAAATATTCCCATGTATTTTTCCTTAACAACCTTTCAAACTGCGTTTATAAATATGTTATTTTTGCAGAATCCTGAGGAGCTTCTTCTCTGAACACTAAAACATGATTCTCTTTACCAATATAAGAAAAATCAATATTGAATGCCGAAAAATCTCCATCTATATCTAGATGTATATAATGCGTCCCGGTTTCACAACATAACATAGTGATATCTTTTGTTTTCTGAAGAGTCTTTGATACAAAATCTTTAGCATATATTGCAAACTGATCTGGTGAAATACCATTTTTTCTCATTTCATCATACATAATCTGCTGCGGACAAATATATATCAATCCTGCTTTAGTAAACATTTCTGGAAATACTATAAGCGGTCTTGTCTGATCAGAAAAAGAATTATTGGTCATATAATGAATTTGAATACCTTTTTGTTTATACCAATCTAACACAACCTTAGCTGTAACACTTAAATATTCAGCAACATCATCATTGTAATAATATGACAGATTACCAGATCTATAAATATCATCAACTACCGTCCCTAGAACAACTGGTAACAACGATACATTATAAGATCTGACCTGCTCAAGATATCCCTCTATCCTATCTCTGATTTGTCCATTAACAATATATCGTTCAACATCACTGAGTTTTCCATATTCCTGTGAATACTCCCATATACAATTCTTAATACTATTATCAAAATAATCAGTTACTTTACCAAACTCCCAATTCATAACGCACCCCTACAAAATAAATATTTATATAATATACACGTACTAAATTAATGCTGATTAACATCCACATTTTACTTATGCTATAATGACAGTATCTTCATTCTAAATATATTTTTATCGGATACTGTCATGAGAGAAAACAAATACAAATATGTAACCAATTCTCAAAAAAAGAAAAAAAACGAAAAGAATAAGGTCTTCGCAGGCATTATTCTTATTATTTGTATTGCTATAATAGCTCCTATAGCAGTGAAACTATATCTTAAATCTAAAGAGACTGTTCATTATCCTCTTTCAATAGATGTCACTACTGAAGAAGCCACTGACCTAGTTATCTCAACAGAAGAGACTACCGAACAAACAACTAATAAAGTAGAAGCATCTTCAACAGAAACCCCAAAAATTGTTACTACTGAAAGTACAGATGTCAAAGATTATTCCAATGACGCAAGCAAAACCGAAACATCTTCATCATCAGATGCAACTGTAAAACAAACAACTATTGATGATTCAGATTCTTTCACATACAGCTTCGGAACTATATCAGATAACCATATTTACAGCATAAGCAATTCGGACTATGCACTTGTTTTCCAATACATTTCTGGTGAAAAAGATACATTTTTGTCTTATGAATCAGATGCCCAGGAAATGGCGTATTTAATTGAGGATTTTATGAAAGATAATATCTCCGATTCAATGACTGACTATGACAAAGAGCTTGCCATCCACGATTATCTCGTAAAAAACATATCCTATACCTATATCCGAAAAAAAGAAGGATTCACTTCACCTAAGTACTCCGCATATGGAGCTTTAGTTAATCATCAGGCCGTATGCCAAGGTTATGCTGAAGCCTTCGAACTCATGTGTGCATGCTGTGGTATTAAATGTCATCTTGTTTCTGGAGAAGCGACCAATGATGAAGGTACCGCTGGACATGCTTGGAATATGGTGCAGCTAGAAGATAATTGGTATCACGTAGATGTCACCTGGGATGATCCGATTCCTGAAAAGTACCAGTCAGGCATTTCTCATGAATATTTCAATATTTCCGATAATCAAATTTCCAAAGACCATGACTGGAACAAAAACGATTACCCTGAATGCACTCGTTCAAGATAGTTTTTTAATCCATTACTTATGAAAATGTTGGATACAAAATATCTTTTTGACATCAAATGATATTACTGATATTTTTCGTAGTCCTTCCCTTTCCAGTTATCGCCGGTCTTATAATCTATCTCTATTCCGGGCTGAACGTTATATACATATACATTAAAGCATACTCCTGCTCCATTATCCTCAACTGAATATGCTTCCAGCTCTACCCCATTGGCCACGAGATTATCCCCATCAAAGAATGGAGTAACTCTATACAGAACATGATTATTGGTTCTGTAGACATACATCGCTACTTCATCTTCAAAAGGAAGCATACCTTCTACATTCATATATCTCGTTCCGGTTATGAGATTCCTCTCGTTTGCATTTTCGCCCGCCAACTGAAATCCGATCAGATGGCAACGGTTATATAGAAACTTCTGATCTACTATATCGTATTCATTATTGATCCAACCTGTAGGATAAACACTGCTAATATCTTCACGTTCTTCCTCTGGCATTATATCTTTACAAATATTGGCATATGCAACTCCACATCTACCCAAATCATCAAGCTCCGAATACTTTTCAAACGCTGAAGTTATTTTTTCTTCATCTGTAAATAAGGGAATATTTCCATTCAGCTCAACATATGGAACATCATCAAACTCCGGTATTTCAGATACAACACCTGCAGGTTTCTCTTCTTGTTTACCAATCTTACTTTTTATAAAATCACCGAGTGGTGTTTTGTAGCATAGGAACACAAACGATACCACTACTAAAAGAACTATAAGTAGTGCAATAAAAATCCTCATTTTATGTTTTCGTTCTTCTTTTCTCTGACTCATAGTCTTGTAACGATATGATGATGAGTCTTTTTTATTTTTCCTGCCCAATACACACACCTATATACAAGAAGTGAGAGATACATAAGCATCTCTCACCTACATATCCAATAAATCTATTACAAAGTAAGCTGTACAAATATTATACTTTTCTTATCTGCTTCCAGCAGCAACAAGAGCTTCCTTCAGCTGATCTTCAATCTTAACAAGCTCCTGCTGAGCCTCAACACGACGTCTGGAACCTTCCTCGTGAATCTTAACAACTTCGTTAATAGAGGTAATAATATCCTCATTTACCTTGCGAAGAGTCTCAACATCAACTATAGCTTCTTCAGAAGCAATAGCTGCATCTATAGCTCCCTGCTTAAGAGTTTCAGCATTTTTCCTGAACATCTCATTAGTCATTTCGGTTATAGCACTCTGAGCTTCTAATGCTCTTCTACTATGCTCAATACCAAGTGCAAGTACCATCTGATTTCTCCAAAGCGGAATTGTATTAATAACATCCGAACGGAGTTTATCTACCAGATCCTGATCCTCATTCTGAAGGAGTCTGATCTGTGGAGCCATCTGAATCGAAACAAGTCTCGTAGTTTCAAGATCAAAGATTCTCTTTTCAAATCTGTTGCAGGCATCTCTGTAATCTCTGAACATCTGAACATCAAGCTGATCATTTGTATTTTCTGCTTTCTGCTGAAGTTCAACAAGTTTAGTAGCTCTTGCATCTGCCAATGCCTTCTTACCTGCTATAATATACATAGTAAGTTCCTTGTAGAATTCAAGATTCATATCATACATCTGATCATAGATGAATACATCCTGGGTAAGTGTCTGTTGATGCTTCTTCAAATCTTTCTCTATCTTCTTAATGCTTGTTTCCGCCGTTTGATAATTGGAAACCATATAGGTAAGCTTAGCCTTGCCTTTTTGGAATAGTCCTGCAATACCTTTCTTTGGAGGTGTAGTTGTACTTCCAATAGCCACCCTAAGTTCACGCAGGCTGTCTCCTATCTCACCAAACTCTTTTGTCTTAACCTTATTTGTAATTGTTGAAGAAAATGTAGCTATACCCTTCTGAGCACCAGTACCATAAGAATTGACCATCTTTACATTACCGATATCTATCTTCTTATAAAATTCATTTACTCTGGCTTTTTCTTCTTCGGACAGTTGAGACTCGTCAACTGAACCTGCCGCTACACCTGTCTCTCCTGTTTCAGCTACCCCATTCTGATTAGCAAGAGATGGCTCTATAAAGCTAAAATCATATTTCTTTTCATCTGGATCAAGTGTAAGATCCGGTATTTTTGTCTCCTCTGCCATAGTACTGTAACCTCCTCATAACTGCATCAATCATTATTTATTCTATATTCAGGATTTACATGACCATCCTGATTCATCATTGATTCCAAAGCCTTAGATCTGGCCTTAAGCTCCATGGAACCAAATTTATACAACTCGTTTTTCATATCTACTATCGCAATAAGTAATTGCTGCGATGAATCCATAACCTCAGTTTTGGCTTCGCTAATTATCTTGTCATCTACCCGAGCATTTATGTAGTCTACATACGTAGAAATAAGTGCTATAGATTCTGGCATATAATAATCATAGAACTGATCTAAATCTACCTGATATATATCTTTAAATTTCTCAATGGCTTCTTGAAGTATGTTTATTTCCTCAGATATCATTCTGCAGATTTGAGTCATCTCCTCAGGAAGCTTGCAGGCAACCAAGATATTATAAACTTCTGCAAAATCAAGTAATGTTCTCTTTTCTATTAAGCTTTTAATATAGTCCTTATCAAGTCTTATTTTATCATAACTATCATGTTTTGTCTCATTACGGTTTGTCTCCGATCGGACATCGGATTCCTCATACACCTTCGAAGTTTTATTATAATTAGTTTTATTTTTTTCTTCCCATTCTTTAAGCTTTGAATTTTTTATATTTTTATACTCAACAGCTTTATCAACATTTCTTTTTCTTGCATATACCGGATTTACTATATGAGATGTTATCTTATTCAGATTATTACAATCTTTTAATTCATTATAGATATTCTTGATTATATCATCTTTATTAACAACATATCTTATTCCAAAGTCAGTACTTCCAAGCAAAACATTAATAAAGAATATAATTCTACTCAGCAATGTATAAAAATCATCTGCAAAATCTTTTGCCACATTATCAACCTGAATATCTTTAGATAAATAACCTATCCATTTCCAGAAATAAATCGAGTCATGTTTTGATAATTCAAAAGACTGCTGCATGTATGCTACATATTCTGCATTTTCGTTAGAATTCTTTACATATTCTTCCCTACTAATCTGTCCTTCTAATTTCAGTATTTTTTTTATAAATGTATTAAATATCTTTTCTTTCTTAGCTGAGTCTACTGTATCATCAGAAGTAAAAATAACAGCTGACAAAGTATATACCCACAAATCTCTAAATGGAAGCCACAGATCATATTCCCAGGAAAAATCTTTACTTTGCACGAAAATGTCATACATATCTTTTAGCTCTTTAAATTCTGCGACCAAAACCTTTATGGTATCTTCCCGACTTAATCCTATCATTTCAGGCGTTTTGCATATCTGTGTAGCAAAAACAGCTATTTTCTCCTGAAAAGACTTTGCTCTCTCCTCATCTTCCACCATTTGAGCGTATTCTTTTAATTCTTCATAACGAGCCTTGCTATCATCACGCTCGCCATTCCAGTTTATGAATCCCATAATCTACCTATCTCTTACATCTTGTTTTCCATGCAGGACCATATTTATCATACTGTCCCTGACCATCAGTATATACACCACCGGCTTTATATTTTGATTGAGCTTCCTTAACGATGTCAGATATATCTTCTTTCTTGCCTAAAACCCATAGATATCCTTTATTTTCTCTTTTATCCACGACCTTAAGGCCTCTACTCTCAAAGAATTCCTTGAGTCCTCCTGTAGCATCCACATTTTCTGAAGAAGTTTTCTCCGAAATTGTCCCATTATACATTGGAGGAAGTTTTACATCCGTGCCTACTTTAATATCAAAAGCAATTCCAGCTCTTTCATATAGATTAGAATCCATTTCATCAATAAACCTAGACCCATTATCTCCTGAAAATGTTATATATAGCATTTTCTTAGCACGAGTCATTGATACATAAGCAAAATTACGATACTTTACAAGAAGTTCTTCGATAGTATCTGTATTGTCTGATCTAATTCTATAAGGATAAACTCCTTCAACAAAGCAAGGAATAATAACAACATCAAATTCCAGACCCTTTGCATTATATAAATTTGCTATTTTAACTCCCTTGGTAGACATAGAAAAAGTAGAATCCTTGCTAACCTCTTCATGATATATATTTGCATCAGTCATCCAAGAAGAAAAAGTATCAACATACTCATTTAAAGAAGTGATAATGCCTATGGAAATCTTGTTTTCGTATTTTTTTAAATACTGCTTTACTATATCTGTAACATATTGCTTCTCTTCATCTATTGATTTACATCTACATATAACAGGAATATTTCCTGTTTTTTCTGGTATAGCTCTAAGAGATTTGTCATCTTCATCAAGGGACTTGTCATTATGTACTCTTAATGACTCTGCCAATGCATCTATTTGCACAGTAGTTCTAAGAGATTTTGTGAGCTTCTTAGTTATTGTCTGTAAGGGAACCTGTTTAGGAGTCCAATGTCTACTATATATTCTCTGATTTGCATCCATCCCAATATACATATTCCGTCGGAATAATCCTCTCACAGCTCTGATTGTTGCCAAAGAAAAATCCTGTGCTTCATCTAACAATACATAATCGAATACTTTATCATTTGGAATGTCTTTTATATGTCTGGAAATATATATAGGGACATCTTCCCAATCTATAAGATGTTTAGAATGAAGTAACCTCTCGTATTGAAAGAATATTCTGAAAGCTTCAACTCGGTCAACCTTGCTCATTCTGACCTCGCCGCCTCTGCCTTTTCTTGGTAGAGTAAGATAGTACTGCATGTCATTTGCAGTAACATCCATACCTTTCATCCAGTCTATTTCATCACACCAAAAATCAATTTCAAGTTTTTGAAATCTATGTTCTCCAAACTTCTTTTTGTGTTCACCAAGTGCTTCCTTTATTAGTCTAGCTCTAACCTTATCGTATACTATAGCACTTTTTCCACCCATAGCCTTATATACTTCAAATAGGTACTTTACCAGCGTTCGAACTTCAAGCCTATCATACTCATCCTCACTACAGTTTCTTTTCATTACATCATTTGTTGCCGAGGTAAGAGTATGACACAAAGTAAAAATAGCTACAGATTTATCAGGAAAATCTCTTAGACATTTGAGTGCCATTCCTTGTACGAACACACTTTTTCCAGCTCCAGCATATCCCTTTACCAAAAGAGTTTTATCACCTGAATATTCAAGACATTTCTTTTGTTCACTTGTATATTCTATTTTTTCATTGTAGGCACTAACCATTGTATTATCCAATTATCTATCCCTCATCAATCAAATAGATCATCAAATTCATCTAGATCATCAAGTATATCATCAATATCAGTTCCAGCTAACTTTTCATCATCGTCCAAAGGAATGTCTACCGGTTTTACATGATTATACTCTGTCTTTATATCTTTTCTGACAGACCATCTTTTTACAACTTGACTCCAGAAATCGCCATTAATCATAGTATCTTTCCTCCTCATCATCATTTACATCAATCACATATTTTGCCTTTCTGCAAAATGATTGATGAGGACAAAATGTACATATATCAACCATATCTATTTCTTCATCAATTAACATTCCAACTTTACCATCTGGAGTGTTAAGTTTCTTATATTCATTTAGGGCAGCTTTCCGGACCTTTACATTCGGGAAATGAATTCTTATACGTTCTTCTGTATACTTACGATTCCCACACTCCGATGTCCCTGCAAAATCTATATCGTTAGTATTATCTTCAGCAGTTATATAATCTTTTATCTGTCTTCGCTCTACTTTTCTTAGACCCGGAAACAAATTCACTACATTATCATAAACCACTGTAACCGGAACGTTATCTTCTTTTAAGAGCTTATGTATTGTCCTTATTAACGATGTAATAGCATAGTTCTGCTGGAACTCTCCCTCAAATGACGGATTCTTTTCCATAACATAACCAAAGATATATCTCAGCGAACAAAGTGCATAATCCATTCTCGCTTCTTTTAATATATTATCTGGCATTCTGTCATTGTCATAAGGAGCCATCCGCAGTTGACCTGTTTCCGATTTTTCTACTCTTTCATATGGTATATAGAATCTATTATAGTTTTTAACCTCAAGATTAAATGCTTCTTTTAAAAGGCCAATATATGGAGATGGAACGAGCAATTTATCACGCATCTCACTTATCCATGATAAAGTAACATCTTTATTCTTTAATGCACAGTACATGAAATATCTATTACTTTCAGCATTTGATTCCATAATCTCAATAAGATTACGGATCAACTTATTTTCTCTGCCTTCTTTTTGTCCGTTTAATAGACATTCGTTTATTACTCTTCCTGTAAGTGGCCAGATATACCGCTTATTACCTCCAGGCATACTATCAACATCGCACAAACAGATATGAACCTTATTATTATCAAATACAGAAGAGTCGATTTGAAACATAGGATAAACTAGTCCAACCTTATTGGGTTGCAACTCATTATCATCAAATCTTCCACTCAAATATACATTTAATGCAGTAGCAATATCTCCAGGAAAACATTTTGATGAATATCCTTCCGGTTCATCAAGTTTTGTAAATAATTCTTTTACAACCTCTAACTCTTCATCAAACAATTTACTGGACATCTCGTGTTCATATAGGATGCTCTCCAATTTCTTAATATGTACACCAATATTAATTTCTGTACTTTTAGTAAAAAGATCACGAGCCATCTCAATGAGTTGTTTTATCAAATCAAGTATTGTATCTAATTTATCTTCTTCAACATTAAATACGCCAAAATTAGTAAACGGATTCCCTGCAATATGCTGCCATCTCGATACTCTCTCATCAGCATCCAACTCAACATCAAATGAATTCACAACTTCTGTTTTTATCTGTTTTAGATAATTAATCTTCTTTTCCCAATCTTCAAGTCTTTCAGTTCCCTTGAAAAAAGGTAAGATGTTTATAAGGTCCTGCATTAACTCTTTTCCAGATACCCCATTCTTAGCTAACCATCCAGAAGAAAAGCATTCTATGATACGGTCCTCATTTAATATCACATCTTCAGCTTCTTCATCCCAAAGACTATTTAGAGTAGCCACAAACTGACCAATAGGATATGAAAGTAGTTTTCTTTCTCCATAATCCTGTGGGTAAAAATGCTGTAATATACGATTGGCCGTCAAGTGATTTGATGAATAAATTGATACCTTGTTATTCTTTTCTGATTTAATATCATTAACAAATTCCATTACAGAAGAATACTCTCTAATAGTCAGTTTATTCGTTCTTTTATTGATAACTTCCCCCTCAAACAGTGATCCATAAACATCAACCACCCTTGAGTTATCCTTTATCCAATCTTGAAATTCAGGATATCCATTTTCTTCCGAATATGTCTTTCTCCATATTTCATGGACATAAGGATATCTCTCATCATATTGAAATAAGAATATAAGCTTAATCCCTAATCTCTCTAAACTATTCATGATACGTTGCTGTATTGGAGTTATATAATAAAATCCATGCATTACAACAGTATCCACATCTTTAGTCTGGAATTTTTCTAAAAAGATTTCATTCCATTTAGCTCGTGAATCAAGTTTAGCCATATTATCTCTAAATCTATTAATTGTTCCGTTATTTTCAATAAGATAATTCCACGCATCAATTAATAGATGTATATTCCTATCACTAGAAAAAGATAAATCATCCGGTTTTACATCAGCTTCTTCTAGAAGGTTTATCGCCGATAAGAGTTGTGCACTATTTCTTCTGCAACCCACAAGCCATTTTCTTACTTCTACATCGTCACCCTTTGTATGTATTTCTTTTCGGAAAAACTCCGATAATGTTACAGTCTGTTCAAATTTTGCAGGATCAGTAGCCCAAAAAGGGTCAATAGCTGTAAGAATACTTCTTAATTCTTCAACCTTAATAACTGAGTCTCCAGCAAATACACCTCTTACATGATCATGATCTATATCTCCCACCATGCTTTTTCTGAGATTTGATGATACAACCAACTGAGGATACTTCTTTATTTTCTGAAAAGACTGACTATTTGCTATCTGTTCTAAGTTTGTGTAAGTATATATTTCTCTATTCATCTATACCCACCTCCCTTAGAAGCGTTGACCATGATTCATTATATTTTGTTTCATAAGTGATGCATGTAAGATTCTTAATAGCTCTTGTCATTGCAACATAAAGGATTCTCGTTTCCTCCATGCAGGTCATCATATTTTCTTCTTCTAGCAACTTATCATATAAGTCATTACACATGATATAATTCTTTGATCTCTTATCAGGAAAATAAACCCAACCAACTTCATTAGTAGCGGGATCAATTAATATACGTGTATATTCTCTTCCAGTAAATCTCCTTGTGGTATAAGGAATTATTACTGTATCAAATTCGAGACCTTTGGATTTATGTACCGTCATGCATAAAACCGAATGGTAATCATCGACAGATTTTATATTAGGTTCACCTTCATCTCGATTTGTTGCAATCATAAGTCTAAGAAAATTATATACTTCAAAAAGAGTCACCTTATCCCCGGCAATATTACTTTGCAATATCTGTAGAAGTTTCTCTAAATCGGCCTGGTACTGCTGTGCATCCTGTCTAGTTGCTGCAATACAAGCCTTTTCCTCCCAACCGTCAGCTGTTTTTTCAGCTTTGGATTTCATTATGTAGTACTCTATAACCGATTCAGTCTCAACCATTTCCTTTAATACCGAAAGAACAGGTCTTAACCGAAGTTCCTTATAATACCTCTTCCATGGCGTACTGCTGAGTGAATTATCAAGATAATCCACCAAGTCATCATACTCACCATTCAGTCGTTCCATTTCATTTATATCAATAGTATCAATATTTCCAGCATAAGGTGTTAACAGATAATTAAAAATATACTTTGGCTCATCACTAAACATATAAGAACAGATCATTGCATAAAAATCTCTTACTGCTTCGCTTTTATAAAATGAACCTTCTCTCTTTACATCTGTCGGGATCTTATTACGCTTAAGTATTCTTGATACCATCTTTAGTTCTCTATTGGTTCTAGTGAGGACAACTACACGATCTTTTTCCTTTACTTCTTTATCTGATTTATCAACTCTATCTACAAGATCATCTAGCGCATTTTTTACTATTTCAACAACCTGTTTTTCAAATTCCTCATCTTTATGATAATAACCATCTATTACCTTAAAGGTTCCATGATCTTTATTAAATGGAACCACTGGTTTTTCATACTCAAGAAGATTCTGTGTACTCCATGCATAAAAATACTTATCCATTTTATTCATGATATTGGCACACGTTCTATAATTATTTACGAGAATAAACCTTTCCGGCTTATCCAGCTTCATTTCTTTAACAAGTCGCAAATACATATCAAAAGCTTTTTCATTTGCGCCACGGAATCTATATATACTCTGCTTAACATCTCCAACGACAAAGAGACGTGCCCCTAATAGCTTAGCCATACAGCAGGCAACAACAATCTGTGATATGTCAGAATCCTGAAACTCATCGATAAACAAATACTTCATGGTAATATCAGGTAAAGAGAGATTTTGTCCCAAAAGGATTTCCTGAAGATCACGCATAATATCATTTAGAGATATAGCATCATTATTTCTTTTAATATCAAAGAAATCATCATCCAGTCTTTTTACAAGTTTTATCATGAGATTCTGAAAAACCTGAGATCTTTCATCTACTGGTATACCCCAGTCCATTTTTGTAATCTGTTGATGTGATATACCAAGTGTAGCAAATTGCTCCCAAAAATCCTCTATCATAGGTCTGGCCTGATAAAATGGAACACCCAACTGGGACTGTACGCTGGAATTATCATGAATATACTCATCAATTAAATCCTTAACAAGCTCCTGCTTCTCATATACATAATTTTGTATAGAAAGATTTTTTGTAAAACTCTCACCAATTCCGAATTCCTTGAGCATATCATATGCAAAGCTATGAATAGTACTAATATTCATTTGTGATTGTTCTTCAAGCCATCTAAGATACTTCTGTTGTTTAGTAAGTCTATATCTGGTCATCAGAGCATTCTGAAGTCTGATATTCATCTGATTTGTGGCATCATTAGTAAATGTAATCATATAAATATCATATAAATGCAGCTCAGGAACAGTATGTATAAGATAAAGTATTCTATCTACCATAACCGTTGTCTTACCAGTACCTGCAGATGCCTGAACTACAATATTGGCATCTGCCCTGCAATGTTCAACCTTGAACTGAGCTTCATTGAATTCCGGTCTTATTTCGACAAGTTTTCCGGCTATGTTTTCCGGATCATTTCCATCAACTACTATTCCTTTAATAGAATTATCATCAACCACAAAAGCCTGAAGAAGAAAGGCCTTCGAAAAAGCCTCGTGTTCTGACACAAGTTCATCCACCTCATCCCCTGAACCAAACCAAAAAACTTTAATTCCGGAATGGAGCCAATTATTAATTTGTTCTTTATAATCGTTTATGTTTTGATTACTTAACAGAATCGAGTACTTTGGTTTTAACATCCTCTATCTCCACAATAATATAAAAAACTTTCACTCTCGCCACATAATTGTCTTATATATCAAGAACTATTTCTTTGTTTTGCCATTATAATAATCGATAGCCACCTTAAGATTTTGTAGATGTTTAGGAGAATACTTTATAGTTTTTTCTTCACCCTGCATTTCAATCTTAATATCAATACCTTCATTTGAGCCTTGTTCTATCTCTGCATTCTTTACTTGTTCCGTAAACCCATTCATGGTTTTGGGACCATATTTAAACTCAGCAGCACAATTAGGACATAAGCATAATGTATTCCATGCCAAATATTCTGCCTTTCTAAACTCATCTTTAAGTTTGTCCGTAGGAATTAGATTTATAGCTTCAAAATATCTATCTCCATCAATCTTTAAAATAATTTTATCGCAAATTTGACACTGACCTTTGTATTCCATTTTTAAAAATTCTTTTTCTTCTGAAGATATAGATGATTTAGTAACTGACTTTAATACTTTCTCTTTCTTCGGAGGTTCAGAACCATCAATTTCATCCTTTAATTTTTCTTTTCTTCTTTCAGGGTTCTTAACTGAGTTATATTCATCAAATTGTTCAGTATCACCTATTCCCCCATCGTGATCTAAACTATTAAAGCCCTCTTCAATACTTGAAAACGTTTCTTTATTTCTTTGTTTTCTAGCCTCTTCCTTCTGTTTTTTCCACTGTAGATATTCTTCTCTTTCTTCTATTGGAATTACAAACATTCCTTCTTTTTCAAGAGTTTTATTATGCTTTGCGATTCGCTCGGAAAGTGCTGTTTTTACACCTAATGCTTTGCAAACTGTTTCATTCAAGTAGTTTTGATATGAAGAATCAAGGTCATCTACTGAAGCACTTTCTGGTCTAAGAACAGTTCCATCTTTTTTGTATAGCCAATTAGCATTAATTAATTTCAAACCGAAAGCTGAATAGACCTGATCATCACCATAAATAGAAGCATTATTACTAAAATCCTGTCTTGATGACCAAATCACTCTACCCTTAATATTATTCCCATATAAAAATACTATTTTAGCCAACTCAATTGATTGTTCTTTTTTTAATGTACTAAACTCGAACAACTTATTCATTCCATCAATATTAAACCCACACTTGAAATTTCCAAATTGCTTAACATAAAAATATCCATATGCACGTCTTTGCTTTTGTATAATATATGCAGCACCATTATCCACTTCTACAAAATCAGTGACACATCCAAGCTTGATGAAATCATTATATGAAAAATAATCCCAGTATCTTTGATCTAATAAATATATATCGCAAAAATTAAACAACACATATAGATCAATTTTTATGCCATTTTTATTTATAAATCCACAATATGACGCTTTATTATCCATCAAAGTGATATGTCCATTTTTTTGATTCTTATACATAAAAACACTTTTGCCTTCTATGTCTTCAAGAGTAATTTTTTTCTCATCTAAAGCAATAAGTATCTTTTTTAAATTTTGTATGTGATCATTAAATGAACCAGATGCCCCAGCACTTATAATATTACTTATCGCATCTTGAGCCTCCGATAACTCAGCTGAATACTCTTTTATTCCAAAAACATCTTTATATAAGTATTTAACTTTTTCATTCTTTAATAGTTTTTCATCCAAATACCCTGTATCAAGATAAGCTTTTTCTAAGTTTACCAATGATTTATGCTTACCTGTAGATAATCTTATGATTGGAATTTCCGATAGATCAACATCTGATAAGACATTTATTATCCCAAAAATCTTTTTTTGACCGCTACTATATTTGTTTTCTTCTATGATACAATCAAAAAACTTCAATAGCCAATCTTCATCCTGCATTTCATAAAAAGATTCATCTGTATGCTCCATTATTATTTTTATATCAAGATCCTTGATTGCATAAATTTGTTTCAAATATAGATAATACTTAGATACCTCTGTGTATCCATAGTAATCTTCTACTACATAGTCAAAAACTCCCCAATCATCCTCACATTCATATATTTCAGAAATGTATTCTTTAGGGAACAAAGGCAAAAACTCGTTATATACTATTTCATCCAGATCAGTAAAAATAACATTCGATACATCTCTAAATCTATTATCCGAGCAAGGTATGATACGTTCATTATTGTCAAGAAGCTTTTCAAGTTCTTTTTCAAAACTTCTACTAATTGTATTGGCTGAATTATAGGAAAAGAAAACATCATCTATAATATCAGCATCCAACTTCTTCATTTTTGATAATATCAATAAACTATCTGCAGCCAATTCACCAATTTTCTGCATAAGAATTGTATTTGCCGCATTATTAACAGCAATAGTATCTCTACTAGACTTAGTAACAAATGGAGCATGAATAATATACTCGAAGTTACTATCTATTCTTGTTGGAAAGAATACAAAAAAACAATCCATCAATGAATAATAATCACTATCATATTCATCACCATACATGTATTCTTTTAAATCTGAAATAGTAGTTATACTATCATCTATAATAGGGAAAGAAATCATTACAGATTGGTTTAATACTTCAACATCTTCACCGTCATCATTTTGATCAATTAATTCGATTCCATTTTTCTTCATTTGATAGTATCTTCTTACCATTATCTCATCTGAATCTGAATCATTTATGGTGATTTGAATCTCATTAAACTCTGAATCATCTAAAAATGAAAATGATTCAAGTGATATTTTTTCTATTGTTTTTTTTCTGTCAGATATAATAATTTCTATCTCACTGATATTTGACAAAAACATAAGAGACTCATCATACAAATCAGACAATTTGACACTAATATCATCAAAAGCTTTATCTTTTGTCTTTTTATTATTAAATGGTAATATAAAAATGGTATCATCCTTAGAATCTATATCCAGTTGAATCTCCTGTGGCAAAATAAGACCTTCTATTTCAAATGAATATTCCCCGGAAATAATCTTGGGTGAATTAGTATAAACAAAAACAGATTTAAACCCTATTCCAAATCTACCAATTTTTGTATAATCATCGCTTTTAGTTCCTTTACTAATTCTACAAATTGCAACTAAATCATCCTCATTAAATGGTCTTCCATTATGCTTTACTATTAACTTATCTTCATATAAATCAAATGAAATCCTAGTTGCTCCAGCATCATCAGCATTCTGTAATAATTCATATACAAAATGAGCCTCATCATTATAGTTGTCTACAATGATTTTCTTCACGCCATTAAAATTCTCATTATTAACAAAAGCAATATTATTATTCTTAATCTCTTCTAATATGGTCATATTACATATCCTTCAAATAATTAAATGATTGCTGTTATCTCGTATTGTCTACCTTTTATATCTTTAACTATATCGCCAACTTTTTTACCAAGCATTTTTTCATGCAACGGTATCTTAGGATCAATGGTTAATGTACTTGATTTACCATCTGAAACAATTCTATATGTAACTTTTGAACCTTTTTTTACAGTATTGAACGACAAATCTTGCTTTCTTTTTTCTTCTTCATCTATCAGTTCAACATTTTTCTGAAGTTGTTTTTCTCTTTCTTGCCTACGTTTTAACTTCTTCTCCTCTCGTTCTCTCTCCTCTTTGGATAAACCAGAAAAGTCTGAATTACTCTGTCCAGTCATCTCATGATTAAGCGCACTGACTCTTTCACTGAATTTCTTATCACTATCCTCTGAAGGAAGACCATTTGAACGAATAAGACTTACAATTTCTTTTATTTCTGCAAGATGAGTCTGCGTGAAGTGCAACGCCATATCATTACCTATATCTAACACATAATTATCAGTCTCAGCTGTAATATCTATCAGTCTAAACGCATTAGTAATATCCCTTTTAAACTTATCCTTATCTGTATCTCTTCTCGCCTTATAATCAGCTGAACATTTTTTACATAGACAAAGTCTCAGCTGTGGCATTTCAATCCCGAAATTGGCAATCTCAGTCGCATCTATATGTTTATCAACAAAAGGTTCCTTACATATCTGACATGCATGATATCCGCTTTCATTGGTATACATACCTAGCACATATTCTCGTGTACTCCTCTTAGTTTTACTTGTTCTTAGCTGACGATAGACCTTTTCATATTTAACAGGATCAGCACAGAAGAATTCTTCTCTTACATGTCTGATCAACATATCCATATTCTTTACATTTCTAATAGGAAACTCATCCGATACATATTCTGATGTATCAAAAAAACTTTCCCGCGTTTCTACAGTTTCTTTTTCTGAAATATCATAACCAAGTTCTTTTGCAAGTTGTCTAAGAAGTTTCTTTTTATCTTTTTTACCAAGATTAGATACAACCTCTAAAGCTTCAAATTGTTCATCTTCTTCATTCTTGATAAACCCCAGGATTTCATATGCTAATTTTTCCGCATCAATCCCAGCATAAATCTTCTTATTGAGATTATATCTTGATATTTCATTTGGGGCTTTTAATTCGCCACCCTTATCAAATATCCACCTTTTTGAATATACATTATTTCTATATGTTCCATACATATACGCGTTAGGATCAGAGGTAATAATTGATGCAACGCCATCCTCTTCATACGAATTGGTTTTACATCTTTTTATCTTTCCCTTTAATTTAGCTGAATTATTTAAAAGTAATTTAAGCAGTAAAGCTGATTTAGTTTTCGATAAATCACCTTCTTCATCATTTTCTATGTATTCAATATTTTCATAAAGTCCAAGAATATTAATATTCGGACAGAACTCTCCTAATGCCCACCAATATTTCTTTCCAGAGCCTTCAAGTTCCTTTCTCACACCATCAATAATAGGTGTATTTATAACACCCAGTTTTTTTAGTTTTGAAACCTGTATCCCATGATTTTCATAAAATCCATAATCAATTTCATATAAGCCACGACTTTTACCCTTTATAACGCAGGTAATATCTTTAAAATATGATTTCAGATCAAACCCTTCTTCAGTTTTAGGCATATAGACAACATATGGATAGGAAAAAGTATTAGAATCCAGGTCATCCTCATCAATTACTTTAATTATGGAAGCATCAGACACCATATCAGCAACTTCTTCATCACTCACCTCATCAAGTAACGCAATAAGCTGCTGAATATCCTCTATATGTTCTTTTTCAAAATCATCATTATCGAAGTTGATAGATTCATCGATATCTATATACTTTCTAATTATCTTCTCTTTAACATATTGATAATTATCAAATTCTGGTATAGCAAACGCCTCTGAAAACAATGCTTTATACTGTTCAGAAAAGACATGATGAACTAAGCTTTCTGCATTTATTTTCTTATAATTACTTGAAGATGTCAGATATACATTCTGTTCATCCTCAATATAAACCGGAATAAAATGCCTGTTTTCATTAATTACTACAGGCATCCTCCTGAACTCTTTCCATGCTGAAGGTAAATCGTCCTTTATAGCCATACCATATGGACCATACTTAGAAAATGACTTGCCAGAATCAAATAAAGATTCTCTATAATTAGAAAGCATAGAATAAAACTTATCAACATTAGTCATTTTGCTGGAAGCCTCTATATAAACACTGGCAAGCGACTTCATATTCTTTGCCCAATCACTCAATTTAAACGCCTTTATTCTTAAATCATCTCTTAACCATTTATAATAAGCACCAAAATACTTCTGCTGTTCATTATTAAAGGCCACAAATCTTCTTCCATGTGTAAAGGTCTCGCTAAACATAGCAACATTTCTGAAGTCAGCTATTTCAAAAGGAATAGCAATCTCCAATTCAGGCAACATATGATAATTCATGTCCAAATCAGGTAATAACGCTTTTGTTCTAAATGCAGTTGTTATTCTCTGTTTTAACCCCGCTATTGAATGATTATTCTCCTCGTCTTCAAAAGCTTTCATCAGAACTGTTCTGATAAAATCTTGTGTGATCATTTTTCTTTCAGCAAGATCTTCCAATGATATTGCTATAAGATCCGATAATTCCTTTTTTAGATAATCATTAAACTTAGACGGCGTCATAAGTTTTTCTCTAGAAACTGCAGTTTCAAAACTTCCATGCACCAAAAATGGTAGACTAGTTCGCTCTCTCGTTGGAAAATAAACCCAAATCGGAACACTTTCCTCAATAGCATTAACCCTAGTACATGGGCCATTTAGATTATATGCTACACTTACTTCTGCAGAGGTCATCTCACTATGATCAAAGATTCTCTTATATTTTAAAAATCTATTTATTTTCTCTCGTCCATGTAGGGCAGAACCCTCAATTCTGCACGTCATTAAATGAGCATCAGTATCAGCTTGGGATATGGTTATGCGCGCATATTCGCTAGTATTCTTATCAATCCAAACAATCTCTCTTATATGCGTAAGAAATAAAATGATTTCTCCCGTGAGTCCTTTTAATTTCTCTAAAACATCTTTCCCATCTATCGATTCTGTTATACCATTTTGTTTTTTCTTTCTAAATGGTATAACAATCATTGTAAGATGTTCTTCCTCAACAAACGGATGATACCATCTGCCATCTTGTAACCTAAGTTTTAGTTTTTCTTTCTTACTTATATAATTCCATTCATCCTCTTTTTCTACTGGTAATAAATAACTAACAATTTTAAAGGATTCTTCATCAGAATAAATACTAGGTTCATCAGTATACTTAAATACAGATTTAAAACCCATACCAAATCTACCGATTTGCTGACCAGATGTTTTGTCCTTGGTTCCCATTAACATGGATGAAACACCCTTTACATCATCATAATCAAAAGGATCTCCATTGTGATAAAACACTAACCCATTTTTCCTGTACTCAATAAGAACCTTACTGGCATTTTCATCTTCGGCATTTTGAAGTAACTCATAAACAAAGTGGTTACTATCAGAATAATGCCCAGCAAGTAGCTCCTCATATTTCTGTGGATTATCAGTCAGATCTTTCCAGCCTTCTTTATTCTTATCATATATCGATTTATAGTCTATTTTTCCCATAAACTGTAACCCCGTAACTTTAAGCTAATAAACTACCCTATATGTAATACTCCTTTTACAAGTAGCGTTGTATGAATATCTATCTTATTAACAACGTCTAACACTTCTTTTCTTTGCTCCTCAGCCTTGTTAAGAAGGTTAGTGAGCTGAGATGTTCTCATTCTCTTTATCTTCTCATCTGTTGCAGATTCTAACTGCTGTCTAACTATAGCCTCCTGTTGATTCATAGAATGTGATAGTTGTTCTAACCTATAATCACACTCAGCCTGAACTTCAGCTACATACTTCTTCCTTGTTTCATTCCATCGTTCATAATGCACTGAATCCATCTCATCCCATGCAAAAGAATGATTACCGGTGCTTATATTATATTCTGTTCCATACTGAAGCATAGACAATATATTGTCTTCCACCTGCTTGTTGTTACTTATAGCTACAAGCTTAATATCTGGGCGGAGTCCCACATATCTCCATGCATATATAAGGAATTCATAATCTCCGGAAGCAAGTCCACTATCCTCTACACTTATAGAAAGCTCACACGGAAAATCCTTACTCTCATACTTGGCAGCCTGAAGCACAAGCGGATGCATTTGTGTCAGAAACTGTGCTTCCCTGTTATCTTTTGCATAATTGCTATCAAATGTAACTCTGAGAATTGCATTAGATGATTTCAAATATGCTTTCCATAAACGATTAGCATCATTATTGAGTGTAGAGAGTTTAAGCTTTTTAAACTCATCCATAAGTAACTGCCTCTTATCCTGAGCAAGTCGGAGCGTCTTTTCCTCTGATTTACCTCTCAGATATTCACCTTCTCCGAGATAATCGTCTAGATAAAGATTCACAAGATTCTGCATACTCTTAGGAGATATCCAGTCATTCTCAGCTTCCTGTACTTCCGTATTCTGAACATAGTTTGAAAGATCAAATCCATACAATGACTTCTCCTGCTGCTCCAGATTACGAATTTCATTAACCCGCATAACTTCATTATCAGCAAGTTTTTCTATCTTCATCTGTCGTTCATCTTCAGTTAATTCAGGATCAAACATAATCTTAAGAATCTTTTCACTGATATCTCCAAGGATTTCCGAACAATCTCCTATACTTTCCTCAAAAACACCTATCTTCATAAGACAGCGGTTATATATAACTGCATCTATCGTATCGTCAGTTATCATATTATAAATCTTTACAGATTCACTCTTCTGACCTCTACGATCAATACGACCAATTCTCTGCTCAATTCTCATCGGATTCCATGGAAGGTCATAATTGACCATGGTGTCGCAGAACTGATAATCCAAGCCTTCACATCCAACTTCACTGAAGAGGATTACATCTAATGCTTCATCCTCATCCCTGTCCATAAGGAATCTTTCTCTGATTTTATATCTTTCCTCATCCTTTACATCGCCATCTACCCTGCCGACTCTTAAACCTTCTGCAATAAGATTCTTTTCAAGATAATATAATGTATGTCTGAATGAACTAAAGATTATAACCCTGTTATTTTCTTCTGATTGCTTCTCTCTCAGAACTTCCATAAGTTTCTCAAACTTTGGATCCTCTTCTGGTAGATTTTCAGCCATCTTTGTTATCTCGTCAGATAATTCAAGAAGATAATTCTCATCATCTGTATTAAGAAGGAAATCCGCTTCAAAGAATTCTTCCTGATCATTCAATCTATCAAGATTTCTTTTAATAATCTTATTCATGAATGGAGCCAAACCATAAATACAGCTCGCCGCTTGTCTCATGATAGTACACATCATAAATCGTACACTCTGAGCCCCATGAACCATAGTCAGCGCTGTTCTCTGGAACTCTATAAGAGATTCATATAAATCTCTCTGTACTCCAGTAAACGGTACATTTACCGTAAGATTACGACGCACACAGAAGTTTTCGATATCACGGCGCCTTGTTCTATTGATAATTGTATTAAATGAATGTAACCCTTCAATCTTGCTAATAAGATCTATCTTTTCTTCACGACTGACTTCTGTCTTCTCTAAGAAATTATATATCTTCTCAAAGTCAGGATTATGCTGGATGACATTTCGTCCCCAGCTAGTATTCAGAATATTAGATATTTCTCTTCTGCATTCTTCCTGCCAATCTTCTCCCTGAGCACGAACTATTCTAAGCATATTATTGATATATACATTAGGTTCTGACATTGTCTTGAATGTTTCTTTATCAAATACAAGATCAGGTCTGAGAAGATTAAGAAGTGTATACAAATCGTTGTTACTGTTTTGTAAAGGCGTTGCCGTCAAGAATACAACAGCATCAGCATTTCTACAGAACAGTTCTACTCCCTGATACATCCATGTATTATCATTTCTTATGTTATGAGCCTCATCCACTATAACCAGATCAAAATGTGGAAGTGGATCTAGTTCTGATAAACCTAGCACCTTTCTCTTCTTGTTTGAAGTTGACTTTGTACCCATTATGTTATCTTCATTAAACAAAGAATATGGAATAATAGTCTTACTATGTCTATCTGGCCATTCTCCATCTCTGTCAGTTTCCTGGATACACTCAAGAAATCCTTTACCATCAAGCTGAGAAAAGTTTTCATCAAAACGCTTCATCTCACGAACCCATTTCTTCTCTGCTACAAGTGGCCGAGGACATATAACAAGAACAGAACTAAGTAATGAACGAGCCTCCATCTCTTTTAAAATAAGTCCTGCCTCAATGGTCTTTCCTACACCAACATCGTCAGCAACGAGAATTCTTGGTATATCAGACTGAATCATCTTGAGGGCCGGTCTAAACTGATAAGGAACAAAATCAATCCTTGCGGCATTAAGCGAATATAGATTACTTGAACTTGGATTATTTATCTGATAAGCAGTCAAAGCAGACCTCACCCTCGAAAGAGGAAGAAATCTGCTTTGATCTAAATCTTGTTTTAATTGTATCTGCTCTTTGTAATAACTCTGAGCAGCCCCATTTATAAAAACTGTATACTTATTTCCACTAATACCTATTACTGCACCAGAAACAGAAGAATCACTTGTAAGAGTGACTACACTTCCAATAGTTATGTCAGAAGAACCACTATTATCAGCTTTCAACACATCTGTTCTATTTTTTACAACACTTTCATGCGTCGCTTCTTTTGAAGCATTTTCGAATGATGTATCAACCTGGATTTCATCTTCATCTTCAACATCAGAAATAAACGCACTGATGTCATATGTTTCTCTCATAGAAGCATCTAATTGTTGAAGAAGGTTATATATTACATTTAAATCATATAACACTTTTCGTTTTGTTATATCTTTGGGAGTTATATGAGCCCAATCATTTCTTATTCCTTGCATCTCACGAACATCACTTCTGACACGAGGATTTACAAATGTTGCATTAGATATAACAAACCAATTTCTATCAAACACACGAAGAAGTGATGCGAGATCTAGACCTGACATATCTGTAACATTGGTATTAAAAACCTTAGTTTTCTGCATCTGATTAAGATTATTGATTACAAGATCTTGCCACCAATCTTCTGTTATTCTAGGTAACACTTTATCCATCCATGTAACCATCTTTTCCGTAAGCTGGAACATGAACCCATTCATTTTGCTAATAACTTCAGTAGTATTCATAAGCCTTCTCCTAAAACAAAATCCCTATAACAGATAATTCCCCATCACATATCCGCTATATCTATTGTGAATTTGTATCTATGCAGTTCTATTCTTTCATCTTCCATATCCGCAAGTACAAGGAAGTAATCTTTGTCTCTCTTATAATCCCCACTTCTAAGAGTAAACTTCTCTGTTATAAGTCTGTTCTTTGCATCCTTATCAGTACTATTAGCTATAATTGGAACCTCATAAGATATCTTCTGTCCTTTATCATTTACAAAGAATGCAACAAGCTTTCTTGGTTTAATCTTATCAGAAACAGCTTCCATCTGCATGAATTCGAGTCTGAATTCAATACTTGTTATCTTATAATTGAAGTTGGATAGTTCTACATTTACTATATCTGTTTCCTGTTTACCCTTCATAGTTGTAACTTTTATAACAGGAACTATCATTTCCTGGAGTGAAGAACCACCATGAACATAATTCTGTCCACCCCCCTGGGATTTAATAATATCTACTCCCATAGGTGTTGCGACATAACCTTTAGTAATTCCATCTAGATAAGCTAATGTTCTGTTAATAACCGCTTGCTGTTTTACTTCAGAAGTCGATAAAAGATATCTCTTATTAACAACAGAAACACTAGATTTATTCATTGTTATCTTATCACTCTCTATAAGTTTATCTCTCTTATAGATGAATCCATGATCAGCAGTAACTATGTATCTTGTAGTCGACACATATCCCGTAAGTCTTCTGATAAGCAGCTGTATCTCTTCGATAGCTTCCTGACAGGCATTAAATACTTCATTTTCAGTCGGAAGCTTTTCTCCTCTTGCATCTATCTGATCCTGAAAGATGTAAATGATATCCTTATCCTGGAACATCTCACGCACTTCATCTTTTTTTGCTGATCTTACCTGATCAAACTTATAGCAAGCTGAATTCGGATAATGTAACTGAAGAATCTTCTGTCTATCCGCAAGACTGTTCCCACAATGCATACCGTCAACTGTGACTTCCAGCTTAGTATCTACCGACATATTTTTATGTGGTAAAAGAGATGCCATTCCTAATGTGGTTTCAGACGGAAGAACGCTAAGCATATATTTCATTTCAGCCTCACACTTTTCATCCATATCAAGCTTATTAAGAAGCTCTCTTCCACACTCATATCTCATACCATCAGATATGATTACAACAACCTTTCCATCTCTACCCTTTTCATGCATAAATGGGTATACATGATTATTAAAGAAGTCCTGCTGTCTCTTATCAGAATATGTTCTATATACTTCATCAGTTAATGTCTGATTCCATTTATAAGCAAAATCACTGATATATTTATTGGTATATATGTTCTCTACCATATCTCTGATTTTTTCTATTTCTTCAGACATTCCAACGGAGTCCATATAGTAATAGAATTTACGGTAATGGTAGTCGATCTTATAAGTATTCGATACATACTCCTGAACCACTTCCTTCAGAGTTGGTTTATACTCATGAAGAGAAATCTCTTTCATGAGCTTAAATGCATGATAAAGCATCCTGTACTGTTTTCTATATTTTTGAGAGAAATGATATGTTGTCTTTACTCTTTCATCACATATGTCTGAGATTGGAAGTCCTGCCATCTTTTCATCAAGCATACCATCTTCTATCTTGGAAATAATCCAGCTGATAATATTCTGATCAAAATCTTCAAGTACATCACATTCAAGAATATTATTGATTGGTATCTGTCTTATAAGATTCTCAGCCTTAAGCTCTTTTGATACTTTATCTGCGAAGTCATCATAAAAATCTCTGGACTCATCATTATTCATAAGGTTCTTGATGAATACGACAGAATCATTCTGCTTAGCTGACAGGAAACTCTTCCATTCTTTAGGTATATTTCCTCCAGTAGAAGTATCCATATAAGTAACCATCATAGTACATAGAAGTTCTTCTATACTTGGAGTTGAATCCTTGTATCCATATATTCTCTCACAAAGTTTCCAGAAGACATCGTCAATCTTATATGTATCATATTTTTTCAGAACAGGATTATCCTTAACACCTGCTAAAACAACCTTTCGAACAAGTTCTTCAAAATTAAATGATTTTACTCCTGCTATGACAAGCATAATACCTAAATCAATGTTTTCCGGAGTGTACTCATTTATCTGAAGATCCTTAAACTTCTGTGTGTTTCCTGAAGTCCAGAACTTCTTATACTTCTTTACCTCATCCTGACAATCATTTGGAATAGCCATATCACCAATAAGCTGTACAAGCTTATCTGAATAAAAATGCTCAGAATAATAATATATATCAGCTAAATAATCTTCCTTATCATCTGGCTTAGGGAATGGTGCATATACAAGATAACTACGCTCTTTATCTCTTACTTCTAAAGTCCACTTTGTTTCAAAAGAGTTACTATCTGTAAGCTTCCATATTTTTGCATCATTTTCGAGAGCAAAGTTGTCTATATCATCTGCATACGAACCATCATCGTCATACCAAAAGACAATCTTCCTTTCCGTACCCGAAAACATATTATTTATTTTGTTTTGAATATCCTGTAAGTCCATATCTAATCCTTCCAAATAGCAACAAAAAACACCCAAGTGCAAGCACAATGGGTGTTTTTTAACCATAATCAATATGGCTCTCTCTGTGCATACATATTAACACAAGTGTACACCTATTGCAACATGAAATATATTGTTTTACCTCATGAGTTACGCTTCAAAACCACTACATTCTGTCGAATTTATTATATTCAATTCTTAACTTTGGTAGCTGTTCTAGCAAATCCAAATCAGCTATGTTTTTAACTCCTAGCTGACCTCTTACATTTTGAAATGCCTGAGGAACTATATTTTTTTCTAATATAATTAGCAAATCTTTAAATTCTCGAATGAACTGCTTAAACTCATTTTGCGGAAGATAGTACTTGAAATAAACAGCTATATCAAAAATGTGCTTGCTTGTATCCCTACTATATGATGGTCTCAATTGAAGAATATATTTATCATTTATTCTTCCAGAATTCTGAGAGTTACTCTGACTTTGCGACAAACAGTATATTCTTTCATTATGAGCGCAAGCATTTCTTATCTTCCTCATCCAATGAAGACTTCCAATGAGTAGTTTTACATCATAATATCCATTTTGATCCTTAATATCAAATAATTCACATATAGCATGCCGCACCTCAATCTTACTATGTTGTAAAACATCTATAAAGGTCGAAAAATTAACAACTTTTATCATAATCCATGTAGGGATGTTCTCATGATTATCCATATAGAACTTTACATATTCTAATCTGCTTTTACTAAGTTCATTATATGCCGAGGATATAGTATTCATTCTATATTGCAATCTACTTCCTGGATCATATGCTGTTGTGTCGAACCATGGAATCGCTCCATTTTTATTACATTCATCAAATTTATACCCCGTCAAAGTCCTCACATTTTCCTCAACAGTTGTGATATACTTCAAAAGAAGCATCCTAAGATTGTCATCGAACTTTTTCAATTCATAGAACTGCGTAAGACTAGTATCTCGAAAGTAAATATGATTACCTTCCAAATCCCTTCCCGTTACAAAGGGAGTTTTATAACCATTAATCAGATTAAAATATCCATTTCTTGCAAGAATAGACTTATCAACTGACCCATCACATTCCATATGCTTCACATCTCGAAGTTTTCTCATCTGTTGATTATAGGTTTTAAACTCTTTATCCATGTATATCTCCCTTTATGTCTTATATTTTTGCTAAAAGATCTATCTTCTGATTCTTAGTTCCTTCTCCGGATATTTCTACCCCTTGGAACAACTGATAATTCTTCTTAACACCATCATCTAAGTCCATAGGGATACGTTGTAATGCTATATGCGTAAGCGCCTGATAATATGGCCTCATCTCATTAAGCTGTTTAATATACTTATCTCTCTTCCTAGTTGCATTAGCTCTTTCTACAGCACTTGAAGAAGTATTAATAACATATTCAGCATTTCTCATAGCATTCTCAATAGCATCCTGAGTTTTTCTAAAATACATAGAGCGAATAAGACCAACTGTATCCTGATTATACCTATGAAGATAGATCAGACACTTGAATCCATTCTGCTTGCCGGAATCAAATAACCAATATATAGGTCTCTTTCCAGAACCAGTAACCGAATATGTACTACAGTGATCCTTGAAGAAATCATTTAAGAAGTAGTTTCTTATCACTTCTCTTGATGTATTTCCTTTATTTCCAAGTGCCTTAGCTATAAAGTCCAGATTGTTTTCCAATGATTTATTGCCATATACAGTACGAACAAACTCGACAAATCTCGTAACTATATCATCGTCGAAGTATTCTTCATCTGTAATTGGAATAATAGCATCATCATCTACTGAAAATGTTGTGTATTTAGATGAATCAAACTCACCACCTGCATATACAAGTCCCATTTCATCGAGCGAATATCGCCCAAACATACATCCAACAGCAAATGAGATAAGTGATTTAATATCCCTTGATAAATCTGCTTTGCGTACTGTAACATCCTTATCTTCCACTTCAGGTGTTAATTCATCTTGAAGTCCATAAATATCAATAAAAATTTGGTTAAGTTCTTCTTCATTCTTCTTTAGCTGTTCAAACCTTTCGTTACATTCATTCTCCCAGCAAGCAAAACATTCAGCCAAGTCAATATCATCTATGTCATCAAAAAACGCCCTGTTTTTTGAAATAACTGAAATTAGTGGATGTCTTTCAAAATCCCATGATGTTTCAAATGAGTCCCAATCATTTTTTGAAATATTTATGTTATTTTGTACAATGCTATCAATTACATCTTTCTTTTCATATTCAATTATAACTGGAATATTAGCTACATCCCCACATTGACAATGCATTGTTGGAGCTAATATTTTCAGATAATTCATTACTATTTTTGTATTGCATAACGCAATTAAATAGAATAAATTATCGTCAGAAAAAAAACTCATTCCTGCGATATCAAACAACCCACCTGCAGGCTTGTACCGAAATGCATTAGTAGAAGACGTAATATCAGACCAGGTCCCTGATTCCCTAAAATAATATCCAGTATTCTGTGGTCTAGAACGAATGGCTCCTTTTTCATCTTTAAAATTTCTTATTTCTTTTCCATCTGTTTCCCAATTCACTAAATAATCATTGTTGCCATACCATTTTCTAAATTCTCCTCCTTTATTGTAAGGAAACCATTTACAACCAGAATTTATGGATTCTTCAATGTTCCTAGCAGTAAAACAAATTTTATCATTTAAGACCTCAAACCATAATCTCAGAAAGCGATTATTATCTGCAGTAGCTAATCCTTGTTTTGAATCAGCAATATCACCTAGCTTTGTATTTGCAAATGAACGAATAAAAGATTCAGACATCCAATAAGCGACAGGTGACTCCGGAATAAGTGTGTAATTAGTAGATGCAGCCTCATAATAAAACCCACAATTGGTATTGTTTATAGCCTCAATGGTTTTTATCCTTTGAATTTCCATCCCTCCAACATAATCGGACAAACGTATATAATTCCCCTTAATACCGTTTACGCTTCCTCCTAATACAAATGTGCAAATAGGAACTGTAGCTTCTTCAAATGCTGAATACTCAAATTGAATTAGCGAACGTATAGGATGAAGCTTATAAATATAATTTCTAAGTTCATAATAGCTTTTTATAAACATCCAAACATAAGGAGATAAAAATCCAGAATATCCCTTCTGACTATTCATTTGCGTGCAGCGATTTATAAATACAGAAAACAGATCAAATTTATAGTCCTGATAGTGTTTTTTAATATATTCTGATAATTTTGTACTCATATTACGATTTCCCATATATGGGGGATTAGTAACAACTACTTCGTACTCCTGAGAAAGCAAATAACCTATATTAACAGATTTCCTTATTTTTTTTATTTCATTTTCCGCCTCAACAAATCCTAAAGTAAGCTGCCCATCAGCACTTATACTATTAAGATATCTATCAACCAACTCCCAATCGCACTCAGTAACATTAATGATAGAGCCATACTCCTTAGCATCTGTCATTTCATCAAGAAGTCCATTCACCTGAGCTTCGGCAGTATTTTTCTCTATCTCAAGCATACCTTTTCCGAGGAAAGATAATGCACTTCTATCTATATCATTACTCTCATCTATGACATATACATTAAGAGCTATTGGTCTATCACTTCCATCCTCAGCTTCTACGCCTCTAAAGAACCTCCTACCTGCGGCACCTCTTCCTTTCATCATAAGAGCAAAGTAGGAAAGCTGATAAGCTCTTATGTCTATATCAAGTCCATGTATATTCTTTTCAAGAATGTCAAAGACAGCATCCCTTACACTGATGCCTTCACTTTCATATATCTGTAATAACACATCAAACATATATACAAGTATATGCCCACTTCCCATACATGGATCTATACAGGTTATATCCTGCGGCTTTAAATCTTTTCTTTCAGAACGTATCTTTACAAGTTCTGATACCACTTCCGGCTCTTGTTCAGCTTCTGGAAGATAATATTTCCATCCAAAACTCTCTGCCAACTTCTTTTCATCTGCAGTTTCATCTAACGCTCGCAGGTGATCTATCCAAACTCTACCAAGAGAGTTTTCAACCATATATCTCACAATCCAGTCCGGTGTAAAAAGCTGAGTAGCTGCTGGAATACGTTCTTTTGTAATCTTTACATTCTTTTTTAACTTTGCAAATGTATCATCCTTAAGTTCGGTATTATAGTATTGGTACAGCCATCCTATTATTTCAACCTGTCCTTCTTTTTCAACATTGAAATTTTCTTCCTCCACTTCATCTACAAGCATACGAGCAACGCCATCACTTGTATATGAAATGTCCAGAAGAAGTTCCATATAATCATCAGTTTTTTCAAAAAGTCCAGGAAGAATATCATTTAACTCATTACACTGTTTTACAAAAAGAAACTGAAAAGCATCATCATACCTATTATTCTCAATACTTGTTCTAACATTCTCTATCTCATCTTCAGACATATTAAGATTGACATCCAAATACTGTGATACGATATCCGGAGTGTTGTTTCCCGCCTCTGAAGATAGAACTCTTGTTCTAGTTGGAAGATAATCATTAACCTCCATAAATCGAACAGCAATTATACGATTAAACCATGTATATGCCGTTTCTTCTATTACCTCATCAAAACCTTTTCCGTTAATTGCCTCAACGAGATTCCGCCTTCTCTTTATATCACTTCCAAAAATCCTATTCTCTGTACCGGCTACTGTTTTATATATTTCAAAGTCAGGGCCTTTCTGAATAGGTTCACTTATTCCATCATTTGTAATTCCGTAGAAACCAGCTTTGTTGATAGCTGTTTTCATTAGTATCTTTCGTGCTTCTATAGCAAAATTCTTAATAGCTGTTTTATCCATAATACTTACCCCTACATTTTATTCGGTAGTTGAATATGTTTCGGCAGAGTTTCTCGATAGTAAACCAACTGTGTCAAACACATCTTTTATCACTCTTCTGTCAAAAGCATAATGACCTACTTTTTTTATATTAATATTGTTGTTATAAGTTGTGTTAAACAACGCATCATATGTTTCCTGTAATCTTTCTTTATACATATCACTTTGATCTGTTTTGTCATCAATTTCTTCAGACTCTAAGAAACTACGTATCATATATGTCATTATTTCTGTATCAGACATAATTTCAACGAATATATCACTATTCCTTCCTTCAATAAAATCAATATAAGCACTAATATTTGAAAGCTTAAGACCTATCATTATCGGAATAAGATAATGTGAGCAAAAATAACTAGGATTACTTTCCCCATACCAATTATGAAAAGTAGTATCACTCAATATATGCAGCGCATAATAAAGCATATCAAAGTATCGAATAATATCTCTACATTGAAATCCAAATTTATTAATTATAACTCTATGTACCACAGATGAAGAATCTTCATCTAATCTACTATAATGGTTAATAATCTTATCAATATTTATAAGAGGTAATTCAACTACAACATCAAAAAATCTATTCAAGTACACTGACGCATTAAATTCATTACCGTAATGCATTTTTATTGTATGTTGTAATTCGAGCATATTTACAGAATATACAAAGACTATGCTTTCATTATCATAATAGTGCTTTATTCTTTCTAATATTCTCACTGCAAAATCCGGATTACATCTATCGACTTCGTCAATAAAAATCAATAATTTCTTATTATCCTTCTCGCATATTTTAGAAATAAAATCATTAATCAATTGCTTCTTTGACCTATTATTTTTTATTTCAACTAGAATATTTTCTTCCCTTACTTTATCTAATAGTCCACTTGTATTAGTCTTTGCAAATGCATCTATTATAGATAATAAAAGAGATGGTATACCTTCGTATTTTTTTAATTTATCCTCTCCACCTACCGAGTTTACAATGTCATAAAGAATCGACAAAACCGGATCGATATCATCATCGTTTCTCCATGAGTCATAATATACAGATATGTAACCAGATAATTCGAAAGTTTCACCTTTGAAATAAGGCATAATGGCATTGTCAAGAACAATCCTATCTGCATCAACGCACTGTATTTCGTCAGAATAAACATCGAAGATTTTCTTACATTGCTTAATGAAAAATGTTTTTCCACTGCCCCACCGTCCATCTAAAGCAACAACACTCCCACCATCTAAAGCTCGAATAAGCTTAATAAAATAAGCAAGATAGCTGTTTCTATCCAGAAGATTCTCTTTAATTGTACTTATCACATTATCATCTGTAGGTTGTAGAATTGATGAATGCATTAATTATTCCGCCTTTAACTAAGTTTTATAATCTTATCCTCTCCTATTTGATCCATAAGAGCTTGTCGTATTTCTTCGACAGCAGCATCAACATCTTCCTCGGTTCTTATCGTATATGTCTTATTTCCAGTTAATTGTCTTAGATTAACCGGTATAGTTTTAATAACTTTTGCAGGAACAGCCTTAGGCTTATCAAAACCTGAAGGATGACTTTCTGCCACTTCATCTACTGGTTTTTGACTTGCAACAAAACTTTCTTCAGCCTTATTTATCTCATTTATACATATTTGCATAAGAGCATTGCTTTCCAAAGATATGCCCTGAAGCGAAGCAATATCTTTTGCATTTTTAAGCTTCTGAATCAAAGCATCAAACTTCGCTTCAAATCTGCGTTGCAATGCTTCTGCATATGCACGCTCTTTATTAATTGTCTCAATAACAACCGATCTATCTGATTCTACATTTGGTTCTATAGAGTCTTTTCCCTGTTTTAGAAGATCATTTATCACTTCTTCAAGAGAGTTTGCAAACCCTTCCATCTTATTTATCAGATTATACGGTTCTTTAATATTTTTGATTCTGTTTATATCATCCGCATATCCCTCTGCAGCCGAATCTGAGATATAGTTTTTACTTGCTTCATATATATCAAGAATATCGCAGGCACGAAGGAACTTTTCTTTCTGAACGCCATTTAGGAAACTCGTAAGATCTCCCAGCTGAAGAGATACTTCATCAAAATCATCGTAAAGATCATCTACCTGTTTATAAAATGTCATTGGATCTCCAATTTTTTCTGTATCTTCAATAAGGCGAATTGCTTTTTTAACAATACTTTCCCCTGGAAGCGGAGAACCTTCCCAGTAATTATCTTTCAGAATATTCTGAAGTTCATCCTTCTTTGATACGCAGTAACTCTTATAATCTCTCATAAGAGCATCCGAATCATCATTCATTATTGACTTGCCAAAGAAATCTTTAATAACATCCTTTACAGACTTAATCCACTGATTTTTAGGGACCTCTTTAATCTCAACAAGAACTTTCTCTCTGTATTCTCTTTTTGTAATATACTTATATGCATCATCAGCTGTTGTACTTGCTGGAGTATATACAACACTGTTCATCTTAAGAGCTATCTGCCCCTTCTTATAAAGAACTGCTATCAAATACTCAACATCCTCTTCTATATATCCGTAAGGTGCAGCCATGAACTTATCCATAGCCTGCTTAATAGAAAACTTAGTTCCCATCTTACTTGCATATTTAATTTCAGATAACATTTCCCCAAGAGCTTCCTGATTATCTTCCATCATCCCTTCAAGATCTAAAGTCATCTGTGACTTTGTTTTCTTAAGATAATCCAGAATATCTGACTGTGAGGGTTCAGTAGTCATATTACGAAGTTTGCTGTATTCACTTGCAACCAGCTTCTCAAAGGCTTCATTTATTCTGCTTGTTACCTCCTTTGCCTTTGTAGAAAGCTTTTCACCTCTGACATATATCTCAGCGGATTCAAGAGCCATTCTTACATAGTCTTTTATTCTCTTGGCTTTCTCCGTTCTTTCTTTTCGCTTATTAGCAGATATAATTTCATAATCGGTAAGCGTGCTTGAATTTGGCGAATTAAGGAACGCCTCTATCTTCTTCATTTCCTCTGTCTCAGTAATATAAGCATAGTTATCAGAAAGTCTTACAACCACACTCTTTTCCTCGGCAGAAAGCATACTAAGAACCATTTCATCTTCCTTGCCGCTATATGCTGTAAGAAGATGAAGCGTTATACTGTTACTTTGATTGCTTTTATGGAATCTATCATCAATCATCTGGTTGAAAGAGAATTGATAACGATTGCTGTATTTATATTTGCTGTTAGGAAAAGCTATTACTTCATCAAATGCGATCTGACCAATATAATTAACAACCTCTGAACTATCTATGTGGGTTGCTCTGATAGCATTTTCAGCTTCCTGTTCTTCGTTTGTAAGGAATACATATCTATCAATATTCTTCTGAACAAGCATCTCATCACAGAGCTTTCTGAGAGATGTTTCTATCTTCTTTTTGAGCTCTACTACATCCTCATTGATATTAGATACCATAAGCGTAGTAAGATTCTCTATATCTCCCTTAAAACTATTAACATGCTTTATCATGAAGAGAACCTTTAAGAGTTCTACGTCAAAATCATCAAGTCTAGTATTTCTCTGAGCCTGAGATATAACGATTCTATGTGTGTGATCCACAAAATCGTCTATAGCCTTATAGAAAGCATTAAACGGAACAATAAGGCCTTCATTTTCTTCTTTGTAGTAATCGGCAGCTTCTTTGAAAAGTGCAAGCATAGATCTTTCACCATCAGCCATATGCTTTCCACTGGAACTATATTGTCTTACGGATGTAAGAACATCCCCAAGAAGCTTAAACTGATATGGTATAAAAGGATATACCGCAGCAAAATCCTCAGCATCCTTATATAAAGGCATATTAGGAGTGCCTTCACTGAAGGTAATTATATTCTTTATTGTAAATTCATTCTTGGTATATAACTCCTTAAGCAGCTCAGTCGCATCATCCTTCTTATACAGAATTCTTTTTCTGATAACTTCATCAACATCTGCGGAAGAAAGCGAAACTCTGGTATTAAATCTTCCTTGGATTTTAGAGAAGTCATCTCCCATAGTTTTAGTTATAGAATCGATATCCTGCTGACTTGTAACTGCCACCCATGCCTTACCCTGACAAGCAATTCCAAGCTCTTCAGTAACAGTCTGAAGATTAACCATCAACTTACTATCATCAGCGATATACTGACCTATCTCATCTACAAGGAATACAATATGATGATTAGGACCTTTTCTCATACAATATTTCTTAACATGATCAGCGAACTGGTCTATAGATAAGTTATAAGAATTCTGCGCATTCTCAGCCCAGTTCTTTGCAGCTTCTTCACTCATTATTCCAAGACTTGATATAGTCTCAACAAGTTCATCCTGAATGAAATAAAAATCTTCTCTTGAATCAATCCAGCTTGCACCATTGATCTCTTCAAATTTTTCTTTAAAGTCATCGTAATTTCCATCGAGATCTAGTTTTCTCTCAAAATCAGCGAGGAAAGGAAGGGCGCCACAATAACCAAGATAATCATTAAACACTTTCATGAATACATCTTTGATTGCTTCTTTATCTGATCTTGAATTGGCTGCACTTTTGGAATCTATATTAAAAAGAATCACATCGGTGTCTTCACTATATGACACAACCTTCTTTAGCTTTTCCTGTAAACCTACGTCAGGAATTTTTATCCCATCTAAGAAGAATTCTGACGCCTTATAAGATTTACCTGATTCATCCTCAACAACTTTATCTGATAAGATATATGACATTATCTTTAAGAAATGTGACTTACCACTACCAAAGAAACCAGAAATCCAGATTCCCATCTTATCGGTTCTGCCCTCTAATCCCTTAATGTATGCATCGAAAAGACGATTCATGTATTTTTCAAGTTCTTCAGTAACAACATACTCATCCAACTCCTGAAATACATTTTCTCTGTCTTTCTGACCAACCTTGATAACCCCATTGATATCACGGTCTATATCTTTTAAAAACATATCTTTTATCAACATTTCTTACCCTCCCGACTACTGAATCAAAGGAAATGCTCTATAATAATTGCCGTCATTTATCGTTCCATACAAGCTAAGACTCTGTCCATTCCATCTTCCCGGATAGAACATAACAACAGGAACTCTATCAAATACCTGATGAAGATTGTTTAGTATGTTATGAGCCCTTACATATGGATATATCTTTCCAACACCCGTCAGAAATACAACCGAGTTTTCAGGTGTATTATCACTGATATAATTAACTATCAGATTATTGTCATTTGTAAGACGGAGCATCTTAGTTATAGCGTTGTACAGATACTCCTTACCTTTCAACTCTTCAAACTTAATACACTTCTCTATATAGCCCTTCTCTTCAAGCATCTGCATAACCAGATCATAGATGTCGTATTCGTATATAGTAAATCCATCATTAACCGGATTATTTTTTTTCTTTAGATCAATAATCTTCTGTCTTACTATCAATTCATCACAAGGCTCGTAATCAAACACATAATATCGAACCTCGTTTGCTGTTCCTTTATTTGCTAGGAACACCGGATCTGATATTCTCTTCCATATTCCATCAAGTTTTTCTTGAAATTCCATTAGCGTTCTCCTGTTAAAGCATATAGATAGCTTTCCATTCCATTTTTGATAAGTAAATCTCTAAGCTCCTGTTCAACATATGGCTTCGTAATAATTCTACTGTTGAGGGTTTCCTTGCGGATCACTCCAGCCTCGGCCATGGCTCTGAGATACATCTGTCTGAGTTTTCTGGTAGTCGCCTCAGTCCAAGAAGCAACTATGTCATCCTGCTTTGCCTTTTCTTCAAAGAGATTATCGACCTGAATCACCGTAATCTCCGATTCATCCAACCTTATCTTTTCACGATATAACTCATACATGACTTCAAAGAGCATTCTATCGATAGACATATTAGCTATAAGAGCAATAAGTTTTGCCGTACTAAGGTCAGCTCTAAGCATGTACTCCTGAATATCTTCGGGAAGAGCTTCTATTCTTTTCTTAATACAACCATATTCACTAGTTATTCTATCTTTAGCTTTTTGTTGATATATGTTTTCTTCAATTATTATTTTTTTAGTTTCATCCCATCCGTGTTCTTTATATAGCTTTATAGTTTTTTTCATCTCTATAAACCATAGCTGGTACTTTACACCTGCTGCACTATATTCCATAATTCCTCCAGAAATAATATTTTTCTATTACTGAAACAACTGTCCAATAAACTGACCTGATATATTCTATTCAGTAAATCCTCTGGACATAAGACTATTCATCTCTTCTTTTACTTTATCCGGTCCAACTATAACAGCATCTCCCCCTAGCGCTACAATCCACCCAAAGAATTGATAACTGACAGCTACATCCACTCTTACTGTAAAATATTCATCATCTACCGGAATCATTCTTACATCTTTCCCGAACTGATCCACAATTACATTTGACAAGTAATTCTTACATTTAAGTGTAACTGTCTGTTCTTCTCCATCGAACATTCTGAATCGTTTCTTAGTGTAGACCGCCTTATCCTGATTCTTAAAGGTCATGGTACCTTTTCGTTTTTTATTCATAATGGATATATCTGTCATTTTATCGACACGATAATGTTTTAGCTTTTCTGACTTTGAATCAAACCCTATCATGTAGTAGTTTTCATCATCCCAGCAAAGTGCCCATGGACTCACCTCATAGAACTCACCATTATGACGATATTCTTTTTCACCTTTTATGTTCCAGCTGAAATACTTAAATTGCAGCTTATGGCCCTCACTGATAGCTGTATGTACCGCATCAATTGAATAGTAAATAGTTTCATCCATATTTTTGATACGGCCTGCTACATATACTTCACGCTCTAGGAGCTTAGCATCGTATGTACTAACAAGTGATTCAAGCTTCCTTATCAAATCTTTTGTTTTTCTGACAGTGATAAATTTAGAAGACTGGATAGCATCCACAAGGAACTTTAATTCTGCGATTTCAAATTCTCTGTTACCACAATGATAGTAAGTCTGAGATCCTATTCTCTCCTTTAGTATATCTATTCCAAAAGTATTAAGAGCTTCTATATCTGTATAGATACTTTTACGACTAGCCTCTATGCCATAACTATTAAGCTCAGCTATTATCTGAGGCATAGTAAGATAATGCTCATCATCTGTTTTTTCCTTCATGATTTTTGAAAGATAAAGTAGTTTAAGTTTCTGATTATCGCTTCTTGACATAACGGTGCCCTCCGTTAAATTTCTAACAGAAAATAGTCATATGGTCATTTTAATGTTACACGTCTAAAATACTTCTTTTTCAGACCAATAACACCACTATTTGATTATACCACAAGACACTATATTAGGACACCAAAAAAGCGGCAAATCATTGCATATTTATCTTTGGCCACTCTATCCCTGATTTTTTAAACCATTCTTTAATTACTTCTATACTTTTATCGTCCTGTATTATATCCATTATTTCATTAATTTCTTTTTCATAAACAGCTCCAATTGTTTCAATATTGGCTTTTTTTAGTTTACCAGATGCCAGGTAATCCAAATCCAAAAGATATAAGCCAAGTTCCTTCCACCTGCCAGTTGAAATAGGATCATAAGCTTCCCATGCACATTGTGCCATAAATGAAGCATATTCTTCTTTTAACCCCAATTTTTCATCGATAAAATCTTTGCAATCTTTTTGACTTTTAATTGTCCACGCCCTTTCAATTTCCCTAAATAATCCCAGTTTATGGAGACATTTAATCTGATTCACTTCCAATGGAAACAATACAGCACTTTCAGGAAACTCATTATCCCAGAATCTATAGTTTTTATCTTTATCTTGATTTATCTCTTCATCCTTATACCGTTTTACAAAATCCTTATATATCCGAATAAAATCTTTTTTTCCAACATGATCAACAATCTTAGTTTTTAATATCTCAATAGCTTCATTTGATGATATACTTGTATTTTCATCCAAAATCTGGTCCATAACCTCATCAAAAATATTTGCTTCTGACTCATAGTATTGTTTGTAAATATTCTGAAAATATCTATTCCTATATAGACTTGTTAATTGTACATTTCTATAATCATATTTCTCGTTTAAAATAGAAAATATAATTTCCATAACAGTGCTAGATATATTATCCGCATGGAAGAAGTGATGTTTTTTAGAAGCATGAATATACTTATTCCGAATTCCCATCGCATACCCAAAATGGTATTCTGTAGTCCACATATGTTTTCTTACATATTCTTTATCTTTCTCCGTCATTCTACGCACACAATCAATAGCAATATCAAGAAGCCATTTATCGTTTTTCCTTCTGCTATAATTCCTAACTGACATACTTTCAATTTCATTAGGAGTCATTTGTATTGCTTCTATCGCTGCTTTATATGCTTTGTCAGCTTTTTCAGCGTTATCACTATACTTAATGATTAACTCTTCTTTTTCAAAATCATAAATATACTCATCTAAATATTGAATTAATTCATATAAAGCCTTCATAGTTTTCACCTCCACCAGTGTATATCATTTTACCGAATCATTTTTTATAAATATAATTATACTTTTTCACCTATATGATTATCAATACACCTGGTTTCGCTTCGTAACCATCTACCTGTTTCCATCAAAATGCAATAAGTTCTCAAGCACTTGTTCCCGCCGGTTAATAAACATCTCCATAACCTTGTAGCTTTCTGTATCTTCATAACTTATCCTATGTATTGTTCCATCATCAAAACTAATTATATCTGCATCTGGAATACCCAGTAATATCGGAGAATGTGTTACCACGATGAACTGCGATCCACAAGTCGCGCATTTATTCATCTCGTATAGCAGTCTCAATTGTCTCTGAGGAGACAGAGCAGCCTCAGGCTCATCTAGAAAGAATATTCCGTTAGGTCCAAAATAGTTCTGTGCTAATTGAAGAAAGCTTTCTCCATGAGACTTCAAGTGAAATTCCTGAGGGATGTATCTGTCATCACCTCCACCACTTTTACTATACTCATCTTCTTTAGTTGCAACATTATAAAAACTTTCAGCTCTAAGAAAATACCCTCGTCTCGGCTTTACATATCCTCTTGATAACCTGATATAATCACATAGTTCCGAATGAGAATCATAAGTAGAGAAGCTATAATTCTTTGTTCCACCTTCAGGGTTGAATCCGTATGCAACTGCAATCGCTTCCAGGAGGGTCGACTTTCCGCTTCCATTTTCACCCACAAAAAATGTTATCGGCTTTTCGAATTGCAGATCATCAATTGATGCAATTGCCGGGATTCCTTTGAGATAGCTTCTCTCACTTATATCTTCCCACTTGATTCTTATATCTTTTATAAACAGATTACTTAGCATGACTTACCTTCCCAATATCTCTTACGCATTCTTTGAAATATTTACAGTTCAAACAGCAGCTTTTACAGTCCATTTTAGGCGTCATCCAATACCGAAAACGTATCATAAAAGAATTAAGTCTTTTTCTCATTGCTTGTCCCCCTCAAAACCCAACAGCCACCAGCAGATCACCTAATCCAAAGCTAAGATGTTCTGGCTCTTCATTACTATGAGCTTTTCTATAATATTCATTTAGAACCAGTTCATCTTCTCTCTGCATCTTTGCATATAGAAGGGCTGTATTATACGCGTCTACCATTCCATTATGCGCTCTACCATCTGTGCAGATGTCGGTTGCTATAAGCGCTTCCTCAAGTGAGTACTGCTTCTTCATTTTCATCTTTCTAGAAAACTGAGGCTGACAGTCTATCCAGTTGAAAAGCATTTGGCTAAATCTTTTTCCTATTTCGATATTCTTTTCTAAAAACTCACGTCTGAACTGACATTCATCTGAATCGCTCCATGATATCGGAACTACTATATCGTCCTGAGGCAGCCAGGCCATGAAACGATCAAATACCGCTTCGATATGATCCACATTTTCCAAATCTTTAGATGTAATACCAGTAAGTTTTGAAATGAACGAATCAAGCTCTCCATATTCAGGTTTTACATATTCACTAAAGGTATCTATAACATTATAATCTGAATCAAGTAAAGCCGCTCCTATCTGAATTATCTCATGCTTATACTTGAATAGCTTTCTTTGTGACTTCTGTACTCCACACATTTCCAGATCTATTACTACATAATATCCCATGACCGAACCTCCTATTCCTGATTAAAATTTATATTTCATTGCCCATCTAATCTTTTTATAGAAACAACCCCAACCCTATAAGCACTATCCAAAACACTGCTTTTATTGTCCAAATCATAAGTTTGAATGGTAGTATAAATATTTCCCACAAAAGCTTTAACATAAAATCAACTCCTCTCCATTTTTACATCTGCTTCCTTGTGCTTTTATCTGATACTACCATTATCCCAAGTATGCTGTCCCATTTTCAGCACAGCTTGAAAACCCACTATCCATGCGGTGTTGCAGGCATCTGTGTGTGTTTTACATCCAGTTTTGACACGGGTCAATTCTATTTGTAAATCCAATAAATGATCCAATAATGAATTCTTCACGAAAAAAAGAGCAACCTGAAGTACCATTTTTGATACCTCAGATTGCACTTTCTAAAAACAATTAAATTATTATCATTTTGAACATTCAAGCAGATCAAAATACTTTTCATAGTCTACCCTGGTACTAGTTTATATTAGTTTTACTCTCCCCAGAAGTATTCAGGATCAAGAAAATTCTTTGTATTTCTTTTATCAAATAGTTCTCTTGTCATCTCATTTATCCAATATTGTCTTGGTTTCTTTTCATTGAATCCGGTAGTAACAAGGTATACTTTCCCGTCTGCACGGACAACTGTATCACCATGGGCATCATAATCCGGACAATAACCGGCATGAAGTCCAAGGTCTCTACAGAAATACATAACCGCTACACGACTTGCTAAACAGTCCCCTTTGCCAGTAATGATATACTCTCCCCAAGAAGGCTGGTACAGCTGATAATCATATTCTGCACTCAGATACCATGCCACTTTCTCCATCTTCTGATACTCAGTCATCGAATCAGTGATATAAGTCTTTTTGAAGTCATCCATTACTTTTCGTATATATGCAGCTTCATCATCGATTCCGGTAACCTTTGCAGTAAGTTCTTTACCATTTGAAAGCTTCGCCCGAACTATACATTCACTGGAGGGCTTTGTATATTCATTTCCAATGTGCATCTTAACCACACCATCATCAGTAACGATAAACTGTTGTTTCTCCTTCTTACCACCTTCTATAGACCACTCGAGAACGGAATATCTAGTTCCGGTTACTTTGAATTGAAACGAATAATTCTTGGAAGGATCCTTTCCAATGTATGGAATAGCTTTATCACTAATCCTATGTATCTCAACAGATGTGGCATTAAGCTTTGGTTCGTCCGTAACTGCTTTCTTATTAACCCTTATCAGACACTTATACTTCTTTCCCTTATAGGTTGCTGTTACCGTCGTCTGACCTGGATTCTTACCCTTGATAAGTGCTTTATTTCCGGAAAGCTTTGTGACTGAAGCCACCGACTTCTTGCTTGATTTCCACTTAAGCTTCTTTGTATTGATCTTACCGGAAACTCTCTTGAGTTTTATCTTATAGGTCTTACCATTTTCGATTGTTACACTCTTACTGGAGAGCTTGTATTTTGACGCAGCTTTAACCTCTGGTCCGATATATCCAACAGCCGTGACAAATGTCAGCATAACTGTTATCAGTATAACAAATATATTCCTTCTATACTTCTTCATACGCGTCACCTCCCGGATACAGATCTACTCTTCCCATTCAGGATGATCACCTATCAGTTTCTCCATTCTCATTTTGTAAACAAATAATCTAAGCAAATAATCTGGCATATGCCTGACGCCTCGTTCCCAGTCCTGAAGAGTTCTATATGGAATCCCAAAATAATCTGCAAACTGCTTCTGTGTCATCCCTGCTTCACCACGTATCCGCTTTAAAATATCCTTTTGTTCCATACTCACAAACCTCACTTTCCGTTATTTTAGTCACGCAATGCGTTTATAGTATACTATCACGCATTGCGTACTTTTGTCAAATTATTTTCAAAAAAAATCGCGCGACCATAATCACGCGATTTAGATATTATTTATTCGGGTTTCTTTTTATACACTTTTCCGGAAATCTCTGTTATTGTGTAGCTTTTTACTTTAAAGTATTCTCTATACTTATTCATTCTCATCAAACCAGCTTCATACTTTTGATTATACGAATATGATCCCTCACCGGCATCATTTAAATCAATATCATATGTAGCAGTTAATTCTCCAAAACTTAGATTCCACTTTACTGATAGCTTTACATCTTCAAAATAATAGCTCTTCATAGGTGAAACGTCGCATGTTACATCAAAGTAATAATAATAATCTCCCTTTTTCGTCAAACCAGGACGTGTTGTTTCTTCAAGATTATCAGTATGAACATCAATTTTAAGATACTCCTCTGCATTATCTACAGTTAATTCTATAGGTTTATTATCCTCCTGAACAAGTTTTTCTAATTCATCTGAAGCTGTCAATAATGTAGCATAATTTGTAACCTGACCTTTTTGTTCGTCCGTTAACGAACTATATCTCTCAGTTAACTTCATTATCAATTCTTCATCATCTAAAGAGACATCTCCGATAGAATCAATATCCTCTATCATTTTTTGAGCTACAGGATCCACAGATTTATTTTTATCATTAAACAATCCAGACTTATTACTCAGTATAGCAAATACTCCTCCTCCAACTGCACCACAGATTAAAACAGCCACAACAATACCAACAATAAGCTTTGTCTTTTTTCCTTTTCCTGGATTATTATTTGTTGAATTATACGAACTATCATTACTAGATTTAGAGTTAATTTCTGTATTAGAATTCGTCATAACAACAGGTTCACTTGATGCATTTGTATTTTCAACAAGAGAATCCATCGTACTTTTATCTGTATTTACTTCATTTATCGGTGATGTATTATTATTTTGTATATTTTCATTCAAATTGGTGTCTTTAATATTTCCTTTAGGTTCTTCTTTTAAATATAAATTTGTGTATGTACCAAATAATGTATTCTTAGAAAATAAATTCTCAGGATTCTGAATTACTTCTGAAAGAAATCCGGAATCTAAATACAGCATCAAGCAGACTATCGTAGCAAGAAAGAATAATAGGAACATAAATGTCCATATTGAAAAAATAGATTTATTCACTTCATTATAAGCATATGTTTGTAAATTTGAATCTACGGAACTGTAAACACATCCTCTAAAAATAACAACAACAGTCGTCAACAATATAGGAAAAACAGATGTTACTTTATCTAATCCGAATTTTACAATAATCACAGCGTAAAATATTTCTAACACAGTAAGCAAAGCAATAAGAACGATTAACCATATCTTAAAACCTTCCGTACCATTGGTACAAAGAATATATTTTACCAATAAACATATATCAGTCATTGCCCCCAATAAACTGAATAAACCAATAACATAACTTGAATATATCTCTTTATTTTCAGCCTGTTTTAGAATCAATAATATAATCACACCGAAAGCCAAAACACCTACAAAATGATATAACCCATTAAACAGCATTCCTACTGAGCCAAAAAAGGTAAACTCAGTAAATAAAAGTATCAATTGACAAAAAGCTGATATACCTGCTGCTCCTACAACAAACCATTTTACTGTTGATTCGAAACTAGTTTCTCTATACATAAGCTCTCCCTTCTCCTTATCTAAAAAATACAAATAAGTATACTTTTTTGTATACGCTTAAGAACGTATCGCTATTGTGTGATTTTAACAATATAGAACAGCCCTTCCGATAGACTTTTATATAAAAAAATGGTATTATTAAAGAGTGTCTAATCGTCTAAAAATGTATACTTTATTGGACATATTCACTCGTCTACAAAAACCTTTTTCTCAAATTGTTTTGCTTTGTTATAGAATGTAGAACGTGGTAATCCACATTCTTCTATCGCTTCTGTTACAGTGATCTTTTTATGCTTCCATTTTTGATATACTTCATGGAAGTTTTCCGGAAGAGGTTTCGGTGGAGCACCGAATTTGACGCCTTTTGCTTTGGCGGCCGCAATGCCTTCTGCCTGTCTCTGGCGAATATTAACTCTTTCGTTTTCCGCCACGTAGCTTAGTAGTGCAAGAACTACATCCGCAATAAAAGTTCCCATCAGATCCTTTCCACGTCTTGTATCTAATATTGGCATATCCATTACAACAATATCTGCTCTCTTATTCTTAGTGATGTATTTCCACTGTTCCATTATCTCTTCATAATTTCTCCCCAGTCGATCTATGCTCTTGATATAAAGAATGTCATCCTGTTTCAGTTTTCTCATAAGCTTCTTATACTTAGGCCGATTAAAGTCTTTACCCGACTGTTTATCTATATATATGTTTTCATCTCTCACTTCCATTTCGTGTAAAGCAACAATCTGTCTATCCTCATTCTGATCTTTACCGCTGACGCGAACATAACCATAAATGTTTTTCATACTGTTGTTCCTTCCTTTCATAATTTTGATTAATCTTTTATATATAGAAAAAAGCAGAGGACCTTTATTTAGTCCCCTGCCTTCCTCTTTAAATCAGCTACTAACGCTTCTGTGTAGTTTCTTCCTTGGTTTTCTTTTTCTTCTTATTCTCGGTTTTTGATTCCTCTGTTTTAGTGTTTTCTGCCTTTATATTTTCCTGCGTTTTATTCTCTAACTTTTCTTCCGTTTTTACGTCCTCAGCTTTAACCTGTTCGTTCATCTCAGGAATATCCTGGTTCACTCCCAGCTTCTCTTCCAGCTGTTTGTTTCTCTTATAGTGATATTCATCGAGAATTGCCTTGCTGATTTCTGCACGGAATTCCTTTGTTATCGGATAAGCGATATCACGATAGGTATTCTCGCCGTCCTTGGAAGGTATATTAGCCTTATATGCCGGCATGGATACGAACACTCCATTCTTGCCATTTATAAGTGTGATACTGCTGATCACAAATGAATCCTCCAGATATACGCTTGCAAGCCCTCGGATATTGCTGCCACTTTTTTCGTAAGGTGTAACACTGACTCTATAATTAAGAGCAGATGATTCATCACCTATGACAAAACCATCTTTATCAAGCTTGCCTTCTTTCTTAAGCTCATATGCCTGAAGGATTGCTCCTGTGAATTCCTTCTGAAAATCAGCAGTGATAGGATTGCATATTTCCTTATAAATAGGATTTCCAAGTTCATCCATATCCTTAGTCTTAAGTGATGGCATGGATACAAATACTCCCTCTCCATCCTTCTTCTCAACTATTGCTATGTTTTTCACAGCAATGCGGTTTCCGAACACAACTGTAGCATACGCTCTTGCCTTATTTTCGATATTCTTTGATTCACTGATTTTTATATTGTAAAACATAATCTGTCCTTTCCGGAGCATTCAGCTCCTGATATTAATCATCATCTTCATTTATATATTTACAGCGACAATAGAATCGCTGTGTACCATGGTTTGCACATGTAAAAAGAGTAAGGCATTCCTCTTTGCTTTCTTTTCGTACCGATTCATCGTAAGGCCCCACTATACCGATCTCCTCAACCTTATAGGTGTGAGTGACCTTATCCTTATTTGTTATCATGACCTCGGAACCGATTCCGATAGAAGAAAGCTCAGTAAAGAACTTTCCCTGTCTGCTGCCATTATGGCCTGCGAGCACACAGTTTCCTTTTGCTAGAAGTCCTGCACTTTCCGGCAAATGTCCTATACCGGCACTCAGCTGTGTTTCTCCCGTTCCTTCGAATATCGGATATCTGATATCAAGGTCGGGAATCTCGATAATGCCAATTGCTTCGACAGGCAGTTCCTCGGATGCCTTCTCTTTATTACCTTTTTGTTTTTTCTTTTTCTTGTTTTTGGTTTTTGTTTCCTGTCTTTCACTTTCTGTCCCATCCTCAAGTCTTTCTATGTATTTTTCTGCCTGAGCCCTGTCATGCAGATCAAAAATAATGGGAACTGACATTAAGGCAATTCCCAAGATAATAAATATGATATGTATTCTGTTTTTCATATATTTTCACTTCTTTCTTACTTGTATGGTCTGGCATAAAACACCACATTTGACTCTCTAAGCGGATCCAGTACCACACCTCTGGCTTTCCCGGCAGCATGTATCATCATTCCGTCTCCTACATAAATAGCCACATGCGATATATTCCTGAAGCAGCCATTTTCCTCGTAGGAATAGAATATGAGATCACCCGGTTTCAGGTCTTTTTTATTAACCAGCATTGCATTCTGATAGCAGTAATATCCCTGGGTATCTGCTACATAAGGCAGCTCAATTCCGACCTCTTTATAAAGCCTGTATACCAATGAACTGCAATCATAATAGCCTTCTTCCATTCTTCTGCTCTGGTCGTATTTGCAACCAAGCTTGGTATATGCAAGTTCAGCAACCGTCTGCCCTGCAGCCCCGGAATAATAAACATCCCACAGATCTGAATCCATAAGGTCTGCCAGCATTTTCTTCTGATCATCATTCAGCTTCTTTTCTTCCATATAGTCCTTATAGGTCAGGTTATGAACTGTGGTTCCGGATGTGGTCACCGTCACTGTATTTGAATCACCCTCAGCCAAAAATGCTTCCACATTTTTCCTGCCCCACTGGAGGCAGTCTTCATGATGTGCATAAAAAATATCGAAATCATTTCCGTAATGATTCAGGTCACCCGTATCTTCTACAGTGTATTCAACGCCTTCGATGATTACCTTTGTCCCCATAGGAACTATTGGATTATAAGCATCAACTGCTATGGTATGCTTGGCAGTAGCCTTCTTTCCTGAGGCTGTGATACCATTTGCATAAGGTCCGCAGCATATAGCACAGGGGCAGTAGGCTGTAGCCCATACCTTTCCAAGGCTGTCACCGGCCTTAACTTCTTTAGTAGTACTTGAATCATCGATATAATTCATTTCATCAAATACCTTCTTAAGATTCTTCTTACCTTTATCATCCATTACATATCCGGCCTGACCATCTCCATAAAGAACCATATAAACCAGAAGCGTGTCATTGAAGTTATTTATAGGAACTCCGTTATCTGTATTCTTATATGATATTGAATTACCGCTTTCTTCCAGAGTAAGCACCTTCTGATTGAATTCCATATAGTAAGAAGCAAGCACCGTTCGAGGATTATCATAGCCTGTATCAGGCATAGGAAAGAAAATAGCCAGCGGAGAATTATAGATAACACCGAACACTGTAACTGCCGGAACAGAGATTGTGAAAATGAGCATTATAATAATTCCTGCCCATATAGCCAGAAGAGACTTATTAACCCTTAGCTGAGTCAATAAGTCTCTCAAAATATGGTCTCTTACAACCTTTATCAGACTATCCTTTTGTTCTTCTTCGGATCTGGTCTTATCTATGAACCACCTGATCTTACGGAATCTTTTATATAACCTGGCATCCTCCATCTCAATCTTTTTGCCGACTTCCTCACCGATCTTCTTGCCGGCAGCCCAGCCTATTAAAATTCCTTCAGGACCTGCGGCCGCTCCAGCAGTAGCAGCACCTGCTTCAACACCAAACTCCGCAGTAACCTCAGCAGCTCCGATGGTCACTTCTTTTGTCACATCCTTTGCCGCTTCCTTGGCGGCATTCTTAGCCGCTCTCTTCGCTGCTTCTTTTGCCATCTGCTTTGATATCTCATCTGCAGTTTTCCTGGCCATATGCTTTGAAGTATCCTTTGCAGTCTTTTTTATCTTATATTTCTGAAATACAAGTTCAGCCTTATCGACTGTTTTCTCAACTGACTGTTTTACCGCTTCACTCGTTAATTCTGCTCCTGTCTTTACAACCTTTTCAGTTGCATTTTTCGCAGGAGAAGCCACGGTCATAGCCAGCATCGCAGCCTCTCTTAGCTCCTCTCCACCTTCAAGTTCTTCACTCAGACGATCACTTAAAGTTCCCAGGCTATATAGTGCAGCCTTACGCATTTTGATTGATGCAGTGGATTCTTTGTTTCTTCTGATAAGTTTTGATAGAGGTGTTTTTCTATGCATCTTAGTTCTGGTTCTTATGTGAAGATCCATGGGCTTTTCTTTTTTCTTTCGTATATTCATGATCTGTTACCTCTTATAAGATTCTTTGAATTGCGAGCTAATACTTTCAGAATGACATCCAGCAGGCAGCTATATCAGCCAGCCTACCTTCTCAGACGTCTCGTCACCCATAGATTCAACAACCACTTCACTTATATCTTCTGATTCCGGAATACTATTCTCAGAATACTCATCGTCAGAATTATCCTCTATGCTGTAATCCTGATTATCATCATTTCCATCCGTCAGCCCCATAGCAATCTTCTCATGTAGATTAGTATTATAAAGCTTATAAAGCTTTGACTCTTTGCTGATGGTATTATCAAACGGAATCACTGTATTTCCGAATTTAATAAGTCCGGTTCCGAATGGCGAATTACTGACATATCTTAGCTGTGCATCCGATACACCTATGACCTCTGCAAGTTTCGCACTGTCTATATTGCTCTGCTTAAGAAGTGTGATAAATTCACTGTTTGATATAAGTGTCGCTGCTATATAGTTCTGAAGAAGATCCGTAACGTTCTGGCTGATTCCTGTACAAAGACCGCCCTGTTTTCTTACCTTCTTCCAAAGCTGCTGCAGATAAGTTGCACTGTAATCACTATTAAGCAGCACATGACATTCATCCACATACAGCCAGGTTGCAATTCCATTTCTTCCGTTTTCGATAATCTTGGACTGGATTGCTTCCATCATTACCAGCATTGCAACCGGTGCGAGCTGTGTACCAAGGTCCTGGATTCCGTATACGATAAAACGGTTATTCTCATCAATGTTTGTATGATGGTTGAAGATATTGAGGGAACCTTCTACAAAAAGCTCAAGTGAAAGTGCCAGCTCCTGAGCTTCCATTTCATTCTGCTTTTTCAGAATGTTATAGAAGTCTGTCATAAGAGGAACTTCCTTTTTACGGTATGCCATCATATACAGCTCTCTTATACATCTGTCGATAATACTGTGATGTTTCTGATTCAGCGTATTTCCAAGAAGTTGGTCGCATACACTCAGCATGAATTCCGACTTGTCAGTTATCACTTCCCGGATTCCTTTTTCATTTATGTTTTCTATATCGCAGTCCAATGGATTGACGTAATTCTTGGTATAAGCCGACATATTTACAACAGTACCACCATAGGTCTTGGCCAGATCAAAATATTCTGACATCGGATCGATGACGATTATATGATCCCCGGTATTAAGGAACACCTGTCCCATCTCCTGTTTACAAAAGAATGACTTTCCTCCACCGGGCACTCCGAAAACAAACCCATTTCCGTTAAGAAGGAACTTTCTGTTTCCGATATTTATATTCTTGCTTATCTGATTGATTCCGTAATAAAGCCCATACTTCGAATTGAGCTCCTGTACATTAAAAGGCAGAAGCGCAGCCACTGACTGAGTAAGCATGGAACGCATGGTTTCAACATGTCTCACCCCTATAGGAAGTGTTGTATTAAGAGCCTCTCTCTGCTTATAGTAATGAATGTCGATTCCTACTCCATCCTTCTTACCGATAGTCTCAATGGTCTCTGTAATACTGTTTAGTTCTTCCATGGACTCAGCAACTATTATGATTGTTACCGCCACATAGAAGAGGCACTGATCATTTTCCCTTACATCGTCCATGATATTTTCGATTTCCTTCTTCTCTGTCCTCTTCACATAGGAAATATCAGAAGAGAAATCATTATTCTTATTTCGCACTCTCTGCTGCCTTATGATATCCGACTCAATACCCATATACTTATTCTGAAGAATCTTAGTAGTCACATCCTTGGGAACCGGAACTATGCTTAAGCTTGTTATCATATGTACCGGAAGGGATGTAATTTCATTAAGAAATCTGTCCGATAGACCACTGGGATACTTCTTAAAAAAGAGTGCCCTGCAGTACTTACTCTCATCCTCAAAATGATCCGGATAATACTTAACCATCCCATTACAGATGTCATTCTTGAAATCAGCCCCAACCTTCTTGGCTTCCCTGATATCAAATGTAAATTCATCTTCACTTCCAAGATGGTAGAAGTCATGAAGTATCTCAAGTCTTTCATTTCCGCTTAAGGCTCTTATCTCAGAACCGAGCTCCCTGTATGAATTCTGAAGAGTTGCTTCTATAGTCGCAAACTGTGCCTTCGCTTCCTCGAAATTCTTTCTTTCGATGGTGATAGTCAGGTACATTTCCTGCTCTATTCCCTGCCTTCCCTCTCGGATCTTATCCTCTATGATTTCATTATTAGCTTCCACAAAGACATCGTATTTATCACCTTTTGTCTGGCCCAGAATCACATTTCTTACCTGCTGCATATCTCGGTTTTTGTTGTTCTTCGTTATAATAGTTTCGCAGTCAAATGTATTCAGAAGCTTGCAGTACCTTTCAATGATACTCAGCTGTTCTGCTTCTGTAGTAGTCGTATAATTGATATCACTAAAAATGTAAGACTTGCTGTAATGATTCTTTGATACTTCGAAGATACCATTTTCTGCGACCTTCATTATCTCAATTGTCTGCTGAATGGACTTCGGTGTTTTATATAATGGCTCACTCGCCTTCTTTATCTCTCTGAACCCATTATTTAATAATCCCATGTTAGTTTCCCTCCTGAGTTCCTTTTTTCTTATTCATCCCGAACATAAATGATGTTTTGGATTTCTTCTTGTTTTCCAGCAGCTCTTCCTGCCTGATCCTTCGGATTTCATCCTCTCCCTCTGTCGAAATGTATGTAAGCGGTCTGTTCATAAATGCAAAGTACAGCTTCTTCTTCATAAGCTGCGTAAATGTCATTCCGTTATAAGTGTAGAAACCATTTAGTGCAATCGGCGCTACTATCGGTATTGCAATATACGCACTTACTGTAAGCCCAACATATGGATAGGTGAGAAGCACTATGCTCCCACCTGTTACAAGTGCGATCACGCTGAAGATCAGCTGTCTGGCTGTAAGACCCAGCACAACGGTTTCTTTGTATTTATCTATATCTTTATTTATTTCTATAATCATTTCTCTACTCCTCTCATAGTCCTAAGGCTTTGCTTGTAAGTGACTGAGCACCCTTCACACTTCCGACTGTAAGCGCTATCGTAAATGTCATCTCACAGAGATATATCAGTGTCTTCGCCCAGTCGGCATAGTTTCCTGTAGCTGACGGAAGTCCTGAATTTATCAATGTGTTACATATAATTATTGCAAGTGCCATAGTGACTGCTTCGAATATGACTGACAGCAGGTACTTTACATATGTTGCTGCAGTATTTGCCACCATTCTGTTTCCACCCATGGTCGAAAATGCCAGTGAACCCATCGGAACAATTACCATAATCTTCAAAAATCTGAAGTACACTGTGTATAAAAGAAAGAAGCCGCATATAATGATTATTGCTGACATAAGAGCTGTCAGAATAAGCATGATAAGCGACTCTCCAAATCCCAGATCTTTTATGATATCAGCCTGGGCACTGTCTATCTTAAGTTCCATAGGAGCTTTCTCTGTCAGCAGTCCAACCAGTGCTCCGACAGATGTAAATACAGTCTTCATAACACTTACGTTATTAGCAACAAACCACTCTGCTATCGTAAGTCTAATAAGCATCCTTAGTATTGATTCAAATCTCATCTCTTCCTTCACATCAATAGATTCGGAACAGAAGCCTATGACGAAAAACAGAACAACCAGTGATGAACCGACAGCTACAAATATCGGATTGATGGTCTCAATCACTTTCCACGGATCTCCGCCCTTAAAATCTACAGGAGACTGTCCCAGTAAACCGAAGACGGATGATACCTGTTTATTCCAAAAGCTGAAAACCGCGGTTAATAATTCGAGGATTTTGTCACCTAATTTGAATATATCCATGTAATCACCTTACCTTTTTTAGAATCCCAGGAAGGTGAGTACTGTTGAAATACCTGCCATCATGATTCCGGCGACGATGCCCTTAAGTGCTGAATTCATCGTAGATGAATCCTGCTGCTGATAGGCCTGTGCAAACTCCATGACATTCTTTGCAAGAATGATGAGTCCGACTGCACCGATGATGGCTATAATAAGTGTCTTCAGGTTTTCAAGTGGCTTGGTAACCGCATCGGTTCCCGAACCGGTATTGTCGGCTGCAAACACCGGCATGTATGAGTTACTAAGTGTGTAAATAGTTGCTGCTATGGCAGGCATTAAGACCTTACCATTAATATCCTTGATCTTTGATACAATCTTCTTTGTTGACTTAACTATATTTCTCATGATTAAAAATCTCCTTTTTGATTTCGTTATTGTTTTTATTTCATTTGATACTGATCACTTTTTCTGATCGTTTCTGCTATTTGTATTAGCATTCATTTGATACTGTCTCCTGAGTGTCATCATCTTGATCACGCTGTTTTCAGGATCTGCATAAGTCATGATATATTCCTCTGGTACTCCATCCTTCACTGCTCTCTCAAGCTCCTTCTTCTGCTCAAGTGTGAAGTCTGATATTTCCATGACTTTCTGTAAGGTCATACTGTTTCCACTGTCATCGGACGGCTTGTTATTATCCTCACCATCTTCTCCCGGATCATCGCCTAATACACCGTCATTATCGGTATTATTGTCATCATCTGAATCCTTCTGCCTTCCATCCTGCTTGCCTCTATCAGCATCCACCTGCTTCTTAAATTCCAGCAGTTCAGCCACCAGACTCTGCTCGGTTTCTTCATCCGGTACATAGTGGAGTGACGTATCTACTTCCCCTTCATCACGGACCTTCTGAGCCTCTGCATTTTCCATCAGGTTTCTTCTGAAGTCTTCATCATCCAGCAGCATAAATTCATTGTATTCGAGCCTGTCTATATAGATGTTCTCGCCCTTTTCCTGAAGTGATGTGAAGCGCTTCATTCCTGCTTCGGTCAGTATGTTATAAGGTTTATCCAGCAGGTGATCCGGAAGATATGGAACAAACGCGGCATTTCCCTCATCATCTCCAAGCAGTTCATATCTCGGATGCTTCTGCGTATCATACTTATCATCCATGACCGGATTATGACCTTTAACAAATACAAGACATTTCTTGTTATCCATCATTCTGACCTCGTCCGGCGTCATGATTTCTCTTCCAATCACATCCATGTTCTGACTGGAACTGCCCTGTCTTCCCTTTGAAAGACCTGTAGATTTTTTATCGATGGTCATCTTACCGAGCAGCTTGCTGATGTACTCATGTGTCGAAGCCTCATTGCCTCCAAGGTAGATTGTGGTATCACAGTTACCTGTGATATTTTCCCAGGTGTCTTTGAATAGAGCCTTGATCTGAGCCATGTTCTGAATGATGATCACACTGGAAATATTTCTGCTTCGCATTGTGGAAATAAGAGAAGTAAAGTCCTCCGGAAGTGCTACATTACAAAACTCATCAAGCATAAATGTAACCGGAACCGGTAGTGGACCGTCATACACGAAATCCGCCTGGAAATATAATTCCTGGAATATCTGGGTATAAAGAAGTCCAACGATAAAGTTGTATGACTTATCAGAATCCGGGATGATACAGAAAAGCGCAGTCTTTGTAACGCCGTCTCCATTAACTCCTATACCAAGCTCATCAATGTTAAGGTCATCCTTTGAAAGGAGTCTCTTTACTTCATCATTCTCAAGCTTTGCAAGTCTTGCATTTGCAGAAATAATAATGGATCTGACGGTATCTCCTGCGCCTCTCATACATTTGTTATACTGTTTTACAGCCGGATGATTCTTGCCCAGCGGTGACTTTGCCTCAAGTGTTGCCATCCTTATATCAAGTTCTGATGGACTGTCCTTATCAGTAACCTCCGCCTTTAAAAGAAGATCAAGAACCGCATTCATATTTCTCTCTGCAGGCGGCTTCTCCAGCCATACATAATAGAATAATGCCTGAAGCAGCATGCCTTCACTCTTGTCCCAGAATGGATCATTGGGCGCTGAATTCTTTGGTGTGGTATTGGTCATAAGAGCCGTAACAAGCTTTACAACATCTGATTCCTTACGTATGTAAACAAATGGGTTGTAGCAGTCGCTCTTCTCCATTTCCAGCAGATTGATACACTTGACCACATATCCCATCTTCTTCAAGTAACCTGACATTTTTCTGTAAAGCTCTCCTTTGGGATCCGTCAGAATCATAGACGAATTACCCTGAAGAACATTTGGCATAACTATCCTGTAAGATTTACCTGCACCGGAACCACCAATTACAAATACGTTGTTATTCAGTGAGGTTATGGCGCTATTTATACTCATCCTGACTTTCTGACTTAGAATTCTGTTGTTATCAATCTCCGGATCTGAAAGGACTCTATTAAGCTCCATGGGATGTGCAAGTCTGGCTGAACCATATTCCTTGCCGGGCATCATATTGTACTGACTTGTGTAATACATGATCACGATTATTGAATACGTAAAGAGCGCTGCCACTATAGCCTTAAATGTTGTCCTGTTGAAATAATCCCTGAGAGGATTACTGAGCACATCGTTCAGTGAACTAATAAAAGCAGAGAATTCCATTCCCTGCTTCCATGCTCCGTTCACCAGATAACCTGCGATCACTGCAAGTATTGCACCCACGATTATCATTGGTATATTCGGTTTCTTTTTATTTGTCTGCATGATGTCACCTCTTTCTCGGCTGTATAACCGCAGTTTTCTTGAATGTCTGCTCATATTTTTCTCTGACAGCCTTGTTCACCGGATCATAATGCCTGCTATACAGTAAGTCCCCTTTAACTGTTTCGACTATCCTGTTATCACCGGAATATATCTTATAGTCCTTCTCGCGATCCAGAAATGTGAGTATCGTCTTTCCATCATGTATCTCCATTGCATCCTCCTTCTTGATCCAGATATACCTGGCATCTTTGCCCCAGGTGCCGGGAATTCTAGTCTTGATGGCATGATCATTTTCTTCAACCAGCATCTTCTTCGCTATGGTAATATCCGACAAATGTGTATTCTTAGAAGCTGCTATAATCTGCATCCTGCTGTTAAGCTCCCTGAAACGGTGAATCTTGTCATCAAAGGTTTCTCTGTCCATCATTACCTTATAATTACCTCTGTTATCGATATCCTCAACAACACCCAACTTTCCAAGCTTATCCATGATTCTCTCGATCACTCCCTTATCTATAGGAAGATCATTATCCAGCTCGTCCATGCTGACAGACTTTTTATCTACTACATACTGGCCGACCTTTTCGATCAGATTATCCAGATTCATATCAGCATGGACATCAACTTTTCCCTTCTTTTGTTCCTTAAGATATTTATCAAGAACTGCCAGATCCTTCTCATCCACTTCCTCAAGGAATTTATCCATGGAGCGAACCTTGAAGGTATCCTTCTTAAGCTTCTGAAGCAGAAGATTTATTCTTGGTACGGCTTCGCTGTGGAAAAGTATTTCTACTTTATTGGAATCCTTGTTCATCTCCGGAAGAACCGAATAAAGAATCCCATACTTCTTGGCAAACTTCTGAACCTGCTTAATATCATCTTTATTGAACTGAAGCACCTGCAGATCTCCACCTCTCATAAGAAGCTTCTTGAGATTAGTTCGTCCCATCTGCTTCTCATAAAGGAGAAGACCCTGCAGGAATTTTGCCATCTTCTGCAGTGTGGCAATGGATGCACTGCCAAGTCTGACAGACAGCTCTACACCATCAAGTGCAAGTCTTATAATCTGAACTGCATCTGCTATTTCTGACATAGCTTTTCTCCTTTCAATTTTTTATACTGCAACTCTCTTATCGGTCATCACCACATCGATAATTCCTGACATCTCTTCAGCCGGAAGTCCACACTCGATCAGATCCTTAAGCTCCATATCTGAGAAACTCGCTTCCTTTGCTCTCTGAATCTGCTTAAGCTGCTCAGGATTCAGTCTGCCTTCGATGAGCATTCTGAGAAGAGACTTCTGTGATGGCGAACCCTTAAAAAATCTCTCTGCTATGGATATCACATTCTTAGGCTTCTTAGGTTTGGTCTGATCCACATGAACAGGAATATTCCTTCCGTCAGGTGTAGTCAGATACATATGATAGTCACCAGTGAAGTCGATGACATTCGAAGCACTTCTCGTTGAACCTGAATTATCCATATTCAGATCTGTATTATCAGTTGATACTGCTGTTTTGACTGCTGTAGTTCCTGATTCAGGCTTCTGAGTCACTGCTGTCTGTGCTTCTTTATTACCCTTGTTACTCTCCGGCATATCTACAAATACCATTCTTGGTCTGGCTGACTCTTCCTTGATTATTGTCCTGTCTGCCTCAGCAACCACTTCCGGTTTCTTGTCTGTAATATCACTTTTATCAGCTGTTTTTTCTTCAGACCTGTCTGCTGCTTTATCTGCTGCCGTTTTTGGAATTGCTTCAATCACCGGAGTGATGGCCTGTGTAAACTGCTGCATCATATGTTCGGAAATCTGCTGTAAGACAGGTCCTAGCGCATCTGCTATATCCTCACTCTTGATATAGACTTTGGCATTATCACCACTGCCTTCTTTATTTTTTCCACCTGCCGAAGTATCACTTGGATTCTTATCAGCCACTTCATCTGCTGAATCTGATTTTTCGGTATCCTGATTCGGTTCCGATTTTTCCGATTCCACAGGTACGGTATTTGCCATGTTTTCTCTGTAGCTTTTAAACATCTGATCCATCTTGTGAGCGTTTGTATTTCTGGACAGGATTGATATGATGGTATCTTCAGGTACTCCATATCCGATTTCCCTAAATACGATTTCTCTCTTGAACTTATCAAGACGTCCAATCCTCTGAACTATTTTTTCAGACGCCCCAAGGCTGAGTGCTTTTGACATGCTTCTGACACATTCAACATCATTTCCTGCTGATACATAGATCATGACTTTATCTTTAGGCAGTCCTTTATTTATATCCTCTATAGCAATTTTTATTATTTCTTCTGATATTCCCTGTGCGCGAAATGTCTCCTCCACAGATTTAATATCAACATTTGTAAAAACATTATCTCCCATGTTTTTTCCTCCTTGCTTCTACTAAAAAAACAGCCATAATCTGTGGCTGCTGCATAGTTATTATTTACCTTTGTTTTCTGTCAGTTACTTTATCAGGCTGCTTTGGAATATCCGAAAGTCTGCCTTCTATTTCAAGCTCTGACCTCAGTTCTCTCTCGATGGTTTTAGCCAGCTTCACAGTTCCGGATACTTCGGAATACTCTTCCTTCAGCTCCTTCAGTCTGGAATCATAATAGGATCTAAGTCTTCCCAACTCTTCCTCAGTAAATCCTGCATCACTGATCATTTTGCGAAGGCTTATATACCTTTCGTGTTCCTCTTTGAAGTAAGTGTCTCCATCCGTATAGGCTCTCTCTGCCGGTAACAGCTCATTCATCTTATCCATGCAGTCCCAGAGTTCCCGGTATCTTGAGCGTTCCTTATAAAGCTTCTTTCTGTCTCTTTCGATACCCTTTCTGTTATCCTCAACATTAAGGAGAACTGTCTTTAGATCATCAAAGTCTTTGATATCATTATCTGCAAGAAACAGATATTCTGCCTGAAGTTTTTTCATCCTTTTTATATCATCCTTATATTTCCAGGCCTGACTGTAAGGTCGGCTTTTAAGCAGCCCCATCCGATACAGCTTTGCGAAATATCTTCTCTGAACCCCGGATAGCTTTGCTCTTTTCAGATGATAGGGAACTGTAACCCTGAGTATTCTCATATCTCTCTGCTTACGCTGATACAGATTCATATTTTCGGTAAGTATCCTTTCTCTGATACGTTCCTCTGTATAATCCACGCCAAAGTATTTGGTTCTGCGGAATCTTTTCATACCCGGCGGTCTGACCGCCAGGTACTTATTCTGCTTTATCTCATAACCCTTATCAGCAAGACTTTTTAGGAAACCTTCAAATGTATCAGACATAATGATGCATGCATCTATATCACGCTTTATCATATCCGACCATATAAGATAACCGTCACGTCTTTCTTCCCACTTATTATAGGATTCATGATCCTCTGTTCGGTCTTCTTCAATGGTTATTGTTGAAAGACCATATTTTTCACAAAGCTTGTTTGTAATGGGCTGAATGTATTTAGCCCAGTCACCCTTCTCATATCTGTACTTCTTTCCGGTCAGAAAGCTGACACTGTTGAAGATTATATGGCCGTGTATATGATCCGTATTATCATGAACTGCATATACTGCTTCATATTCTTTGCCAAGATATTCATTTGCAAATTCGCCTATTATCTTAAATGCCTCATCTGCCGTAACTTCATCTTCAACAAAAGATATGATCATATGATAGCCCTGTCTCTTGTCAGTTTTCGAAAAGAGTTCCTTTGTCTTCATCATCTGCTCATAGGCAAGTGAAGGCTGGCAGTTGATACCGGATACAAGTCTTCCGTTATCCGTCTTTGTCTTATCAGTTATATATTTTATAGCCTGCTTCAGATACTTTCCCGGATAGGATTTCTTGCTATCCTTCATGTACAGAATTTTTGTTATTGCCAACTGTATCCACCACCTTACCGAGCTGCTCATTAAGCTTGAACATGTAAGCCATAAGTCTCGCTTTGTCCGACTCTCTATAAAGTGAAGAATTATTGTTATGAGTAATCTCATTGATATTTACGCCTATACGGTTTACCTCACCAATCAGACGCGAAAGCATCTGTCTGATTTCAGGATAATCCTTCGGACGCTGGGTTATGAGCAGCCTGATAAATTCTGACTCCGTCATACCCATTTCCTTTACCTTGGCTTTCAGTTCTTCATCCTGTTCCCTGGTAAGTCTGTAGGCTTTTCTGAGTTCCATCGTCATGATTATCTTGACCTCCCATTTCTGTTATTTCTATTGTTCTTTTCATTTCTGTTAGGATTCTTGTTTTCTCCCTTGGCTATATCATCCTTTTGCTTATCCTGATTTTCAGTCTTCTGATTATCCGAACCTGCTTTCTTCTGCCTGTTCTGTTTTTTCTGCTGCTCTTTCTTCAGTTTTTCCTCATGTTCTTTCAGAACCTGTTGATGGATTTCTTCCTTTTCTCTCTCCCAGCCTTCCGGATCAATCTTTCTTCTCTCTTCATCTTCATCAAGGATTCTGTCTGTTTCCTCTCCGTAATAGCCGTATACCAGATCAAAAAGATAATCATATACAGGTCTCAGAAGTCTGTCCTTCATAGACTGAATCGAAAGAACTGCTGCATAGGACTGACATTCCTTTCCATGTGTACTCTCGCCAAACATCTCATTGAGCGTATCCATGTTCTTTTCAAGAAATTCCTCCTGTTTTTTAAGCTTGCAGAATTCTACAAAATCATCTCTTTTAACAGCATTATCATTTATTTTCGTAAATACCACAGCAAGCTGAAGATAGTTAAGACCGCATACATAGTCTACAAGATCATCTACAGTTTCGCCTTCGTCCTTCGCAAGGTTAGTGTACTGAATCTTCTTATCTTCCGTTATATAGAGCTTTTCTTTGGCATCATTTAAAATATATAAAATGGCTTCTGCTCTTTCCGTGTTCATCTTGATATTTGTATCTGCATTCCTGCAGTATTCTACAAGTTCCTCAGGTTTTTCTATTCTGATTCTATTATTCTTCATTTGAGTTTACCTCCAAATCATAATCCCAGGTTAGTCCTTTGCCAGATACGCATTTTGTTCGACTAAAGCCGAAAAAATACATCCGGTTAGGTGGAAATATCCCCCTAAAACCCCCTGGTATATAAAAATTATTTTTATAAGTAGTATCCTAAGTAGTAAATCGCTAATTTAAGTAGTATCCCAAGTAGTAATCAGCGTTACTACTCAGTATACTACGTAGTATTTTTATTGATCATATTTTTTTATATTTTGACTACGTAGTAAACCAAGTAGTAATCGTCTGTTTTAAGTAGGATACTAGGTAGTAAATCTTTGTTTTAAGTAGTAATCTAAGTAGTCATTATCTGCTCCGTGCACTTCTGCTTCTTTCAGCCACCTTACCCAGATCTATCATATCCATACTGTAGGCTACAGGATCTCTTTTATTAAAATCAACAAGTTCCTTTTCCTTAAAGCTGAAGTATCTGCTGCCATCATTTCCGACTATGACATGATCCAGGAGGGGTATCCCAACCAGATTGCAGAGCTTTGCCATCCTATCAGTTACCATGATATCCTCCTGTGATGCTGTCAGGTCACCCGAAGGATGGTTATGCATCAGAATCATATTTGCTGCATTTGAAAGTATACTTGATTTAAGTATCTCCCTTGGATGTGCTATGGAAGATGACAGCCCGCCAACGCTTACTACTGAGCAGTTGATGGGCGTTCCATCAGCTTTGAGATTTATCACACACAGCACTTCCCTGTCACATTCTTTAAGTATTTCACTTAAGAGAAATATCGCATCCTCCGGCTGGGTTATCTTCCTATCAGAAAGCAGCGGACTGTCCTTAACAAGTCTTACCGATACTTTTTCAAGTTTGAACTTTTCTGTCCGGCTCATCTTCGTCCTCCTCTCCGAAGTCTATCTCAAGTACTGTATCATCAGGAATGTCGGTTAAAAGGCTGACAAGTTCTCTTATATCATTTATTATCACAGTCTCTTTCTTCATGGCAGCCTCCTATCTGGCCTGCTTCTTAGCCTCATATATAAGTTCCGGCTCAGCAACCTTATCCTTGATACTTCTGTTTGGACTGTCAGTAGCCATACTGAGTTTTCTCTGCTCCTTATCATAGTGATATACCTGATTTGATAATCTGTCTTCCTGGCTGACCACATTCATATTGATCTCATGAACCATATCTGCAAGAGTCTGTGTATCCTCTGCATATTTAGCAGGAATACATATAACCTCGTGGACAGATGAAGGTAAGATATAAAGGTCATCACCGAATCTTTCCGATACCTCGTGAAGATTATCATCGTACAGCATATTTACTGCACCATGCATTCCGTATTCATTCGAAATTATCATCATCTCATTATTCTGAGGTATGAATTCATCCGCTACCATGTCACGCATTTCTTCAGGAACATCTGCCATTAGGAAGCCTCCAAGTATCTCAGCCATGGACTGGATCTTGGTTGGAAGCATCTTTCTGGTATTCTCGGAAGCTATATCGAAAAGTTCCTGCTCCGTCATCCCAAGCCCCTCCATCATTTCGTTTGTTACCGGAGAGGACTTCATACCAAATGCATCTATCTCATGAAGTATCTTGTAGACCACCGAACAGTCGACCACATTTCTGTGTGGTGAATTACTGAGGAGTTCTTTATTATCCTCAGTATGGATCATAAGCATTACGAGGTGCTCTTTAATGTAGTCCTGAGTAAATGCAAGATTTGCAAACTTCGGTGCATTCTTCATGGCAAATGCATACTTCTCTCCCATTCCCTTCAGGATTTCTTCCAGGTTCTCAGTAAGCTTATACTTCTCATACTCCTCATCCAGGTAAATATTGGGAGCAAGTCCGGTAAGGTCCCCCTCCTTCTGAATGATTGTGATTGCATCCTTCTCGGTATTGGTCTTAAAAACCTTGGAGCTTTTTATCTCATACTCTCCATATTCCTTTGGAAGATAGTCAGCTATCTCTCTTTCAACAATTGCTTTAAATTTGTTATACTCTATCATTTTTATTGTCTCCTTCTAAAAGAAATCCCGCCGGCTTTCGTCGGCGGTTTGTTTATAGTGTCACGCTTTTTTAATTATGTTTTATAACTAAAAGCGTCAGTATTTAGTTTGTATCAATCCTAATCATCAGACTTACGCTCACGTCTTCTGATAAGTGCAAAAACTATAAGTCCAATAAGTATCAGGGTAATTCCTGAAGCAGTGAACAGTCTGACATTGAAGCTGCCTCCTGTCTGAGGAAGCTTTTTAACTGTTTTCTTCTCAGGTTTGTTTGTGATATTCAGCTGATACTTTACATTTTCCTTAGGTGTTTTCTTATAAGTCATAACTACCTTGTGTTTCTTATCGTTCTTAATGTAACCCTTCTTTGCCTTTGTTTCCACGATCACATAAGTTATGTTCTTATCATATTCGCCGTTAGCTTTGTAGGTACATATAGGAAGGTCTTTTGATACAGCCTTACCTTTCTTATCGGTCTTCAACTTCTGGATAACTTTACCCTTGCTATCTCTTATCTCGAACTTAACACCCTTAAGCGGTTTCTTGCTTTCGGAATCCGTCTTGATAATCTCGATATTACCAAGTACTCTTTCATCCTTCATAACAACCTTCTGGATGTCGCCAGTCTCTTCAACAGTGAACTCAGCTTCGGTAGCTATCATATAGCCATATGGAGCTGCAGTTTCTTTTAATATGTATTTTCCGGCAGGCATTGCATTTAATGTATAAGGCTTTCCATCTGTGGTCCATGCCGCATAAGTTTCTCCATTAGCATCTATGATCTCAAGCTGTGCACCAATGATCTCCGTTCCGGTTGTAACATCTGTCTTGGACACCTGAACTGTGATTGGAGTTTCCTTTACTTCAATCTCCTTTGACAGAAGTTCTATCGCAGGATCCTGATAGGTAAAGTCAACTTCATATTCATTTGGATCAGTCACATATCCCGGCGCAGTTTCTATTTCTTTTACATAGTATCTGCCAAGAGGAAGCTCTGCATCAAATGCTATCTTACCGTTTTCATCCGAGATTCCAGAATTGATAAGCGTATCGGCAGCTACCAGAACCTCTCCTTCCGGTGACATGATATCGGCTGTTGCATATACTCCGTACCATGCTCCCTGAACAGGTGTTTCGGAAACAGCATCCTTCTTTATCAGCTTTAGCTCAGTTTTCACTCTCTTATCAAGAAGCTCTTCATTTTCATAAACTACCTCAGTATGATCGTCGGCATATTTAAGCTCGATATGTTTAGCTTCCTTATCAAGTACGAAACCAACTGGCGCTTTTTCCTCTTCAATCCTGTACTTACCCAGCGGCAAGTCATTTAGCTCAGCCTTACCCTCTTCATCGGTAGTAAGAAGTGCTATAACAGCATCCTTATTGGCAGGAATATCATTTATGACTGCCACCTTTCGGTTGCCTTCTTCATCTACCTGATTATCAGGTGTATAGATATCTTCATCAGCTATCAACTTATAAACAGCACCCTTAAGTGACTTATTCTCATATTTGAATCTGACACTTCTATTATCACCGGTGACTGCTGTAAGTATACGGTCTACGATGGTATCATATTCAGCTCCGGTAAGAACCTCACCTGATTTATGGATTGATATACTACCCTTTACAGGCTGGTTTTCTATCTCGATTGATATAACCGGATCTCCATCTATATCTTCAGTCATCTCAATAGCTCCGTCTTTTGTTACATTAAAGCTTATTACATCTTCGCTTATCAGGTAACCTTCCGGTGCTTTTATCTCAGTCACCTCATAGTCTCCGTATTTAAGCATCAGCGGTGTGGTTACTGTTCCAGTCTCATCAGTTACAAATTCACTAATACGCTTATCTCCAACCTTCTGTTCAACGTACTCTTCAGTACCGGCCTTTCTGATCTTAAATGTAACTCCTGGAAGAAGGACTATTTCACCACTCTCTTTATCCTTCTTGATAAATCTGATGTAAGCTTTGAATGGTGCATCATTAAGAGTCCTCCAGGCCTGAGGTGTCCTGCTGTCCTCATTTATCTTAACCTCAAAATCAGCTGTCTTATAAAGATCCTTCGGTGTCTTTGTTTCCCTAACCAGATAAGTTCCGTATGGAAGCTCAATTGATTTGGCATATCCATCAGCATTGGTTGTGAGCGTACAATAAGTCTTGGCAGCATCCCAGCCATTCTTATCTATATCTGACTTAAGCTTGACAGTGAACTCAGCTCCCTGGACCTTATCAATCTCTGAATTGGAACCATCTGTTGAAACCTTAAGTATTTCGAAAGCCTGCTGCTTTACTGTCTCAGTTACATGCCTTGTAACCTTGATATCCTTCTTAGTATCCTTTTCTGATTTGAATTCTACCGGATATGAAGTCCCATCCAGTAAGTATCCTTCACTCTCTTTTATTTCTTTTATGAAATAATTACCGAGATAAAGGTTACTGAAATTGAACTCACCTTTGGCATCTGTCTTAACTGTTGCAAGAAGTGTACCTTTTGTGGCAGCCACTTCCATAAATTTGAATTCTGTACCTTTGCTACTCTTTATTGGATCAGCAGCTTTATAAGTTACTACTCCGCTTCCGTCCGGATACTTGATATCCTCTGATGCGTAAAGTCCGTAGGTTGCTCCTGCAAGAGTTGCATCACCCTGGGCTGTGCCAGTTTTCTTATCCTTCTTATCGACGTCAACTTCACATCTGACAGGTGTATTTGTCGCCTGAATATAAGATACATCACCATATCCCGGCGATACATTCCATACTGAAGTAGGCTCCTTATATCCTGTAGGAACCTCAACTTCTTTTACATAGTAAGTATCCTGTGCCTTCATAAACTTAGATGAAATCGCATAGCCAAGATCCTTATTATAGTGGAATATAGGAACTTCTACCGGATTTCTCTCAGCATCAATCACAGTTCTTACAGTACAGGCTGCATCGTTAAATACAGCAAAACCTGCATTTGTGATTTCCTTCTTTGTAAAAGCATCCTTTTTAGTAACAATTACACAGACCGGTTCCGGATATTCATCATGAGTAAATGTCTTTGTCGGATTCTGGATAATCTTTCCATCTGCATCATACAGCGTAAAATATGCTGTATCTATCTCATAGACTGTTTCATCAAGCTCATATCCTTCAGGTGCATCGACTTCCTTTAGATAGTACTTAGTCTGAGTAAGCGTCTCAACTCCTGTTCCATAAAGTCCGGGATATCGAGGATCCTGTGTAAGTTCACAAAGAAGATCATCACAATCCTTATCTTCATAAAGATAGTATGTTGCTCCATCTATAGGAGATTTCTTAAACTTATCAGTTTTCTGGAACGAGAATGAACCGAGATTTCCTGTAGAAATAACCTTTACAGTAGCCTTCGCCGATACAGGTGTAAATGACTCTAAGAATGTTATCTTCTGCTGAGACACTACTGTCGGAGTCCATTTACGGCCACCCTTTTCATTTGAATAAGCCTTAGCCTGAACCTTTATACTAATATCATCAGCTATGATTTTCTTCATTGCTTCTTCATTACAATACAGGTAAAAGTTTGCGGAAGCCTTATCCTTATCAGTCTGGGCTACACAAATGTCGTATTTCTTAAGGTCATCTTCATCCACTATATCTGAAGCATCTTTATTAATCTCACCTGTCTTAAGTCCTTCCGGTGCATTGGTTATACTATACTTTACATCAGTTATAGTTCCTGACTTTGTTCTTACAAACTTGTCAGTAGTCTTATAAAGACCATCTGCCACCTTCTTCCACTTGGTAGACTTTGGTGAAATAGTATACGTGATACTCTTGGTAAGACCTGTTTCAAGATTATACTTTGTCTTGTCAATTTTCTTCGCATCTCCTACCATGGCAGCAATCTTGTTATAAACATTACTTCCATCATTGTAGTAGGAAAGACTTGCCTCACCATTCAGTACATGAATAGCACCTGAAGTAACACAGTAGTCATAATCAGCACTTCCTGTTGAATATTTATCATTGTGACAAAGACCGCCAAGAGTTCTAGCACCATTTACAAGGCAGTAGGTTATCTGAGCCTTTACCTTGCCGCCTGCTGTAACAGTTCCATTAGTAGTATCTTTATTAAAATCCAGACAGTATACAAGATGGTTCTTATATGGTCCATCATCGGAAATGTACTTTATACCAGTACGGCTGTAACAGTAGCTCACATATCCGGCATAGGTTACTGTCATGGAATCCTTTGAATCAGCAGCCTCAGCGTTGATAGTGGGTATAGTATTGTTCAGGACTGTCTCATACAGTTTTTCGAACTTTGAATACACTATACTGTTATTCGGACGCTCATTCAGACAGACTTCTCTGGTCTTGGCCGAGGATGAAGTGTCTGAATTATCGATATCATCACTTCCACTGTCCTGAGCAGCGTCATCAACACTCGCATCATCTATACCGGATTCAGACGAATAATCGGTATCAAGAGTTTCTTCTATTACTGACTCGTCCTGCCCTGGATCAAGATAGATGTCAAAGCTTGCTGTATTACTCTGGATAGTTTCTATCTCTCCAACTGATAAAGGTAATTCATCTTTATCATTGGAACGCTTCTCTCCTGCCATCTTCTTAGTGTTTTTCGAGTTGGAAGATTTGTCCGAGTCATCTGATTCCTCTGAATCCCCGGAATCTTCCTTTTTATCATCGGACTTCTTATCATTACTCTTATCCGACTTTAGTTCCGGTTCCTTTACGATAACCTTCCTATGTATAAGGTAAGGTGTCTTTCCACTGAATGGTTCAACTATGTAATAGGTATCGTAGGTTCCGGTCTTTGTCAGATCAAAGTTACTTCTCTTCTCATCATAAGAAACAGAAACCTTATTTTCATCAAAATCGATTCCGTCCTTTACATCAGTTACATCGTAATCAGAACAGACAAGGACATTAATATTGAACGCCTTAACAATCTCATCAGCATCCAGATCCTTACGTTCCTTTTCGTTATAAAGAACGAGATTATCATAAATAGATGCAGCATCATCTTCTGATGCCTTCTCATCTTTGTAATCGTTCTCTTTTTTTGCTTCAGCTTCGTCTTTTTTATCCTTTGATTCAGAAGCAGTTTTCTCTTTGATTTCTGTTACAACCTCGGTTGTTACTGCTTCTTCTGGAGCTTTTTCATTAGTTTTTTCAGCAGCTTTTTCTGAAGTTTTTTCTCCTGCTTTTTCCGAAGAGGCTTCTGTAGTTTTTCCGTCTTTAACTTCGCTTGTTGCATTAACCCCTCTGCCGTAGCTGACAGCAGAAATCGTCAGAATTACTGCCATAACAATTGCGACAAATCGCTTATAGTTTTTCATATGATTAGTTTCCTCCTATGTTAAATAGTAGATTCAGGTTCGCCATGTTGAATATCAAGCATGCTTGAATACAGTCTGGCTCACCTTTGCGCAAAAAAATAAGACATGTCTCTCTAGGCATGTCTCTACGTCACGTCCGGTCTGATACCGGACAACTATTTGGTTTTAGTTATCTTCATCCTCACTCCAGTTCATCACACTGCTGAGGACATCACTATAGTTACTCAGGTTTCCGGAAACATTTCCGGTTTCATCTTTCATTAAACTGCTGCTTTTATCAGTTATATTTGCAGGTGATCCTATACCGGATCCAAGCATGGATTTCAGAAGGTCACCATACAGTTCAGCTTTGATTTCATTCTTGTATTCCTTAAGTCTTACCTCCAGGTCATCTCTGGTAATAACGGATGAATCTTCATTCACCTCACACTCTCTTTGTTCACCCAGATGCTCCACATAATAATTGATAGCCTTTATTATAAATTGATTTTTTGACTTATGAATATCATGATTGAGCGAATCAAGTATTCCAAGGATCTTCATGTGTTCCGGATCCGAATACAGCAGCCTGAGAGTAACGTGTCTGCAGGTTTTTGACTCCATACAACCACCTACCTTTTCCGGTTAGCCATATACAGTTCAGCCAGAGTTTCATACCCTTTGGCATTAGCACATATATCTTCTATATAGGAAATATTTCGCTGTTCGATTCCGGCATATTTATTCATCAAAGCTGCACCACCACCAACAAATATGATTGGCGATATCTTGACATTGATTCCTGATTCCACCAGGGTTCTGAATACCCTGGAAGTATATTTTCTAAGCTCATCATCGATGATATCGATATACTCCTTATCCACATTTATATGACCGTGAATCAGGTATTCCTGAATCAGATGCTCATCCAGCTTGCTGTTCAGCTTCTCGTAGCAAACCTCCTGAATCTTCTTGATACAGGTAATGACTCCGGCAGGTTCAGAACTGCAGCCCGACTCGTCAGGTGTACGATTTATAATCTTCAGAATATCTATCGTCCAGCTGCCTACATCTACAATATATGTAAGTCCTGTCATTTCCGGAAGCCGACTGACTACTGCTGCATAGCACTGAGGATAAACCAGAACCTTCTGAATGGTAATGTTATACATGAGCTTCTCAAATCTGAATCTCACATACTTATCACGGCTCAGATAATTGATGAACTCTTTTTTCTCCGCGGCATACCTTCCTATAGGAAGTCCAACTGCAAGAATCACATTTCCAGGCTTTACATTTCTGGCTTTTAATTCCTTCGCAACCGCAGCGAATGTGATCAGACGATAGTTCTCATTTGAAACCTTACTATCCTGAACCTTGTTCCTGTCTCCACCTGTCTGATAACATTTGCCCTCAAACTCAAGGATGTTATCGTACGTTATAGGCGAATCTGAAACCCGGGTGATACCGTTACTGAAGCAACAGTTTCTGGTTTTGATATTACCAAAACCATGGTCAATACCAATAATAGTTTCATCAATCAAAATGGCATTCCACCTTTCCATATAATATTGAAGAGCAGATACAGTACAGAGTACCGGCAGGATATCCACTCAGCCAGTGCGGCTGTTTCTAGTACAGTAACATTGGCTGAATGAATATCAGAAGCTGCTTCATTTATGGTATAGGTTATAACGGTTAATACCATTTATAAAAAATAGAATTTATCTCGACGGGTGATATCATCGATATCACTTTCCCACGACATTCGTCCCACTTGCCAAGCGTTACTCAAGCGCTTAACATTTGCCATATCCCATCGATTGCTTTTGGCGCACGACTTCGGTGTTTCCGATATTTCTGAATGCTCTGAATGACTTATGCAATTAACGGTCCAGCAGATCTTATCTGACGCGAGTAGCTGTTTCTTACGCAGCCAACCTTCTACACACAAGCCATCCATACCCTTCCGGACAGAAATACCATCTCGGTAGCCTACTATGAAATTAGCGTCGACATTTGTTCGACAAAACTATAATATCATAATCAGAACGAATGTCATTTCGTGAGACGTCTTAAAAAAAGAAAAATCCGGCGTATAACGCCGGACTTCAATAAATTATTAAAAAACGTTACATTCATAACGCCCTTTTTCTTCATAGCATTAATTCATAACAATTTCATCCATATTTACATTTCTTTCTTCTTAATTCCTAATCATTCATATAATAACTACGGTCATCCATAAAAGAATCAATTTTATTTAATTCGGCTTCTTGCCTATTTCTCACTTGTACCATATCTAAATCCTGCCAGTTTTCCAGATCATATTTATCACACAGTATTTCCACAATTTTATATCTATATTCATCTTTTGGCACAGATAAATACTGCTCTTTCTTTTTATTTGTAGAATTATTCTGTATCTTTCTATTAATTGATCTATTCAAAACAACAAGATTTCCAATACCATTCAACTCTTCTTTATTTTCTTTATTCAGATCCTTATTTTTTTCATACAAGTCACGTGCCCATATATGTTCTATATCATATTGCTGTTTGCTCCAGTTAAATAGCTTTTGGATAATATCATCTGACGAACTTCCAGCCTCTATCTCATCAATGAGTGCACTTAAAACACAAACCATATGTACTTTTCCATTGTCATATAGATTCTTTGAAATACAATCCCTAAAATATTTTCTCTCCCACTTATCTTCATCTTCTCTTTCATCCGTTGGGTTATTAATATCGCCCCACCTTATCCACATTATATCTTCGACCTTAGAACAAATCTTAGTATAATCCTCAGTTACAAAAGTCGATAGCAGCTTGCAAGTGGTATTTCGGACACTATATATCACTTTTGAATAAATTACAGAATAAATAAAGAAGTATTTAAAAAACGAAAGATTAATTCGTAAGCTATTGATAAAAACTTGTTCCTTGCTGTAATTTCCATTACGTAGTGCATAAAACGCAGCAACGAATGGTATCGTCCAGTATTGAGTATATCTAGTTTTTTGTAACATATGATATGAGAACAGTTCTTTATGATAATCCGGATATTTATCCAAGTTTATTGCCTTTTCTAGCCATCTATAATATTCGATAAACATACTAACTAACGATTCAAAACTCTCATACTTTAGAATATAATCTTTCATATATGACTGGTTTATTTGCCCTCTAAACAAATCTTCAAAGAAAGTGACATTACTCTTTGATAATTCGCTATATCCAAGTTCAAACCTAGCACAAATAATATGCTTATAAACATCCAAAATCCTAGCCATATCTATCTTTGATTGATAATCTTCTATCTTAGCATTAGCTTCTTCCACCATCAAATAGCATTTATTTATCTTAGCCATCCAATCTTCATCCTGGAAACAAATATAATTGTCACTAAGATAATCATAATATTTTATTTTAAAAATATCCGATGCATTTAAATCAAGTCCCGTAGTATTAATTGTATTAAATACAGAAATAACATCTGCCAATTGCATTTCTCGAGTTTCTAGTCTAACAAAATATACATTATTTATCACAAAAGTATACAATTTTTCAAATTCTATTCCCTCATCTGTATTAAGTCTAATTAATTTTTCATAGAGGTGTATTTTATTCTTGTAATAGTTAGTCACATTATTTTCAGATGAATATTCTCTAAATTCCGTACTTACCGGTTTTTTAAGCTCTTCTGAAAAACCTTTCTTTTCAATTAAGCCATCATACGTTGGAGTCTGACCAGAACTAATTTCCCGAATTACGCTTAATAATAACAGAAAAGTCGTAAGTCTCTGTTGTCCATCAACAATATCTATTTTCCCATCCCTTATATCAAATTGAATTGTCCCAAAGAAAACAGGTCTTCCTTGAGTGGAAGCTTTAAATCCATCAATAATAGAGTTTAAGAATTCATCTATATTGTTTTCGGTCCATTCGTAAGGTCTTTGATATTCAGGTATTCTATATCTTATGTCAGAATTAATAATCGCCCCTAAGCTTTTTACGTCAGACTTTATAGGAAAACCATTTTGAACTTTCATATCAACATTTTCTTTATGCATATTTCCTCCATATTTAATCTTTTTTTACACTATCATAAATCAATTCATATACTTCTCAGACATACTATTAATATCTTCTTTTATCTGATCACGAAGTGATTCAGGTTTCAGAATTTCAACATAAGGTCCATACTGAAGTGCCCAAAATCTCATAGCCTTCTTATTGCATGTAACTCTTACAGTAATATTTCCATCCTTCTTTTCTATAACACTGAAATTCTTTCCAAACCAGTCAACTAGTTCTGACATCATATCCTCTGTGGTTCTTATTGTCACAGCAACACTTTCACCGCTGAACATATAGAAATGCTCCGCCATATGCTTAGGAAGATTCAGACCATTCTTCATCTCCGGAACCATACTCATAGGTTTGATCTTTTCATCCAGTATTCTTACATCGGTCATTCTATCAATCCGAAAATGTGCCACATTATCATACTTATCATAATTTCCGATCAGATAGAATCTTCCATTGTTAGCTACTATCTGGTACGGATTTACAATATATGGTTCTTCTCTTCTTGGATGAAGCTTGAAATCAGTACCAATATTGTTATAGATGAAGCTGACCTTCTTCTTATCCGCTATGGCATCATTAAGCGCATCCAAAGAATACATCGCCTGTTTGTTGATAGTTCTATTCAATTCTGGAAGATTACTTACATGAGATACTTTCGCATTAAAATAATTACTTGCCAGCTTTTCTCTTATCTTATTTATCAAATCCCTGGCCTGCTTGGTTGAAATTGATTTTGAGAAAAGAACACTATCAATAAGAATCCGCAACTCAGAATCATCAAAATCTCTAGAGAGCAAGCGATAGCCCTTCTCCATGGAGATATCATAGCCCAGTTCCTTAAGATATAGAACATTATTCTTGACGGACCTCCGGTCGCACTCCATGCCATAGTTTTTAAGAAGCTTCAATATATCCTGCTGAGTCAGGGCATGTTCCTCGTCAGTGTACTTCCAGAGGATTTCCAGAATCAGCATGTTTAACATTTTTTTATTTCCGGTTGCGTACATAATGAAACCTCTTAAATTCTAACTATCATTAATTATCATCAAGCGAATGCATCATTGATATCGCAAAGCCCCATATCTAGAAGCATTTTGGAAAATTCATTCCCATCAATAAGTCTTACACTTTTTTCCTCAGCATCTACAACAGCTTGTGAGCTAAATTTTTCTGCGGATGAAATCACCCATGTTGCATAAGTATAATCCGAATCACCCTCACTCTTTTGATTCTTATAATTATCAATTTGATGAACTGCCCAATCAGAAGTTTCACCCTCATGCCATTTAGTTTGAACATAAACGATATACTTCAAATTATCAAACTCTGCTATTATATCAGCATCAGCTCCATCTTTTTTTCCAGATTCATTTTTGGCAGGAATCCATACAGAACTTGCTCCGCACCTCATTAAATACCATTTTACCAATTGTTCAAATTTATCCGGATTAAGCGTTGATAAAATCGAGTTCCTCATCTGTTCAACAAGAGAATCTATAACATCACCGTATAATGTTATGGGTTTATTGTTTTTTCCAGCCTCAATACCTGTTTCAACTAATTCTCCTATATCCGTGATATCCGCGCTTGTTGTTCTTATTTTCATTCGAGATATAAGCTTTCCATTTACAAACTTTCTTGGAACGTCTTCTACAATAGGTTTAACTTTTATAAAAAATCCCAAATCAATTATATAATTCTCATCATCATCGTACAGCTTATGATTGTTCCATACAATTTTGTGTTTATTCCACATCCCTTCAAAACAAGTAATATCAGACTGTAATTCACTTATATTTTTAGCTTTTTCACATATTTCATAAACTGAAAACACACCTGAATAAAGCGGAACCACAACGATATCTCCAACATTCATCTGAGCAAAATACCACATACTCCACCTTGAACGATTATGATTTTCTCCAAACTTTTCTGTAATATCATCAAAGTCCGGATACCCTTCTTCTTTTCTTGCAGCGTGAAGTATGTCAGAATCAGCAAATATTGACCATCCCAAAGTCAGATAACCTTTTTTTTATCAAACTATACGAAACATTTCCTTCATGTGAAATTCTATGCAAATAATATTTCTTTGCCATCTCATTACCCCTCCTACTATTATGATGAATATACTTTCTTTATCCTCTGCATCTCCCTATACGTCACTGTCTTATGATCCAACAACGCTTCTGTAACCGCATCTACAAACGCTCGATTTTCAACAATTACGCGTTTTGCTATCTGATAATATCTGTTCACCTCTGATGCAACAAGTCTGTCCCTTTGTTCTAATAGATAGCTGGAAGATTCGGGACTTGCATATGTTTCAAATCCAAGTGAGCATCTGTAATTAACAAGGCCTTCAACCATACCAAATACATTATTCATATCTGAATTACATCCCATATCAGCTATACCATAGACCATCTCAGTTGCTGCTTTTCCTCCAAGCGTACTTATTATATCATTTTCTATAAATGTTTTAGATAACCCGTACCCCTCTGGTTTATGTATTTTTGTAATTCCATGCACCGAACCCGAATACCCGCATACTGAAACTAATGTGACACTACCGGGATCAAGTATTTCTGAAATGACAGCATGGCCGGCTTCATGAACAGCAACATACTTGTCTTTCTTTGAATCAGTCTGACCAACACATTCCGGCGAATCAAAAAGCACTCTCATACAAGCCTTTGTTATATCGTCCTGTTCTATCAATTCTTTTCCTGCATATCCGGCATATATTCCTGCTTCATTAATCACTGTTTCCAATTCCGCACATGAACGATTTTCCATTAATCGCGATATTTCTTCTGAATCAATATTTTTTATCACCTGTTTGTGACTCAGATAATGTTCTATAATCTTCTCAGCATCCTTGTCCTTAGGAAGACCAACCTCAATCTGTTTGTCAAAACGTCCGGCTCTGAGAAGAGAATCCGGCAAGCAAAAAGGATTATTGACTGTAGCAAATGTAAATACTCCACCACCTTTACTATCATCTATGCATGATTGCACAGCCACATATTCCTCAGCATCTCTATGATCAACGTCTTCGTTTGCAAATTTGTCCAAATCATCGAGAAATACTATAGAAATCCCATTCTCTTTCTTAGCTGCTTCATAAGTGTCTTTGATTTCCTTTACAAAATCACCGTTTGGCTTTTCCTTACGTAAGGTATAAACCTTACATCCGGTTTCTGCTATAAAACATTTTGCCATAAGAGTTTTGCCAACTCCCGGCTCACCATATAGCATGATTCCATTTGGAATAGAAACACCCAGTTTTGAATACTTATCCGGCTTCTTTAATACATCTGCAAACCTGGAAAGCTCAGCCTTAATATCTTCATAACCAATGATTTTATCGAACTCACTCATAACGTACCTCCGCACATAAAATACATAATTTTTGTTCTTTCACTGGTTATAATCTATCATAGCAAATGTACATTATTTTGTACATTCGAAATATTAATCATTATACTAATCCCACATATCATCGCATCAATATTTCCAATAAATCGTCTGTAAGAAAACATTCTAAAATGCCCTTAGCAGGTACATTTCCGAATCCATGATAATATTCCTCAGTCACTCCTCCTGCTATAGCTCCAAATGTATCGCTATCACAATCTAGGCTGTATATGTTTCTTATAAACGATTCATAATCAGTACTTTCATAAAAACATCTCATTGCGACCGGGACAGAGCCCTGACAACTAACATCAAACTTGTATGTAGGTCTTATTTCTTCCAAACTATGTTCTATACTATACTGATATTTTTCTGTCGGATACTCTGACAAAACATAGTTGTAAATATTTTCTTTACTCTTCCCATGTTTAGCCATCCATACACATGTTGCTGTTACCACAGCACCTTTTATACCTTCAGGATGATTATGAGAAACTTCTGCCGTCTTCTCAGCCATCTTCTGCATCACTTCATAATCATCAAAGTATTCACCTACAAATGTCACTCTCATAGCAGATCCATTTCCCCAGCTGTTATAAGGTTTGTGATTATCAGTTGTAATCCAATGATAAAATGTTCCGCCATACCCACAATTCTCATACTTACGTCCTACTTCAACCATTGTGTCTACTAAATCTGTTCCATCCAGTATAGCCTTCTTTATCGCAAGCATCATAACCGTATCATCAGTAAAAGCTGCGTATTCTGATCTAAGTAATTCCACATGTTTCCAATCCAAATCTTTTGGTCTCCAAAATTCATACTGTGATCCAAGAATATCGCCTAACACAGCTCCTTTAACTGCCATAGCTCAATTTCCTCCTATCATATTTCTAATTCATTTAGTTTATTATCCAGTATTTTTCTTTGCGTATCATAAACATTCAAAAAATCAGCAATCGAAATTTTCTTTTTTATGTATCTACTGAAAGCACCAGGAATGCTGCGAACGTCATATTTTTTATTGTCTTTTTCCAGAAAAAAAGGATTGCATGGGCACTCAAAAATCTTTCCATTTTCGGAAATGCAATAACATTTTATATCCATCTTATTTCTTATACGTCCCTTATAAATGAATTTGCTTTCTGGATTTCTAATCGATGTCAGTATCTCTCCTTTTCTAAATGGAATTGGATAATAAAATATATTTTCATAAAAGAACTCACGTATCTCATCCATTCCTGGAACTATATTATTATTAAAATAACTAACTCCTAATTCATCAATATAGATTTCTATAAAACTTTCTGTGTTATCAATTTTATTTTTTTGAATAATATATTGATTATTATTTGATACCTGAATACAGATTCTTTTCAAAAGCTCAGAATATTCCAAATCCAATGAAATATCACCATTCAGTAAATCAATTAAATCATCTAAACAATTATCTATATGCCTATAAGTCCCCTCGTAATATGTGTGATAATTATCTTCATCATACTCTCTGCAAAGAAGAATATATACCGAATCTGGATCATATTTTAAAAAGTCATCATATTGTTTGTTTTCAAGACTAATAAATTTTATCAATAACGAATGAAGAGACGTAATGCCTATTACAGAATAATTCAGTATTACATCTGAAGAATTCTGAATCAAATTTAACCAATCAATATGCCTATCTCTATAATTCTTGTAGTAATTCTTATATATAACATGTGCTGCATGTAAAGGTGTGATTTCATAATTAATTGAGTTGTAATAGCTTCTAATAGTCTTAGATGGAATAAAATAGTTTAAATTCATGAGCTTCACCTCCTGAATCAGAGTATAATCATATTTATATACATTTTTATGAACATGGTATTCAAAATTCTTCTTGGGAAAGCTAAAATCAGATAGAATCATTTACCACTCATGAATCCATTTTCCACAAAAAAACCGCTATAGATTATCTATTAATCCATAGCGGCTTTTTATAACCTTCACTCTTTATCCCATCTATTAAGCGACTACTTCACTTTTCTCAGACTTCTTCTCAGCATTTTTCTTTTCAAGTCCCATATATGACCACATGATTGCTTCAAAAGCTGCAAACATTGATACCTGACCGATCAGCTGGCTGTCAGCTGTATATATTCCAAGTCCCATCAGAACTACTGTTGCAACAAGTGCTACTATCATAAATGCCTTTACCATCATCTTTCCTGTGATTACGTTCTTCTTTGAATTCTTCATTGTCATATCCTCCATCAATTTATTATTTATCTCAGCAACTTTTTTATTTGCTTTGTTTTATTTGATGATCTGATATTACAACAATTCATGAAGAAATATATGAAATCTGTTGTTAATTGTACTTTTTATGTCGTAAATTGAGGATTTTGCAGATTTGCTTGCAGAAAATGATTCAGATTTTCAGATGTGAAGTGGGATATTTACTTGAGTAAGGATTTGAGTAAAAAAATATGTGACGCCCTGAAAAGCTAGATATTTAAAGGCTTTGTGAATTATTTTGTTACTTTTTCCAGTTAAAAAAATATCGTTATGTTAACCTCTTGTCAAAATGGCTTTGCAGAAATTTTGTTTGAATTGGTGCAGTAAATGGTGCAGTAGACATAATATCGGTCAATTATGTAAACCATTTTGATGTCCTTTTATTGAAACACAATTCCCCGCAAACCCGCATAAACTCTAGGAAAGTAAAAGAGCCTGCCGGGGTAGGCAAGCTCTTTTGGAGAAGGTATTTTGTTACTTATGGGGCAAGCCCCCAGCACTTTTTTCTAGTTTCGTCCTGTCTCGTAGACCGCATAAACTCTAGGTTTTTCCAAAAATCCATTTTCGTCTAGTGTCGTCTTTTTGCATATTTTTGTGCATTGATTGGTGTAAAAATCGGTGTACTACTTTATGTTAACTAAATAGCACTTTTTTGCTACTTTTTCGGCAAGCAAAAACTACTATCTTACGAAAAATAGACCTATTAATGAAAGCAACATTATTTCTGTAGCGTTAAATCTACTTTTATTGAATTTATAGACCATTATGAGAAAAAAAGCTCTTTTTTAGTGGTCTCAAAAGCCCAAATACTGGTCTATTCCACTTTGAAAAATAGACTTAAACACAATTTGATTTCCTTCCTTATTATACAGTGAATTTTATTTCCTTTTAATCTGGGCCACATCCAAAAGTATCATCGATAGCGTCACAAATCTATAAACAAGAGTATGACCTAAACAGCTTATATAACATATGTTCTTTAATCTGTTCAATTCAGACAATGTGTTATATTTTTATATTTTTATCATTATACAAACACAAGATCTTTTAATTCCACATTTTTTTGCAATATTCGCATTTATATCTATCTGAAATTTTTTGAGATAAGATCGGTCCCCAAAACGCTACAGAAACCTTTTTATCATCCCAGTTTGCAGGTCGAACTTTATAATGCCCACAATATGGACACGGAAACGTATAATATCTTTCCCAAGGAGCTCCACTTTTTTGCGATTGTATTGCATAATCCAATTCTGCTTCAAGTTCAGCATCTTTTGCAGCTTTGGCTTTTTTTCTTGCTTCTGCTTCTTCTGATACTTTTTTATTGTATTCATCACGATTTGTATTATACAAATTATACTTCTCTTTAGCAGGTAAATAAACCCACCCTAAATAATATATTAATGGCGCTCCAACAAAAACAAGTTCCTCAAATAGAAACTGACCCACTTTTGCACTTTCATCTAAAATGTAAACAGGAGCTATAAGAAAAAGAAATACAATAACGCTCGTAGCTATAATAATATAAGCTAAAAAACCACCATTGAAATGCGGTTTATACATAAACTCACCTCCATTAAATAAAACGAATGGTATTCATTGTCCAAGTAACAAAATCCATTTTATATTCTATTATAAATCATTGATTATAAAATAGTGCTCTATTTTAATAATAATATTCCATAAAGATAACAAAACTTAACTATTTGCTGCAGGTTTTACACTCGTCCTTTTAGTATCAAAAAGCACCTACTTATGGTAGATGCCTAATAAACTTATTGCAGCTGACTACCATTTTACAGGTTCTGGAGCTTTGTGCCATCACGTTTCCATGATTTTACTAAAATATTAAATTTCTTCTTTTTACTGCTGGACAAATGCAAGCATGTATTGCGTCACAAGATTACTCAAGTTTTGCTATATATTTATTTTAAATATTCAAATCAATTATATCATTTTTTTATTTTTTTGTCATGCTGTAATATGTATTCAGATGGAGTAAATCTGTTGTCAGTTGGGAGAGCATAAAAAGAAGAGCTTATTGATATAATGATTTAGAATTGTTTGCCTTATTCTACTTTTATCCATCTGCTTTGTCAAACCCTAGAACAACAACTGATGCAGTCTTATTCCTATTATCAATCAGAAAAATATAGGACATCTTTATAATCATTATAGAAACTATCACGAATTTTTTTTATAGCCTCAATCAAAAAATAAACTTGATTATCATCCTCATATTTTTCAGGACATGTCATTATTTTTCTTATATGATATTCAGCTATGTAAATAGAGATAATTTTGTACATATCACATCTACTTTTATTTCTTTGCGAAAAAGCTCCATTAACAAGATAATTAGCTCCTGAACACGTTCCACATATTGGATACAAGATGCAGTTATCATTGCAATACTCATCGAGGAATAATCTTGAATCACAAAAGTCTAACTTTTTGATTTCATTTAAATCATCTTCCGAAAATGTTAATGGTGTAACAAAGCTACATGGATATTTTTTTCCATCAACATCATAAAAAATAGTTCTAGTTCCAATTCCACAAGTTTTATATCTTTCTCCTAAAGATGCACAAAACTCTATATGTTTTCCAAACATCTGATCTAATTTAATATCAAAGTCTTCAGAATAATAATCCAATAGTTGTTTAAGCTGTTTCGATAATTTACCAAGTTCCTCTCGTTTCAACCATTCAAATTCACCCTCGGCAAAATTCACACCATTAATCTCCTTAAATCCCAATTCGTGTATATAAATAATATTATCTGCCAAATGCTCTAGCGTTTTCATTGAAATAGTCATTTTAGGTCCTTGAAACGGCCAGTTTTCGAGAAAAAAAGGTATATCTATCAAATCAAATGAGTTAGATCTATTGTAATCATGAGTTTCTTTTGTACCATCCAAACTAAGACCAAGAATGAATTTATCTTTATGCTTAGAAAACCACGCCTTATCTTCTAAGGATAATGTCGTCCCATTAGTTGTTGCAAAAAAATGAAGTCTTTTATCATGGTAATTATTCATTGTATAGTCAAATAGTTCTTTAATAAGATCCATTTTCAGTAATGGTTCTCCACCGATAAATGATATTTCAATATTTTTAGTGTTCTCTGGAATATTTAGAAAAATATCATCAATACATTTTTTCCCTGTTTGAAATGACATACTATCTACAGATTTATTCCTTTGATAACAATAAACACATGATAAATTGCAACTGTGCGTAACACAAATTGTCGGACTAAAGCTTGTTGATAATCCATCTATTTTTGTATTCATACTTTCCTATATCTCCATATATGATCATAATCAAAGAATTATTATATATAAAAAAGCATTGCCTAATTGAGCAATGCTTTTTTTGCAAATTAAATTAATCTGTCGGACCATGTCCATCTGCGCAAAACTCAAAACATCCATTTGAGCATCCAGTACAATCACACGAATATGAATCCATTCTAGGTCCATCTGTAACTTTCAATCCACTCTGTAACAACTCAAGTTCCTTAATTTTCTCTTCACTTCCTATAAGCATTCCCATTTTTAACCACCTCCATAAATGTACAATATAATCACAGTTTATTTATCTCCACAACCCCTCCAAGTATCTAAAATTTTATCATAAACTTTTACATCTGTCATCTGAACTTTATATACATTTTTCTTGCCATAGTAAAGGCCTCCTTGATGATTCTTACATCATCCGGACAAGAATCCTGTAACATCCGGACAGCATTCTTGTAACACGCGGACAGCATTCCTATAACTCACGGACAAGATTCCTGAATTATCCGGACAACAGCTGGCATCTTATATACGCTTCAACTAAGATGTATTTAATACATTTTAGGAGGAGCAGAACATGAGGTGCTTAGAAGTTATGAAAATCACAGAAATCTTACGTCTTAAAGAGATGGGATATTTCACCTATCGCGAAATCGGCGAAAGTGTTGGCTGTTCTAAAACAACCGTTGGTGAAATACTCTCTCGTTGTAAACAATGCGGGCTCACTTATAAGGATGCCCAATCTATGACACAGGATCAGATTAATGAATTAGTGTATCCTGATGCTTTTGGTCCTAAGCAGGTTAAAGAAGAACCTGATTGGGAGAAAATACACGCCCGATTGCAATCCAGTAAAAGGGTAAATCTTCAGTATATCTGGGAAGAAGAATACCGTCCGGAACATCCTGATGGTTATAGCTATAGTCGCTTCTGCGCTAAATATGCAGAATGGAAAAAGGCTACAGGTAAAAAAGTTGTTCTGCCTCAGGAGCGTGAACCTGGTAAAGAAATGTTTATCGACTGGATTGGTGATACTTTACCATGTGTCACGGATTATGATACCGGAGAAATACATGATGCACATTTCTTTGTTACAACGCTTGGTGACAGCTCATACCCATTTGTTGAAGCTTTTCCTGATGAAACCCAGCTCAACTGGAATCAGGGGCATATAGACGCTTTGTCATGGTATGGCGGTCTGCCTCGGATATTTGTTCCGGATAACTGTAAAACAGCGGTTGTACATACAAATTTATATAATCCAGAGCTTAATCATGCTTACAGAGAACTTGCACGGCATTATAACGTTGCAATTATTCCTGCTCGCATTGTTAAGCCCAGAGATAAAGCCTCTGTCGAATCAAGCGTAGGCTGGTTAGAAACCTGGCTTCTTGAATGGCTTGACGGCAAGATATACTTTAGCTTTGAAGCTCTGAATCATGATATCAGAGAACGTGTTAGTGAACTGTCTAAAAAGAATTTCAAACATCGTGAAGGTTCGAGAGAAAGTGTCTTTATCGCACTTGATAAACCAAATCTACGTGATTTGCCACCTGCAACTTTTGAATCCTTCATAACCAAGACGGTCAACAGGGTTCCCAATAATTATCATTTAGAATACGACGGTTTTTATTACTCTGTTCCTTATATTTACTATGATCAACCTGCAGTGATGCATGTATTTGCTAAGAAGATAGAAATATACTCTAAGAATTATGAACGCATCGCTATACATCAGAGGAGATTCAGTGGCCGTAGATATGTAACTGAATCAATCCATATGCCTGAAAATCATAGGGCTGTTGTTGAATTTAGATCTTATAATGGCGCTTATTATCGTACTAAAGCAGCAACTATAGGAGAATCAACATATAAGTTTATTTCCACTCTTCTTGAAAGTGCTGATTTTGAAGAACAGGCATACAAATCCTGCATGGGTATAATAAACTTTTCTAGAAAGTACGGTGATTCCAGAGTTGAGAAGGCATGCAAGAAAGCACTCGCTCTTAACTCTGTAACATATACAACGCTGAAGAACATCCTGAAGAATCATCAGGAAGATCAGCCATTATTAACGCATGATACTGATGCGGAATCTCCAACTCCATACCATGAGAATCTCCGTGTCGGAGAATGGGTGTGAGAAGGAGGCAAACACCATGAATTATCAAACAAATGAACAACTCTCTGAAATGAAGCTACATGCAATGAGGCTTGAGTATCAGAGGCAGCAGGAATTACCAGCTATCAGTGATCTTGATTTTGATGAACGTTTTTCGATGATTGTCAATGAACAGTATAACGCTAAAAAAGATGCTAAGTCTCGTAGATTGATCAAAGCAGCAAATCTCCGGGAACCAACAGCTAACCTTGCAAACATTGATTATGATCCAGTCAGAAAAATCAAGAAAGCAGATATTGCGCGGTTATCAAACTGTGAATGGATACAAAGTGGAGCCAACTTAATAATCACAGGTGCCACAGGTGTAGGTAAAACTTATCTTCTTTCTGCTTTTGGTAGAGCTGCATGTATACAAAGTATAAAAGTACGTTGCTATAGAGTGCCTCGCCTATTGACAGACTTAGCTATAAGCAGAGGCGATGGCTCTTATAATAAACTTATGCAGAATCTTATAAAACCGGAACTATTAATCCTTGATGATTTCGGTATCAAGCAGCTTGATCTGACAATGACACAAGATATGCTTGAGGTCGTAGAAGAAAGACATCATGCTGGAAGATCCATCGCTATATCGGCACAGCTGCCGGTTAAGGATTGGCCTACAGTATTTAAGGATCCTACTATAACTGATGCGATTCTTGATCGTTTAGTCAGGAATGCTTATCGGATCGACTTAAAAGGTCCTTCCAGGCGACCTACGGTCGAACATCAGCCTGTAGTTGATGACAATTGATTCTGCTTATGATACATTAACAACTAAAGATGTCAGCTTGTCCCTCTGGGACAGTGTTCTTGTCCGCATAATACAAGAACGCTGTCCGTATATTTGCGGAACGTTGTCCGCGAGTTTCAAGAACCTTGTCCCAGATTGGCAAGAATCATCACTCCTTAAAGTATTTATATTTTACCTTAGGAGACCTCAACAATATAACTATTATATTTTTACAGATTATTTTCACAGACTCTTCTAATACCCTCACGAAGAACACTCAATAACTATGCTATAATTTAAGCCAAACCCTCTCGAAAGCCCCGCAACAAGTTTAGCAACCCTCAAGAATTTTGATTATCCAAACTTTCACACACTCATTTAATCATCCGCTTTATTTGTTGTTTTGCGGATATTTAGCAAATAAAAACATTCTGATAAAATCAAGAATATAACTTCGTTTTATTATATTATATCCTAGAACAAAAATGCATATTCCGATAGAACTTCACATTAATTTCTTATAAACTTATATTATCAACACCTTTTCATCTTTACATGCAACTTTAAACTATTATATAATTCTCTATCAAATTTTTTAACTTATTCTTATCATAAGTTGATGTTTTACTCTTATTAATACTCTGTATATAATTACAAAGTGTATCGTATTTAACAACTGGAATTCTACAATTGCTTTCACCTTCAACAACTGCATCCTGATGTGAAATGCATATTATATCTACGATATCATTATCGTTAATCTCTTCTCCAAGAATACTTTTTATCACCTGATGATGTCTAAATACTTGAGATTCAGGACTTTCAACAGTTTTGGAATTAGCCAAAGCAGAATTTAATATCCAATTTCCATTTGAATTAATTAAAATTTTTCCAAAATAACTTTTAGTTTCGATTAAATATACTGCTTTATCACTTATAACAATATGATCAAATTCTTGTGCCTCATCGATAAATTCCTTGTTTTTTATCAATATACAATTCTTATCATATTTTTGGCTTTTTCTTTCTATCGTAAGATAATCAGGTCCTAACCATCTCAACTGATAATCAACTTCTGATTCACCTTTTCTTACACTGTCATCAGATGGATTCTTTTGATATGGACTATTGTAATCTGATTCGCCTTCATCTTTAAATGGCCAATAATCACTGTCATCAGATGAATTCCTTTGATATGGACCGTTGTAACCTGATTCGTCTTCATCTTTAAATGGCCAATAATCACTGTCATCAGATGAATTCCTTTGATATGGACCGTTGTAACCTGATTCGCCTTCATCTTTAAATGGCCAATAATCACCATCATACATATCATCTTGAAGCAACTCCTCAAATGTCTTATCTTTATCAAAACTCTTTTTTGTTACATTAGCACTGGTATTAATACTCTTTTGGGTTGCATTAGTATTATTCCGTAAAACTTCAAATGAATCTAACGGATCATTTCCTATTCTAATAGATTTTAAAGATTCATAATCATCATCAAATTCAAGAAATATATGATCTAAGATAGACATATTGACACCCCCTTTTACTAAAGTGAAATATAGAATCAATTAATTATCTCCTATTATCGCACCACAAACACCCTATTATAATCTCTTATGATTCATCTATATCCCTATTATAAGAAAAATCAACTTATACTATTAACTGGATTACCTCCCGAACTATACAATTTATATTATACTATCGATTAAATGCTTTGTATAGCCAATTGAATAGATATTTTCTTAGATAACATCCACTTCACTTTTATAAACACATATTAAAATACCGGTTGTGACATCCTTTGTTTCACAACCGATAGACTGACGCACCTTGTAAAATTATTACCAGAAAAGACTGGCGGTATGCCTGTCATACAGAAAAATGCTCTTCAGATCTGACATCTAAAGAGCATTTCTCTTATAAAACCTCGCCTTCAGCAATATTTTCAGCAGTTTATTTACTTCATATTTATGATGCTTTATCCAGTTCTATTATATATTGAATATCTTATTTCTCGGATCTCCGTTTATTCCTTCACTGGACCGGAGTGCATCTTTTGCAGCTGTCAGTATTTTCGTCAATACTCTTCTTTCATATAACGTACAATCTGACCATAATAATTCTATATCAAGATTAAATGTATCCTCATCATATACCAAGTTCCCAGCGAGCAGATCGTCAGTTCCTACTTCTAAAGCATTAGCAATAGCAATAAGAGATTCTAGACTGACACCTTTCTTGCAAGTCTCAATATTACTGATATGCTGAACAGTAAGTTCTGCTTTTTCAGCCAGTTTTAACTGAGAAATCTTTTTAAGCTTTCTCATCTCTCTTATCCTATCCGCAATTAGTTCATAATTCACATTATCCTTTAACATCTACGTTACCTCCTAAAATTTTTTCGAAAAATATAACCGATAGGCGATAACTTAGATGATAGCTTATTCTTTTTATCTACAATACACGATAAAATATCCCATAGACCATTAGAGAGGTAAGTCTATGGACCCAAGAATAAAAGATATTGGAAAACGAATAAAACAGGCCAGAAAAGAACACAGTTTAAGTCAGGCTGATCTGGCTGATAAAATGAACGTTTCTACCTCATATATAAGTGACATTGAGAACGGAAAAATAAACTTCAGCCTTGATACGATCATGCGTCTTACTGAGTCACTTCAGATATCTGCTGACTGGCTGCTTCAGACTGATACTCCCTATGTAAAAAACATACATGCAGCTGAGATAGATAATCTTCTTTCGGACTGTACCTCATAGATTAACAATTAATCCATAGCGGCTTTTTATAACCTTCACTCTTTATCCCATCTATTAAGCGACTACTTTGCTTTTATCAGACTCTTCTCAGCCTTTTTCTTTTCAAGTCCCATATAAGACCACATGATTGCTTCAAAAGCTGCAAACATTGATACCTGACCGATCAGCTGGCTGTCAGCTGTATATATTCCAAGTCCCATCAGAACTACTGTTGCAACAAGTGCTACTATCATAAATGCCTTTACCATCATCTTTCCTGTGATTACTACATTTTTCTTTGAATTCTTCATTGTCATATCCTCCATCGATTTATTATTTATCTCAGCAACTTTTTTATTTGCTTTGTTTTATTTGATGATCTGATATTACAACAATCCATGAAGAAATATATGAAATCTGTTGTTAATTGTACTTTTTATGTCGTAAATTGAGGGTTTTGCAGATTTGCTTGCAGATAATGATTCAGATTTTCAGATGTGAAGTGGGATATTTACTTGAGTAAGGATTTGAGTAAAAAAATATGTGACGCCCTGAAAAGCTAGATATTTAAAGGCTTTGAGAATTATTTTGTTACTTTTTCCAGTTAGAAAAATAACGTTATGTTAACCTCTTGTCAAAATGGCTTTGCAGAAATTTTGTTTGAATTGGTGCAGTAAATGGTGCAGTAGACATAATATTGGTCAATTATGTAAACCATTTTGATGTCCTTTTATTGAAACATAATTCCCAGCAAACCCGCATAAACACTGGGAAAAGTAAAAGAGCGTGTCGGGGTAGACACGCTCTTTTGGAGAAGGTATTTTGTTACTTATGGGGTGTAGCAAAAAACTATATAATGTATTGGGGGGTTACAAGTATTATTATACTCATAAGCGTTAAAAAGTGTTCACAAAAATATATTTTTTTAAAAAAAGTTTTTGGTTATTATCACGATGGATTAGGCACTTCTTACAATCTTTTATATATTATTGCTGATTTCTTTTAGCCGTGTTGTGCACTTTGTCTAAAGAAGCTGTGATTGTGTCAGAAGCCAGGCCATAACATGCATTGCCTGTTTGAATTCTCCATCTGTAATCATTTTTTTTATTTCTTCTGCTGAATATCTCTCTACATTCAGGAATTCCATTTCATCGAGGGACTGGTCAGACTTTTTTCTACAGTTTCGAGCGAGGTATATGAAGGCATAATTATCTGCTATGGTTGCATTTGATGGTATTGTTATAAGATGTGACCAATCTTCTGATTCATATCCGGTCTCTTCACTCAACTCTCTTTTTGCTGCTGCAAGTGCATCCTCAGAATCCATAGATGATCTGCTTCCATACTGCCTTCCATCCTTACGCTCGATGCCTCCAGCCGGGAATTCAGTAGTCACTTCTCTTATTCCCTGTCTGAACTGTCTGACACATATATACTTTCCTTCTTCATCTATAGCAACTATTACAACATAGTCTCTTCTGCTATAGGTATAAAATGGTTCGAAGACTTTTCCATCCGGAAATCTGAATGCTGTTTTTCTGAAATCTATCCACTCATCCTGAACTATGTGCTCTGTTTTAACCTCTTCCCATAACAGGTCGTCATCTTTTTTCATTCTGTGTGTCTTCTCCATATTGTCAATTCTTTGCTGTTAGCTGAGTTTTATCTCTACTTTTATATCAGTATCAACAAGCTTTTTAAATTCATCTCCATCAGATTTGCTGCCAACCAGACCACCATAATGTGTAGGTATTGCATACTTTGGTTTCATCTTATTGATCAGTCTGGCAGCTTCTTTATAATTCATCGTAAATGTGCCGCCGATGGGTACAAGTGCTATATCACATCTGACTGCTTCAGCTTCCTTTGTATCGTCTGTATCACCGGCTATATAAATACGGGTTCCGTCAATATCTACAACATATCCGCACCATCCTGCTCTCTTAGGATGAAATGGTTTTACCTTGTTATATGAAGGAATAGTCTCAAATGTAAAATCAGGTGTCTCATATGCATTTCCCGGAGCTACAGAGATCAGGGAACCGGCCTGAAAATTATTTCTTAAGTTCTTTTCGAGGCTTGCAGGAATAACAAATACAGTATTATCATTCTGAATCTTCAATATATCCTTCATGGAATAATGATCATAATGATCATGTGTTATAAAGATGTAATCAGCATCTCCAGAAGACTCTTCTATATCCAAAGGATCTATATAAATCTTCTTTCCATAATCAATAAGAATACTGCTCTGTGTATTAACATAAATATTAGAAACATCCATATTACTCACCCTCAATACCTAATCTTCATTTTTTTCGAAGAGCGCTGCAAACTCATCGCCGTTTATTTTTTCTTTCTCTATAAGCAAATTAGCTGAAGCATGAAGGATGTCCATATTTTCAGTTATTATCCTTGTTGCTTCCTCATAGCAGTAATCAATTATTTTCTTAACTTCTACGTCCAGCTCTGCTGCAACCTCTTCACTGTAAGGTCTCTGATGACCTATCTCGCGACCGATGAAGACTTCTTCATTCTCTCCCGGCTCATAGTTTATAAAGCCCATTTTCTCAGAGAATCCGTACTTAAGCACCATGCTTCTTGCTATTGATGTTGCCTGAGCTATATCAGAAGATGCTCCTGTTGTAATATCATCAAATATAAGCTGCTCAGCTATTCGTCCTCCCATGGTAACCTGTATCTGCTGAAGCATCCTTGTTTTGGACCATACCATATCGTCCTTGTCCGGCAACGGCATGGTATAACCGCCTGCACCGGAGCCATTTGGAATAATAGATATAGTATAGACAGACTCCATTTCACTTAGCAGGTGTACAAGTATAGCATGTCCGGATTCGTGATAGGCTGTAATCTTCTTTTCCTTTTCAGACACAACTCTGGATTTCTTTTCGGTTCCGATACCAAGCTTGACAAATGAATCATCTATGTCTCTTCTGGTTATATAGCTTCTGTTATTCTTCGCTGCCAGAATAGCTGACTCATTAACAAGATTCTCCAGATCAGCTCCGGAGAAGCCTGCAGTTGTTCTTGCTATTTCATGAAGGTCCACATCATCTCCAAGAGGCTTATTCTTTGAATGAACCTTAAGTATTTCCTCCCTGCCCTTAACATCAGGTCTTCCTACACGCACTCTTCTGTCAAAACGACCCGGTCTCAATATTGCAGGATCAAGTATATCTACCCTGTTGGTAGCTGCCATAACGATTATTCCTTCGTTATCGCCAAATCCATCCATTTCAACCAGCAGCTGATTCAGAGTCTGCTCTCTTTCATCATGACCTCCGCCAAGACCTGATCCACGACGTCTGGCTACGGCATCTATCTCATCAATAAATACGATACACGGCAAATTCTTCTTAGCTTCTGCAAAAAGATCTCTTACTCTGGCCGCACCAACACCTACAAACATTTCCACAAAGTCAGATCCTGAGATAGAGAAAAACGGAACATCCGCCTCACCTGATACAGCCTTAGCCAGAAGTGTCTTACCTGTTCCCGGAGGGCCTTCAAGGATGACGCCTTTTGGTATTCTGGCACCTATTGAAGTATATTTGGACGGATCCTTCAGGAAGTCCACAATCTCACTCAGTTCTTCCTTTTCTTCATCAAGTCCGGCTACATCACTGAATCTTATGGATATATTTGCATTCTTCTCAGCTCTGCTCTTGCCGAAATTGGCAAGTCCGCCGCTTCCACCTATACCCGAAGATGCTGACATCTGAGTGTTGAGCATCATCACGTAAAATGCAAACAGAACGGCTGCAAATATATATGGAGCAAGCTTCTCCAGTATTCCCGGTCTGTCTACATCGTATAAGCGGTACCTTACATTTTCGTTCTTTTTAAGAACCTTTATGGTATCTGATACATCATTCGTATAATATGTTATACGATCATTTTTTCTCTGAACCTTTACTGTTCCTGTGGGGATTTCACTGTTCTGAAATATCTCTACTGATTTGACCAGATCTTCTTTAATATCATCCTGGAGCCTGAAGTCATTGTATTCTGTGTTAATATCCGCAGGTCTGTTCCACAAAAGATACAGACCTATAAGCATAGCTGCCATAATAAGATACGCGAGCAGCAGCCCTCCGGCTCCCTTTGGTCTTTTTTCCAATTTATCTTTCCTCCAAAAAACTTAAATTCAAGCAATAATCCACTAAGGATTAGTCCAGTGCCCCGATAAACGGAAGATTTCTGTATTTCTCGGCATAGTCAAGCCCGTAGCCTACTACAAATCTGTCCGGTATCTCAAAGCCTGTCATTTCCAGTTCAACCGGAATAACTCTCCTGTCCGGCTTATCAAGAAGTGTTATTACCTTAAGTGTATCGGGATTCTTCTCCTTCAGAAGCTCCACTACATAGCTGAGTGTCCTTCCTGAATCCAGTATATCCTCAACCACTACAACATCTCTGCCTTCTATATCGACGCTGAGATCCATTTTAAGAGTAACATTTCCTGATGATACTGTTCCGCTGCCATAGCTGGAAACAGCCAGAAAATCCATGGTAACGGGAACTGTCATATGCTTAGACAGCTCGGCCATGAACATAATACTTCCCTTCAGTATTCCGATCAAATGTACTGTTCTTCCTCTGTATTTACGGCTGAGCTCAGCAGCCATTTCTTTGATTCTTGCAGATACTTCCTCTTCGCTTATTAGAACATTTACCTTTTCTTCCACGTCACGCCTTCCTTTCGTCATCCTTAAGGTACGTTATCTCAATAACTTCCCGAGTGTCGGCACCTATTTTATATCTTTCACTGAGTCTCATGCCCACGATCCAGACTATCTCATCACCATCTGCAACAACAGGTATAGAGCTCCGGATATTCCGCTCCACTTTCTCAGCAGTAAAGTACCTTGAAAGCTTCTTTCTGTCACCCTTGCTGTTAATAACAATATAGTCTTCCGGACGGGCAGTTCTTAATACAAGTGTAGATTTAATTTTATCACAATCAATCATTTTAGTATATTCTTTTTTGGAGATATCCAGCTCAGAAGTATATGGATACTGATTAATCTCAATACTTCCCAACGATTCTTTCTTCTCACCATTCTTAAGAGCTATTACCAGCCTGTCATACACTTTTTCTGCATACATATTGTAGGGAAGATCAATCCTTTTTCCACTCTCCGAATCTGCCAGTCGGAGGACACTTGATACATGTTCTCTGGTTATATCCTTTCGTCTGCCGCATATCCGGCTTATACACCTGAGGATGAACTCTCCCCTGGCCAGGCTGCTCAGCATAGCAAGCCTTGACAGCTCTATCTCACATCTGTTTTGTGATGCTATATTTTTCTCTTTTGAATCAACGTTATGTAAACCATCCGTTTTATCTGGAATACTATTATCTAAATTAGTGATTTTTTCTATCTCTTTGTTAATGCTCTCTTCATACCGAACAGCATCCATCGCTATATCAGCCATATGCTGATCAGCACCCTCATTTATTTCCCTGAGAAGAGGCATGATTTTAAGCCTTATCTTATTTCTTGCATAATCTGCCACAAGGTTCGTCGAATCGGTTCTGTAACTGACTCCATTTTCCTCAAGGAATGCTTCTATATCAGCCCTCTCAGTCATAAGAAGAGGTCTTATTATACGTCCTCTTACAGGCTTTATACCAGCCAGTCCGAGAAGAGAACTTCCCCTGATCATGTTATAGAGGACTGTTTCCGCCAGGTCATTCTTATTATGGGCAACCGCAATTTTTATCCTTGTAACATTTTCTAATTTATCAGCTTCTTTCTCGAAACACTCATACCTGAATATACGGCCGGCCTCTTCCTCTGTAAGATGCCTTTCCTCAGCCATCTTCGGAATATCTTTTTTATAGGAAATGTAATGAACCTTCAGATTCCCGCAGAGCTCCTCCACAAACTTCTGGTCCTCATCTGCTTCCCCACCACGGATCATATGATTTATATGAACCGCAACGATTTTAAGTGCTTCATCAGGATCACAACCCTTCTCCTGCGCCAGCTCGTCTCTGTATCTGCTGAGCACCGTAAGAAGGCACACAGAATCAGCCCCACCGGAGATGCCGGCCACGACGCCGTCACCGGGATGAAGCATGCTGTTGGATGAAATGTAAGAGATTATGCTGTTGTAGGTGGTATTCCTGTTATTTACCTGACCGTCCACTTAATTCTATCCTCTTTGTAAGTATATTTACCCTGCATCAGTCAGCTTTGCCGACAGCTGATTCCTATAAAAAAGAAAAAACAGCTGACGGAATTGTCCGTCAACTGCCGTCTATTATCATTCATCTTTTTCTTTTGGTTTAATAAGATACTCATCTTTATTTACAAGACCAAGCTTATTCTTTGCTTCGTCCTCGATGTATTTTTTGGTCTTCATATATTTTTCCCTATTCTCCAGATCCTCAGTACGGATCTTTTCAGCTGTAAGCTGAGCCTCAAGCTGACTCTCGGTTATCGCAAGCTCTTTGCCCTGCTTATGAAGTGACATACTTCTCACCCCACAGGCTATGATAACAGTCAGCACGACCATAAGAACAAGCAGTAGAAATGCTCTCGATTGTCTATTCGATTTTCTTCTTACTCTTCTATGCATCGTATAATCCCACACATCTTTATAGTCTTCTTTCTAGCACAAAAATGCCTCAAATAAAGAGACACAATGAAATTATACGACAAGTTAACATAATTATCAAGTTTTTTTTGAACTATATCAATTCAAACATATCTCCGGCTTCATCCTTTTTCACTGTTTCAGCCACCTTGAGAACTCTGGCCTTCAGTGTTTTATTGCCGAAGGCTATCTCTATCTCATCTCCAACCTTAACATCATAGGAAGCTCTGGCCACTTTTCCATTAACCGTCACTCTTCCGGCATCACAGGCTTCATTCGCTATGGTGCGTCTCTTTATTATTCTGGAAACCTTCAGGTATTTATCTAGTCTCATTTTCTTCTCCATTACATTTTATACAAAATGAAAACTGCCACGTTTTCGACGTGGCAGTTTTCAGAAACAACTAAAACCTATATTAGTTAAGAGCATCCTTAAGAGCCTTACCAGCCTTAAACTTAGGAGCCTTGCAAGCCTTAATCTTGATAGACTTACCTGTTCTTGGGTTATGGCCTGTTCTTGCAGGTCTCTCTGATACTTCGAATGTACCAAATCCAACGAGCTGAATCTTATCTCCTGCCTTTAATGTCTCTTCAACAGTCTCAAGGAAAGCCTTAAGTGCCTTCTCTGACTGAGCCTTTGAAAGTTCTGTTTTCTCAGCAATTGCTGCTACAAGTTCTGTCTTGTTCATTTAGAAATCCTCCTAAAATACTATTAATGTTTCGCTATTCTAGCCCCCTCTAGTCTGAACTAAAACGCTCCATTTAATTATACGTTTTTGGGCTTATTTGTCAAGGGAATATTACGAAAATATGACGATTTATAACGGTTTTTTTACATTATTACACTTATGTTAATCGCCTTTTCTGTTTATGTAAACGGTTTAATTTCTCACATCTCAATTTCTATAAAATATGAGGCCTCAAATGACTCTCCCGGGGCGATTTCATTGTCATAATCTCTGTCACTTATCTCACCTTCAAAGCTCTCTTTATCAGCTCTTCCGTACCATGGTTCTATACATACAAACGGAGCCTTCTTACCTGCAGGTGACCATAATCCAAAAAGAGGAGCTTCAAAGCCGACCGACAAATATGACATCCCATCAGGCTTGCATATGGTAACCTTGGTTATATCAGAGCTTTCTATGATGAGAGCATCCTTATCAAACATATGTTCATCAATAGGAACCAGGCTGCCATCATTTTTAAGTACATTCCCTTCTGATTCTACAAGTCCGTTGGCGCTGAGAAGTGAATACTCAATATCCTTATCAGTATCAAAATTAAAGAAGTACTCGCTCTGCTCTCCCTTTCCTGCCAGAGGACACATAAATGCAGGATGACCGCCTATCTGAAAATGTATTGGCTTCTCATCAAGATTGATAACTCTCCATGTAGTAATGATCTTGTATCCCTCAAGAGTATATGCTATCTCAAGAGCAAATCTGTAGGGATATCTCTTAAGTGTATCCTCATTATATTCCAGTCTGAAAAGAATAGACTTTCCATCTGACTGCTTGACCATCTTAAAGTTCATGTCCCTGGCAAAGCCATGCTGTGACATAGGATAAGCTTCTCCATCAACTATATAGCCGCCGTTTTTAAGGCTTCCGACTATGGGAAAAAGCACTGGGGCATGTCTCTTCCAGTATTTTTCATCTGCATTCCACAGATATTCATATCCGTTCTCCTTGGAAAGGATACTGCTGAGCTCTGCGCCCTGCTCATTAATTGTGACTTTCAGTCTGAGATTTTCCAGATAAAACTTCTGCATAATTATTCTCCTTATCTATATCAGGATCATCCTGAAATATACTGTTTACATCTGATGACGTACTACTCTGTATTCATCCCCATTAGTATAATAAGGGCATTCCTTAAAATGCCCTTCCATGAGTCTTGAGTAATCATCTTCATCTATATCTATATCACATACATATCCCTCTATTTCCTCATCATAAAAGAAATATGCACACGTATCACAGGAAACACCAGCCATTTTTCTCTCCTATTGCTGACTAAGGGTATTGGTTATAGTAGGAACCATCTGCTTTTTACGGGATACAACTCCGGGCAGATAAACACTTTTATGATTTCTGGAAGTAACATTGAAACCGCTTTCCAGAACTATCTCTGCATTTGCGCCGGAGAAAAGCACCTCCGAGGATTCCTTCAGAATATTGGTAATCATGACGAACAGCATATCTACATGATCTATGTCCTTCTGCTTATCCAGTACAGGCATAACAATACTCTTGATATTTGCCATCTCGTTGGAATCCATGGAGCTTATCTGTCCGATTCCTATAACTGATTTACCAACATTAAACTTCTTATAATCCTGATGAATTATTTCCTCCGGAGTCTTGTCTGACAGATTACTTCCGGCATAGAACATTTCTTTTGCCAGCTCAGTCATATCGACCTTGGCTATGGAAGCAAGGAATTTGCCTGATATTCTGTCCATCTCAGTACAGGTAGGTGACCTGAATAGGAGTGTATCGGATATGATAGCCGAAAGCATCAGTCCGGCCATCTCCTGAGTGATATCCACACCATTTTCCTGATACATCTGATATATTATGGTACAGGTTGAACCAAGTGGCTGATTTCTGAAATAAACCGGCTTCACTGTTGATACAGTGCCCAGCCTGTGATGATCTATGATCTCCAACAGCTCTGCAGACTCCATGCCGTTTACTGCCTGAGTCTTTTCGTTATGGTCCACAAGTATCAGCTTCTTTTTAGAAGCACCGAGGAAGTTTCGGCGGCTGACCATTCCTTTATATCTTCCGGCAGCGTCCACAACAGGAAAATATCTGTGTCTTGTGGATGCCATGATCGGAAGTACATCCTCTATATAATCATCCATCTTAAAGGTTATAAGGTTTCTGGACTTCATAAAATGTCTGATAGGCATACTCTGATATATAAGTCTCGCAACCGTAAATGTATCGTGCGGCGTACTTATAACCTTGCACCCATTTTCACGTGCAAGCTTTCTTATAGTGGTTGTAACCTTGGCTCCGGCACAGACTATAATGGCGTCTGCCTCCATCTCTATGGCGCAAAGTTGTGACTCATATCTGTCACCCAGAATAACTATATCATGAGGTGCGATATATTCCTCCAGAACGTCGGGAGTTCCTGCACCTATAAGTACCTTTCCTTCTGTAACGATCTCATTTATATCTCCCTCAAGAAGCTCTCCATCCAGAGTTTCAACTATATTCTTATAGCTTGTTTTTGCTTCAGATAGAGTATTTGCTTCATAAGAACCCATGTAGGACTCCATGATGTCTCCTGTTGTTATGAGACCCTTAAGCAGCTTGCCGTCGGTAATACAGAGGGTTACTACTCCATTTTCACGCATAATGCTCCAGGCATCCTTAAGTGACATATTTTCTGCCACTCCTTCAACCTTTCTGAGCTCCATATCTCTTACCTGAGTACGGACATCACCTATGAAGCTGGGTGCCTTAAAACCAAATCTGTCCAGAACATACTGTGTCTCACTGCTGACATTTCCGCATCTTGCTGCTATATATTCTCCGCCATCCATCCTCTGCTTCAGATATGCATAGGAAATAGCCGCAGCTATAGAGTCGGTATCCGGATTCTTATGTCCTATTATATATACAGGTCTTGAATTATCACTCATAACCAATTACCTCGTCAGCAGCCTTCCAGATTTTCTGCCTGTTTTACAGATTGATCAGATTGAAACTTATTCCCTTACTCTCAAATATGGAAGCCATGCCTCTGTCGTCTGTCATTATTACTATCTGTTCTTCCTTCATCGATACCAGAACATCTGCAAAGGCCTTTATCTCAGAAACACTGTCCAGCATAGATGTACCATCAATGATGAGTGGAAGTTTCTCTTTTGAGAGATGCTTTGCTATACTGAGTCTTACTGCCAGAAATACTATTCCGGCCTCTTCATCATTCAGACGTGAAAGAGGAAATTCCTGTTCACCATGCTTTAAAACTATATCTCCTGATTTATCAAAACCAAGAGAAGTGAACTCACCAAGCGTAAGCTTTTCTATGTATTCGGATATATTTACCAGAAGCTTTTTGAAGGCTTCCTCTCTGAATTTAGTGGAAAGCTGATTGATCTTATTAATAGCAAAATCAATAGCCTGAACCTCTTCTTCAAGTTCGCTCTTCTTCTTAAATACCTGGTCAAACTCTGCTCTGAGTCTGGCTCTTTCATTTCTTCTGTCAATGAGAGCATCCTCTTTCTTCTTGAGTTCTGCTTTCTTATCCTGATATTCCTTGGCAAAAGTCATATCAAAGTCAATCTCTTCCTGTTTTTCCGCCTCTTCCTTCAGCTCTTCAATAACCTTATTGAATTCCTCTTCGTCAGGAACTGCGTCATCCTTCTCACCATCAAATGCACCCTTCTCCTTAAATCCATCTATTATAGTAATGAATACAAAGAGTGCCGTAAATGCAATGAACAGCTTTCTGATCATTGCTTCAAAAGGAAGCATATATACGATAGCAGTAATAATAAGGATAACCAGTAAACCTGTTCCCAGAATGACCGGGATTCGGTCTGTAAACGGCTTTTCCTTTTTCTCTTTTTTCTTCTTTTCCTTTTTCTCTGCCGGCTCCGCTTCCTTTTCAGAAGCACCGTAGGTTCTTTCCCTCTCGGTCAGCTTGTCGATCTTTTCTTCCAGTGTAGCATCTGTTTCATAGCTTACGGAACCGTCTTCATTTTCAACAAGACGTCTTGCTACTCTCTTTCTTCTCTCAGCCTCCATAATGAACTCTTCATTAAGGGACTTGATCTCATTTTCGACAGCCTCTATCTCTTCATCTATTCCATCATATTCGGATATATGCTCATTCAGCTCATCAAGTCGTCTGATAAGCGGACGCGGAATATGATTCTTTTTCTCATTCTCCAGATACTTTACTGCCTCGGATTTGTTTATATTTGCCGTACCTGTAAGGGTAATATTTGTAAGATACTTCTTCAGCTCGACTGCAGAATCAGAATCATCTGACTCAAGTATACATTTGGTATCAAGATAAGTATTCTTATCTGTCTCGCACAGAGTTCCGCTGAGTGTATCAGCATATTCCAGCCTAACCTCTCTTCCGGATGCTACGTCAAGAACAGACGCTTTCTTTGCACCAGCTAAGAATGTCCTGTCCACCAGATAAGTCTTATCCCCGTCCTTTATATATGCGGTTCCCGAATATCCGCTGCTGTCCTGAGGTTTTCTCAGGTCATAGTTGGATCTTACTCTTGTTATTCCCTCTCTTCTCGGAATACCATATATCATTCCGATAAGAAAGTCTCTGATGGTAGACTTGCCGCTTTCGGAATAACCGACCACCAGATTGATGCCTGTATCAAGATCCATTCCTTTATTATGAAATTTACCGAAATCTCTTACTAATAGCTTAGTCAGATACATCTATCTCTCTTCTCCTGCCAAAATTAATGCTTCCATGCCATACCTCAGCGCCCTGCTTCTGACGCTTTCATTCAGCGTATAGCTCTCATTTACCTCTCTGATAAAACTTCCCATCATATTGTTTTCATTTTCTACACGAAGTATCTTCTCATCTTCATCAGATATGGTCATATTCAGATACTCATATATGTTAAATCTGCTGTTTATTCTGGAAAGATCAAGATTGGTATTGTCCTTTGAGAAACCTCTGAGGGTAATACTGTAGATATTTTCATTTCCCAGCTTAAGCATCTTATTCTCCAGATTTCTGACTATCTCATCTGCAGAAAGCTCAGGACTCATGGTGATGCTTACATCAACATAATTACGCTTTGCTATCGGACACCAGCTTATTTTGGTTCCTTCGTTGTTTATCTCACCGATAACATAACCATGGCGTCCAGTCTCCTTAGGACCCAGAGGCTCAGGTGAACCTGCATAGGCCATTCTGTTTTTCAGTATATGCACTGGTCTTCTTATATAACCCATGGCCACATAGTCATAACCCTTTGTTGCCAGCTTATCTTTCTTAAACGGCATATGATGTTTATCACCACCGGATGCGATCAGAATGTTAATTGCATCCTCTCTTCCCGGATCTATATTCTCTATAATTCTCTCTCTGTACTGAGCCTTGCCATAGCTGAAGCCTGTAACACAGGTATTGATTCCTCTGAGATACGCATTTGTAGTCCTGTCCGGAGGAAGCATAACAGTTCTTGAGTTAAATTTATATGCAGCGCTGTCGCTGTCAACAGGAATAAAGTCATCCGGTCCCGACAGGATAACAGTTCTTGTCTTTGTAAGCTTCGACAGCTTTTCGTCTACAAAAATAAGATCATCTACAGAAGGTGATCTGTCAAAAAGATTTCCGGCAATAAGCAGAAGATCTATATCCTTCTCATTACAATCCTTTAAAACTCTGTCAAATGTTTCCTCTATCTCCTGAGTTCTATGCTCGCCCCAGGGCTTATCCTTATCAGGAGAAGCAAAAAGATGAACATCCGCTATATGAATAAACTTCATAATTCTAAGTCCTTTTCTTTATTTAAACCTTAACTTATTTATTTTACCATGATTTATATATCTATTGCAATTGCTAGTGTATCATTCTAGTCATGTTTTTTAGTACATCATACTAGTCATGTTTTTTTACTTTATCAGCCACCTTGATAATAGGGGTCATAACCATTCTTTTAACAGAAAAGTTCTCCCTGTATCTGTCGAACACTTCTCTTGGAGATATGGAGCTGAGTCTTGAAGAGAAAAAGAAATAGCTTCTTTCCTTTGCTTCCTCTCTTATTTCTATAAGCTTATTTTTATAAGCATTGTATTTGACAACGACCTGATACTCATCAGCAAGCGTTTTAATTCTAACCATTAATTGCATCGAATAAACAACATCCAGGAAAAATATTCCGTAGAAGAAGCCTATGAAAAATGAAAATGCGAGATTACGGGAAAGCCAGTTCAGAGCATTATTAACCTGCGGATGAAGAACAAGATAATAAAATGCAGCAAGGGCATACCAGAACAGTGAAAAAAGAGGACAGACAACTCCCTTGATATTTCCCCAGTAGGATGAATAATCCCAGAGCTGAAGATGAAAATGATTTATAAATATCATTCCGGTTACAAACTCCAGAAATGTCATGCATGCTGCCATAATGACAAATATTATCAGTTTTTCAAGAATAGGATGTTCAATTCCTACAGATGGAATGGATATATGTCCCAGAATATAGAGAACAATAAGACCGGAACCGTATATTGGAAGATACGGTCCTACAAAAAAACCGGGATTAACCCATTTTTTCTTTTTACTTTCCACAGGGTCAAGATATCTTCTGAAAAACAGTTCAATGACCCATCCGGTTATACTTCCTGATGAAAAAAGAAATAATAAAATCAAAAGTTTATTCATTCTACTGTATACCTTTTTATATAAATCTGATAATAAGCTCTGTTACATATACCGAAATACAGGAAATCAGAGCAACTGTTGTCAGACTCTTATCCTTTAATGCAAGAATACATGCCACACCGAATCCCACACAGGCAGATACAACGCTTGATGTAGCCGTAAAAATAGCAGGAATGGTCATTGCCGTAAGCACTGCATAAGGGATGTAATGCAGAAAAGAGCTGATGAATCTGTTCTTTATCTGATGCTTTACCAGAACAAAAGGAATAACCCTGATAAGATAGGTTGAAACCGCCATGATGAACAGGTATATAAAGAAGGATTTGAGTGTCATAACGCACCTCCTTCTTCGTCAACCGGCTTTATTACAGCCATAATACCGGCACTTAGTATTGCACATACGCTGATTGCCAGTCCTGCAGAAAGATTTTTCAGCACCGGCAGATAAGTAAAGCCTATAGAAAAAAGCGAAGCCAGCAGAACTGCCCAGACAACCGGTTTTTCTTTTTTCATAACCGGAACAACAATAGCCACAAACATACCGTAAAGAGCAAGACCCAGGGCACTCAGAATGCTCTTTGGGAGTACATTCCCCATAATCGCACCAAGAGTTGTTCCAACTATCCAGCCTATAACCGGAAGTGTAGACAATCCGGCCCAGAAGGATCTGCTTATCCTGTCTTCCGATATTCCAACTGCAAATATTTCATCTGTAACAGAGAAGCCCAGAATCCATCTCCAGATACCCTTGAATCTTTTATCCAGCTTCTGGGAAAGCGCGATAGACATAAAGGAATAACGGATATTAATAGTTATCTGTGCCAGAATCATATCAAACCATAGTCCCGGAGTGCCCATCAGCTGTACACCGGCAAACTGTCCCGCCGAAGTCAGATTAGTGAGTGATATAAGAGCCGCCTCCCACCAGGTGAGGCCATATTTAATTGCCAGTATACCAAATGTAAATGACACCGACAGATACCCCAGTGCAATAGGTATTCCCGCCAGAAGTCCTCTTTTATATTCTTTTAACATATTTACTCTCTAACTAATTTATTCACACCTTTATGATTCTAGCATTTTTTGAAAAAATTTCAACAATAATTAGTGTTGACTAAACCATAGTATTACGGGTTATACTGAAACTACATTTGATAAAGGAGGTTACGTTAATGAAGTACAGATGTAAGATATGTGGGGAAATAATTGAGTCCGATAAAACTCCGGAGGTTTGCCCAAAGTGTAAGCAGTCGGACTGTTTTGAATTAATCGAGGACGCTCCCGCAAACAAGTATGCAGGAACAGAGACAGAGAAGAATCTTCAGACCGCATTTGCTGGTGAGTCACAGGCAAGAAACAAATATACATACTTCGCTTCTGTTGCTAAGAAGGAAGGCTATGAGCAGATAGCTGCCCTCTTCCTTAAGACTGCAGATAACGAGAAGGAACATGCCAAGATGTGGTTTAAAGAGCTTGGTGGTCTCGGAGATACAGCTGCTAATTTAGCTGCTGCAGCTGATGGTGAGAATTATGAGTGGACAGATATGTATGACGGCTTCGCTAAGACAGCCGATGCAGAAGGTTTCCCTGAGCTCGCTGAAAAGTTCCGTCTGGTTGCTGCTATAGAAAAGCACCATGAAGAAAGATACAGAGCACTTCTCAATAATGTTGAGACAAAGCAGGTATTTGAGAAGAGCGAAGTAAAGGTTTGGGAATGCCGCAACTGCGGACATATCGTAGTCGGAACAAAGGCTCCTGATGTATGTCCTGCATGTAATCATCCTCAGAGCTTCTTCGAAGTAAATGCTGAGAACTACTAAACTTGAATTCACTTTGGCGATCTTTCGCACACAAAAAAGATGACAGCCGTGAACCTGGTTCGCGGTTGTCATCTTTTTAGTTTTGTTTTATTTTGCTCTCTGATCAAGTCTTGAGAGCACTTCCAGGAGGACGGCTACCTCCTTCTCCTTTGCAATCTGGAAGTAGTCTTTGAAACGGGATGCCTCGCTGACATCCTCATTTATTGAAATCTTGATGAGCAGGTTACGAGCTGCCTGCATATTCTTAACTACCTCTGCATATGAATTCACGAGAGATTCATCATAATTAAGAAATCCATTAGCCATAAGATACTTGATTCTTTCAAGCATCAGCACCTTATGATCATACATAACGTGAAGTGCCCTTATATCAAAATCAGGTTCTTCAGCCTGCATCTGCTTCATTATTCTGTCAAGTGCAACATCATATACCTCAACTCCGAAGGTCGTATCATTAAAGCGGTTTCTCATCATACGGAAATGATTCTTTGTATCCTGAGAATTAAGATACTCACGAAGTGTATCTCTGATAAGTGTTGTATCAACATCATAGTAGCAGGTGTCGGTATTTTTAAAGATGACATATAAGCCTCTTGTGCCTTTATAATCATCCTTGAACATGTGGTCTTCAGAAGCTGAAATAACTTCATAGCCCTTACGAACATCTTCGAATGAAAGCTTGTTATGAGCATACTTATCCTTAAATGTAAAGTCCCCGCAGTAGAAGCCCTCTCCGTCTATATCATATCCATAAATGAATAACTCGTGAGGGAACTTATAATCTACCTCAACATCTACATCACTAAGGATCTTTGCTTCATCAAAAACACCGTACACATATCCACCAAGATCAATAGTCTTAATAATAAAATCAACGATATCTCCGCAGTAGCTTTGGATCTGTTCCTTAGTCATAAGGGATGTTATGAGATAAGGACATTCCTTAAGTGAACTGCTTCCCGGCATGATATCCATAAAAAGCATATCATCTCCGGTAAATATTTCTTCAATATTGTAGCATCTAAGCTGTATGTAGTTACTGAATATCCACTTTCTTGCATTTGCATCTTCCGTAAGAATTGAAAAAAGTGTTGCATGCCATTGCCACGATGTAATAAGTGGTGTTCTAGTAACCGGTAATCTTTTCTTGCCTTTAGCCATGAGTATATCCTCCTTTAGTCTTCCTTCTTATCAAGCTTATTTTTAATAATAGCAGCCAAATCCCCGAATGTCGGATATTCTTCCAGTGAAAGCTCATAATCGGTAAACTGGATACCAAATTTACTCTCTGCGGCTACAATAAGTCTGATTATCGAAACAGAATTAATTCCATACTCGGTTATGATGTCCTTCTCCATATCTATCTCGCCGAGTTCAGGTAATTCGTCACTTATAAGGGCTGCTAAGGCAAGCCTTACTTCTTCTTTTTCCATGAACAGTAACCCCTTTCTTATTTTTTCTACACAATTTTATTTTACCTTTTACAGGTAGAAAAATCAACAAAAAATACAGCGCGATTTATGAAAATGTAACGTAATAATGAAAAAAAGAGACCGGTCGTTGTGACCGATCTCAACATAATCATATAATCTATTCAGAGAAATTATTTCTCAGATGACTGACCAGTGAATCTGTTAGGATTAAGCTTGATTCCAGGACCCATTGAAGAAGACATTGTAACGCTCTTCAGGTACTGACCCTTAGCGCTTGATGGCTTAGCCTTAACGATTGCATCCATAAGAGCCTTGTAGTTCTCAGCGATCTGCTGTGCTGTAAATGAAGCCTTTCCTACTGGAACGTGAATGATGTTAGCCTTATCAAGTCTGTACTCGATCTTACCAGCCTTAACATCTGCGATAGCCTTAACAACATCAGGAGTAACTGTACCAGCCTTTGGATTTGGCATAAGTCCCTTAGGACCAAGTACACGTCCAAGACGTCCAACAACACCCATCATATCAGGAGTAGCAATAACTACATCGAAGTCAAGCCATCCATCATTCTGAATCTTTGGTACAAGCTCATCGCCACCTGCATAATCAGCACCAGCTGCAAGAGCCTCATCAACCTTGTCACCCTTTGCAAAAACAAGAACCTTAACTTCCTTACCTGTTCCGTTTGGAAGTACAACAGCTCCACGAACCTGCTGATCTGCATGACGACCATCAACACCCAGTTTAAGATGAGCTTCAATTGTCTCATCAAACTTAGCGTTAGCTGTCTTTTTAACTAACTCAGCAGCCTCTTCAAGGTCATAAAGCTTATTCTTCTCAACAAGCTTTGCAGCCTCTAAATATCTCTTACCTTTTTTCATCTTCATTACCTCCCGAATTAATCAACTACTTCAATACCCATAGAGCGAGCCGTACCGGCTATCATGCTCATAGCTGCCTCAAGTGAAGCTGCGTTAAGGTCCGGCATCTTAGTCTCAGCTATTTCCTGAACCTGTGCCTTAGTGATCTTTCCAACCTTCTTCTTGTTAGGTTCTCCAGATGCCTTCTGAAGACCTGCTGCCTTCTTGATAAGAACTGCTGCAGGTGGTGTTTTAGTAATGAAGCTGAAGCTTCTGTCTGCATAAACTGTGATAACTACAGGAATTATCATATCACCCTTATCAGCTGTACGATCGTTGAACTGCTTTGTGAAATCAACGATATTAACACCATGCTGACCAAGAGCAGGACCAACTGGTGGTGCTGGAGTTGCCTTTCCTGCAGGTATCTGTAACTTAATGTAACCTTCGACTTTTTTAGCCATTTTAAATTACCTCCTTGTGGTAGTTATCGGGGAAGTCGTCCCCTTCCACTTTGTATATAAATTATTCTGACGAATAATCTACAGCTTTTGAATATCGCCCAGACCGATCTCAACGTCGGTTGAACGTCCAAATATATCCATATCTATAGTAACTGTCTGCTTTGTACGACTTATGGTCTTTATTGTTCCGACAGTTCCCTCCCAGGCGCCTGCTATAACCTTAATGGTATCACCGATTTCAACATCGATAACAATGTCCTCGGTCTTAACGCCAAGCTTACGCATCTCTATATCTGTAAGAGGAACAGGTTCTGATCCTGGTCCGACAAATCCTGTAACACCCCTGGTATTTCTTACAACATACCAGGTTACATCGTTCTTTATCATATGAACCAGAACATATCCCGGAAATATCTTCTTGGATATAGTCTTTCTGACACCATTTCTGACCTCAACAGTATCCTGAAGAGGAACCATTACCTCAAACATCTGATCCTGAAGACGTCTGTTCTCAATAGTTTTCTCTATGTCAGCCTTAACCTTATTTTCATATCCGGAATAAGTATGAACAACATACCAATGGGGTTCATCGTCACCCTGCTGCTTTATGTTTGCAGACTTAATACGAGGAGCTTCTTCTACAGTTTCCTCTGCTGTTTCTTCTGCAGCAGCAGCTTCTGTATTAGCAACTTCATTCATTTCCTCATCAGTATTCATAATCTTTTCATCTGACATCGCTTCACCGCCTACCATAAAAATTGAAGTGCAAGGTTCAGTAACCAGTCAACAACCACTATAAGACCACCCAGTAAAACTGCCGTTATAAGCACAACTCCTGTTTCCTTAGCGAGCATAGCCTTTCCGGGCCAGGTAATCTTACCGAATTCTATCTTGAGTTCCTGAAACCAGCTTCTCTTCAGTGCAGGTGATGTATCCTTCTTATCTGCCATAATTTCTACCTCTCCTGAAGACTAATTACTTAGTTTCTTTGTGATTTGTATGCTTCTTGCAAAACTTGCAATACTTCTTTGTCTCCATCCTGTCCGGATGCAGTTTCTTCTCTTTCATAAGGTTGTAATTACGCTGTTTGCATTCCTGACATGCAAGAGTTATCTTAACACGCATGACCATTACCTCCATCTAAATATAATCATATGATTGATCAACAAACTATTAGAATTCTGTACGAAAATAGGGTAAACTTTCAGGTGCCGGAATGGGATATCCGAAAATGCACACTAAAAGAAATGCGTACAGAAACGCAAGTGTTAGAATAACACAGTAGGATAATCAAAGTCAAGCAGATTTTTCAATAAATCTATAGCGGTTTATCTATCAAGCTGCCTTCATTATCACTGATCTAACCACAAATACAATTAATACAAGAATACCAAGGCAAATCCTGTAAATACCGAATATCTTGAAATCATTTCTCTTGATGTAGCCCATAAGGAACTGTATTACAAATATAGAAACAATGAAAGCTACTATCATTCCGCTGAGAAGTTCAAAGAACTGGGGAGCCGTATAGTGGAAGCCAAACTTGATAAGCTTTACCAGGCTCCATCCGAACATGATCGGGATGCTCATGAAAAATGAAAACTCTGCCGCAACTCTTCTTGATATTCCCATGGTAAGTCCACCGACTATTGTGGCTCCTGAACGAGAGGTTCCCGGCACAATCGCCAGAGTCTGGAACAGACCAAGCTTCAGTGCATCAAGATAAGTAAGCTGACTCATCTTTGTTATGGACGGGTCTCTTTTTTCATTTCTTTTTTCTACAAGTATGAATAAAACACCGAATACTATAAGCTGAACAGCGATTACAGGAGCATTATGAGCATACTTATCCATCCAGTCATCCAGCAGTAAACCGATAACTGCTGCAGGGATGGTTGCTACAATAACCTTAAGCCATAGAATCAATGTAACTCTGCTTATTCCAACACTTCCAAGACGTATCTCATTCTTCCATCTTCCGTCTTTTCTTTTTCTTCCTTTTGAATCAACAACTGTTGGAACCTTATCATCCTTTATCAGTCTGAAGGGCCACAGCTTGCCCCAGTACATATATACAACCGCCAAAATAGCTCCCAGCTGAATCACCACAAAGAACATATCCTTGAATTCCTGCTCTGCATTAAGCTTTGCAAACTGATCAACAAGAAGCATATGACCTGTGCTGCTTATAGGAAGCCACTCAGTTATACCTTCTACTATCCCGATGAAGATAACCTTCAATATTTCTAGAAACATACTTTTCCCCTCCCGCTATTTTGCCACGAGCCTTTCGTATTCATTTGACACTTCTTCCACACCACCATAACTGATTATCTTACCTTTTTCAAGTATAAGTGCTTTATTACAGATTCTCTGAACCTGCTCAGTGTTATGTGAAACAAAAAGAACTGTCACTCCCTTTTCCATAAGCTGCATAAGTCTGTCTTCACTTTTCTTCTTAAATTTTGCATCTCCGACAGACAGAACCTCATCAAGAATAAGCATGTCCGGTTCTACTATGGTTGCTATGGCAAAACCAAGTCGGGCCTTCATTCCCGATGAATAGTTCTTAAGAGGAACATCTATAAACTCTCTAAGCTCGGAAAACTCTATTATCTCATCCAGCTTTTCATCTATAAACTTATGACTGTATCCGAGACAGGCTCCGTACAGATATATATTTTCAAGTCCGGTATACTGTGGATCAAAACCAGCCCCAAGTTCGATAAGCGGTGCAAGTATACCCTTTCTTTCTACGGTTCCGGTGCTGGGCTTGAAAACCCCGGCTATAACCTTAAGGAGAGTTGATTTTCCCGCTCCGTTAAATCCAAGTATACCCAGTCTGTCTCCAGCCTCAAGTTCAAAGGATACATCCGTTAAAGCCCAGAACTCATTATAAATGAGCTCGTGTCTCATTAGCGCGATAAAATATTCCTTCACCGAATCGTGCTTTTCTTTACTCAGGTTGAACTTCATCCCAACATTTTCAACCTTTAAAACAGTCTCTGACATAATTAAATCTCCAGAATAAACTTATCCTCATTTTTCTTAAATACCAAAACTCCTATAAGGAGTGCAACCGCTCCAAACATGGTTGCATAGACCAGATACTCTATCTCAAGTGGTCTTCCAAATACTGCACTTCTGAAACATTCAATTACCGCAAAAAGGGGATTACCCTTCAGCACGAAACTCCAGCGGCTGTCAAGAAGCTTTTCAGCTTTATAGAAGATAGCTGAAGTATACATGATGAGCATGAGGGCTATTGTCCAGAGGTATTCCATATCCCTGAAAAATACACCTACTGTGGAAAGTATCATACCACAGCCCAGGCTGAGAAGCAGAAGCACGAACAAAACAGGGATTGCCTGGAAAAGATATAGTGTCGGATGAACTCCGAGGATTACTGCCACGATTGCCAGAACGATAAGTGAGATAAGAAAGATAACAAAATTGAAAAGAATGGCTGACAGTGGATACAGCATTTTAGGTACGTATACCTTTTTTATAATTGAGCTGTTTGCCCTTATGGATTTCAAGGCTGCAGTGGTAGACTGTGAGAAAAAGCCGTAAAGAAGTCTTCCCGAAAGTATATAAACAGGGAAAGATTTTTCCTTTACGCCCATAAGTGTACCGAATACTATGGTCAGTACGATCATAGTGAGCAGCGGCTCCAAAAGTGACCAAAGTATTCCCAGATAGGAACGTCTGTACTTAAGCCTTATTCCTTTTTTGATCAGCTCCGATAAGATAAAACGGTTCTGCATTATCTGATCATTATTCATAACTATCGCCTTCGCACAAAAAGTTCTCGAGAGCTGTATACCCCCGAGAACCTTCATTATTCTACTCTTCAAATGTTACTGAATCTGCGGATGCAAAAAAATCCGCCTTATATTCGTTATATAATTCTTTATAGCAGGCAAAGTTCACCAGCCAGAACTCGTCCTTGTTATCATATACACAGGTAAGGTAGGAATAATCTGTTCCTGAAACCTTACGGCTGTATTCGAAATAGACGTATTTGCCATTGCTTTTTACTTTGGGTGAACCGGGAATGCTGTTTGCCTTGATATAGGCTTCCGCATAATCCTGAGCTGAATTAGCTTCGAGACCGCTCTTCTCGATATCATCCTTCTTTGATCTGATTCCCATTGCCAGGCCATCAGGACTTGTATAATACCAGGTTGCATTTGCAAGCACAGCCTCCTGATACTGTTTGCCGAGAAGTATGGACATTCCTTCGCACTCCATAGGTTTTTCCTCTTCAACCTTCTTACCGCATCCGAAGGAAAGACATATCAGCATGAGTACTAATAATCCAACTACAGTTTTCTTTATGTGTATTTTCATAAAAATAATCCAATCGTAGTTTTTTTGATATTACCCTGACAGGTAATTATTTGATTACATGAACCCAGCCTTCCGGTCCTTCTATCTTGCACATCTGTATTCCGGTAAGTGTGTCATAGAGCTTCTTGATAGTAGGTCCCATCTCGTCCATTCCACTTGGAAATGCGATTTCCTTGCCGTGGTCTACGATCTTGCCAACAGGTGAGATAACTGCTGCAGTTCCGCAGAGTCCGCACTCTTCGAATTCAGGAACTTCATCAAGATATACTTCTCTTTCCTCAACCTCGAGTCCGAGATATTCCTTTGCAACGATCTCAAGTGATCTTCTTGTTACTGAAGGAAGTATGCTGTTTGACTTCGGTGTGATGAATTTATTACCTTTTATGAATATTATATTTGCTCCGCCTGTTTCTTCAATCTTAGTTCTTGAAGCAGGATCAAGATAGAGATTCTCATCGAATCCATTCTTGTGTGCATCAACTATAGCATGAAGAGACATAGCATAGTTAAGACCTGCCTTGATATGTCCTGTTCCGTGAGGAGCCGCTCTGTCGAAATCACTTATTCTGATAGTGATAGGCTTAGCTCCGCCCTTGAAGTAAGGTCCAACAGGAGTTGTAAGAATTCTGAACTGATACTCATCAGCAGGCTTAACTCCGATAACCTCATTTGATCCGAACATAAAAGGTCTTATATATAATGTAGCTCCGCTTCCAAAAGGAGGAACCCAGTCCTCATTTGCAAGAACTACCTTATCTACTGCATCCAAAAATCTTTCTTCAGGAAATACTGCCATTTCAAGTCTCTTAGCAGTATCCACCATTCTCTTTGCGTTAAGGTCAGGTCTGAATGTTACGATATGTCCATCCTCTGTCTCATATGCCTTGAGTCCCTCAAAGCAGGACTGTGAGTAATGAAGCACACATGCACACTCACTCATGGTAATAGTATGATCAGGAGTAATAACACCATCATCCCACTTACCATCCTTAAAATTTGATACATAACTCGCATCGGTCTCCATATATCCGAAACCAAGCGATCCCCAGTCAATGTCTTTCTTAGCCATACTATTCACTCCTCTCGAAAAAAAGTAACTCACTTCATTATACCCTCATTGTTACGAAAATCAAGAAAAAACAACAATATTTTTAATAAATTAATAAATTTACATGTTTATAGTTTCGGTTTTACTGTTGATATATTATAATTTTAGTTTATAATAGGTAAGAATTGAAATTAATAAACTACATTTGAAAGGACATATGATCGATGTACAAGGTTGACTTAAAAAAGCCTCAGCATGCACATTTTATAGGCATAGGCGGAATCAGTATGAGTGGTCTTGCCGAAATACTTGTTGATGCAGGCTTCACGGTTTCAGGCTCCGATATGAAGAGTTCACCCATAACCCAGATGCTGGAAAGCAAAGGTGTAATAATAAATATAGGACAAGTTGCTTCAAATATAACTGATGACATAGATTTTGTGGTTTATACCGCTGCCATCCACGAGGATAACGAGGAATACCAGGAGGCTGTAAAAAGAGAGCTTCCTATGCTCAGCCGTGCAAAGCTTCTGGGCCAGCTCATGGATAACTACAAATACAGCGTAGCTGTTGCAGGAACTCATGGAAAAACCACGACTACTTCAATGATGGCACATATCATGCTGACAGCTGAAACAGATCCTACCGTATCCATCGGAGGAATCCTGGATGCTATAAACGGAAATATCCGTGTCGGCTCATCAGACTATTTTGTTACTGAAGCCTGTGAATATACCAACAGCTATCACGAGTTCAGACCATTTGCAAGCATCATCCTGAATGTTGATAATGATCATCTCGATTTCTTTAAAAATATAGAAAATATAGCTGCTTCCTTTGCAACCTATGCGACTAAAACCGTTGACGGCGGAATCCTGGTTGTTAACGGAGATATGAAATATACCAACCAGATAAAGGATGCTGTCAAGGATAAGAATATAAAGGTCGTAACCTTCGGAAAGGACATCACAAACGATTATCAGGCCAGAAATATAACTCTGAACGAGCTGGGACAGCCGACCTATGAGCTCTACATCGATGGAGAATATAAGGCTGAGGTAAGTCTTTCTGTAATGGGCGAACATAATGCCATCAACTCTCTTGCCGCTATTGCTGCTTCTCTATATATAGGAATAGATATGGAGCATATACTTGAAGGTCTGAAGAAATGTCACAGCGCCGAGAGGCGTTTTGAATATAAGGGAATGACTGAGAGTGGTGCTTATATATATGATGACTACGCTCATCATCCAACAGAGATAGCTGCATCCATGAAGGTTGCAAGGTCTGTGGTAAAGAATGAGCTCTGGATTGCATTTCAGCCACATACATATTCAAGAACCAAGGCACACCTTACGGATTTTGCCAAAGCACTATCTCCTGCAGACCATGTTCTTCTGGCTGATATATACGCTGCGCGCGAGGTCGATGACGGTTCCGTATCGTCAAAGGATCTTGAAAATGAGATCAAAAAACTGGGTACCGATGTCACTTATCTCGGCGACTTTGAAAGCATAAAAAATTATTTAAAAAATAATTTAAACAACAATGACATGTTAATAACTATGGGTGCCGGAAACATAGATTCTATCTGTGATTCGCTGCTTAAAAAATAGTTTTCAACATTATCCACAAAATATTTTTCGGTATTATGTAAACCGCAAAACAATTTTTATCAACATATGATCAGGGGCATATTTTATTAGGTAAGCCCCTTTTTATTTACTCCTTTTGTGGTGGTACCGGAGGAGTATCTGTTTAATCAACATTATCAACATTTTCCACACAGCCCAAAAGCACTCTTTGGCGATTTGCATTTGTTTCTTCGTTTTGCTATACTTCATTCGCGCAATAAAAAAAGACGTATTTTAGTGCGAAAAAAACAGGATGGTTTCGAAGGTTTTTTACTACTATGGGATTTATAAATATAACTTCTGAAGAAGATAATTATACAAGCATTTCAAACAATTTTATAGAGTATTACATGACAGATGCAAACGGCGATTTCGTTAAACTGTATCTGTATCTTTCCATGCTCTGCTCCTCTGGAAGGGACATCTCTCTGAGCGATATAGCCGATCATCTGAACTGCACGGAGAATGATATCTGTCGCGGCATCAGATACTGGATAAGGGAGGATGTTCTCAGACTTGTATATAATGACAAGGAAAGAAAAGAGGTAAAGGGTATCGTTCTTCTTAATCTGAAGAGACCTGATGATGTTCTGTCCTCAGATCTGAAGTTTGATGATTTTAAGAAGGCACTATCCGGAAGCTCTGACGAAGCAGGAAAAACCATATCTTCCGTTTCTTCAGATATTGAAACTGCGTCAGAGGACATATCCGAAGATACTTCATCGTATTCCAGAGCCCCTCGCAAGAAGCAGCCTACACCTGCTGAACTTAATGATAAGCTTAGGGATACTGAAATAACCGATCTTATAAATGAGGCAAAGGCTTACTGCAACAGAGATCTGTCACAGAAGGAGCTTAATTCACTTATATATATAAAGGATCAGCTGGGCTTTTCCTTTGACCTGTGTGAATATCTTCTGGAGTATTGTGCTGAAATAAAGAAAACCAGCTTCAACTATATAGAAAAGGTTGCCCGAAACTGGTTTGAGGAAGGAATAACTACCAGGGATGAAGCTTCCGAATATTCGGCCCGCTATCTCAGTCTTTACGGAAAGATCCTGAAGACCATGGGAATAACCTCCAGATTCACTCCGGCACCTATCGAAAAGAAGTATATAGATACCTGGATCAATACATTCTGCTTCTCAGAAGCCATTATCATAGAGGCATGTAACCGTGCCATCGAAAGAAAACCGAATGATGTAAGCTTTCCATATGTAAACGGAATTCTTGAGAACTGGTATAACAATGATGTAAGAAGCTTCCAGGATATATCCAGACTGGATGATAATCACAAATATAAGAAAAAAGCTGAAACAAAGGAAAGTTCCAAATCAAAAGATGAGCTTGATAAGCTGAAAAAACTGGAGCAATTCTATTTACAGGACGCATATGATAGTTAAAGATATAGAAAAAATAGATATAAAGTCAGAGCTGAGCAAGATAAGATCTGCTAATCAGAGAGAACATCTGAGAAGACTCGGTGAGATATATGAGAAGCTTCCTGAAATTGAAGATATAGATAAGAACATGTCCTCTCTTTCAGCTGAGGAAGCAAGAGCCCGTATCCTGCATAAGGAGCATTCTGAGGATATCTCTGAAAAAATATCAGAACTTTCAGAAAAGAAGCTGAAGCTTCTTACGGATAACGGCTACAGCCGTGATTACCTGGAGCCCATATACAGCTGTTCTATCTGCAAGGATGAAGGTTTTGTTGACGGACATATCTGTTCCTGTGCAAAAAAAATAAGAATAACCGAGCTTTATATACGGTCAAATCTTCACAGTGTATTTGAAAAAGAAAACTTCTCTACCTTTTCACTTGATGTGTACAGCAGGGAGAAAACTGCCGAATATCCTGCCAGTCCATATCAAAATGCATCAAATATTCTGAAAAGAGCCGAGAATTATGTGAAAAATTTTGATTCAGAGCATGGTAATATTTTAATATACGGAAAAACCGGGTTAGGCAAGACATTTATATCCAACTGCATAGCCAAGGAGCTTCTGGATAATGCTCACTCCGTTCTTTACCTTTCTGCAAATGAGCTTTTTGAACAGATTCTTAGCAGGTTCATTATGTCAAAGGATAATAGCAGTGCTCTTACTACAATTTATGAATATGTATATGAGAGCGAGCTTCTTATAATAGATGATCTGGGAACAGAGGTCCTGAACAGCTTTGTAAAGTCTCAGCTGTTTGAGATACTCAACAAAAGAATGCTTACAGAGAGAGCAACAATCATAACTACAAATCTTGACCTGGCAACTCTTGAAGACAGATACAGCGAACGCGTTATGTCCAGAATAGCCAAGGATTATGTGCTATATCCGCTTTACGGCGATGATATAAGATACCATAAAACCGGTACATCGTTTTAATACTCTGTACCACACACGATAATTCGGAGGAAAACCTATGCCTGATCAAAGCAAACTCATAACTGTACCAGCAGGAAAGCTCGGTATCATTGCCATGAAAAGCAGTGAGAAGCTGGGCGAGAAGGTGGATGATTATCTAGTAAAGTGGCGAAATGAAAGAGAGCATCTCAGTACCGAACATATAATGTTCAACGGATACTCAAGAGATACATTTCTTATCAAATCCTGCTGTCCGAGATTCGCATCCGGAGAAGCCAAGGGTACGATCAGCGATTCTGTAAGAGGAAGCGACCTGTATATACTCGCAGATGTAACCAATACAAGCATTGAGTACAATCTGGGCGGTCGAAATGTTCCAATGACCCCTGATGAACATTACGCTGACATAAAAAGAGTTATAGCTGCTTCTGCAGGAAAAGCACATCGTATAAATGTCATCATGCCATTTCTGTATGAATCAAGACAGCACAAACGCACCAGCAGAGAGTCTCTTGACTGTGCTCTCGCACTTCAGGAGCTTGTATCAATGGGCGTTTCAAACATAATTACATTTGACGCACATGACCCGAGAGTTCAGAATGCCATCCCTACAATCGGCTTTGAGAATCTCATGCCTACCTATCAGTTCATCAAGTGCCTGCTCAAATCAACTGCAGACCTTGAGCTTGATAACGAACATATGATGGTTATAAGTCCTGATGAAGGAGCTATGCACAGAGCTATATACTTTGCAAACCATTTTGGCGTAGATGTAGGTATGTTCTACAAGAGAAGAGATTATTCCAAGGTTGTAAACGGCAAGAATCCTATCGTGGCTCACGAATTCCTGGGAGATTCCGTGGAAGGCAAGGATGTGATCATAATAGATGATATGATTGCTTCCGGCGAAAGCATGCTGGATGTTTGCAGACAGCTTAAAGACCGTCATGCAAGACGAGTATTCTGTATCGCAACCTTCGGTCTGTTCACTGCAGGTCTTAAAGTATTCGATAAAGCTCATGAAGAGGGTGTATTTGATAAGGTAATTTCTACCAATGTATGTTACCAGAATCCTGAGCTCTTCAAGAGAGAATGGTACTACTCAGCCGATCTGAGTAAATATATCGCAATAATCATCGATCATCTGAATCATGATTCTTCTATCAGTGATCTCCTGGATCCTACACTCAGAATCCAGACAAGAATAAATGAATATAAAGAAAAACATACGATCTCAGACAATTACGACAGACCGTCGATCCAGTAAAACAAAAAAGATGACAGAAGTGAACCAGGTTCACTTCTGTCATCTTTTTCTATTTACCTACTATTTACTTTCCAGGTATTCTTCCAGGCACTGCCCTTTTTCCTTCATGGCAGCTGCCGCTTCTTTTCCAACATATCTCAGATGAGTCTTTGCTCCCTTCACTCCGGTAACACTGTACTTGTCTTCCGGATATCTGATAACAAATCCATACTTTGCAGCATTCTCATCAAACCACTTCATCATGTTATCCACATCCTCTTCGCCTTCACTGGAAGTGATATCTATCGAAAGACCAGTGGTATGATCAAGGGCACATGCAAGACCTACTTCCTTAGCCTCTTCAGGTGACATATAGGATGCTGTTATGGATGGAGACTGATCTGCCTCTCTGGCATCATCAAACATTTTCTGAAGCTCTTCGTATATTCTTTTATCAACCTTGTGATCATTTACAAGTTCTGTGAACTCATTGATCTTAAAATCTTCGGGAAGCCCCTGATTTCCATTCACCAGAACAAGCATCCACTCTTTTTCTTTGGCGATTCTGGCTTTTTCCTTTTCTCTGGCATCATTCAGACTTGCAAGCGCTGCTTCAGCTTCCTCAGCTTTTTTCTTTTCTTCAAGTTCTATTCTTTCCTTCTCCTGCTTTTTTTCACCCGCATTTATTACGCCTGCACTAATACATACGGTAAGCAGCGACACTGAGATTGCTACTATCCAGATAAATCTGAAAAAATGTCCGTCGCTGATCGAGAGCACCTTCCACTTATACTTGACCCATTCAAGAAAACCTTTTCCTTCTCCCATAATGCACCCCCATTATAAACTACTATAAAAAACGTTTCCCAGAGCTATTCAGGCTGAAATAATTATTCAGTCGTAACCGACTCTGATTTCTCACCATCCTTTAGAATTTCCTCAAGTGTGCGCCACCCCAGCACAGCACACTTAACCCTGGACGGCATATGTGAAATATCCTGAAGAGAACCTGCTTCCTCAAGCATCTCCAACTCCTCATCAGTTATTTTTTCCTTAATCATCTTAAGGAAAATGTCCTTAAGCTTAAGAGCTTCCTCTACATTTTTTCCGATTACAAGCTCCAGCATCATATCTGCGCTGGCCTGTGATATGGCGCATCCATCCCCAAAGAATGCTCCTTCCTCTATTATACCATCATCTGATATATTTAGCTGAAGTGTAATATCGTCACCACAGGAAGGATTGACGCCCCTAAGGGAATGCTGCGGCTCGATCATCTTCGTTTTATATAACGGATGGATGTTATGTTCTGTCAGTATTTCATTATAGAAAGTTCTATTTTGCATTATAATGCCCCTTACTTCTTTTTTAGTCCGGATAGCCCATCATGGGACGGATCTTTGATACGATATCTATAAGTCTTTCGATTTCTTCCTCTGTATTATAGAACATGAGGCTGGCTCTTGTGGTCGACGGAATACCCAGGAACTGATGAAGCGGTTCGGCACAGTGATGACCTGCTCTTACAGCAACATTGGCATCTGCGATTATAGCAGCTATATCATGTGGATGTACTCCATCTATCTTAAAGGTAACTATACCATGATGATCCTCGGCATCATCTGAACCAAGAACAGTTACATGAGGAATAGCCTTCATTCCTTCAAACATGATTTTGGTAAGTTCCAGCTCTCGCTCTTCAATATTATGTAAACCTATGGATTCTATATAATCAATTGCTGCGGCAAGTCCGATTGCTCCTGCAGCATTTACGGTTCCTGCTTCAAATTTATGGGGAAGCTCTGCGTAAGTCACATCTTCCAGCGTTACATATTCAATCATCTCACCACCGGTAAGAAATGGAGGCATCTTCTTCAGAAGCTCTTCCTTACCATAAAGCACTCCTATACCCATAGGACTGAGCAGCTTATGACCTGAAAAAGCAAGAAAATCAACTCCGAGTTTCTGTACATCGGTTACACTGTGAGGTACACTCTGGGCTCCATCTGCTACAAAATATGCTCCCATCTCATGGGCTGCATCAGCAAATGCTTTTATATCTATGATTCTTCCAAAAATATTTGACATGGCTGTCATAGATACTATTTTTGTTTTTTCATTCAGAAGCCCTTTGAATTTCTCGAGAGAAAAGCTTCCGTCAGGCTCACACTCCAGATACTTTACCACAGCCTTATGACGCATGGCTGCGTGTCTCCAGGGAAGCATGTTGCTGTGATGCTCGACTACGGTGGTTATTATCTCATCACCTTCATTAAGGCACATATCTCCAAGAGAAAATGCAACCAGATTAAGGCTTTCCGAAGCATTTCGGGTGAATATTATCTCCGAATCAGACTTGGCATTTATGAACTTTGCCACCTTGGTTCTTGCTGCCTCGTATCTCTCGGTTGCATCTATGGAAAGCTCATAAAGCCCTCTGAAAGGATTTGAATTGTGATAATATTCATAATCAGCAACCGCCTCTACCACCTGGCGTGGTCGCTGTGTAGTTGCGGAATTATCCAGATATGCAAGTTCTGTATTATCAAAGAACGGAAAATCTTTTCTTATTTCATTTACATTAATACTCATAGTTATCTCTATTTTTCTATATCTATTTTATTTTTTGATCAATTCTATGTGATCAATCATCAGTAAGCAGTTTTTCTTTTGTAACATCATCAGGAATTCTACCTATTACTGCATCTATTCTTGACTTAGCCATCAACTCATTTATATCAGCTTCAGGTATCCCTCTTGATTCCATGTATGTGATCACTTCCTCAGATATCTTACCTATGGAAGCTCCGTGAGCACCCTCGACATCTTCTTCTGCACAAAGGATAAGAGGAACTGTATTGTTATGTACTCCCTCATCCATGAGAAGAACATCTTCTCTCTCATCCCCGGTTGCATCCTTACAGCCCTTGATAAAATCAATAGTACCTCTGAAGGTCTTATCAGCCTTATCTCTGAGGACACCACTTACATTAATCTTGGAATCAGTTTTCTTACCTGTATGTCTAGCCAGATAATTGATATCCAGCTTGTCTTCTCCACGAACAAGATAGCCTGTATCTATATCAAGGTAGCTCTTATATCCAAGAAGCTCAGAGCAGCAGGCCAGAGCCATATTTCCGTCTCCGGACTTAACCTGGATAAGCTTCAGTCCACTCTTTTCCTGATATTTTCCTCCTATGCTGTCAACAAAGTTTGAACCTTCTTCCAGCTGGAAAACTTCTACAAGACTGAGCTTTGCATTCTTGCCTGTTTTTATTCGGATATCATTAGCTCCGAAGGAAGGCTTTCCCTTGAAGATCATCACTACTGTAAGCTCGGAATTCTCTCCGAGAACAATTGATGTACGTGACAATCTGCCAACATTATCATCATTATAATCGAAAACAAGTCTTATAGGTTCTTCTACCTTTACATCTGCAGATACAGTATATGAAGCCCCGCCGGTCTTAGCCTTATGTGACATCTGACGAAACTCCTCTCCCGCTCCCAGTTCAACATCACCGAGACATATAGAGGTAAAATCGACCTTTCCTTCCCTAACCTCGGAAGGCATATTTTCAACTGTACAGGCAGCTTTTTCCAAAACATCCGGAACGGCTACCGTATGCTCATTTACGCGAAGCCAGGTCCATGTCGGAGCCGGCAGCTTATTAATAATCATATTTGTCATTTATTATTCCTCATCCGGCCGTTATTCGACCACTTTTATGTCTATCCAATAGATCCCTTCATCTCAAGGCGAATCAGGTTGTTCATCTCTACTGCATATTCAAGAGGCAGCTCCTTGGATACGTTGTCTGCGAAACCGCTTACAATCATGGCACGTGCATCTTCTTCTGAAATACCACGGCTCATGAGATAGAATATAGCCTCATCAGAGATACGTCCGATCTTTGCCTCATGTCCGATATCCACATCATCACATCTTACATCCATAGCAGGAATAGTATCTGATCTTGATATATCATCCAGCATAAGGGATGAACAGTCTACTGCAGACTTTGCACCCTTGGCCTTCGGTCCGATAACAACTGCACTTCTGAAGGTACTGATACCTCCACTCTTGGATATGGACTTTGTATTAACAGTGGAAACTGTACGTTCACCGGTGTGAACAACCTTCATTCCTGTATCAAGGTCCTGTCCTTCGCCCGCAAATGTGATTCCCGTGAATTCCACTTTTGAATCGTTTCCTTTAAGGATTGTCATAGGATACAGATAGGAAGTATGAGATCCGAAGGAACCGGATACCCATTCCATCTTTCCACCCTCTTCTACGGTAGCTCTCTTTGTATTCAGGTTATACATATTCTTGGACCAGTTTTCGATAGTCGAATATCTGAGTCTTGCATTCTTACCTACAAAGAGCTCAACAGCACCTGCATGAAGGTTTGCAACATTATACTTTGGAGCTGAGCAACCCTCGATAAAGTGAAGGTCCGCTCCCTCATCAACAATAATAAGTGTATGCTCAAACTGACCTGCTCCCGGAGCATTCAGTCTGAAGTAAGACTGCAGCGGTATCTCTACGCTTACGCCCTTCGGAACATATACGAAGCTTCCACCTGACCATACAGCACCATGAAGAGCTGCAAACTTATGATCCTCAGGAGTGATCAGTTTCATAAAATGTTCTTTGATCATGTCACCATATTCTCCGTGCATTGCTGATTCAAGGTCAGTATAGATAACCCCCTGTGCAGCAACCTCTTCACGAACATTATGATAAACAAGTTCTGAATCATACTGTGCACCGACTCCGGCAAGTGATTCGCGCTCTGCCTGAGGGATACCCAGTCTTTCAAATGTATCCTTTATATCAGCCGGAACCTCATCCCAGTCTGCACTCATCTTGTTATCCTTCGGCTTGATATATGTTACGATATTGTCCATGTGAAGACCGTCAATAGGCGGACCCCATGTAGACATTTCCATATTGTTATATATTTCCAGGGACTTCTGACGAAAGTCTGCCATCCACTGAGGGTCGTTCTTTTCCTTAGATATCTGTGCAACTATCTCAGGTGTAAGACCTTCAGCAACCTTGTAGACATCCTCATCTACATTTCGGAAATCGTACAGGCTTCTGTCCACGTCCTCTACATATGTTTTTTCTTTATCTGCCATTATATTCCTCTACTATATGTACTATTATGATTAAATGTACTTTTCAAATCCGTGTGCATTAATCTCGTCTACGAGTGATGCATCACCGGTTTCCACGATTTTTCCGTCAACAAGTATATGTGTAAAGTCAACCTTGAGAGCTTCCAGTATTCTTGTACTGTGGGTAATGATTATGAGTGAACCATCACCGGACTCATGAAAAGCCTTTACTCCGTCGGATACTGTTCTAACAGCATCAACATCAAGTCCTGAGTCTGTTTCATCCAATATGGCAAGATCCGGCTTCATCATAAGCATCTGAAGTATCTCAGCCTTCTTCTTCTCACCACCGGAGAAGCCAACGTTCAGATCTCTGTCTGCATAGGATTTATCCATAGCAAGAAGCTCCATCTGCTTCTCAAGAGATTTACGGAAGTCCCAGAGACGTGCTCTGGTTCCTGTCTTGGTATCAACCGCATTTCTTATAAAGTTCGAAAGTGATATACCGGGAACCTCTATAGGATTCTGGAAAGAAAGGAAAATACCTTCCTTTGCTCTCTCATGGGTTTCATCACCGGTTATATCTTTATCCTTGAAAACAATGCTTCCCTCAGTTACATCATAGTTAGGATTACCCATGATGGCATAACCGAGAGTAGACTTACCCGCACCGTTGGGTCCCATGATAACGTGTGTTTCACCTCTTCCAACGTTTAAGTCTATACCATGAAGTATTTCTGTTTCTGCAACACTTACGTGCAGATTACTTATATGTAATAAATCAGACATCTTTTTCCTCCTGTCTGCTGTATATATTAATATTATTCACAGAAACCATCGGATCATTCGGAAAAACTCGTGCTTCGAACTATAACGTCTGCTTCGCAGACATTTTCCTCATGTTCCTCTGTGAATAACTACTTTACACCATCATAGTAGTATACTTGAAAAATCAAGATAAATCAAGCTTTACAAACAGAAAAGGGGACGTCAGAATCGCCCCTTCTCTTCCCCATCTATTCTTTTTTGTCTTCGGTCTTATCCTCAGTTTTTTCGTCAGAAGTATCTTCCGGTTTTTCGTCTGGTTTTTCATCCGTTTTTTTCTCTGACTCTTCCTTGGATTTCTCCTCAGCCTTCTTCTCCTGTTTTTCAAACTTCTTATGGATATTATTGATATCCTCTACGGTTCCGCCACCATCATCGTCCGGTGCCCTGAAGAAACCCTTATCTACAAGTCTGAGGAAGGCATCAACTACATCGCCCTGAAGCTGCGTACCTGAAACCTCTTTTATGATAGAGACTGCTTTTTCAAAATTCATTCTCTTTCTGTAAGGACGGTCTGAGTACATAGCATCAAATGTATCAGCAACTGCGATTATCTGAGCAACTCTCGGTATCTCGTCTCCCTTTAACCCCTTAGGATAACCCTTGCCATCCGGTCTCTCGTGATGGTAACCTGCACCTATGGCAAGCTCCGGCATAATACTGATATCCTTAAGAGCCTTATAGCCCTGTGCAGAATGGGACTTGATGATATTGAACTCCTGATCTGTCAGCTTACCTGGTTTATTCAGCACCTCAGGAGGTATACTGATCTTTCCGATATCATGAAGAAGCGCGATATTGTAGTATTTCTCAACTGTCTCTTCATCGTAGCCCAGCTCCTTTGTGAGCATAGCCGTATACTCGGCAACTCTGTTAGAGTGACCGTTTGTATACTTGTCCTTCATATCTATGGTCTTCGCAAAGGCCTCTATCATCTCTCTGATGAAGATCTTGTTTTCATTCTGTTTCTTAACAAGTGCATCTGTCTTTCTCTTAACATAGTAGAAAACTACAAAACCAAGAATTGCCAGAAGTACCAGAACTCCGAGAATCCTGAACCAGGTCTTCTCATAGATAGCTCTGTCCTTCTTTATTTTGGCACGAAGCTCCTTGTTACCGCTTCCAAAGGAAGTCTGTATGGACATGACAAATGTATAGTCTCCACCCTCCAGATTGGTATAGTCCACTGGCTCCAGCTCAGTTCTGTCCAGAGTTGTAAAGTTATTGTCAAAGCCCTCCAGATGATAGGTAACCTTAGGATTTACAAGCGAATATGTATATACATAGCTGAATATTGTAAGCTTCTTTGTATAGGACGGAATATTAATAACTCCGCTGTCATCCGGATATACCTTTACGCCGTCAGCCTCCACAAAAGGAACAGACATTTTAAGAGTGTTCACATTTTCGAAAGGCTCATCGATATTAACCCTGGTCACACCGGCAACACCAGCTATATAAAGATTACCCTCTTCACTCAGGTAGCTGTAAGAATTAGCTGTAGTGATGTAAGGGAGTCCATTATCCTTGTTATAGTATACAGGGTTAATCTCTTCATTTTTGAGAATCTCCTCCGCATCCACCACATAGATACCATTACTGCTAAGGATCCACATGCGGCCCTCCTTATTCTCATACAGATCGAAGTTATTGGAATAAGGAAATTTCTTAATGGTGGTAACCCTGTCATTTTTCATATAGGATATGGAATTGCTCGTAACGATCCAGTAGATATCCCTCTTTGGATCCTTCTTAATTCTCATGATAACCTCGGAACTGAGGCCGTCGGTAGAAGTGATATTGGTTATGGAACCATCCTTTATGATATAGATTCCATTACCGTCTGAACCAACATACATTTCACCATCATCACCCTCACAAACCGTAAGGATTTCCGTATTGCTGAGACCACTGGATTCATTATAGGTTTCTATAACTTTATTATTCTCATCAATCAGGGCAAAGCCGCCGCTGCAGGCAACCATGATCACTCCGTCAGAACGCTCACTCACAACTCTGACCTTATCAGCAGGAAGACCGTCCGCTGTGGAAAATGTCTTCACATAACCCTTATCATACATAACAAGACCTATTTCGGTAAAGGTTGAAAACCAAAGTCTTCCCTTTGAATCTTTTATGATTGAACGTATCCTGCTTTCTCCCAGCAGCTCATAGAGGTCTGTGCATTCTTTAAGCACATTATCAGAGGATTCTACGCCTTTGAGCTTAAGTCTGTTAAGCTTTTTATTCTTATCTAGAATGATAAGTCCGTTATCAGTTCCGACAAAAAGCTTGCCATCACTTACACAGGTCGAATTAACTACTGCCTTATCCAGATCATAATGCTCACTAAGATCGGCAAACTGATTTGGAACTATCTTCATTACACCCTGTCTGGAGGATGCAAACCACAGATTACCCTCGTAATCAGCCATCATCTTATCAATAGAGTTGTCCAGTGGAATATCATCCACCTTTCTGAATTTTTTATTCTCAATTACTCCGATACCATTATCGGTACAAAACCATATCTGCTTGCCAAACTGCTCTATTGAATTAATATAGTTCAGGGGATAAACATCATAAGAATCAAAGGATTCTATGCTGTCACCAATCCTGCCATGATAAAGCATGGAATTCTTGGTTCCGAGATATATATAACCTTTATTTTCAGGATCCGGAAGAAATGATTTAATCTCTCCTGTACCGAGTTTTTCTCCGTCATAATATGTCTTCAGCTTCTGATTTTTTATGATAAAGAAAGCGCCGTCGTTTGTATTACCATATATCAGGCCATCCTCATCTACACGTAACTCCATGATATACTGATCATTCAGCTGACTTATATCAACTGCATGAAGCTTCATATCACTATCCACTACACAAAGTCCGTTAGTTGTTGCTATATAGATATTTCCGACTCTATCCTCAACAATTGATCTTATAGATGAGGATCTCAAACCCTCAACATTTTTATAATTTATATAGTTATCCTTGTCCTTAACAACAATACCGTTATCATTGGTACCTATCCACAAACGATTTCTGCTGTCCACATACAGACTTACAACACTGGTTATACCTGTTGTAGAGTCAATTCTTTCAAATGTATTTCCATCGTATCTGATAAGACCACTGTAGCTTCCGATCCAGACAAAACCTTCCTTCGTCTCTGCAATTGCATTTGCTTCAGATGTAGGCAGACCATTTGTGTTATCATATAAAACCGCAGAATATCCGTCTCCCCCTGTCGGATCAACAGCGAGATCCTCTTTATCTCCTCCGGATATAGACTGTGCTTTTGATATACTTGCAAAACATATGGCAAAGAATAAACATAAAGCCGGTAATAAATAATATAAATACCTTTTCTTCATACGTTATCTCCCCCGTTACATGACAACCGACGACATCCCATTCCCCTGTCAGGCCTGTCTCGGAATCATTATTGACAATGAAAATGATTTTTCATCTGACTCAGCTTTTATTAAGCCGTCATAATCTTCCACAGTTCTTCTGATGTTACTGAGTCCGAAGCCGTGATGCTCGGTATCCTTCTTCGATGTATAGCCCGAGGTCATGAAAAGCTTCTCAACATCCACCTTTCCAACAGCAGAATTAGATATTTTAATTATAGCAAATTTATCGTTTCTTTTTATCTTAAGATCGACCCAGGCATCCGGAACAGTTTTATCTGCTGCTTCTATGGCATTATCCAGTGCATTTGCAAATATACTGCATATGTCCATAGCCTTCATATGAAGTCCACCGTCCACAACTCCATCTGAAGAAAACTGTATCGCCTTCTCTTTCATCTTGTCTGCCTTCATTGCAACTATACAGTCTAGCATCTCATCACCTGTAATGATAGAAGGTGAAAGGGCTCTTACATTTCCCAGCAGCTGCTTGATATGAGCCGATGCCTCCTCAGTTTTACCCTCATCCAGCATCATGTCTGTAAGAGACAGATTGTTGATGATATCATGTCTGAAGGCTCTTGTTTCAGTCTGGGTTCTCTTATACTGTTCTATATATTCAAGCTCTGCAGCAAGATAAGTCTCCTGATATTCATTCTTTTCCTTGAGACTCTTCTCTGCCGCATTCATAACCAACAGAACCGGTGCTATACCGCCCAGGATAGGAAGCAGCGATCCGAACACGTAACCCAGCAGCTGATATTTCTCAGCATCAGTCTGTCCACCACCGGGTATAGCGGGAAATATTGAAAAAATGACCAGCCATACAACAAAGAGTATACGGTCTCTAATTCTTACCACATAATATCTCTTACGCTTGTAATACAAAAAATACAGGATAAATAATAATATTAATGATACTAAGCCGGCACCGCCAACCAGAACAACCATATAAATCAGATTATCCCTGCCGCCCAGTGTACTGTAAACGTTATTCAAAAGCTCAAAGTCTCCGCCTCTCATATACGTATATGTATACTGTAAGATCGTATTTACATACATATAATAAAGAAAAAGACATATGGTTGATTCTATAGCACGAAGAACTCTTTTCTCTTTATATGATATTAGATAAAATACAAAAGCATATACAAACACTCCTATATTAAGGACATAGGTATAAATGTTTGAAATCAAATACACCTTTGCATACATCGGGTTATCCGCTGTAATAATATCCTGCGCTGAGAGTCCGTTTATATACTCAGTCTCCACCGGATATATCTTGGAAAAGAGAAAATCCCCTCCGAAGGTTAATATCAGTTGAAATATAAGTATTCCACAGGTGGCAATGACCATCCTTCTTGTTATTACAACATATCTTCCGAGAAAACACGCTGATACCATAACTATGATCAGCATATTGAGCATAAAATTTATATCTGATATAACGACTGTTATATAATTAACTATCTGTTCAATTTCCATTCTTATTTCACTTCCAATATTTTCCGATGGTTACAGCTACATCGATGAATTTTCTACAAATGAATACAGCGCCTCTTTAAGCGGCTTTACATTTGCACGGCTGACAGGCAGGCTTATCTCGTCATCACCTTTTTCCATCAGAACTTCACCCTTAAGGAGTTTTTTCACTTTTGCAAGAGAAATAAGATAACCTCTGTGGATTCTGAAGAATCCATCATTCTTCAGCTGCTCTTCGAAATCTCCGATATTATATCTTATCAGATACTCATCTTCATGAGTATAAATCATCACATACTGATTCTGTGCTTCAAGGTAAATAATGTCGGATACATTTATCAGCGTCTCCTCACCATCTGCCTTTATCATAAGCTGACGCTTGCTGACACTCTTATCCATCACAAAACGTATAACCTCTCTAAGCTTATCCTCCTGTACCGGCTTGGTCAGATATCTGAGGGCATTTACCTCGTAACCTTCAAGGGCATACTCCACATGACCTGTAAGGAAAACTATATATATGCTGTCACTTCTTTCTCTAAGTTTTTTTGCAAGCGTTATACCGTCCATCGCCGGCATCTCTATATCCAGAAAAAGCACATCATAGGGCTTTTTGTCAAATGCCTCCAGAAGCTTTCTTCCGTCCTCATATGCATCGACTATTACATCCAGACTGCCTGCCAGTTTATCTATCATTTCCTTCGCCTGAGTCCGGAATTTTTCCTCGTCATCACAAACTGCAATTCTCATAACCTTCGTCCCACCCTGCTTAATATTTATTTTGATATTTTACATCATTTATTATATACTATTTTTGTATATAAACAAGCTTTTTAAAGATGTCACTATTCGTGGGTTCTAAAGAAAAGTACCCAGGGAGCAAAAAGCAATGAGTGATAAGAACCATACAACTAAACTTCAGTTCTTCAACAGGCTTTTTTATAGCCTTTTTATTGTGTTCACTGTTTTTATGCTGCTTTATAACATCCTCGCTCATGGAAGTGGGTCGGTTTACGGTGGTGAATCCCTGGATTATTCTGATCTCTGGTCCTACGAATCAGGCTCCATTGTTGATTTTGATAACCTTAAATCTGATGAGCATTTTGAAATCAGAAGAAGAACAAACGGCGAGATAATTAATACCAAGGATTTATGCTTCTATTCGAAAAATATCTTCTTTACCGTATATCTCAATGATGAAGTTATATATGACTTTCATCCCCAGCCGCCAAAGCTTTTCGGAAAAGCTTATGGTATTTTCCCTCATGCCATCACCATTCCTGTAATGTCCCGTGACGGAACTTTATATATTGATATTGATAATATATATCCCGAAAAACCGGGGTATATAAAAAATATAAGTCTGGATAATGGTAACCGTTTTATCATATCCGAACTGCAGAACTCAGCTTTTGAATTCATTCTCTGCCTGATCGGCTTTGTATTCGGATTTATCCTTATGATCATAGGTCTGATCGGACGTCATTTCGGCGAAAAGAGATTTGAGATCATAAGCATGTCTACATTTGCAATGGTTTCTTCTCTCTGGGTAGTATCTGAAACCTCTATGCTTTCTGTGCTTTCAGGAACGCCTATTGCTGTACATTTTGCCGACTATATAGCTCTGGATCTTATTCCTCTTCCGGGTCTGCTTTTTGTTATTAGTTCAACCGGAACACGCAAAAAATGGCCAATAATACTATGCAATATTACTACCTTTTCCGTTATCATCTATTCTATGATATCAACCTATACGGGTCGTGCCGATTATCATCAGCTGCTCTGGCTCACACATATAAATCTATCTATTATTGCCGCCTTAATAATAGGTATTATCATTGTCAGCTTAGTCAAAAAAAGACTCACAAAGAGACTTACCATAGTTCTGCTGACAGCTATTATTCTGTCTCTCATAACCGGAATAATCGACATCATAAGATATACAGTGTACGTTCCCGGTTATGCTTCCTTTTCATATTTTAAACTGTCAGTTTTTATATTTATTTCCCTTACGGGAATATACGAATTTATCAGTATCTCAGAAATGAGCCGTCGCGGACAGTATGCAGAGATTATGGAGGAGCTTGCTTTCAGGGATGGTCTTACCGGTCTGCTTAACCGTCTAGGCTTCAACAATGCTCTTGATAAAGCATCCAGAGGCAGGCATACTTATACATTTATTATGCTTGATATGAATTATCTGAAGAAGGTAAACGACGAACTGGGGCATACCACCGGTGATACATACATAAAGACAATAGCAGAATTAATAAAGGGATCCTTTGTGAATAATGAAAGCTGTTTCAGGATAGGCGGCGATGAATTCTTCGTACTGGCTGATTACGGAATGTCTGATCCAAAATTCAAACAATGTATGGATCTGCTCCGGGCGAGGATTGATAATTTTAACAAAGAGAATAATTACAGCATCCCATTAAGTATCGCCTACGGTGCTACAGAATTTGAACCAAAACGAGATTCTGTGGAAAGCAAGATCCGGCATGCCGATGAACGGATGTATAAAATGAAGGCCAAGATGAAGGCCAAAAGAGTCTAGAAAAAGTCAAAAAAACATGACAGAAGTGAACCGGGTTCACTTCTGTCATATTTTTATATTACTGTCATTTTCTGTTACTGTTCCAATCCAGGAACTTTTCTATCTCCAGTGGTTTAGCGTAGTAGTAGCCCTGGAAGCTTTCTACCTTGAATTCCTGAAGGATTTCTTTCATTCCTTCTGTCTCTATTCCCTCTACGCATACCTTTGCTCCAAAGATTGAAGCCAGACTTGAGAAATTCTTAATAATTTCTCTCTCCACAGCATCCTCTTCTATTTTCTGAACAAAGCTGCGGTCTATCTTGATTATATCGAAAGGAATATCCTTAACTATTCCCATTGATGAAAATCCGGTTCCGAAATCATCAAGGGCAATAAGTATTCCCCTGGCCTTCAGATTACTGAGGACATTTTTAAGAAGCTCCATATCCAGGAATCGGCACCTTTCAGTTACTTCAAGACACAGATGCTCAGGCGGATATCCCAGTTCATCCAGTATTCTGAGAACCATATCAGCGAAGTCAGGCTTTTCCAACTGAGTATAGGACAGATTTACGTTAATTATGAAATCAGGATTATCTTTCAAAATTCTTTTAGCTGAAATAACAGCCTCCCGAAGTATCCACTCTCCAAGTTTAGGGAAAAGCGGATCTGATTCAAGAAGTGGTATAAACATATCCGGAGGAACCATTCCAAAGGTTTTGTTTTTCCAGCGAAGAAGTGCTTCAGCGCTGATCAGCCTCTCTGTTTTTGCATCCACAACAGGCTGATACATAAGGAAGAATCCCTTGTAGCCATGCATTATAGAACCACGTATAGCGTGAAGCTTTTCAAGTCTCTGACGATTATCCTCATTCAGCTCATCATGGAATACTACCATATCACCCTGTTTACGTATCTTTGACTCTCCATAAGCAAAGTTAAGGCAGGCATAAACTGTCTGTGAATCTATATCAAAATGATCTACCTTCAGAACTCCACAGTTTACATCAAGCAGAATCCTCTTGTTATCAAGCTGAAACTCCTCTCTGAAAAATGAGCGGAAGCCTCTATATTTTTCCAGCATTTCCGTTACGGAAAGTGTATTACTGATTATGGCAAACTTTGTTCCATCTATACGATAGGTATGCCCGGTATTTCCTGTTGTCTCAAATACTTTTCTGGCAAAGGCCTGAAGCACACGGTTACCGAAATGATAACCATACATTTCATTAATTTCGGAGAATTTGCTGATTCCGACCTGCAGAACATTTATTTCAGATTTTCTCCTGATGCATATATCCAGGTCTTCAAAGAAGCCATACTGATTTCTGAGTCCTGTTAGTGTGTCTATATGTCCCTGAGCCCCATGATTACGTATAGTTCCGGCAAAATAGTCCGGCTCACCGTTAAGATCACGAATTACAACTCCACGGCAGGTACATACATCATACTCACCATCAGTTCTTCTTGCACGGTACTGCATATCATGTGCGGCAGCATTTCCTGAAAAGATCTCATCTACTCCCTTATGATATGCATCTCGATCTTTGGGATGTATGTGGTTTTCCCAGATATCACCGGCTCCGTACATATACTCGGACGGAAGTCCATAGGCATCTACTGCGGATTTCGACCAGCGTGAATAATCGAACTTCATATCACACAGATATACATAGGTTCCTTCCGCAACAATCTCAAATGATTTATAAAGGGAATCCAGAAGTTTTCTTCTGTCTTCTGTAATAGTTTTGAAGCTCGCCTGTTCCTTAAGTGCATGGCTCTCTTTTATGAGCTTCCTCTCCTTAATCCTGGTTTTATCTTCATACATACGGCCATCAGCACGTATAAAAACATCTTCAACAGTATTATCCTTAAGTGGCTGGAATTCTGCCATACCAGAAGCAACAACAGCTCCTTCACCCAGATTGACATGATTCTCAACCTGCTTTCTCAACGAAGAAATAAGCTCTTCTCGATTTTCAAAATCCTGTCCTCTCAGAATTACAGCAAATTCATCACCGCCAACACGAAAAACAGGACTATGACTGTAGATCCGGCAGACCATCTTGCAGGCCGCTTTTATGTATTCATCTCCTGCTTTATGTCCTTCTGTATCATTTATCAGCTTAAGATCGTTGATATCACAGATAACTATTCCAAACGGGGAGCCATCTCCTTCATCAATCTGTATCTGAAGTTCTTTTTCCATCTCCTTATATGCCGTCTTATTTCTTGTACCTGTCAGTCCATCCCTGCGAGCCATTTCATTTGCCATGGAAAGTGCCTGAAGATGCTCCTTTTCTTTTCTGACATCTTCCTCACGATTCTCTATGCACATGATAAAATGGCTTCTGTCTGAGGACCACATAACAGTCATACGGGTATACTGAGGATGACCGCCATCAACCACCATTCGGTAATCCTCAATCAGCTGTTTCTTGTCTCCGAGACAGGTAATAAAGTTATCCTTGTCCAGGAAAAGCTTCATCCTTTCTCTATCCTCAGGGAATATGATTCTGTCAACATTCTGCAAAGCAACTTCGAAAAAGTCTTCACCCTCCTCCTGAATTTCCAGTTCACCATAGAGCTTATGTGTTGAAAACTCCATATAATGTGAATTACGGAGATTTATATAATATATAATATCATAGTGAGATGCCAGACTCTCTGCTATCTGTGTATAGGTAATACTCTTCTTCTGGCTCTCCTTCAGGGCAAGCTTAGTCTGAACCTCAGCATCAATATTTTCAACACATACTATGATATGCTTTTTATCCCTGGCCATAATCTCCGAATGTCGTATATGTCTTACCTGACCATCTACCACCAGTCTGTAGGAAGCCGAAAATGAATTTCTGTTTTGCAGATTCTTCAGCATAACATCTTTGTAATGAAACTTCATAGCTGCATCCTGATCCTCGGGATGCACATATTTACGTATGCTTCTTCTGCTTTCTGCAAAGAAATCCTTTCCTGTTGCCGGGACGTTCAGTTTTTTATAATCATCCGTTGAAGAGACTTCTACATAGGTACTTGTTTCGATATCTATATAATATAAAGTATCATACTGTCCTGCCAGACTGGATGCTATCTGATCATATACTTCCTTCTCTCTTGCCGTTTCCTCTGCCTGCTTCCTGCGGTGATACTCTTCGTCTATATTGATGACACCAAGAACAAAATAATCACCATGCTCATCAAGGCCTCTGATAAGTCTCAGGGCATGCCAGGTCGGAACACCGTCAATCATAAGACGATATTCTATACTCTGCATGGTTCCCTTCTTCATGGCACTGATAAGATTCTCTTTCTGTATATCCTCAATGAAGATATGCTGATCCTCTTCATATATTACCTTCTTACAGTCTCTGATAATATTCTTGAAAAAGTCATCTCCACCCTGTTCAAGACTCAGTGAATGAAACTGTGGATTAACGGAATACCAATAGTATTCATTTGTTACAGCATTTACATAGTAAACACTGGAATAGTCCACCAGTAAAGCTTCAGCTATTTTATTAAATATTCTTTCCTGTTCTGTCATAAGCCGGTCACCTTCCTGTGATTAGTCCTGGTTCTGCTTAATAACTTTATAAATCGCATTTCCTGTACTCATAGCATACCCTCCGGTCTCTTTATTTTGTTATAGCTTATGATGCAAGATCGTAATCGTCCTCACTATAAGGTGAAGAATAGTCTTGCGAATCCTCTACCATAGGTTCAAGCTTGTCACCACGAAGTTCAGTATCTACATCGATAAGGCCATCATTGGCCTCTTTTTCATTTCGCAATAATTCAATTATTGTTTCATTATCTATAGGTGCATCTGCCTCAGAAAGAAGTGGTTTCTTTCCGGCAAATACATTTACTGCACCATTTGCATCTAATACTGTTGCGCTGTAATTACTGGTACATACCTTATATGTGGTGGTTGTATCAGTGATGTCTACTTCAGTTTCATCGGAAAGAATAATTCTTGTAACCTTAACTTTGTTAACTTCTTTTCCATCAATCACTTCCTTATAAACATAATACTTATAAGTAAGACCGCTTACCTGGCTTCCATAATTAGGATCTATATATCCATTTTCTATCTGCTGGGCCAGCTCCTTACCCGTAAGCTCATATACAAGCCACTTGTTATTGAAAGGAGATATAGAATATATGTCTCCTACAGTGATAGTACGAGGGCTATCCTCAGATGCTATAAAATTATCTCTTACTCCACCTGTATTATAAAAGGCAGCAACAGTTCCTTGTTCTTTAGTAGCTTTAAGCATAAGTGTTGTAATCCAGTGACCTCCACTTGTTTCATGTCGTCTGGTTTCATCTTTTGACTTTAAATCATCATCAGTTTTTGCATCCAGATATCCATATTTCTCAATGCTCGTTTTTATGTAACCAAGCTCTTCACCCAGATCATCCTTAATCTCATCCCAGGCTTCATTTGTTATAGCTACGATATTCTCGTCTAAGTTTTCAGCATTTTCTTCTGTATTATAAAGAACAGCTTCCTGACCATAAACAACGATATCTGTATGAAGTGTATTCTCTACAGTAACTTTTCCATCATCAGAAATGATTATATCTGCAGAAGCAAGACCTTCAGCCTGATAATTAGCCTGTATATAAGGAATATTGCTTTTCTCTGAAACACCGGCTCTTCCGTCATGATCATGTCCGCCTGTTACAAGATCAACCTCATTTTTATCAAGCTTATCGGCAAGAGCCTTCGGCTCAGCATGTGCCACTACAATCGTAGCATCCGGTTTTACCTCTTCATTGATTTCCTTAATTCTCTCATTGAATTTATCTATATCATCATCTATGTAATATGGAGCAAACCTAGATGACATTATAGATGAACTGTAGTCCGGTATATAACCTATCAGAACTATGGTTTTTTCTGCCTTTTCGATCGTTACATAATCCTTTGTGAAAGGAACACGCAACATCTCGCTACCTTCAACTTCATCTGAAAAATAGAGATTACTAGCTAAAATAGGTATCTTGGAATCAACCACGTCTCCTCTGATAGTATAGCTTTTCATTGTTCCGTCATCATCTGCTGCACAGTCATCTAATCCCCAGTCAAATTCATGATTACCAAGAGATACTGCATCGTAGTGCATTGCATCAAATGCAGCACGCATAACATTTCCATATGTAAGGTTCGATATAGGTGCGCCCTGATAGATATCTCCACCATCAACTAATATGACATCATCATAATCACCAGATTCTCTGGCATCATTTACTTTGTCTGATATGTAAGCAAGTCTGTACTGATATTTGGATTCATCAGTTTCGCCTGCAGTATCCATCAGATGTCCATGAATATCGCTGGTTTCAAATATATGTATTTTTGTTTCCCCAGGGGTTGGTGTTGGTGTTGCAGTTGCAGTTGGTGTTGCTGTCGGTGATGCAGTCGGAGTCGCTGTTGCAGTTGGTGTTGCTGTTGCAGTCGGTTCTGCAGTTGCAGTTGGTGTTGCTGTTGCAGTCGGTTCTGTTGTTGGTTCTGCTGTTGGCTCTGCCGTTGGTTCTGCTGTTGGTTCTGCTGTTGGCTCTGCCGTTGGCTCTGCTGTTGGTTCTGCCGTTGGCTCTGCTGTTGGTTTTGCTGTCGGAGTTGCTGTTGGTTTTGCCGTTGGTGTTGCTGTTGGTGATGCAGTCGGTGTTACTGTCGCTGTTGCTGTTGGCGCTGCCGTCGCTATTGTCGAATCTGTCGTCGGTCTTGGCGTTGGTGTCGGTTTTGCTTTCTTAGTTCTCTTTTTAACTACTTTACTGTATTTACCATTAATTTTTCCATCTATCGCTCTGACCTTGAAATAATATATTGTATTTGGTTTCAGACCACCGACAGTCACATTTGTCTTTTTAACTGTTTTATATAATTTATACGTTGTATAATTTTTATCTTTTTTTCCTTTTACATATACTTCATATTTTTTTGCTTTTTTAACCTTTTTCCAGGTTAATTTAACTTTTTTGTCAGACTTAACCACTGCCTTTAGTTTTGTCACCTGTTGAAGCCTGTTAGAAGCTGCATACACCTGATTCACCGGTGCAAATGCATATGAAATGATTAAAACAGCCGTCAGAAACAGTGCAATAATCTTCTTCAATCTCCTTTTAGTAATACTTTTTCCACCTTCCATAAAAACCTCCATAATACTTAAATTAGACCACCTATATTTATGAAGCAATATAGCTCAATTATAAACCATCTACGCCTTATATACAAATGATTTAAGCCTCAAAATAAAAAAATATGACAGCAGTGAACCTGGTTCAACTCTGTCATATTTTTTCTTTTATGTTTATAAATTGAGTCCCTTTGACTCGTCACAGCCGAGGACTATGTTCATGCACTGCATAGCAGCCCCTGAAGCACCTTTTCCGAGGTTATCAAAACGGCTGGCTATTATGATACGTTCCTCATTTCCGGTAACAAAAATCTCCATTCCATCCCATCCGGCACATGCGTCAGAATAGAGTGCTCCACCGGCTTCAACGTCAGCTCCGAATGGCATTACCCTGATAAAGGGTTCATTCTTATAATAATCTGTCAGATATTCATGTATCTCTTCCGGTGTTTTCTTCTGTTCCAGCAGTTCAGTATATAAAGGTACCTGAACTATCATTCCACTATGATAATTTGTCGTCATCGGACAGAAAAGAGGTTCACGTTCAAGTCCGGTGACTTCCTTCATCTCCTTAAGATGCTTGTGGGTCTGTCCCCAGGCATACATACGGGCAGAATCATACTTTTTATCACGTCCCTCTTCCTCATAGCTTGCGATAAGCTTCTTACCGCCTCCGCTGTAGCCGGAAACCGCAAAAATAGATACAGGATAATCCTCTTTCAGAATACCACCTTTTATTAAAGGATAGGCAAGTCCTATAAATCCACTGGCATAGCAGCCCGGAACAGCTATTCGCTTACCATTTTTTATATTTTCTCTATGCTCATAAGAAAGCTCAGGAAATCCATATGCCCAGCCCGGTGCTGTTCTATGTGCTGTTGAAGTATCAATTATTATAGTATCCGGATTGTCACACAGGCTGACTGCTTCTATTGCAGCTGCATCAGGAAGACAAAGAAAGGAAATGTCTGAAGCATTTATCAGACGCTTACGTTCTGCAGGATCCTTTCTCAGTTCCGGACTGATAGAAAGAATCTCAACATCATCTCTTTTAGAAAATCTCTCATGGATCCTAAGTCCTGTAGTTCCTTCACTTCCATCAATAAATACTTTAGTTTTCATATTATCTTACACTCCTCTTTACAGAGATTTACAATGCGTAAAGGATACTACCTTTCATTTTATATGTCAACAAAGGAGTTCCTGTTTATCAAAGGCAACCCAGGGATAAATTATTTACCTCGCAAATGCTCATTCGCTGTAAAAGAGCTACACATTCTATCATCTGTGTGTTTGGAAACATATCTATGCAGCAGCCTTTCACAGGCTCGTATCCATTTGCCTCAAATATCTCCAGGTCTCTGGCAAGGGAGGTCGGTTTGCAACTTATGTAAACCAGATTATCCACTCCATAATCCAGTATTTTCTTTAATGCTTTAGGATTTACACCGTCTCTCGGAGGATCCAGTATTATAAGATCCGGTTTTTCCTCCAGCTCGTCCAGTTTCTTCAGAACATCTCCGGCGATGAATTCGCAGTTTGTAAGTTTATTGAGCTTTGCATTTTCTCTGGCTGCTTCTACTGCTTCTTCAACTATCTCTATTCCATACACTTTATCGGCTACGGGTGACATGAGCTGAGCTATGGTGCCTGTTCCGCTGTAGAGGTCATAGATAACACCGGTTTTAGCAGATGTTTCTTCGCCGGATATCACATTGGGGGAAACACCATTTATTGCTTCAAGGGCATATTCCCTTACCTTGGAATATAGCACCTCGCTGCCCTTAGTATTTGTCTGGAAGAAAGAAAACGGACTTATTTTGAACTTAAGTCCAAGCACCTCTTCCATCAGATAATCCTCTCCATAGAGCAGGGTTACTGAATCAGGAACTATGGCATCTGCAAGTGTATCACACTCTGTATAAAGAACGCCTGATATCCTGTTATAGTAGGACAGCGATTCGAATTCACCATTACCAACATTATCCTCAAAGCTTCCGTTTACTCTCTGCAGTTTACCCTTCTGATCACGAACTATTTTCTTCTGAGTTTTTATTTTTTCATATCCATGAGAGGTGTAGGCGTCAAGCCCCACAGGCTTTGGTTCACCTATGGACAGAAGCCCAGCAACATACTGTGGCAGCTGAAGCTCGTCCACAGTTTCACTTCTCTTTTCGTTCCATGGTATATTTCTTGTATTTTCATCTATGCTGTGGTGTGTCGTTGTTACAAGGTTTACAAGGATACTGCCATCAGTAGCTGACTGCCTTATTACAAGATTACGAAGAACTCCCGTATGAGTTCTCTTGTTATAATGAGGCACACCCAGCTTACGATAGAAGTTCTGAGTATACTTAAGAATCTCATTCCATGTAGGACTAACTATGGCACAGGAATCTATTCCCAGTATATCGTGACTGGAATACTGTCTGTGAAGTCCAAGGGTAAGCGGTCCGTCCTTCTCCTCGTCGCCGAAGGTAAATTCCATCTTATTTCTGTATCTGAACTGGGACGGTGAACCAAGGATACCTTCCCAGATGAATTCTCTATCTGACACTTTATCCGTCATCCCTTGGATGACTCCTTCTCCTCGAGGGGAAGTCTTTTTCTCATCTCCACCAAAATCAATCACATCCTTCAGCAGATCTTTTACCATCTGTTCTTTAAGCTTCAACTGATTTGTGTAAGCTATGGTCTGATAAGTGCAGCCTCCACAGCTGTAGAAGTGATTGCACATAGGCTTCTTTGTCTCAAGCGGGGATTTCTTAACCGTATCAACAAGGATGGCTTCGGCTTTTCCCTCTTTCTTTTTCTTGATTCGAGCTTTAACAGTCTGACCGGGAAGCGCCCCCTTAACAGTGACCTTCCTCTCTATCTTACCGCCTTCAGCCTGGGCATTTTCCTCTATATGAATAAAGCTTCCCTTATTCGGAAAGCTGTATTCTTCTATTACTCCTTCAATTATATCGCCTTTTTTCATATAATCTCCTGTGTCATCTTTTTGATGTTCGGTTTTTCCTTGGTCTACGTTTTTTTTCCGGCTGCTGTTTCTCCGTTTTTTTTCTTTTGGTCTCGATTTCTTCTACTTCTCCGACTCCGGTTTTAAGCTCATAACCATCCAGCAGTTCTTTCTTATTGAGGCGCCCATAGATCAGTCTTCTGAAGAGTGAGTACATAACCGAAACGAGTGGTATAAATACCACCATGCCCTTTACGCCAAAGAAGCTTCCGCCAACAGTTACGGACACGAGAACCCAGATACCCGGAAGACCAACAGAATCGCCTACTACCTTCGGATAGATAAGGTTTCCTTCTATCTGCTGAAGTATGATGAATACCACTACAAATATAAGTGCTTTCACAGGGTCAACCAGGAGTATAAGCAGTGCGCCGATTCCACATCCGATAAATGCACCGACTATCGGTATCAGATTCATTACTCCGATCAGAAGACCGATGAGCATGGCATAAGGAAGTCTGAGGACTGTCATGGTGACACAGAACATGCTTGCCAGAATAACTGCCTCCATGCACTGACCTGATATGAAATTTGCAAATGTCTTCGATGACATTTTCGCTACTGCCATTATCTCATCTGCAACTTCCTTACTGAACAGGGCGTATATGATTTTCCTTGCCTGGTCTCCCAGCTTCTCCTTCTGAACAAGAACATATAATGAAAATATGAATCCGACTATAAAGCTTACAACTCCGGACACTATTCCGGTTATAGCATTTATACCACCTTCAAGGGCGCTGTTTACTATGTCCTTTATGTATCCCATGAGTTTTTCAAGGATACTCTGCCAATCCTGTGCCAGACCATCTATCATCTGCTGAATGATTGGCTTGGAGCTGAACTGCTCGTCAGCCCACTGTGTCAGGCTCTTCACACCTGCCGGTATCTGTCTGATCAGCTGACCTATTGACTCAGCCAGCTGAGGAACTACCATATAAACCAAAAGCGAGATGATAATAACTGTTAGAAGCAGCGTAACAATAAGGGCCAGAGCTCTTCTCAGTCCTTCCCATTTTTCTCCGGAGAATTTCTTCCTGTCTCTCAGGATTCCCTTCTCTACCCATCTCATGGGCACATTAAGAATAAATGCTATCGCCGCACCGACGATAAACGGAGCAAATATTTTTACCACTTTTCCCACTGCGCCCCAGATGTAGCTGATATTGTAAAATACAAAATACAGGATTATCAGACAGGCGCCGGTAAACAGGCTTTTTCTTACTTTTTCATCCTTGAGGTATTTCATCTAAGTACTCCAAATTCTAAAATCACCCTACGATATTTGTTTCTCTATAGGTATTTTAATTCAACCATGTAGTCATTATTATCATCAAAGGTCATTATCATGTAGCTTTTTCTTTTCCCTCCACGAGGAAGGCTGATGCTTCCGGGGTTCATGATCCTGACACTTATTTTTTGTGAGTTATCACTTTCATTTAATGATTCTCCTGATGTTTCAAAGCCTTCAAAGTTTTCATCAAAGGGAACATGGGTGTGACCATAGAGTGCTATGTCACAACCGTTTTCCATTGCAGTATACATCAGATTCTCTATCCCATAGCTCACCCCCTGGACATGACCATGGGTACAGAAGAATTTATGTCCATTAAGCTCAAATACAGCTGTCTTTTTTAATACATCTGTATATCCGTACCTGTCACAGTTACCCTGGATAAATACGGCAGGAATCGGAAGGCTCTTTTTCCCGCTTTTTCTGGCAGCTTTATCCAGGCTGGACCTTATGCTTTCCGGATCATCCTCTATATCGCCGAGGTGAATCAGCATATCGGGACTTTCGCGGTCAATTGCTGTTTTGATATTCTGACTCCGTCCATGAGAGTCACTTACGATCATAATCTTTTTTACCATTATCATATCCTAAAGAATGAGGACGTTTCAATCAGACTCATTCGTTGTCCAAAGTGCTTAAGTATTCGGCAAGGGCACGGAGCGCCTTACCTCTGTGACTGATGGCATTTTTCTCTTCAGGGCTTATTTCTGCTGAAGTCTTGCCATACTCAGGAAGCATAAATATAGGATCGTAACCAAAGCCATTTTCTCCGGCGATCTTGTATCCTATTCTTCCCTCCATGGTTCTTACGAAGGTTTTCTCTGTTCCGTCAGGAAAAACTGCCGCCATGGCACATACGAATCTTGCAGTTCTCTTCTCATCGGGCACGCCCTCGAGTCTGTCTATAAGATTGTTATTCTTTATATCATAGGATGTATCCTCGCCCATATACCTGGCTGAGTATATACCGGGTTCACCCCCCAGATAATCTATCTCGAGTCCGGAATCATCTGCAAGTGACAGCTCTCCACTGGCTTTACATACTGCTCTTGCCTTAATGAGCGCATTTTCCTCGAAGGTTTTTCCATCCTCTATTATTTCTATATCAACTCCTGCTTCCTTCATGGTCAGAATCTCGTAATCCATGCCGGCGAGGATTTCTTTTATCTCTCTCAGCTTATTCATGTTTCCTGTTGCGAAGATTAATTTCTGCATTTCTTTCTCCTTTTGTGAGTCAAAATGTACTGTCTCTGCTGACTCTTTATCTATTGTCTGTAAATGCCTTCAGACAGATGTTCGCTTTCTCGTCCTCGGCACGATGCCACTTCTCACCATAGAGACTCATATATCCTTCACCGTCTGTAAGGTCAAGTCCCTGGGTTCTGCTTCCGGCATCACATTCTATAGCTATGGGTTTTTCACTTCCGGGAGTTTTTATGCTTACGATCACAGCATATTTCTGTCCCTTCGAAAGCTCTATATTCTGGCTCAGATCCACCGTGTAATATCCGGCATATCTGGTCTCGCCATTTCCTATTTCTATTCTTCCCGAATTCAGTGAGGATTCGTCCTTGAAATCAGTAACAACAAATACCTTGAAGCTGGTATTATCTCCTGTGGCATAGAAGGATATAGCCTTAAGCATTTCATCCTTTTCGGCAGTGTATACATTTGCGAAGTAAGCCGAATCCTTGCTGAAGCCCATCTGTCCTACCCAGCCCAGCTCATCGGACTGATAAATGTTATCATAGTTATCCTTATCAGCCAGCTTGGTATAAACTATGGCCTGGTCTGCTATGTTCTCATCCTCGTAGGAAACATAGATATATCCGTCCTCGCCGAATTCCTCACCCCAGCTGTTTTTGCATATATAGGCTCCGTCCTTATGAGGAACCTTGGAGAAATTCTCCTTCGGATAATTATCATTCCAGCCCACTATGACCAGATCATGGTTAGGCTTATGTGTTCCATCGTAATAATAGCTGTGTGTATCCTTGTTATAGTATTCAGAGACCGTGCTTCCATAATCCATTTCCATGTATATGGAGGTTTCCACGCCACCGTATTTGTAGATAGCACTCTTAACCTTATTGTCGTCTCTGATATTTATTATTATTGCTTCCTCAAGATGCTTCTCGGCTTTAAGATCCTTCTTTGTGGCATTATCCCCGTAGGGATCATCCTTTTCATAAACGGGTCCTCGCCATGAGGCCATATATGCGATACTCATGGTATGTTCGCCACCATCGCTCAGGTCAAGATTATATCCATTATTCAGTGACATATGATCCACAGAATAAACCTCAGGTTCAGCTGGCATAGTAACTGTTTCAAGTGCGCCAAGGGATGCAAATGCCCAGCAGGTACCAAGGTCTCCCTGATCTCTCACCGGAGTAACTCTGTCATGCTCACGCATATCATAAGCATCCGGCAGAAAATGTCCTCCATCGATATTTATAAAATTAACCTCATTATTCTTAAAGCTGTACTCTATTTTATAGCCCAGCTGATCCGCCACGTCGCTTACCGGAATAAACCTGACATCGTCTATCAGCTGCACTTCCTCCGGTTCGAACTTAAGCTCTGTTTTTGCCCGGTCTATTACTACATTTCCGTCCTTGTAAACATTGATGGAGCAGCCCATTATATCCTCCATGAATCTTTCGGAGGCATACACGTTCATATCTTCATCTATCTTAAGCTTATAACCGAAATTACCGAGACTTTTTCCGTCAATCAGGATATCTATTCCTTCCTCCTGTATATACTTCGCCTTCTTATTCACGAGGGTCTCGGCAGCCGCAGTGGTATCCTTACCCTTCACTATCTTTCCGGGCTTTACATCATCACTCATGATAAAAACAAGGGAAGCAATAAATATTAAGAATATGCTTACTATAAATATCCTGATAATTGACATTTATTTTACCTTTACAGTCTTTACATTTGACCATTCGGAATAATATTTCGTTCCGTTTACTGTTTTATAGGTTCTGACTCTTACGTAATATTTCTTTTTGGATTTGAGTCCGCTTATAGTCTTTGAATTCTTGTTATAGCCTTTCAGCCATACAGTCTTTTTGCTCTTGAAATTCTTCTTGGTTGAATATTGTATCTGATAACCTGAAGCCTGCTTGCTTATCTTCTTGACTTTAACACTTATCTTTTTCTTTGAACCTGAGCTAAGCTTCGATATAGAGGTCTTCTTCGGATTGATCTTAAACTCTCCAATGCCCGTTCCTGAATAACCCGAGGATTCCAGAAGTGTCACAGTAACCTTGTATGTTCCGACATTTTTTGCAGACGGATAAGAAACCACATAACTGTCTGCACTGATCACATGTCCACCGGCTTTAACAGTGATGGCCGGCTTGATCACGCTTCCTGTGTAAGTAAATGATTTTGCAGATAATGTAACCACAGGTATTACTTCCGGACGATATATTCCGTTGAAGTCAGCCCTTACATCAGTCTCTGCAACTGACCAGGAGTTCGACGGATCCATGTAGGTATCGGCTGAATAATCCGTATAACAGATCGGTTTCTTCAGAAGATTCCATTCGCTACCGATAACATGAGAATTTGAAGTACCATCATAATCATCATTTTTTGAATCAGCAATCAGGAAATAATAATTCACCGGATAGTAGGTTCCCGATACATCATCATCCCAGGTGGTATCAAGGTTATACCAGTTCTCGCCCACCTTAACCATATTCCAGGCATGAGAAGAGCTGGTAACGATAATAGCCTGGGAGCCGGCCTTTCTGAGAATTGCCATAACTCCCTTTGAATATCCGGCACAGACAGTAAATCCCATCATCATGGAGCTGTAAATAGACTGATCATAGTATTCAGTAAGACCCAGCTGATATGACCATTTATATACATTATTCTCACAGATGATATCCTGAACCTTTTTCATCTTGTCATAATCTGTTGATTCAGCTGCAACCTGGGCAGCAAATCCATCAACCTTATCAAATATCTTATTCGTATATTCCGCTCTGGTAGTACTGTTTCTGAAAAGGTCATAGAAAACCATATAAAATCCTGCCCCTGTTCTGAAACAATCGGCATCCAGAAAATAGAACTGAGGATTTTCATACAAAAATACCAGAAAGACTCTGTCGGCCTCAGCAGCAGTAACTCCGTAATTGACTATCTTAAACTCTTTGGTAAGTGATTCTGTTCGAACTTTTCCACCCACGTAAATAGTACTCATCTGATAATTTGCAGGACTATCCTTACTTGAATCCTCTGTTACCAGATAATACATACAGTATTCATACATGGCTTTGTACAGCTTCTTCTGATTGGCAGTCATATTCTGATAGAAATACTTGGAGCTGTAGCTGTACCAGTCTCTGTTTATAATAGAACCGTTTCCTGTTCTAAAGGAAGCTTCTTCTATCTCATCCTCAGTGGGCTGATTAGTATTCTTGGTGACGACTCCATCTATATCATAGAATCTGACTCCGCCATACTCCTCATAATCCTTATCATCTGACTCTGCTGCATATACCCTTGAGGCCGGTCCGGAAATGAAATTCAGTCCAAAAAGACTGACCAGCATAATAGCCAATGCCGTTACTATAATTCGACCTTTATTAACCTTCATATAAAACTCCTGTTCTTAAAAAGGCGGCGTTTCCTGCCGCCTTTTTTCAGCCGTCATTCGACGACAAATCATATCATTTTGACATATCTAGTTAATCAGAAGCTGATTACTAGTTTCCAAGTCTCGCTCTAAGCTCAGCTGTCATATCTTCGAAGCCAGGCTTGCCAAGAAGTGCAAACATGTTCTTCTTGTAGCTCTCAACTCCAGGCTGATTAAATGGATTAACTCCAAGTGTATATCCACTTACGCCGCATGCAAACTCGAACTTGTAGAACAGCTCTCCAAGTGAAAGCTCATCAATAGTATCCATATCTATTCTGATGTTAGGAACGCCACCGTCAACATGTGCGAGGATAGTTCCGTTCATGGCACATTTATTTATGAAATCAACAGTCTGTCCTGCAAGATAGTTAAGACCATCAAGATCTGTCTCTTCCTTCTGCATTACTACAGCCTTACGAGGATTGAGCACGTTGATAAATGTTTCGAAATGATTCTTTGTTCCTTCCTGGATGAACTGTCCAAGTGAGTGAAGGTCAGTTGTGAAGTCAACACCTGCAGGGAAGATACCCTTTCCATCCTTTCCCTCGCTCTCTCCGTAGAGCTGCTTCCACCACTCTGTTACAAAGTGAAGTGCAGGCTCGAAGTTGCCGAGGATTTCCATGCCGAGACCTTTCTCATGGAGTACATTTCTTACTGCTGCATACTTAAGAACATCGCTTGTATCGAAGCCTTCAGCAAGACAGAACTCTCTTGCATTTGCAGCACCCTGCATCAGCTTATCTATATCTGCTCCTGAAGCAGCGATTGGAAGAAGACCAACTGCTGTAAGAACCGAGAAACGTCCTCCTACATCATCAGGAACAACAAATGTCTCATAACCTTCTTCATTAGAAAGAGTCTTAAGAGCTCCACGAGCCTTATCTGTTGTAGCGTAGATTCTCTTAGATGCCTCCTCCTTTCCATACTTCTTCTCGATAAGCTCCTTGAAGAGACGGAAAGCAACTGAACACTCAGTAGTTGTACCTGACTTAGAGATAACATTTATAGAGAAATCTCTGTCACCGATAACCTCGATCAGCTCAGATACATAGGTTGAGCTTAAGTTGTTACCACAGTAATATATCTCAGGAGTCTTTCTGATCTCCTTTGAAACTGAATTATAGAAGCCATGACGAAGAGCTTCGATAGCTGCTCTTGCACCGAGGTAAGAACCACCGATTCCGATTACAAGAAGAACATCTGAATCACTCTGGATCTTTGCAGCAGCCTTCTTGATGCGGTCAAACTCTTCCTTATCATAATCAACTGGAAGATCGATCCATCCGAGGAAATCATTTCCTTCGCCTGTCTTCTCAACAAGAGTCTTCTTTGCTGCTTCAATTCTTGGCTTAATAGCCTCGATATCAGCATCACTTGCCATAAACTTGGTATTGTCAAAATTAAAAGCTATTTTCTGTGACATATTTTATTCACTCCTTTTTTGTTATTTTGATGGTTTATGCTCTTACTATTTACAGTAATATTGGCAAAGCCACATAATCTTATAGATTTTACCATTTCTTAAAATCTATTACAACCAAAAACGTGGCTTCTTTGACACAAATCTTCGTATAAGGTATACTAATTATTGTTTTTTAATGATAATTCATTGTCAGCTTTATATGGAAGAGTAATGAAATATCAGGAGGGGGGATAATATGTCTGATATTCAACACTTAGAAAATGAATTAGAACAGAGTAAGCGGATGCTTCTCAGTCTCAGCTCGAAGATCAGCTCCATGGAAGCCGAGCTGGCAGCTCTGAAATCAGGGCAGCCACAGACAAATGTGCAGGCTTCGATGCAGACACCTCAGCAGAGCGGACAGCAGGTTCAGGCGCAGCAGCAGAATATGCAGCCTCGGTCAATATACCAGCAGGCGGCTCAGAAGCAGACCATGCAGCCATACGGACAGCAGCAGATGCAGCAGCCATACCAGGCTCAGCCAAAACAGCCATATCAGCAGACGGCTCAGCCGCAATCGCAGGCTCAGCAGCAGCCTCAAGTACAGCAACAGCCGCAGGTTCAGCAGCCTGTTTCTTCGAAGATGCTCTGGGATCAACGATACGGCAATGCTATCGATCCAATACCACCTATGCAGTATGAGCCGGTCAAAAAGTCAATCAACACTGAGGAGATGCTCGGCAAAAACATCATGGGTATCGCAGCTTCTGTTCTTATCTTCATCAGCTTTATACTCTTCGCCACTCTGATGATACCTCTTCTCACTGATGGCATGAAGGTTACCCTGATGCTGACAGTCAGCATCGGCATCACAGTGTTTGGTCTTATAATGTGGTTCAAAAAAGACAGAAAGAGTACATTTTTCCTGTCGCTGGCCGCATGCGGAGTCGGTGCAGTCTATATATCGCTGTTTATGTGTAATGCCTACTTCCACATAATAAATGATTTAGTTCTATATTTTATGATACTTCTCTGGGCGGGCGGAGTTCTATTCCTGTCCAAATATAAACAGAGACTATTTGAAATAATCGGCGAGGTTGGGATTCTTGTATCCATCATCTTCGGCTGCTACAGCTGTGTCAGTAATTCTGACAGTACGATGCTGATGATACTTACTGTATATTCAATAATCGGAGTTACCGCATTTCTCGCCTTCAGAATACAAGACAATATTTCACTTATCATACATGGTGCTTTCGGACTGGTCGCACTGTTAGCACTTACGATTTCCGACTACGGTATTATTCATAGTGAAGGACATGTTACTGAAATATCCATCTCACTGGTATTTCTTGCAGCCTTCAGCATTGGAATAATCATTCTTTACATGTTGAAGCTGAATAAGGAAAATTCGTCCTATCTCCCGATACTTTGCATGCTTGCAAATGTTATCCTTTACTTTGATGTCTATTATCTGATACCGAAGGACAAACCTTCCTGGATAGCCGTAATGATACTGGCCATCAACATATATGTCATGCTCGAATACTTCAAGCTTAAATGGAAGGACAGACTTACAGAAGGACTCTATTCGGTTCTGATGGAGATATGGCAGCTACTGGAGATAGCCATCATCTACGTATGTATAATGAATGTAAAGGAGCTTCGCGAATATGCCGGTGCGGCTCTGATAGCCATACCGCTTCTGATATATGGATTTATAAAGAGTGACAGGCTCACTCAGATAAAGGGACTTGTGGCATTTGGAATACTGGCCTTCAGCATTAATCTGGAGCTCCCCAGCTTTACTCTGCTGCCACTTATGGCATTCCTGATTATTACATTTTTCATGGTAATTAAAAGGAACGAATACCACGTGGCTGTCAAAGGGGCATCCTATGCGATCTATCTGCCAAGTCTGATGCTGCTTTATATAAGATACACCGATGAGTTCCACTTGAATAGTGATCAGTCCGTTTTAGGCTTCTTATTCCTGTTCGGTGGTCTGAATCTGGCTGCACTGCTCACACCATACGGAAAGAGCTGGCTCACTCACGATGAAGAAAAATCATTCAGGATCATAACCTATGTGATAAATGCGCTGCTCATGCTATTCTCTCTCTATGCACTAAATGAGGTATCGGATCCTTTGATGCATTTCATGACAGTACTGGGGGCTATCGGTCTCTTCTGCATAAATGTACGCAGGCTGCTGAAGGAAAAAGAGACTTTACCTTCCATATATGTTGGAGTTAAATTCACTATACTTGTAATGTGTATCCTTGCATCCTACGATGCAGAAAACTATGTTCTCAGTATAAGTGCATTTATACTAGCAATTATATTTATAGTTGTAGGCTTTGTGCTCGATATCAAGAGTATCAGAATCTATGGACTTGTGGTTTCAATGATATGCGTTGTGAAACTGGTGATGGTTGACATAACATATGAAAACACAATGGGACACGCCATCAGCTTCTTCATCAGCGGTGTCCTATGCTTCGTAATAAGCGCTGTTTACAGCCTGGCCGAGAAAAAACTTCGCAGGGCTGGTTAACATAATTTTTAACAATTGCGGCTGACGTGACTGTTGATTTACAAGGAGGAAATAATTATGTGGTATGAAGAATCAGTATTTTATCAGATCTATCCGCTGGGATTCTGCGGTGCTCCCTACGATAATGACGGAGTGCTTACATCAAGAATCCTTAAGGTTATTGACTGGATACCCCACATCCAGAAGCTTGGCGCAAATGCCATCTACTTCTCACCTGTCTTCGAATCTGATACACATGGTTACAACACAAGAGACTATGGACTTATAGACAAGCGTCTCGGTACAAATGAGGATTTTAAAAAGGTTGTTGACGCTCTTCATGAGACCGGAATCAAGGTCGTTCTTGACGGAGTATTCAATCATGTGGGACGCGGCTTCTGGGCATTTCAGGATGTTCTGGAAAAGAAATGGGATTCACCTTATAAGGACTGGTTCCATATATCCTTCGACGGAAACTCCAACTACAATGACGGTTTCTGGTATGAGGGCTGGGAAGGTAATTATGATCTCGTTAAGCTGAATCTTCATAATCCAGCTGTTGTAGATCATATATTTGACAAGATTAAATACTGGGTTGATTATTTCGATATCGACGGACTGAGACTCGATGTTGCCTACTGTCTCGACAGAGGCTTTATCCACAACCTGAAGGAATATACCCTGGGGCTGAAGGATGAGTTCCTTCTTCTGGGCGAGCTTCTTCATGGTGACTACGCTATGTTCGTAGGTCCGGGAATGCTGGACAGCTGTACAAATTATGCATGTTATAAGGGACTCTTCTCAAGCTTCAATTCCATGAATATGTTTGAGATAATCCACTCACTTATGCAGCAGTTCGGTCCGGAAGACTGGTGCCGCTATAAGAACATGCACCTTATGTCATTTGTGGATAATCACGATGTCACAAGAATTGCAAGCAATCTTAACAATAAGAATCATCTCCCGCTTATATATACTCTTACCTTCAGTATGCCGGGCTTCCCTTGTGTTTATTATGGAAGTGAATGGGGAACTGAAGCTCGTAAAGAGGAAGGCGATCCGGCACTTCGCGCATGCTTTGAGGAGCCACAGTGGAATGAACTTACTGACCTTATAGCTAAGCTTGCTGAGATAAAAAAACATAGCGAGGCACTTAACTACGGAAGCTTCCGCAGTGTTGTCCTCACTAATCATCAGTGTATATTTGAACGTAAATCTCAGAATGAAAGGATTATGGTTGCAATAAATGCGTCCGACCAGCCTTATACTGCACATTTTGATGCCGGCTGTGGTCAGGCTCAGGAACTCATTACCGGAACTCTCCACGACTTTGGAGGTGGATCGGAGCTTAAGCCTTATTCAGCTGAGGTGTGGCTGATGGAAAGATAACCCGCAAAAACTTTTCGCTGAAAACACATTCGGGATGTCCGCACTTCGTGCTCTACTGTCTGCTACGCAGACACCTCCCTCATGCGCTTTACGTTCCTGCTTCGCAGTAACTAAAAACCAGCTGATATATACCTTCGCATGCAAGCATGCACGGGTATATATCAGCTGGTTTTTTCAGCGAATAGTTACTTCATCCACACGTTTAAATCAACCTGTGTTTCGATTCCGTCTACCAGACCATAAGGCGAATACTGATACCCTTCGGTATGGTATGGGAAGACGGGCGTATCGTAAGCCGCAAGCCAGAACTGCCAGTTACCTATCTGATCTATATCAAGATATTTTACGAACTGATCGCGGCTGGCATATATCATAGGAGTATAACCTGCTGCCTCTATGGTTTCACAAAAACCTACGACGGCGGCAGTTCTGTCTTCTACGGAGATTTCATTTGCTCGTGCCGACTCATCCTCAAAGACATATTCTGTATCTATAACGATCGGAAGCTTGATTTTCTTACCTTTAACATGCTTCAGACAGAACTCAGCCTCTTCGATTCCTTCTTCCCTGTTAATAGCCGATGAGAAGAAATATACTCCGGTTTCCATTCCTACCTTTATGGCGCTGTCCAGATTGTGCTCATACATTGAGTCCAGATGTATCTTTCCCTCACTGCCATACCCGCGGTAACCGAGTCTTATAATCGCAACCTGCATTCCAGTTGCCTTAACCTTGTCCCAGTCTATATCATGCTGAAATTCAGATACATCTATTCCGGGCTTTCCGAGAGCCTTACCATCCTTATAGTAGTTATAATAAAGCTTCCCGTCATCTACATAAAAATCCTCTCCCCAGTTATAATCATTTCTGGTTACATTTGCACTTATCTTATAATATTCGCAATCAGGATAGTCTCCAATCAGCACATATGCCATATGCAGATAATTGATATAATTCTCTTCAATGGCCTTCTGGATTTCCCAGTCCGCATCGAAGGGGATAGTTTCGTCAAATATAACAGAGCTGTCCAGCGGAGTTCCCTTATGAGTGTCAATGCTGTTCACAAGTCCCACCACTGCACCAACAGCTATGACTCCGAAGAAGAGCCATATTATCATATGTTGTTTTCTTACTTGTTTCTTTCTTGATTCCATATTTTAAAACAATAACAGATAATTCCATCAAATGTCAATCATGTGAAGTAAAACTGACTGTAAAAAAATCAAAGCGAAAGAGCCTGTCAGACTTCCTTCCCCAAACTTAAGTCTAACAGGCTCTCTCAATCCGTTCTATAATAGGTACACCCACATATACCTTCTTCAAAAGTATGTATACTATAGCACATTTTCATAAAAATGTAAAGTGCTTTTGTGCAAGTTAACCAACTCTTGTGTTTCTAACTACAGCTACCTCAACAGCATTCAATTATTCTACACATACTGCAAGGCCATCTGTGAACTTAATTGCTGTAATATCTGTGATCTGATTCTTTGTATTGTAGGTCTTAAGTGCTTCAACAACTTCCTTAAGATTCTGATACTCACTGCTTCCAGCCTTTGACATCTCACTTGCCAGATTTCTGTGACCTTTGCACATATCCTGAAGATCAGCCTCGCTGTCTTCACCATCTATGTTAAATCTTATATCTGTAGCCGTGTACTCAGTTCCTGACTTTTCAAGAGTTATCTTAACCAGTTCTGTTCCACCGTTCTTTACTATATAACGTCCCTTTTCAACATTAAGACCGAACATCTCGAATCTTCCGAAGTACTCTGTAGTCTTGCCGTCAGCACTGATAAACTGCTTTGAGAAAACAGGAACAGCTATAAGAAGCTTAACTCCATCTCCCATGAACTCCATTCTGTTCTGAACTACTGCATCTATAACAACCTTCTTAACTCCTGTGAAGGACTCGCTGAATGCAGGATAATCAGAGATTGAATATGAATAGCTTGTGAACTTACCCTTGTTAAAATATTTCTTCAGCTTGGAAGTTGTCATCTTTTTTGACTGCTTTACAGCATAGACCTTTAAAATAGTCAGACCATTGATTGTAATAGACTTGTTCTTTCCGCTCTTGATTACATTTTTCACGGTTGGCTTATCATTTGTAGTGTAATAAACGTTGTAGCCTTTCTTAGCCTTAATCTTCAGCTTGAAGCTGCTGGAATATACTCCGGCACTCTTATAGATAATGTACTTGTCTGTCGTAATCTTCTTAGCTGCTGCCTCAACATCAGCGGCAGAAAATGTGCTCACTACTATCAGTGCTACCATTAATACAGCAAGCAATTTTTTAAATGCTTTCATCAAAAGATACCTCCTGATATTTTTATATATTCTTAATTTACATAACTATGAGTTATTATAAATTATTTACAGATATTATTCAACATAAAAACCTCTGTTTTGGAAATCCTTTGGGAACAAAAAATCTCTGTTTTGGCACAACACAACCCCCGGTCTCGGGAACCGGGGGCCATTAAATATTTTAGGAGGTTTTTATTGTTTTTTCGTTCATTATTATTACAGTTTTCATTATTGTGATTTTCGAGGTTAGTACCTGTATCCATATCCCGGATTCTTATTATCATCTATTATCCTGACTGCCGTGAAGAAGGCTATTACGTAGGATAAGAAGGTTATTAATCTGAGTGTTACGAACCTTGCTGCGTAATCGTAGAAGTTAGTTGCATTTATCGTAGCCCTCTGGCTGTTATCAACATTTAAGAGGATTGACTTTAATACAACCTGTGGGAAGCCAACGTGCTTGATGATATTTATTTCATCGCTGTCCTCCGGATTAACTGCATACTCCTCAGCCATAAGCTCTTCGAGAAGTTCCGGATTCTCTTTTCTAAGATCTATTCCTGTAGCCATCCTGTATTCTCTGTTAACCTTTTCTTCGATGTCGCCCTTTACTATTTCACTGAGCTTCTTTTCTACGAAGTTTACTCTGCTTATATGATTTAAGATAAATACATTTACCTTTGGTGCTGCAAATATTGTGAAGATTACCAGAAGTGCAACTATCAGAACTCTTTTGCCAAGTCTGAGAAGAGCTCTTGCAGATCCTATAATGAATATCGCTGCTATCACTCCGATAATGATATTCTGTATAGTTTCTTCACTGATACTATCGAGATTTATTTTATTAGCTATGCTATTAATTAAATTTTCTAAATTAATAAATGTGATCTTCATGATTTCATTCTCCTTTCCTAGGATAAAAACCGTTCTTTTGTTTTTCTTGAGTACATATTACCACCCTGTGTATAACAAATGCGCAACATGATAAGAAAAAAAATAACAAAAAAATAAAATTTTTTTCAATCTAAAAAAAGATGACAATTTGAATCAGGTTCAAACTGTCACCTCTTTCTATTTGGTTTAGTGACCGCCTAATTGCGGCTGGTTATTATGTACTGCATGTGGCTGATTTTGTCCACCTACCTGTGGCTGGTTCTGTCCGCCGACTTGTGGCTGATTGTGAATGCCTGCCTGCGGCTGATTCTGCTGAAGCTGATTCTGTATAACAGGCTGCGGCTGGTGAACAGCATTGTTAAGCGCCTTATCTGTCTCATACTGAAGCAGATCCGGATATATATCTTTGGTACGATGATTATCACCCTTCTTATTAATGATCTTTTTATTAAAATCTGCTGCCGGGAGCTTATCGTATTCTTTTGCTTTGATATATTCCTTAACTCTGTTTCTTAGCTTCGTTTCCTGTCCGGCCTTACCCAGTTCTTCAGCTATCTGATAATCAAGTCCATAGGTTTTGCTGAGATCACTTCTTGATATATTTAATGCAACACCTATATCAGACTGAATTCCGATTCTCCTGTTATTTGCATTTTCAACATTCTTAAGTATAGTCTTCTGTTCTTTATACTGCCGGCCAATGGATATATACTCTTCAACTAAATGACCCTTTGAAGCTTTATAAGCCTCTACCATCTCAGGATCATTTGTATCCTGAACCTCCTTAAGACCACGTTCATAGTTTACCTTAAACTGATCAGCTATTCCTGAAGCTGCATTAAGTCTTTCTTCTCTGGTCATCACTCGGCCGTCCTTCTGGGCCAGTCTCTTGGCATCCATCTCATCCAGCTGTTCTCTGAACTTATCCAGAAGCTGATCCTCCAGGCTGGTAAGTCTGACCTTCTGCCCCTCAATAAAAGGTTTCATTCTTCCATTAAAGGATTCATATGCTCCTGACAGGAAGAAATCCTTCATATCAGGATTATTATTTCCCATTGCTACGTCATTATCAAACTTTTGTTTTATTTCGACATAATCTGGATTATTCGTAAAATTTTCATCAACAATTTTCTTATAATCCTCATCCGTCTTATTCAGCTGACTTAATTTATTTGCATCCATCTCATCAGCCCTTGCTCTATATTCTTCAGCCTGATCTCTGGACATATCCATACTCATACGATCTTCCTTCATCATCTGAGCTATCATCAGGTCAGTATATCTTTCAAGCTTTGTATTATCATCCCAGTTAGCTGCATTATTTATCTCAGCATTTAGCTCTTTGGTGCGGTTAATGTATTTACCTTCCATTTCCATGGATTTCAGATACTTAACATCTGTCAGATTGAGTCCCTTACTCTCAGCCAGCTTAGCCAGCTCAGGGTCACGTTCCATCATACCAAAGAGTCTCTGGCCCATTTCACTGTTTGCCAGGTAAGCATACTTAGCAGCATCACCATATTCACAGTTGGATCTATAATTTTCTACTATGGTTGATATGCCGGATGCGATAAGCTTTGCAAGGGGTTCCTTATTACCATACTGGTAATCCTTAAGAGCTTTGGCCGCATTTTTTCTGGAAGCCTCTATCTGCTCAGCCAGAAGGATATTATCTTCAGAATTCTGGCTCACAGAATTGATAAGGTTCTCTGTATAATATTTTCTCAGCTGATTATCAGTAAAGTCCTTAAGCGTATCTGTGTGCTTAGCAGCATTAATCATATCCTGTACAGCTTCCTTAGTTGAAAGCGCTGCAAAGCTGACTGCCGCAAAGTCCTTATCCGAAAATCTATCCATATCATCATGAGCTCCGACAGGAGTATATCTGTCCGTATTTGCTTTTAATACATCGTTGTATTGCTGTGGCAGTTTACCAAGAAGATCTTCCATATTATCTATACTCTTCTTGTCAGCCTTTGAAAGGTTCTGAATTCTATCCTTATAGGAAGCCTCCTGTGCCTGCTTCTTTGTATCAGCAATAAGTCTTCTCTTATAATCATTAATCTTGCTGGCGGTCTCAGCCTTGTTCTCAGCTCCATTTACCTTTCCCTGGTACTTTGTGCTGATCTTATTCTTTAATTCTGAAAGCTTATCAAGCGAAGCGATGGCAGACTTGATTCTTTTCTGTTCTGTTTTCTTTGAAGTATCATTCCTTCTGCCCGGTGTCGCTATCATCTGGTCAGATTTATAATTCAGATACTTATCTGCACTTTCTATACAGTTATTCAGATCCTGAACCAGATTATTCAGATATTCTCTCAGCTGCTGTTCATCTACAACAGGTGGATGATTACCGATGCCTCGTCTCATCTCCTTAGCCTGTTTGTTTATAGCCTCGATACCGTCCTTCAGGTTAGTAAAATGATCCGACTTGGTATAATTGAGTTTCATATAAAATGGAGATGCATCCTTAAGACTAATCATAAGCTCATCAGTAGCCGCAATGATATCTGCAAATATAGTTCCATTGTTCTGTCCGGCTTCTGCAGCATTTTCTGCTGCCAGGTGAGGCTGTGCATCATTACCTGCCTGTGGCTGTACATTTCCGGCCTCTACATTTACATTTCCGGCATCCAGACCGACCTGTGGCTGTCTACGGTCTATCTTGAACATTTCTCTGTCTATCTGATCAAGTCTTTCTTCCTCTTCTATGCTTCTTGCATCAGCCATTCTCTTAAGATAATCAGCATGAAGTTTCTTAGGCAGATAGGTCTTCTCGACCTTCATTAATCCATCATCACCGATACGGGACATTTCAGGATTAAGATAGATATCATCATTATCTGACATGCGATAAATTCTTATACCATCTCTGTTCTGTACCGAATAATCGGCGACAATATTATCGTGGATTTCATCAGGCTGACCCTTAACGATACCATCCTCATTCATTTCCACATACTTGCTCGGAACTCCGTGTATAGTCTTTTTATCTGCAGCAAGCTTAATATCTGCCATCCAGGCTATCTGTATAGCTGCCGGATTGGTTTTTGTTATAAATTCATTCTTTACATATTCGCTGAGTGACAGTGTATGTGTCTGATTAACTTTATTATCAGGGAAGTTTCCTGATTCTTTATATTTTAACGTATCTCCGTCTATTCCGATTACTGATACATAATGTCCCGGAAGACGAAGCATTATCGGAGATTTGTCCTCCTTAAGGGCATAGATTATCTGCTTCTTCAGAGCTGCAATGGAATTATTCATATACTGCTCAGAAGTTATTCCACTCTTCTCAATATCACGGCTGTATGGCAGGATGTCGAATTCTCTCATCATCGTATTAGGTGCAAACGCCAGGATGGAGTCACTCATTTCCATGAAGACCTTTCCGCCATCCACATTATAATCAGCATCACCGTATCCGTGATTCTCCAGATCCTCGTTATGCTCCAGCTTCGGACGATATCCTCTTATATCCTCCTGGGTGACCATGGTATCTCCACCACGGCTGGCAACCATCATCTGTCCAACGCAGGACCAGCAGCCCTGACTGCTTGTCTGAAGTGCCGGCTGGTCCATCTTAAGTTCAACAGAATCCGGACCATTTTCAATCAGCTCAGGTTTTTTACCATATTCCTCATTATTTGCAAATTTGTTTTCTGCGATAGTATTTATATTATCAAGTCTGTTAGCGACTTCGATATGCTTTTCAAGGAATGCCCTCTCCTGATCTGTGAGGAATCTCTGGTTCTTATCTATATAATCCTGAATCTCAGCTACATTTCCTGTATTCTGTATCTTCGTAGGAATTTTAGTTGTTCTTGGAAGATACTCATAAAGCCACGGCTGGACCTTAAGTGCAAATCTGTATTCACTTGCAGCACTTTGAGGCGTCAGTCTATCAAACTGCTTCTCGAGCTGCTTCAGTGTTACATTTTTATCTCTGGCATGTATACGGCAGTACTCAATAAAGCCCGGATACTTAAATGTGCCATTAGGATAATCCAGCTTACGCAGTTCATCTGAGCTCTTGTACATGGCAAGAGGAAGTATGTGACTGTCAGGAATAGTGACAAGTTTATCCATAAGCGGAAGGTCTGAGGACAGAACATTGGTTATATTATCAAAATTCCTCAGTTCTTTATTTGTTATTTCTTTTCTGCTTCTCTGACGTATCTGCTGATTTTTAAGATTACGGTATGTGATATAACCATTCTTCATGGTATTAATATCACTTAACAGATCATTATATTTATTCCTAAGCATGACATATGAATAGTTATCAAGCATTGGGTACTCATTCGTTATCTGATTCTTACGATAATATGATGCCAACTGTTTTGAGAATCTCTTCAGATTATCTATAAAATGTTTATTCTGAGCATAGAAGTCTGCATCTTTCTGAAGAAAAACCTCCAGCTTATTTACAGGCTCCATAAGACCTCTGAGCGCATTCGGCTCTTTGTAGAACTCATTAACAAAATTAGTATACATCTCTGGTCTTATCCCCTTACTAAATACCGAGGATACCTTGTCTGCATTTTTGGTTCTTATAGCTTTTCCTGAGAAAAGGACACCATCTATTTCATTGAGAACTGTTTCCCTGTTACCAACTTCAAAACCAGCTATGTCAGAGTTTATCGCAGACTTATTTATCTGCTGACCTCTTTCATAGTATTTTTTATCTGCATCACTTAAATTTCTGGAAGTATTTCTCTGACCTTCAGCATAGATATTTGCCAGATAGTAATTACAGATCAGATTCTGCTGCTTTCTGGCGCTTCCCTCATTTTTAAATTCATTAAACTTCTTTGTAAATCTACGTGCATTTACGGATTTCGGATCGTATCCAAGTGCTTTTACTATATCCTCAACAGGAGAATTTACATTTATCTTCAGTTCATTGAGAATATCATTTGCCCTGCTGTAAGCAGCGTGTTTAAGACTTCTTTCAAGTGTTTTTACACCCTTAACCATGTATGTTTCACGGAATTGCCCAGTCTTAATACTATAATCTGCTGCCTTCTTCTTATCATCTGAAAAAGCTATTTTTTTCTCAAGAAGATCTGCCTCATTTCCCATAGCCACGGTTGTCATAACATCTATTTCACCAAGCTTCTTAAAGGAATTTTTTATGTTATTCAGATTACCTGTAAGCTCATTTGAAATTGTCTTCTTTTTCTCTTTTTCATCATCGCTGAAGCTAATGCCCTTTGATTTAAGAACTTCTTCCTTAGCCATAAAGATAGTGGCATACCAAAGTTTATCACTAAGCGTATTCTGAGCCGCATAAGTACTGTCAATCTCAGGATCTATTCCTTCCCTGGGTTCTTCGGGCTCAATCACACTTTCATTTAACTCGCTTCCACTTCCGGATACGTTAAGTTCATTTACATTATAATTTTTATTATTGATGATATTATTGTCTTCATCAATAATAATGTTATTAATGTTATTGATATCATTTATGTCATTAATATTATTTTCAATATTAATATTTTTTACATCATTACTGATAGTATTAATATCATTATTATCATTATTTATATTTATTTTATTATCGTTATTACCAGCAATTCCTCTCTCTTTAAGACGCTCTTTTTCAACCCTGTTGATCCACCGTGTTTCATTAGCCTTCTGTTCAGGATTATTCTTTACTACATCTCCTATATTTTTTGCATTATCTGTTTCCAGCCATGCTCCTGAATAAATCATTCCATTAAAATATGAAACTGCATTTGTGTAATCGGCAGCTTTTCCCATATTAATATCCAGCACGTTTATATCCTTCAGATAACGCCAGGAGCCACCTATCTCTTTCTCCGGATTATAGGTATCAGAATAAATTTGTGCGCCCCTTTGATAAAGAGACCTATCCCTATTATTTAATGAATCTTCATTATTAATCTGTGCTTCATCGGATATTTTTTTTGCATAATTATACACTACAAAATCAACAAGCTTTCCATGTTTGATTCTGTAATCTTCCTTCAGATCATCTATTACTTCCTGCCTATAATTTGGATGTTCCTCCTTGATATGTTCACTGAGCGCAGTATAAAGAGGATAATTTTCTTTCATATTGTACTTGTCATAGAATTCCTGTCTCACATTTTTATCAAGCTTTATAGCATCAAAGAGATATCCAGCAGGATAATTATTCTCTCTGGATATATCATTCAGTCTGTCAGCATTTATACCATGCGCTTTCAGAAAATCCTTAAGGATTTTATTGGACTCTATCTGAAGATAATTATCAATAGCATCTAAAACGATGTCATTATCTAAATACTCTTCCTCTGTTTCAGTCACATCAAAAGTCAGATAGAATGAATCATTTTTTTTACATTCATTTTCTATATAAAACTGTCTTTTCGCCTCTTCATCCATTCCAAGAATATCAAGGACTTTTCCTACAGATGTATCAGCAGTTATGCCAAAGTGGTCAAACAGCATCTTATAATTCTTCTTTGACTGTTCGAGAAGGCGTGTCTCTACTTCATCAATACTTTCAACAAGAATCTTGGCAACAGAACCACCCTCTTTAACCATTATATCAGCTATTTTATCCTTATCAGGAATATTACCCTTAAGCTTATTCTGTATTTTCTCAGCTTCTTCTCCATATGCTGTCAGAATCTTCACCTTTATAGCTGCAAGTTCTTTAAATGCCCGTTCAACACTTAAACTATCTGTAATAATAGATTCTATGTATTCATTCTTCTTATTCTCCTCAGCCTCACTATATTCAGTCTGAGTATATCCGAACTGTCTGATATTTATTTTATCATTTTTAGCATCTGTAATAGCATTTCCCCTTGCATGATATGCGATATTGAACCATAACTTATCAGAAATAGAACTCTGCACTCTGTTCGTTAAATTTGTTCGTTCAATTCTATCCTCAATGGTTAATAAATCCTTCTCAACTTCTTTCATGATTTCATATCCTCTTAAAATCTATGACTTTGCCATACCCTTTTTATTCTCCTGTACAGCCTGCTTCTTTACTTCTCTTGTTTGAGGTTTTTGAGTAGTATTAAAGACTGCTGATTTTGCCTCATAAAAATTCTCCATTACATTTACAGCACCCTTTGACAGATCAAGACAGAATTCTGAAAGCTGTTTCTTATCTAACATAGACTCTGTAGATTTGACGAATGCTTCATCTTTTGCAAGTTTTTCAACCTGTTCATCAAACTGCTTCTCAGTCAGTTCACCACCCTTACTGTAAAGACCTCTATTATAAATGGTAAGAGCTGCAACTCCATATCTTACATCCTTAATATCCTGCTCAGATAATTCGCCCTTCTTAGCCAGTACATTTTTTAACTTTGCAGTTCCTTTTATGGCAGACTTAATAGCTGTTATATCCTGTGGCTGGTTTTCTTCTTTTGCGAGCTGTTCCTCTAAATGCTTACCGTATTCATCCATGTTCTTTACAGCAAAAAGACTAACAGTTTTGTCTGCTTCTTCAGCCATCTCTTTAACAGCTTTAAGAGCCTTCTTCATGACCGCTACACGCTTCTTTGCCTTATCATCAAGCTTTTTCTTTTTAGCCTTGCGTGCCAGGTATTTATTTATCTTTTCCTCTGCCTCAGCAGCATTCTGCTGCATAACTCTCGTACGATTAAGAGTTGCTTTATCCGCTGTTTCATTTTTAAGAAAACCGGCTACTCCACCTGTAATATTACGAACATTTTCAATGCTTTTCCATGCCTCATCATATTCATTACTTCCGTTATAAACATTCTTGTCAGCATTCTTTATTTCATCCAGAATTCCTGTCACCATGTGTTCTTTTGCAGAAAGCTCACGGGATCTGTTAAATCCTGCTAAGGCCATAGGATCCTTCTTAATATACTTAAGCTCAAATTCTTTTCTTATATCAGCATTTGCTACTCTGTTATCCCCGCCAAACGGTATCTTCTCTTTGGAAGCAATCCAGTCCTCAATACCCGAAACAGAGGAATCCCCTTTATTTTTTAAAGCAATTTCAGTTAATGTTTTCTGCTGTTCCGGAGATATATTATTCTCAGCGAAATACTTTTCTCTTCCCTGATTAGTCCATATCTTTGTTAATCCCTCTGTAATAAAATTCATGGCATTATACATAACTGTCTTAGGATTTTTATTTTCAGCAAGGAAAAAGTCATTTACCGTCTGATCAGATGAAATGCCACGTTCTACCATTATCATCTCTATCGGTTTCGGTGTTGGTGCAATCTCAAGAAAGTCCTTGATTGGAGTATTCCTGGTAACACCATAAAAATCACGTGTAGTGCCAAGTGGCTTTTTCTCATTTCGGAAGGAGTCTATAACACCAATAGTAAGATTCTGTATAGCAAAACCATAATTACCACTTCTGTCAAACTGTGTACAGTACATTGCCTTCTTCGAAGCAAGCTTTGGATCTTCCCTCTCTTTATCCGTAAGATAATTCATATATTTCTGTTTCTCATCCAGGGAATCCTTTACATTTTTCATAGTATGTTTTCCCAAAGTCTCGAATACATGTACATGATCCTCATGTGTTCCCTTGACAATATATTGATAAATAAAATCGCTCTCCAGCTGCTGCTTTTCAAGCTGAGTATTCACATCCACATCATCCTGTGTACGAAGATATGCATCATAATCAATCAGAAATTCTATCTTATCATCGATAGTTTCCAAACCCTCATATATACCTCTTACATCTAAAGCTTCTTCTACTTCCTTCATAGTAAGATCACTCCTATCTCATAGATATTTTTAAATATTTTAATCGTCTCATTCATTATAAAAAAGAAAGTATAACAAATGCGCAACATAAGCTCTGGGATACCTTGACAAAAAGTGTAATTGGATACAGAATAAATGAAGTATAATAAAAAAAACAAAGGATTGGCACATGGAAAGATTAAGAAAAATCATCATAATAATCGCATTTCTCTCAGCTCTAACTTTGCTGAATTATTTTGTGATTCGTAATTCTCATACCGTATATGTGATTGCAGATGTCAATGATCTAAATGGTGTCAGTGTTACCATGGACAGAGATGACGTGGTTAAGGTTAAGGACATTCAGTGCCAATATAATTATTTGGGATCAGATGATTTGATCATTATAAAGCTGAAGGCTGTCGGCAAAGGTGACACTGGGCTTACAATCAAAACGCCTGATCCGGATCTGCCTAAGAGAGACTGCATGATAAATGTAGATTCGATAGGTCTGATCACTGAAGAAAATTTTGCAGGCTCTTTGGATAATATCATGATTATCAGATATGAAATAGTTCTTATCCTGCTTATCATGATAGTTAACATCATCTTTCAGATGGAGAAAATCTCTCGTGAATCCAGGTACTCCTATAAGCTGATGTTTTATTCAGGTTCAATAGCTTTTCTTACTATATGTGCGATCATATGGATCTGGAATCTGATTTTTATAAATTATTATTCTAACACCAAACTATATACGCTTTATAATGATCTGATAAACTCATTTCATATTTTTGCAATTATAGTATTTCCATTTATATTTCTGTTAGCGATTTTTCTCATTATCAGTAATATAGTTCTGATTCGTCACGAAGGAAAAAAACTCACAAATATGCTGGGTATTGCTCTTGGAATCGGTCTTGTAATCATGACAATCATATCTTCTCTTGCATATTATATTCTTGGTAATGTATTTAATGTACATTCATATGGGGGAATACATTTGGAATTAGCTATTGAGTCTATCATCGATGTTGTTCTCTGCTATCTCGAATGTATGATGATTGGAACTTACATATGGACTGTCAGAGCAGCAAAACATGTTCCGGCCTTTGATAAAGATTATGTGATAATACTCGGCTGCAGCATAAGAAATGATGGTACGGTTACTCCTCTTCTGAAGGGGCGAACAGACAGAGCGATCTGGTTTGCAGAAAAACAGAAGAAGGAATCAGGAAAAGATATTAAATTCGTCGCATCCGGTGGCAAAGGCGACGACGAGGTTGTTTCCGAGTCGGAAGCAATAAAGAACTATCTTGTGGAAAATGGAATCTCCGAGGATCAAATACTTATGGAGGACAAATCCACCACAACCTATGAGAATATGAAGTTCTCTTACAATATGATTGAAAAAGATTTCTCAGATGAAAAAAATAATGAAAATAATATAAATGATGAAAAGACCGGCCAGCCCGCTGTAATCTTCTCAACAACAGGTTATCATGTTTTCCGCGGTGGTCACATAGCTGCCTCCCAGGGAATCAAAGTCTCGGGAATCGGAAGCCGGACAAAATGGTATTTCCATGTAAATGCACTTATCCGCGAATTTGTAGCAAATATGAATATCGAACGAAAGAAGCACATCAAAAATGTTGCTATAATCATTTTTATAATAGTGATGATGCTGACAATCAGCTACGTTTTTAAATTTATGTAAACCAAAAGATGACACTTTGAACCAGGTTCAAAGTGTCATCTTTTTTAGTTCTAGCTTACTGTGGGAGCTCTACTGGATCCCATCCATAATCTTTATATTTTGTTATGTCGAGACTATGTTCTTTTACATAATCAGATATAAACTGAGCTCTTGTTGCCTCACGAGTTGTATCGTCACTATGTATTGACTCAAATTTATCATATCTGTCGCCGAAGATTTCTCTTGCACTTTCTTCATAGTCACCACCATCAGCAACTACATCGAATGATGAAACAAGACCATTCTGAACATGCACAAGTCCCGGATAATTTCCACCACTTTCACATTCAAGAGTATCACCGTTAAGATTGTAATTATATATCCAGAAATCACCCCAGACAAGAACATCATCCGGATTTGAATCATCAACGTCTACTATTGTTATGCAAGGGATGCATATATCATGTGCTTCGTAGCCACTAGCCATATTCTCTATCATAAACTGTGCAATAGTGCCAATATATGGATCACCACCCTTATAGCTGTAATCAGGTAATGTACTTATATGTTCTCCACCATCACCGGCAGCTGCGCTTGCTTCATCTACGCCTCTTTCAAACAGGCATTCACTGCTGGCCTTTGAATCCTGCCATTTAACCTTGTCTCCATCTATCACGAAGGTACCTGTAGTTGTTTCCTCATCAGATACGGTATCATTTCCATCCTCATCATATGTATGGATTGCATACGAACCGTTATCATATGTGAGTGTTCCTGTAGCGCTGTCAAATGTACCATGGATTACCCATTCAGCTGCTTCTGACACGCTGCCACCCCAGTGTATTATAATATCAAAGCTTCCATCATCATTCTTTGTAGCTTCCATACCTGCACGTGAACTTACTCCATCACGCCATGAACCTGATATATCAACTGCTTCTGTATCACCGGTTACTTCCTTTACAGCTTCAGATACTTCTTTCTCAGCTTCCTTAAGATTCTCTTTTACCTCTTCCTTTGCTTCCTTGACATCTTCCTTTGCATCTTCAATGTCTTCCTTATCATCATCGAGATCTTCCTTTACTTCTGAGACAACTGCACCTGCTTCCTCTGCACTCATGTCCTTGCCTCCACAAGCTGTGAAGAGAGACATACCAAGCATCATACATGCTGTTACCGTTACTAACTTCAGTGATTTTTTTCTCATCAATTTTTCCTTCTTTCTTCTTTTATTTTATAAATGTGGGTTGTTATGCTGCGGGTTCTGCTGCGGGGCATTCTGTACGTTACGTCTTGCTGCAGCCTCTTTATTTTTGTAATTTGAAATTGATTTCTTCACAAGATCAGAGTTTGTGATCACACTGAATAACTTGTTTGAATCCACACCCTTGCCGTCCTTATTAAAGGTTAATCCATATTTGTCTATAACTGTTTCGTTTATAGTATCCCTGAGTCTTTCAACCTTATCAGGATTTGTAACCATTTCATTTGCCAAAGCACGATTAGACTCATTTCTGATTATCTTGCTATATACTACATTGATGATATCGTTATGGATAGCATTTACCCTTTCAAGATCGTTGTCTGAAATTTCATCGGCATTAATGTCTGCCAGGAAATCACCATTATCTGTAATATACTGTCCAAGATCTTTAGAGAATTTCTGAAGTCTACGGGAGTTATCAGCTATCATATCATCAGTAGCTTCTTCGACTTTCTTCCACTCCTTCAGTCCGTCATGCGGATGGCTTCTCATGCATTCCTTGAAGACAGGATTTTTTGCCAGAGTTTTATATTCTTCTTTAAGTAACCCGTTGTCTATTTTCTCTATTACATTTCTTACGGTTTCTAACTCAACTCCCGGCTTAAAAGCCTGATCCATATACTTCTTCAGAGTATAATATTTAGCCTTGTCATTATCTGTCATATTCGGCTTGATGTTCTGATATGCACCGATATCCTTTATATATGTGTAATTATTTCTAAATGTATTCGAAACACCTTTTACTTTTGTCAAAAGCTTCAGCTGATATCTGGAAGCATTCATCTGATTCAGATATGGCTGATAGTTCATGCATGGATCATTTTCAATCGCATCCCCAAACATGCCCTTAACTTCTTCAAATTTAGCCTCTATCTCACTTGGCTTTTTCTGCCCGAAAACCACTCCGTTTTCATCCTTAAGGTTGCAGACTCCTGTACATAAGCCATTAAAATCATTCATCATAACCGGAATAATTTTCTTAAGATCCTTAGAAAGTGCAAGTCTGTCTCTGCCTCTGTCTGTTCCTTTTATTCCGAAGAATTTATAGTGATCCTTATAATAAGATTCTGACGCTCTATATAACTGATTAAAATCCTGGAAAATGTCTTCCGGACGAGAATTTTTATCCGCAAGTTTCTGCATCAGACTATGAAGTGATCTAGTCATATTCTTGTAAGAATCTGAGCCCTCTTCTCCCATTTCCGGATTAAAATTCTTTAATGGATCATCCTGAGTCCGGGTCAGCGCATTCATAAACTCATTCAGCTGATTATACATGGATCCGATTCCATGATTATAGTTCTGCCAGCCCGTGAGGAACTTCTTCATATTCTGCACATCTTTATTGGACATATTCTGCACAGCAGGGTTAACAGGCTGTACGTTATCAGCCTGGTTATTTGCCTGATTATTCTGAAGGTTATCGCCTGACTGTTCTATCTTCTGCTCGTTATTCGAATTCTCTATTTCTTCTTCGTTATACTCTTCGATATATTCATCCTCAAATGGATTTTCATCGAGCATTTTGTAGAACTTTTCTTTCTCGATATTTTTCTTTTCTTCTTCAATTTTTCTATGTTCTTCTTCAGCCTGCTTTAAGGCGTCCGCTTCATTTTTCTTTTCAGCGTAACCTGCCTTTATTACTTCATAGGCTGCATTTACATCGCCTGTGTTCTTAACTCCGCTTGCAAAATAAACCTGAAGAGCCTCCTTTGATCTGAAAAGCTGGTCAAAGTTCATGTAATTGATACAATTGTCCATCTCTTGTTTAAGCTTTTTATTGAAGCTGACAGACAGTATAAAGCTTGCGTATTCTTCGTCATTCAAATGATTTCCGGCGAGTCCAAGGAGAATATGAAGCTTACTCTCCTTGTTACCTTTTTCATTTTCCCAGACCTCACGATCATACTCATGTTTAAGCTCGTCCTTATTACCAATCCCCACCTTGATTCTGTCTTTAAATCTCACCTCTTTAAAAGCCTTGTTGAATTCTTCTAAACTAGGAAATTGTTTATTCCAATCCATATCGTGAAGCAGATAATGAGTCTGATTTACTTCAGGGAATACTTCTCCATCATCCTCGCCCTTAACCTTATTCATTCTTTCGGAAATAGTTTCTAAAAGACTCTCATGACTATTCTCATACTGCTCCTCCGCCAGCTCAGGAGAAAGATTAAAGCTTTCTTTTGGGCAGAAAACAGCTTTGAACTTGTTAAGGTTCTCTTTCAGAAGTTTACTGTCAGCATATCTCGTAGCAAGAACAAGAACCTCCTGTGCCTCAGGATTCTTCTTGATATTCATAATCATATCGGAGTATTCCTCAGGACTCATCTTCTCGCCTACTTTACCGAGGATAAAATTTACTCTTGCTCCATAGCCTACAAAATCAATGCTTCTGTCAAGTACATACGTAGCATAAGCATCATCAAAATATATAGTATCATTAGTATTTTTTATCTCCGAAAAAATGAAATCGAGCTGCTTTAGTTCCTCATGAAACTTCGGTCTGTCATAAACACTTCTGGTCTTATCTCTCTTACCCATTACCTTCTGAGTCTCAAGGTAGCTTGCGAGTATAGCGTCCTTGAGCCCCGGAAACTGACTTTCATCTATCTGATCTAATCCAAGTAACTGTTCTAATTCCTGTATATTTTCCTGTCCCTGTAACTGATCCTGTTCTTTCATTTTCGTTCTCCTTGTATATTTTTTCAACTGTGTCCATTTTAATTCATAACGGATAACAAATGCGCAACAAAGCTGCATATAAAATTAAAAAAAGGTGACAGCATTGAACCTGGTTCGCTACTGTCACCTTTTTCAGATTTATTGTAAGGATGGGTTTGACCGCTGGACGTTTGCCTTGCCTTTCAGCTTTACAGCCTTTCGTTCAGCATTCTTATCTATATGGGCTTTTATTATACCCTGCATTTTAGCTTTGTTCTTCGCCATTTTGGCGATATTTTTAGGGTCAGTAAATTCTTTAGGATTCTTCTTTGACTTAAGTGATTTCTCGAAGACTCCTGACTTTATCTGCTTCCGCATGAATTCTTCAAGGGAAAGCTTCTTTCCTGTTGTGGCATCTATTGGTGTATGCATACCGGATGCTCTGTACATCTGTCCGAATAATGCATAGGCACAGTCTGTTACAAAATCCTTCTTGTTGTTATAGTTTTCCTTACCGCCTTCAAGACGACGTATCGCCTCATCAGTTTTCTTAAGAAATTTAATATTGACCGCTTCGTTATGAATATCTTCCTGGGAAGGGAAACCGGAGGTTATCTTGGTTCTTCCTTTTGTAATATCCAGTTCATATTTCACATTCTTCATCATACTGCCATCTATCATCTTTGGAAGAAGCGGCTTTATATCTTCTGGATATTCTTTGAATGGTACCTTATTTACTATAGCAAATTCCAATGCTGCACTGGTAGCAGAAATCTGACCATGCTCAGCCTCACTGAACCAGTTATTAACCGGAATATTCTGTGCTGCCTGTTTCTTTTTGTCCATTTCCTCAAGATGATGTCTGATACGTTCAGTATTAGACATTAATTTAGCAGCTGCATTCCTGGCAATAGTCGGATTAGTTGATGTTTCAGCATCATATGCATTTTGTTTAATATCTCGCATAGACTGGCCTAGTTCCATCATAGGTGACCAGATAACGTTTGCATCATTCATGCTGTTGAAATTCGGATTACTTTCTTTTGCAACCTTGATATAATCCGGTTTGATACGCATCATTTCCTGTTCTGCATCGAAACGGGCCATATACATATGAGTAGTCATTATAAACTGCTTATCATTATAGATATCAACGTTTTTAAAATCTATTTTCTTTGTCTGCTCCTCCAGCATTCTGTCTGTAGCTATACGCCCATCATGAATTGTCCTTGCAATTTTCTCTCTGCTTGCAGGATTATCTCCATCTCGGAGTGTCATTATGACATCATCATAGATAGCCTTCTTCTCATTAACGAATTTAGTCGGATCCATTATATCTTCAAATGTGTACTGACCGCTGGCAGCCATACACATTATGGCTATTGATGTGCCGGCAGAACGCATGGTGGTAAAGCCTGAGCATGCACCACTATTGATCTTTCTTGATTCGGGGTTTTTATATTTATTACCGTAAAATGGATTATTATCTTCTTTGGCAGGATCAAAGTGGTCAAAACGTCTAAACTTATCACCAAATAATTGATTACTATGATCCCTCTTTGAAAACTCTAAAGCAGTATCTATCTTATGGGTAGATGTCAGAAGTCTTCTCTTTAAAGTTCTGACGCCGTTAACCTTATCAAGTGAGGACGGATCATCCAGATTCTTCTTATTCATCAGATAATGATCTGCCAGATTATCTACTTTATTAACAAGCTCTTTATATTTCTCGACTTCAGAAGATCCCATTGGAGTATTATGGTCTGCCAGTCCTCTTGTATAATCACGCAGTTCCTTCAGAGCTGTCTTCATATCTCCATAACTTTTAGAACCGGTAATTGTATCATTCCTCTTTATAGTCTGATACATACTGTTGATTGCTTCAGCATTTGCTGAAATAGAATCGTGATTCACATCATAAGTTACCAAAGAACCATTACCTATGGCGTCAGTAGTTCTTGCCTTATTCATAGCCTTATGAACCAGCTCTCTGTTTACCTGAGACAGCTGCTCTTCCAGCTTCGGCCTGTGACTATCATTTAGTTCTTTAGTATAACGTTTTACAGCAGGATCTATCTTGAAATCTGGAATCGCATCCATACCCTTTGTAGCTTCAACATCAGCTTCTATAAGACTATCTACCATAGTCTTAGCGTTATCGGAATTAACGATTCTTCGGTAAACATCAGATTCCTTTATCTTTGCCATATACTGTCTCTTTAGTATATCCCTGGCGCCCGGGGTCTGCATGAGTACATCGAACTCGGAGACCGTATTCTTATTTATTATATAGGACGCTTCCTTGGCTTTATTATCATAAAATGTATTCTGGCTCGCTGTATATCTGTTCCATTTTGGATCCTGTTCATTAAGCCCTACATTTCTAAATGCGTCCTCCCTGTTCTTCTTTGTAGCAGCTTCCAGCTTCTTCTTTTCTTTATTTGCCATATTGGCTATGTAATTATCGAGAAGCATTTCAGCCGCAAGTTCTTCTTTCTGAGCCGGAGTAAGTGTAGATACTTCCTTTATAAGCCTCTGCTTTCTCTGCTCAGCTGCTTTCATTGCATCTATCTGCATAGATAAACTATTAAGCTTTATATTATTTATCTGTGTATAATCTACCTCATTAGGCTTCACCTGAAGAGGTCCATTTATTACAACTTCCTGACAGAATTTATAAGTCATCTGTTCAGGGTCTAGTCCATCAGAAAGATTTCCATCTGCAGCTCTGATATCTCCGACAGTATTAGCGCTGTAATCAGCAAGATTACGGAGATAATCCTTAACATAACCCTGCTTTCCACTTCCAAATGCATCAACTGCGACAGTTGCTCTCTGAAATGATTTCAATCCTATTTCAAGGATATATGGCTCTAATTGTCCACCACTGGTTATATCATTAAGAATCTTCTTCTGTAAATTCTCTAGAGAACCGGCTTCCTGGATCTTATCTGGATAATTATCCAGCAGCCAGTTTTTATCAATAGCAGCACCCATAACAGTTGCAGCAGCAAGTTCCGGAGTTATTCCGGGCGGATACTGGAAACCATTATCCGGCGCAAAGTATTTCATAACACTTTCGTAGCCTTTATTCGCCTTGGAAACCATGGAATCTCTTCCAGCCTTATATACTGTTCTTTTAAACTCATCATTTGCTTCCTTCAGACGTCTGGCATCGGCTTGACGCTGTCTCTCCAGCTCCTGCTGACGAAGCATTTCACGAACCTGCTGACGGTTCTGCTCTCTGGCACGACGGATTTCCTCCTGACGTCTCTGAAGTTCCTGCTGACGCTGACGCCTTGCAGCCTCTCTCTGATTGTTATCGATTCTATTTGCATCATCATTCATTCCCTGATCTAAGGCTCTCATTCTCTCAGCAGAAGCATTCAGATTATTGATCTGGTTTTCCCTGTTCTGACGCTCCTGCTCCTGCTGACGCTGACGATCTGCATTCCTGTTGTTTTCCATATTATCTGCAGCAGCATTAATTCCAGCTTCTGCATTTCTCATTCTCTGGGCAGAATTATTCAGGTTATTGATCTGGTTTTCCCTGTTCTGACGCTCCTGCTCCTGCTGATGATGACGCTGTTCATTCAAGTCTCTCTGGCGCTGGAATTCATTCTCTCTCTGATTTTGTTCAATCTCATCCTTCTCTACATTTACCCAGTCATCATCATTTGCATTCTGCTCATTTCCAACAGGCTGAGCCTGAAGATTCTGATTCTGCTGATTCTGAATAGCCTGGTTCAGAAGATCAGCATCTTCTCTATCTAAATCCTGATTCATTTGATTAATTTCTTCATCAACGGCCTGTTCCACCGGATCATTCTGATTATTCAGCTGGTTCTCATTGTTGACCTGATTCTGATTATTCAGCTGATTCTCATTATTAACCTGATCCTGAAGATCATTTAATTCCTCATCATCATCCGCAACAGCGTTATTATTAGCCATATTGTTGAAGAAATTGTTGATATTGTGGTTATTTAGGGCATTAGCTTCCCTGTTCCTCTGCATCTCATTATTAAGTGCAGCCATTTCAGCATCATTTGCCTGCTGATTATCATTTATTAACTGCTCTATTTCCTGATTCTGATCATCTTTCATAGTGTATTCCCCTATTCTTTTGCACTAAATAAAATATATGACATACGGATTACTAAATTTTTTTTATGCGAATATTCTGCATATCCTTTTCACTTACTCCGGACTCCTTCTTGTAGCGTTCTATCGCTTTTTCAGAGGCTCTCCTTGAGTTATACTTTGTTATATCAACATGATCCTTATGATTTACATCTTCAGCACCACGGACATGATTAACTCTTGCTACTATTTCATCTATACGTCCCCTTACTCCGGGTATATATTTGTACATAACACCCAGAACATCCAGAGCATTATCAAATCTTTCCTTTCCATCTTCTGAAGAACGGACACTTTTCTTTCCCTTCATATACTTCTCAGTTGCCTGAAGGAGACTTACGATATTATCCAGATATTCCGATTTTCCTTCCGGTGTTTTAATAAAGTATGATTCCAGTTGAGAAATATTCTTCACATACTTATACATTGTCTTATAATCATCAGAGCGGCCCCAGCTTTTCATCATAGCACTGGAAAGAATACTCATTTCTTCGCAGAAGCCTGCCTCATCAGCATTGGTCTTTGTATTGTAGAGTTCAACAGTCCGCTCTTTTACGAATTCATTAACTTTATCCGGACTTACCAGCGCTGCTCTTATTCTTTCAGGCTGTACATTTTCCAGGTCAAGAGTCCTGTCAATCTTCTCTGCAACACTATGAATAGTTGATACACTATAAGCCTTGTTGCCGGCACCATCCTTCAGCATAAGAGCTGCCATTGCCTTAGAAAGCATTACTCTGTTTTTTTCATTAACATCAGATATCTTATTCTCACCTGTATGCTCAGATAAGTATGTATTATATTTCTTTGCAGTCTCAACTTTTCTCGGATCCGGAATAACTATTTCTTCTTCCGGAACATCAGTTAATCTGTTTATTTCTTCAAAGGTGATATTATTTTTAGGTTCACCAAACCTGATTCCTAATGACTTCTTTGCTTTTACAGTTTTGTTCATGCTGTTAAATGTATCGGCAAAGCTTTTTCTGTACATTTTTTCAGACAACGGATCACCGATATTCTGAAGCCATTTTTTATATTTATAATCATACCTGACATCGAGAGTATCCTTGCCTCTTTTCCATGCCACAGCCTCTTTTCTGGTCAAAGACTTAAGAACCTGTTTTTCTCCCTGGGCAGACCATGCTTTTTTTATTCTGTCGCAGAAGAAATTAGTCTTATTGCCTTTAAATTGCTTCAGAAATTCAGGTTGTCCGAGTTTATCTAATGCCCCCTGAACACTATCCGTACCATCACATCCTAAAAAACTTGTAAACTCATTTCTGACTTCCGGATCGGTAATTTTTAAATGATCCATATAATCATTCAGAGTATCGTTCTTATGATCACTGATATCCTGTCCCAGAAAGTTATTTACACTAATACCTGAGGTAAATTCCTTAGTACCCAATGCTTTAACAGTCGTGTTGAACTTACTTTCGATATCATATGTATTCAAGTACGTATGATTAGCAAAAGTAGACTCTTTTACAAGTCCATTATTCATTATGTATTTAGTTTTATAATCAAGGGTCTTTTCACTGCCGCCTTCCTTGGACAGTTTACTCTTTATTTCATCGTAATAAAGGCCAAGATTTACACATGGTTTAACTGTAACTCTGCCCAGAAATTCCATAAACTCCCTGCAGCCATCAAGAGTGATATGCTTTTTCTTATCCTTCATAAAGAACTGATGCTTTATATCAGATAGGAGAACATTTTCCGCAATAGACTGGTTATTTATCTGCTCCTGAGATAAAGGACTATCCTGCTGATTCACGGACATATCACCTGTGAATATCTTCGGATACATGCCAAGGTTTATTCTCTCTTTTTCAGTCAGATAATTTCCACTTGTCATGATAAGCGAATTTCTTGTTATAAGAGTCTGAACATAGTTGAATTTATCCTCAAGGGTTCTCTGACTATGATATGCATCGGCTATATCATCTTCTGTCTCATACTCTTTGTAATTCTCATATACTATATTAGCTTCTTTTCTATTTTTTTCCTCACGGGCTTTACGCTCAGCACGAGTTCTGTACTTGAGTGGTTCCGCGTCAGGATTCTCAAAACCGTAGCCTAATCCATCTTCATTATTCTGTACTTCGATATCTACTTCTTTCATAATCTTTCTCCTGTTATCTCAATCTACCATCCATCCTACACCCTGACGGGTAACAAATGCGCAACAAAGGTTTAACAGAGTTTTAGAAAAAGATGACAGCAGTGAACCTGGTTCACTGCTGTCACAAAGTGTAATCTTATTTTATGCCGGGCCCATAGCCTTTGGCTCTTCTATTTTTTTATTATTCTGCATCTGTATGAACTGTTCTCTCTTTGCCGCAGCTGCTTCAACCTTTGCTCTGCCCATCTCTGTCTTCAGGTTTTCACCGAAGTTCATTGCTGCACTTTGTAAGTCTTTCTCCGGTACATTTGCAGGAATTGCATCAACCAGAGGCTGTACTGCCTCATCAAGCTTTTTCCTTCCTTCTTCAGTTCTCAGTCTGCCGTGAACCTGAGCTATAGGTTTACGTGCAGCTTGCTCAAGCTTGGTATCAATCTTTATCAGGTCATCTGCTGTCATATCAGTTATCTTACCTGTTATTATATCCATAGTGAGGTTGTCATACTTTGCTTTAAACTCTTTACAAGCCATGTCATTTTCTACCTGTTCATCTCTGAACTTATCATGATTTACTGAGAGGAAATCATAGGTTACTATATCCTTTAGACACTGCTTTTTCTCTGCTTCACTAAGAGTAATGTTGTTCTTTACAGCATCATCCAGTTTTTTCTCTGAAGCGATACATTTATCCAGATACTCTTTCAGATTTAAAGTATCATCTATATTCTGCTTTGCTTCAGGAGTGAGCTTTGCCATAACAGCATCATAAAGCCCTGGTTCTCTCTTTGAATAATCAATCAGTCTGTCAAGAAGTCCAACGCCCAAACAGTATGCATTTCTTCTACCTCCAAACATATGACTGCTATGCATACATTCATAACTACTCTCACTTATACCTTCTGCAAGAATATTTATAAGAGGTTCTTTATTGCCGGCCTTATACTGTTCCAGGACTTCCTTTGCTTTTAATCTTGCCGGCTTGATAAAGTCCTCACCAAAATGATTAATACAGTTTTCTCTTGCAGATTTTCCCCCTCCAATATCCAGCGAATACATAGTCCTGTTCTGCCTTATTCTGTCCTTCTTTGTTACTTCAGGACTTTTGTTCTGACTCTTCTTATCTAATGACGCATCCGGGATAGTATCCGTATTTAGTATTGCCGCATATGCTACTAAAGCGAAATCCTCTTCTGAAATGCCATCACACTCGATTGGAGCACAGGCAGCCTTAAATGACTTGTCATTTACCAGATTCTTTTTGAAATGTTCCCTTATGCATGATGGGTATTTCTTGTAATAGTTTAATATCTCATCAACTCCTGCCTCATAAGGTTTATCAGCTTCTTCGGCTATCTGTTTAGCATCTAATGATGGATGTCCCTCCAGGGCATAATTATATTCTTTCTGATTATTTTTGAACTCTTTACAAAAAGAAGATACATCCTGTGCAGCATTGAACCTAGACTGACCCATTTGAGTCTTTGGCTTCCAGGCCTTCATCTTTTTGATAACCTCTCTCTCCTGCGCGAGTCTTTCTTCACTGCCCTTCGGAAGAGATTCATCAACCAGCTCTTTCCTGAAGTTCTCTCTCGCAACATCCTTCTTTGCTTTGGTATAGTTATTAGAGCATTCAGACAGTTCATTCATAATCTGTCCAAATTTTTCATCCTCGAACAGATTAACACCACGGTTAACCTTCAGATATTCTATAGCTTCTGTAGTCTTATCCTTGAGAAGTGTCATCTCCTTAGAATCTAATGCTTCTCTATGAAGGGTACCTCTATGTCTTGCATTTAACCCCTTCAACATTTTTTCAAGAGATTTACGCATATCTTTACGATTTTTCTCGTTATCCGGAACTGTCAGCTTATTTGCCTTCAGCTGTTTTTCTATCTCAAACTTCTCAGATGCAGCAAAGTCTCCGAACTCAACCGCACCTTTGAGCCTGGCCTTGCCGCCCTTGGAGCTTGGATCCTTATGTGTTTTTTTGTATATATCAGAATAGTGGGATACCTGCTCCAGTTTTGTCAGATAACGCATATTGTATTTCGCTATATCTGCTTTGGTTGCATTTGGACCCGGTGCCGGATTTTCACGATAAAACTTTCTAAGATCCTCCACCGCAAGTCTCAGGTTCTTATGTTCCTTATTTTCACTGGAGAATCTAAGGTCAGTTCTTTTAGCGGTAAGATCTGCATAAATACGTACAATCCTTCTCTCAGGTCCTACTTCCACCTTCTTATGAACTGCCGGTGCTTTTTTCTGTTGGATAAACTTCTCGTATTTTATTCTATTAGCTACCGACTGATTGTAATAATAATCTACGGTTTTACTCTCGTTCTTTTTCTCTTTCTCATTCTCGTTCTTATTTGCTGCACTCTTGATATACTTTTTCTCAACACCCTCCTGAATCTTTTTATGCATATCATCCAGGAATTTAGTTCGTTCCTCAGCTGACGTAAGTGGCTTCGCCTTAAAGTCCTCAAACAGCTGATTCATAGATTCGACATATGCCTGATGCTCCTTGCTCTCATATTGGGGAGTATCGTACATTTTAAATGTCGCAGCATCTGTTGCACGATTGCAGATTGCCTTAGCTTTTAATGTATGTGCAATGGTTGCAAAGGCAGAAACTGATGCAAGGTCCTCCATAGGCCAGCCGTTCTCGAGACCTGCTTTATAGGTTTCCAGTGCAGCATTAAATGCAACAGTTCCGCGAGCTGAAAGTGGATGCAGATGAATGGCGTCATTAAGCGCATCTGTTACAAGATCTGCTTTTATTTCTGCATTTAACTTAATGTTCTCTGAAGCAGCCATAACACGGTTGTAGTAGGTCATGGTAGAAACTAAATTGTCATATATTTTCTGCCTGTAATCATCTTCCTTTTCAGGTGCAAGAACCCCACCGTTTTGATCCTTTTCCTTGTAGTAAGAAATAAGGGTCTTTTCTAACTCGTTTCCCTCTATAACAAAATCATAAACAGGGAATTTATACTGCCACTTTTTCATATTGTCTTTGAGCTTACCATTGGTAGTGTTATTTGAGACACATGCTGATATAGTATTAAGACCCATGGCAATGGGAGTTCTATAACACAGGGACTCCGGAGAGAAGCCATCAATAGTCTTTTTAATCAGATCCGATGTGGTAGTCTTAATGAACGCCTTCATCTTCATATCCGTCTCATCATTTCCATAAGACTTATCGATGCTGTTTTCTATATTATCCGCGGCCTTTCTGATTTTATCCTGATACTCTGCAACCAGTTCTTCATCATTAACTTTTAATCCATACAGAGGATTGCCATTGGCATTATAAAACGTAGTACCTTTTAATTTATCACTCACAAAAGCGGTTTCAATCATGGCTTCTTCGCCATCATATTCATCTATTCCCCTTAATAGCTTACTATCCTGGGTTTCCTGATATTCTTGGGCCTTCTCGGTATCAGTACCCAGGGATGAGATGTAACTTAGGGCAGCTCCTGGCAGTGAAACTGTGTATGCATACTTTATACCTGATTCCGGCTCGACATTTATCTGGTTTATCTCGTTGACAATATTATCGACTTCCTTCATATTTACCCTCCAAATTTTTACAGGCTGTTTATAAATTCATACCACCCGGCTGTGCCTGTTTAGACTTTTGGTAATTTTTCAGACTTTCTTTTATATGTTTCTACGAATTCTATTACCTTTTTAGCATAGTCTATATGCTTTTGCTCATAACTATTCTTTCCTTTATCCCTTTTTGACTCACTTTGGCTGCTACGGATGTTTACCCGCCGCTTTTTTGTTTGCTTTCTCAGCAATCTTTTTATTATCTGCCTCATCAAGCTTAGCCTTATTACGCAGATGTTTTGTTTCGAATTCCTTTAATTTGTCCTGTCTTTCCTTCAGCTTTCCTTCAAATTTCTTAAAGTTCGATGCTGATTCCTTCAAGTGTCTCAAAATACCGTCTCCGGTCAGTTCTTCTACAAGCTTCGCAGGTGTCATGGTCTTATCATTCAAATAGGATTTGATTATCTTCTTAAAATCACTATTATTCTTGATACTGCTCTTCATTAATTCAGTGCCCATATCATTAACTGCCTGGCTGCCTGAAGTTTTTGATAAAGCAAATCTGCCGGTCATTATATCTGCTGCCCAGTCTGCCATCTTCCTCTTACCGCCATCGGTGAGAGGCATTGCATTCATATTTGCAAGCTTCTGGATAGCTGATATCATTTTTTCGGTTATGGCTGCTTTTCGTAGATCATTTATAGTTTCAAATTCCTTCGTCTTGGTCTTCATTCTTTCCAGCAGCTCAACCTTTTCTCTCTCAGCAAAACTGTATATATCCCGGGCTCCGCGGAGTCTGTCCTTACCGCCCTCAGTAGAAGCTCCTTCTCTTGCTTCCTGATAAAGCTTTGAAAAATGCTGAACCGCATCAAGCTTTGCGAGATACTGTGTAGAATACTCCATAAGAGTCTTCTTATCTGCATCAGCCCCGGGAGCAGGATTCTCTTTCATAAATTTCTGAAGTCCTTCAGCAGCTTTACGAAGATTCTCATGAACCGTACTTTCCTTACTCCACCATTTATCTGTTCTTGCGGCAGTAAGGTCACTCATGATCGGAGCCAGTCTTCTATCATCTCCAACCAGGACAGGATTCTCATAGAAAGGTACTTCTCTGCCCATTCCTATATTCAGACTTCTATCAAACTGTCTCAGCTTCAGCTGCTGATAATACCTGGCTATACTATCTGTACTATGGTAATGATTGTTTATTCCTTCTTCGACAAGACTATTCATTTTATCAATGAACTTATCTCTGTCCTTAGCTGACTTAATAGGCTTTTCCTTGATTTCGTTACTGAGAGCTCTCATCCTTTCAAAGAACTCCTTTTCCGCGTCACTGCCATATTGAAGAGGCTCCCTATTCTCATATCCCTCTAGCTCCGTGGTATAACCTACTGTGGTCTGCACATCTTTTTCCTTAATCAGCATATTAAATACCGCAATATAAGGTATATCATCCATAGACCAGCCATTCTCCAGTCCAGTCTTATATGCATTTAGCGAACTATAGAGAGTTTTAGCTCCACGCTGCGCTGCAGGATGGATACAGAACTGATCATCCATGATTACTTCATCCTGCTGGAGCTGATCATGGATTTTCTTATTTTCAACAGAAGCAAATACTTTATTCATCATCGGTATCATGGAAACCGTCTGATCATATATCTTCTGGCGATAGAACTGTTCTCTTTCAGGATTTAAAACACCGCCTGCCTTTTCCTTTTCATCATAATAATCTGCAAAGGTCTGAAGCTGTTTCTCACCCTCTATGGACAGTCTGTAAACAGGGAATTTACTCTGCCATTTTTTCATATTATTTCGTAAATGATCATCTTCAAATTTTAACAAGATTGCATCTGTAACTGCTCTTATACCATGTCCAAGCGGAGTTTTATTCACTAGCGCTAGATTTGACTGTCCCTTTGCAGCTCTTCTCAAACGACTACTGATTCTGGCTTTTACAAATTCCTTCATCTCCATACCGATATTATCATTCTCGACATACTTGTCCGTCTTATTATCGGTAAAATCAGCCAGCTCTATATATTTGTTTTTAATCTTATTATAGGCTTTCTTATCCCGGACTATCTGGACTTGTACAGCATTTCCTAGTGGGATATTCAATTCTCTATCACTCTCATCAGGTTTTTTAAAAGCTTCATCATATAAGTCGTGGTTATCTTCTTCGCGATCATATTCTATGATGTCAGAATGCAGCTGAGAATTCGTATACGCCTCTTTATCAGCCTCCCTGAGAAAACCCTGAACCTGCATATCAAAACGATTGGTTTCTTCATATGTACTGTTCTTTATATGATTGTCAAAATCTTTATTCTTTCCTACCTCGGCCCGGAATACTTTTCTTCCCTTTGCTTCATCGTAGAGCCAGTTAAGAGACTCTTCTCCTATTGTTATTAAGTTCTTCTTATTATTCTTTCTAACTCTGTAACCTGTGATTAACTTAGAATAATCCTTAACTGATTCCCCGATATTTTCAAGCTTTGACATTCTGTCTTCAGGAGAAGTCACCTTTTCATTCATTATGCTCTCATAGGCGGACTTCATCTTCTTTTTTAAGTCTTTAGCAGCCTTCTTCTCAGCCTCGGTATATGCTTTACCTTTTTCCGATGCGATAGCATCAACCTTTTTCTTCATGCCTTGAAGCTGGTTAAGAAATGTTATATCAGCTGCAGGCCATCCATTATCCATAAGACGGATATTCTGATTTACGGTTTCAAGCACCATTTTGCCGAATCTCGGACCGGTCCAGTTCTGAACGAACTGGCCATTATCCCTGCATACCTTGTTTTCGGCAATATCAGGATCATTCTTAGGATTATAGCTTATAATCTCCTCAAAATACCTCTTCTGTTTAACCATATGATTAGCATATGCCACATTATATCTCTCGGCATCCTCACTAGTAAGAGTCCCCGCTTTCATCTTCTTGGCATAAGGGATATACTCATTTATGAAGAAATTCTGCTTATCCTCCAGCTGATCGAGAAAGACATGATTTTCCATAAATCTCTTGTAACGAGGCATGTCTATAACGGTTTTTTTCTTACCATTTTCCATTATAACGAAAGCCGGTGAAGGCATATCCATAACAGAGGTTTTATAGGTTATAGTATATTCCGAAAAGCCCGATGTCAGCTCATAGACGTCCGGATCCTTCATTATCTCAGAATTATTCTTGGCAACCTTAAGAATCCTCGCTTCTAAAGGATGTGTTTCCGGTGGATACTTTTCTGCTAATTTATCCAGATGTTCATCATACCTCTTATGATAATCCTTCATTGTTTTAACAATCTCCGGATCAGTAAAGAGATAAACTATATCATTAAGCTGATTAATATTGGGCTGATATACCGTTGTACTTCTTTTTCTTGATGTGAGAGTCATATTCTGATTAAACTCTCCACCCATCATTATTATGTCATCACTAGAATCAGGAAACACCTGATCGAGCGCAAATAAACTCTTGGACATATTTTCATACAGTTTAAAAGGAACAGTAGTATTCATATCCACAAGTTTCTTATGCTGGTAATTATTTACAGCAGCGTTCTGATATTCATACTGACCAACATCAATATTATTATCAATACTATTATCAATACTATTTTCAATATTATTTTCAATATTATTATCAATATTATTTATATTTTCTATTTCACGCATGGGTTTTCTCCCTTATTACTTCTTAATAGCCGCCTGGTTTCTATTCATTACTTCAACTTTTTTATCTATCGTACCCTTATGTAATTTAAGCTTATCTATCAGATTCCTAGTATTTCTTTCTCCCCGGACATCCTTTTTCTTTTTATTATTATCCAGCATCTTTGCCAGCGTTTCTTCTGCCACATCTAGTGTACGACCACCGGTAAACTTTCCTGCTTTTGCCATTATGAGAACATTTTCCTGGAAGTTTTTCTTGAATTCATTACTGAGCTCATTCCTAATAAAGAAGTCTCTCTGATCCTTCATGCCCGTTGAATCAAGTACCTCGTTATATCTGGTAATTGTTTCGCCTTTTTGCCTTCCTACAGTAAGATCAACTATATTTACCATAAGAACCTGATAGGCCTCATCCATTACTGCTGCCTCCAGTTTTTTATTTTCAGGGTTCTTCAAATATGCAGCGCCTATTTCACTTATCCTGTTTTCATGCTTTTCTTGAAACATACTTCGATAACAAAAACTAGCACCATTCTGTTGTATTCCGGTAGGGAACTTAACATTAAATGTAGAACAGTTCTTCTTGAAATCTTCAGGTCCCTGTCTGTACTGTTTGAAAGCACTCTCTACAAGATGTCTCCTTGTAAAATCATCTGCTGTATAATCGGCTCTATCAGAGATCTTGTCTACATACCTTGCCATCTTAGTCAAAGTCTCATCTGATATTTTGGTGTTTTCACCCGGTTTTTCCTTCTTAGCATGTGCATGGAGATCATTTACGATTGATCTGTACATAGAATCTAAGCTTAACTCATAGAGCCTGTCACTTGTAAGAGCCTCAACTATCTGAGCAGCCAGATTTTTCTTTTCGCGTTTTTTCGCAGGCTTTTTCTCCTCTTTCTTCGGAGCCTTTTTCTCTTCTTTTATTACGTTTTTATTTTCTGTCTTTTTAGGAGCTTTCTTCTCCTCTTTTATTTCGTTCTTATTCTCTGTCTTCCTTGGTTCTTTTATTTCGTTCTTGTTCTCTGTCTTCTTCGGAGCCTTCTTTTCTTCCTTCTTTGGCTCTTTGTTTTCTACCTTCTTTTCTTCTTTCTTAGGTTCTTTTATCTCATTCTTCTTTTCTGCCTGCTTCTTTGCTTCGTTTAATTCAGCATTCTTATCAACCTTCTTGTCGACTTTTTTCTCTTCCTTCTTTGGCTCTTTGTTTGGCTCCTTATTCTCAGCCTTCTTTTCCTCTTTCTTAGGTTCTTTTATCTCATTCTTCTTTTCTGCCTGCTTCTTTGCTTCGTTTAATTCAGCATTCTTATCAACCTTCTTCTCTTCCTCAACCTCAGGTTCTTTTTCCTCCGGCTTTTTAATATTATATTTCTTTATTTCCCATTCATCCGGTTCATACTGAGGTCCGCCTATATAATCGTCTTTATCAAATACGGATTCATCAGCCTGTCCTAAACGGATCAGCTCCATTCTATACTCAAATTGGATATAGTCATGTCCTACTCCTATAGGAATATCATAAAGTACCGGAGAATCACTATTTACCATATCATAAAAATATCTGTCATCTGTCACATAGTCTGAATTTTCCTCTCCATCAAGCAGTACACGTTCTTTAATTGAATTATATATACGCTTCTTGAAATCAGGATCGATTTCTTTTTTGATTTTCCTGACTCCGTCATGTATTTCTTTGGTACTAAGACTATTTAAGAATTCCTCTGGAGTAAAAGTCGGATCCGTATCAAAACGATGTTTCATCCTTTCGATATATATTGATTTTATAAATGAATCATATTCCTTAGTTATATCAAATATATCAATAAGTTCACCATCACTCTTCAGATTAGTTCTTCCAAGGATACTTTGTCTATACTCACCCTCAAATCTTATAAGACGTTTGTATTTGGCGAGTGCACGTTCCTTTACATTTCCGGTATATTCCTTGGTAAACTTGTCTGATGTAAGAATCATATGACAATCCAGCTTTTCCCACAGATCACTTACTGTATTAATACGTTTACTGGTATATTCCGTACGTTTCAGTTTCTTACCTTTATTCTTTTTAGCGTACTCATCTGCCTCTTTATTTTTCCCCTTTATATATTTATTAATACTTCCCTTTACTTTATTGACCTGCTTTTGATATTCCCAGAACTGTTCATTATTCATATCGGGATATTTTCTGGCCATTTCCACCAGCTTCTCTAATCCGGATTTAACCTCCCTGAAGTTATCTGAAGATCTAAGAAACTTGTCAACATCCGTAATAGACTTAAGCATACTTTCCACCTGCTCAAGCCTGGTTTTTCCTTCTAATTCATAAGGATCCTTAATTTCTTCCTCCATAGCCTCAAAGGTCCTCGTGGCTATATTAATAACATCCTTGTCCTTATATTTATTATTAAACTCTTCGGCATCTTTAAGAGCCTCTCTTCTGGTAAGAAAATCAGGATTCTTTAAATCAAAATATTTATCATAAATAACATTTATATCTTTATTAGTGGCTGTAACATCCTTTAACTGCTGCTCATATTTTGCAATTAATTTTTCCAGGTTTTTCTTTGAGCTAAGCTCTTCTTTCAGCTCTTCTTCATTGTTCTCTTTTCTGTATCGCTCTATATTCTCATCAATAGATTTAATTGATTCTTTTGTTTTCTTAATAGTTAATGTTACAGCCTTCATCCTATTTTCAGTATTTGCTTTAGCTTCACTGATATATCCGAGAAGTTTGAATTCAGCAAGTGGCCATCCATTTTTCAACGCCTGGGACTGACCTTTCAGATTTGCAATAGCAACCTCATTAGCATCTCTATTAGCTCTATTCGGATCTGATGATGTTATATAACTTAATGGATTGTTGAGATTCTCAACTGATTTAATATCCGGCTCAATTCCTTTCTTGTCAAGCGTAGGTTTTCCGGCCCGAGGGTTTCTGACCTGAACCTTTGTTAAATCCTTCTCGTCCTGAGTAAGATCAGTTCTTGCATATCTTTTTTCAGACTCCGACTTAAGCTTATCAAATTTGGCTGTAAGATTATCAATGGCTGTGACATATTTCAGCATATAGGCCGTATCAAGGCCTTTCTTATCCTCTTTTTCAGCCTTCTGTCTATCATAAATAACCTTAAAAAGGTCCTTGATTGCTACATAATAATCCGTTATATAATCGGCAAACTCTCCAAGAGCCTCTTTACGCTTATTCGCATTTTCAAGGTCTATTTGTTGTTCATAAACCGTTTTCTTTATCTTTTGACCCTTGTTAATAGGATCGTCTACTTCTGTTTCAACTTCTACATCGCTTGTTATAGATGGTATAGCACCAAAAGAAGCAACTAACTTTTCAAGCGAAGGCTGGTCCACTAATGCATCGAGAATATCACCATTTGAAGGATTGGTTATATAATGATTAGACTCTATGATTCCCTTAAATGGTCCGTCATATTTCCGGATTCCTTCTCCAATACGCTTGTAGCTTTTTTTAATCTCCGTAATCAGTTCAGAATGATCCTCCGGAAGAATACCCTTCGTCATATCTAGTCCCAAAATGGGTTTATCATCAGGGTTTCCAACCTGAGTACTCATAGCCTCACTTACAGCTTCCTTCACCTTATCATAGTTATTATCCATTACATGACCGATTTGAGCCATGTCGCAAGAAAACCTTGTAAACCGGAAAGCCTGCTTTTTCAAATCATAATTTTCAAATCTCTGTTGTTTAGTTCTACGTGGCATATATATCCTCCATCTATAAACAAATCACTTATGCTGTGATTCGACATATTTTTCACTATGAGCCTATTGTAAAACCTAAAGTATAACAAAAGTGCAACATTCAGCTCTGGGATACGGCACATAGTGCCGAGGGCTTCCAGGGTCCGAGCGAAGCGAGGATGCGTTCTGCGTAGCAGAACCAGGACTTCGCAAGAAGTCCTGCAAGCATGCAAAGCATTCTTGGCACAAAAAAGATGACAGTTTAAACTTGGTTCAACTGTCATCTTTTGGATAAGATTAGTTTATTTTAAAGTGTTGGTGTTGTAAGTCTCTTCTCTGCGGCTTTCTTTGCCTGCTCAGCTAGCTTAGTCTCACGTGTCTTCTGTGATAATGATGCAAGCTTGCTTACCAGCTTCTTCTCAGATTTTAATTCTTTCTGTATATCAGCAATTGACTTCTTACATATACCGGAGTCTTTAACCAGTTCCTTTATATTCTTTCTCAGTTCTTTTACTGATTCAGCATCCGGAACCATTACTTCAAGAGTACCATTACGACTACGGTCAGCATGTATGAGTCTCTCAAGAGATACCTGATCATCAACTATCTTGGCCTGACGCTTAAACTCCTCATCACTTATTGCATGTGCCTGCCTTGCAGCCACAAGACCTTTCATAGCTCCCTGGGCTACAGCCAAAGCATCTTCATTTAACTTCTTATAAGTATTTGTTGATTCACGTTTTTCAGCGTGTTTCTTGACAGAGTAATCCAGGAACTTATTCATAACAATATCTGTAACCAGTTCCTCTTTCTCGCTTCTCTTTGCATCCGGTTTGTTTTCAGCAAACCATTCAAGATTCTTGGATGCTTCCACTGAATTCTTACGTATCTTAGCAGCCTCATTTATGCTCTTAATAAACTCATAATCTTCCTTTATCTTCTCAGTTGAATTCTTAGTGATTGCAAGAGTCTTCAGCTCTTCATCTCTTTCGAGCATTTCCATAAGACGGCTTCCCATCTCACTGTAGAGAATAAAGTTATCATCCACCTTTTCACTTGCTCTTGCAGCTGCAGCTATATGTCTGATACCGGATGATATTACATGCGCCAGAGGATATTTATCTCCTGTAGCATATTCATTCATGGCATTTATAGCACTGTTTCTACCTGCTACAATAGCATCCAGATGATATTTACATTCTGACGGTATAGGTTCCTTCATAAATTCGGTTCCATAATACTTTCCGGTTACAAGGGTCTTAAGCTGAGGATAAGCAGTGTGTCTGTTTTCCTCTGCTGCAGCCTCTGTTGTCATGGTTCCGGCATATGCAAGAGCCGCAAAATCCTTCTCAGAAAGGCTCTTTCTTACTTCTGAAGGGCCGATTGGTACGAAACCTGCTTCTGCAGAAATCATCTTCTCATTTATATTTTCCTGTCCGAATAATTCAACCAGATTAGCATTTGTAGCCGGCTTAAATCCATACAGATTATCTATTAATTCCATTTTATCGATACAGGTTTCAGGAATCCTGGTTCTGTTTCCATTTGATGCACTCTGAGAATCTTCTATCTTAAACTGAGCACTTGTAAAGTATTTTGCTTCCTGCGTAGCAAGCTTATCCCAGGTAACCTTATCTGCCGGATCATCACGGTGAGAATTCACATCATTCATCCAGGCTATAAATTCATTCTTCGGCATAAGTTTATAGAGAAGTGTAGCAGCAGCCTCGAATCTCGCCTCACCGAAGTCTGAACTTCTCTTACTCTTTCTTCTCAGAACATAATTCTTACATGCCTCTATAAGAGCCTCTTTAGACTCAAGTAATCCATCAGTTCCTTCAGTGTTTATCATGGCTATCTTATTCTCGTACTTCTTCAGAGCCTTAAGCATGTTATTATACTTATCAGTATTCTTTGAATGGAAAGTACCACTACCGGTCTTTGTAGCCTCAAGTGCATCTATTACACCTCTCAGGAACAAATCATTAGTCGTTGTGACCTGTGAATCCAGATACTGCTTCACATCCTTATGTTCACGAACATTGATAGGCTGATTGTTAATAGTCTTTTCATTAATTATATCAATAGTATTTCCAAGATTTAGTAATTTGTTTTCTTCTACGTACTTTTCGCCATCTGTATTAGCCCAGTTCTTAAAATCTTTCTCAACCTGAGTTTTAGGATTACTCTTTGGATCGACACCGCTTGATTCAGAAGAGAGCAAACTTACCATCTGTTGAATTTTTCTGTCACCCGAAACCTCAAAGGCACTAAAATAATCATCTCTTATTTTAAGACCGTAATTAATAAATGGTACTGCTCTGCCTTCTTTTTTCATTCTTTCAAATTCTTGATTTTTGTAATTCTGGGCATATGCAAATACATCATTTTCAGTGACTTTTTCCTTATCCTCAGGAGTCATATTCTTGGTTATTTCACGCTCAAAGACGTCCTTAATCTTTTCATCTGCCTTTGCATTAAATTTATTTAGAAAAGCAGTTTTTTCATTGGCCTCCAGTCCGAGAATATTCATATATTTTTCTACTGTAGTTTCATTCCTGAATTTATATAAATGAAACTTATCAGTTCTGTCAGCTTCAGCCTTAACAAAATCCTTGGCATAAGTCATTATATGGTGATCATCTAATTCAAATACCTCTTTACCGTCTTTTTCATTATATTCTTTCTGCGCATCCAGATCATTCTTAAGCTTTTCTCTAAATACATCCTTTACCTTATCAGTCTCCTTAATACCATTCTCCGCAAGAAATGCCTTCTGTTCTTCAGCATTATAATTCAATATACTCATATAATGTGAGATGGTCATGTTGTCATTATAATAACGGTCAAATAAATAATTTGGATCTCCGTTATATGCAAAATTTACAACATTTACAACAGTTTCAACATAAGTATGTTTTATACCTCTAAGAATATCTTCTTCACTAGGGTCAGGATTTCCATCTTTCTGAAGGTCTCTCTTAAATACATCATAAACAAGATCATCATTGCTGCAATCATACATGGTAAGGAAATGTTTCTTTTCCTCGCTATTAAACCCAATCCTGTTCAAAAAAACAGACATTTTCATCTGCTTATTAAAATGAAGAGAGTTAAAAATAGTTTCTCCTATGCCATGTTGATCATCATCTGCACAGTTTGTTATATCACCTATCGCGCTGAATCTCATAGTATTAAGTACCGCTTGCAGCTGATTAGCTTCACTGTTTACAGCATAACGTGTTAAATACTGAGCCTTTCTTTCTCTAAGTGGATCGTTCTTATCAATCTGGTTCAATCTTCCAAGATATTCTTCCTTAGACTTACTGTCAATCCAGCCGTTAATAACACTAAACTTCTTAAGTCCCTCGAGAATAGTTTTAGTTGAGCCGTCTCCCACTATATCCTTAAGAACCATAGCATAGAGCTGGTCATGCAGATCATCCTGATCGGGAGTTGACTGAGCACTTGGATTAATTCCATGCTGTTTACGCCACTCCACATTATCATCAATTATTTTCTGATATTTTTCTATAGTCTGATTACGTTCTTCCTCAGGCATATCCACCGGAATATTGAGAATACCATTACTTACATCTTCATGATAGCCTTTAGAATGAGCATCAAACTTTATACGGAAATACATATAAAATGCCATCTTATCCTCAAGGGTGGTCTTACTCTTATAATTCTTTATTATTTTCTCTCCCTCAATACGTCTGTCTTTTTCTGTTCCGACAAACTGATTCTCGGGAACCTTAAGCTCTACCGGCTCTGTATTATTGTTTCGAATGTTTTCTGCCGGATTTACTTCATTTATATTCTCATATTTTATCTCTTCATTTATATTCTCATTTTTTATCTCTTCATTTATATTCTCATTTTTTATCTCTTCATTTTTTATCTCTTCATTTTTTATTTCTTCATTATCAATCTGATTACTATTTGTATTTATTTCATCTTCAACCTGATTATCATTTATGTTTATTTCGTTTTCCTTCATTTTGGATAGCCTCCCTGCTTATATTTTCTATAAAATTTCTATAAAAATTTACATAGTATTTTCAAAACTGACTCCATTGTATATTACAATGTATAACAAAAGCGCAACATAGTAGTCATTGATTTTGAATTGATTTTGAATTGATTTAAAAAAATATGACAGCTGTGAACCTGGTTCGCTACTGTCATATTTTTATTTTATTTTTTAGTCACTTTTATTCCAGGTACCCTCGGCAACAATTTCCACAGTTTTTTCTAATTTTGTTGCCTTCTCCTCTTCTCAAACGCTTAATTTTCGAAGTCTTGGCATCAATTTCTGCTGTTTCATCTGATTTTGTTGCTTTTTCCTCTTCTCAGAAGCTTTATTCCAGAAGCCCTGGCATCAATTTCTGCTGTTTCATCTGATTTTGTTGCTTTTTCCTTTTCTCAGAAACTTTATTCCAGTTCCTCGGGCAACAATTATCGCAGATTCTCTCATTTGTGTTGCCTTTCGTCCCAGTAAACAGGATTTACTTCCTGGGATCGGCTATCTAGGACCGGTTATCTGGTTCCGGCTATCTGGGACCGGCTTCTTGGGATCGGCTATCTAGGACCGGCTATCTGGTTCCGGCTATATTTATAACTTTATTCAAGCTTGGTTTTGACTTTATTTGGACTTTATTTAGACCTTATTCAGGCCTTGTTTACTCCTTTATTTACATTCTTATTTACATTCTTATTTACATTCTTATTTATATTCTTATTTACATCTTTATTTGTATTTTCATTCTTAATTTCATTCTTGTTCGCATTCTTGTTTGCAAGACTGTCATAATCCCCCTTAGCTTCCCAGCTTTTCAGAACGTTATATGTCTGCATGGATCGCGCATCATAATATTCTTCAAGTTCATTTTCTTTCATAGTGTTCCTCTCATCGACCACCTGACGCCAGCTTCGCTTTTTTCTCTGCATCAGCTTTATTTCTTGCATCAATTTTCTGCTCACGCTTTGCTGTCTGTTTTTTTGCTTCTGCAGCCTTTTTATCCAATTCTTTGTTGGCGCTGTTAACTGTACTGCTGAAGCCCTTGATCTTTCGCACTGCACCATCACCGGACAGTTCATTTACCAGCTTTTCAGGAGTCATGGTCTTATCCTTGATGTAGCCATTCATCATCTTCTTGAAATCAGAGCTTTTCATTATTTCCTGCTTCATCATATCAGCTCCTATATCCTCAAGAACCTTGCTTCCTGACTTTGCCTTTCCATTACTTACTATCCGTCCAATCATGATATCCGCAGCAAGACTTGTTACCTTCTCAATGCTTTCCACAGTATTAGGCATATTCTGCATATTCGCCAGTTCAACTGCACTGTTCATCATCTGGTTTCCGACAAAACCGACTCTTATCTGATCGATATTTTTACCTCTGTAAGATAAGTCCAGTGCTTCCAATTCTCTCTGAATTCTTTTCTTTTCGCTGTCCGTAAAAGCTGACATATCAGCGGCGCCCTTCAGTCTCTGCTTTCCTCCTTCTGTGGAAGCCCCCTTCCTCTTATCAACATATATCTTTGCGTAGTGCTGAACCTTATCCAACTTTGCCAGGTACTCTGAATAATACTTATCTACTGCTTCTTTACCTGCATCCTTTTTCGGAGCCTTATGATTCTCTCTGAACTGTTTCAGCTCATCTATAGCATGCTGCAGATTACTATGATACTTACTTTCATTGCTGGCCCATTTATCTGTTCTGGTCGTATTTAATCTGTCATATATTTCATTAAACTTTATATCATTACCGGGTTTTACAGGTTCAAAAAATGCCTGCTCTTTTCCGGCCACAATTTTCAGCTCTCTTTCAATTCTCTGAACATCCAGCTGCTTAAAATATTCAGCAGTTGCATCTAATTTATTTTTTTTATTATTTGAATTCAGAAAACCCTTCTCGGCACTTGAATAAAAAATATCACTCATTTCATTCAGAATGGTTTTTCTGTCTTCAAGAGATTTGATCGGTTTATTCTTCAGACCCTCGTAAAATGAAAGCATTTTTTTAGCAGCTTTTTCTTTTTCAGGCGAGCCATACTGAGGAGGGTCATATGCCTTATATTCCTCCTGTGACATACCTCCATTACCTTCTGCATTATATTTCAAACTGAGTGCTGTAGAATAAAATGCGGATATAAGCGCAATATCATCCAATGGCCAGCCATTCTCAAGACCCATCTTATATGCATCAAGTGAGGCCTGAGTAACTGCTGAACCTCTATGTGTACTAGGATGAAGATGAAATGCTTTATTACCCGGATCTATGAGTCTGTCCTTAAATGCCACTTCGTCAAATCCCGGCTCCTCAAGCTTCTTTACTACAGTATCATAATAAGGCTTCATCGCGATTACATTTTCATAAATCGCCTGACGGTGCTTTTTCTCTTCCTCAACGCTTAGGGTACCACCGGCCTTTTCCTTCGCCTCGTAATAATCTATAGCCGACTTCTTCAGACGTCCACCTTCTATGATTACATCATATATAGGAAAATCATCCTTATGCTTATTGATGTTATTTACCAGTATGTCATCATACATCTGAGCGTTGACACATGCAGTAAAGGTTCCTATACACATCCCCAGCGGAGTTTTATAAGAAAGCGCTTCATCCGAATATCCCTTCTTGATATTACGAAGAACATCCGGTGCTAACACATTCAGTACATTTCTTGCCTTCTGACCGGTCATATCGTCCGGAGTATGATCCACAATGATTTTTTCCATTTGATCTGCAGCATCGTCCAGAACTTCCTGATACTCCTTATAAGCCTCTTCATCTATGACCTTATTGGGTCTGAATCCACTACCTGAAGTCCCCTGAATATATACATTAGCCGGTGCAAAAGCACGGTCTATAATATATCCATCTTCCGGTTCTTCAGTCGAAGTTACTACCTTCTCAAAAGTACTGTTATTAAGTACTATTTTTTCTTCTTTTTTATCGACTGCTCCCAGCATGATATTTCTGGCACCATTCGCATCCATATAAAAAGCATAATGATAACAGGCCTCCTTGGCCTTAAACTCTGCTTCTTCCTGTTTTGTTAAATCAGGGATTTTTATTCCTTGATTTTTTAATTCTTCAATTGTTATTCCTTCATATTCCTTCATGATTTATCATTCTCCTTAATAGTGACAGATGAATTCATGCTGCACTACTATCATCTTTGTTTTGCAGTATTCTTTACGGTCTTTTTCTCGTGCTCTGCGGCTATTTCTTTATTTCTGTTCTTAGCTCGTTCACCACCGAACCTTCTCATGGATACAAAGTCTTTGTTGGAAGCTGTCTTTGCATCTCTTACTGTATTTACTCTGGTTACCAGATCCTTCACATCCATTCTGCCTGCATTCCTTGAGAAGAGGTCGACAATTGAAAGAGCATCCATAGCATTATCGAATCTGTCTCTTCCATCCTGTGAAGATCTTACCTTCTTCTTACCTTTGGTGTAGTCCTTTATGGCTTTAACTAATTTTTTATTTGCCTCTGCTATTTTCTCAGATGCTCCCGGCTGATTTAAATCTATCGCTGCTGCATCCTGTACTGCCTGATAGAAATTCTGATAAAGAGGGGTTCTTCCTTCCTTTGGCATCATATTTTCAGCAAGCATTTTCATTTCCTTCAGATATGCTTCCTGACGGGATGGTTCTACACCATATATACTGTTTACAACTTTACTCTGAATCTTATCAAAGAGTTGAACCTTGTTCCTTGGATTTGCAGGATCCGGAGATTTGAGTATGCTGAGCAGCTCATTCTTATTATCCATATCACCTGCGATTGAATTTATCTTGATTTTTTCCGCAAGTGCATCTATCTTCTTCGCATCAAACTTTACTCCCTCAGCCTTAAGATAAGCAGCAGCTACTCCCTTTACCAATGAAGCCTTCAAGTTAAAGGTTGCAGTATTCTCAGATAATTCATTTTCATTATACAGGCGGTTTATGTAGTTATCATATGCCCTGGTGTTAGAATTCGGCTGAGTTGCAGCAGGTGCATCACCGGCTATGAGCGCATTTAACTCCTGGGCAAATGCTGTGGCTGCTTCCTTCTGCTTATTTGAAAATGCACGATTAGTGGCCTTCTCAAGCTCCTCGTAGGCTGCGTCCATTTCTCCGACAGTTTTATATTCATCAGGCTTATGCTCTACGCCATAGAAATCCTTAGACATATTCTGAAGTCTCAGCTCTTCTTCAGGGCTTCTCTGGGCAGCCTTGCTTTTAAGAAGATCCATATTAAGCGTCTTTGGAAGGAAAAGCAGTTCAGTTACCTGTGCCTCGCCCTTTCTTAAATTGTCATCAAGATTCTTATTTCCATCAGGATGTTCTGAACCATTAGAACGTCCTACTATAAAGCCGTCCTTAATCTGATATCCATTGGATACATTATAATTTGCATTATTGGTAGGCATCATAACGGTTCCGTCTTCAGCCACTGTAAGATATTGACTCGGAACTCCGTACAGCTTCTTTCCATCCTGGGAAAGCTTCATTTCTGCACTCCACTCCATACGTATAAATGATCTCGTAACTCTGTTTAGGAGCTTGTCAAGAGTGGTCTCAAATGTATCATCAGGCTTCTGGTCCTTCTTATATTGTTTTGATTCTTTATATTTTACTTTATCGCCATCTATACCAACGATGGTGAGATAATGTCCACCATTAAGGAAGCTGACCGGAGACTTATCCTCCTTAATTGCATGTAGTATATGCTTTTTTACGGTCTGCTTCGTATTTCTTATATAATCCTCACGAGTGACTCCGTTCTTTCTTTCAGAATCATTATATGCTGCAATCTCGATACCCTTCAGCATACAGCCCGGTGCAAGCTTTAAGAATGCTTCTCCACGATCCATTAAGTTATTGCCGCCGTCACCTTCAATTATCTTGTAGTTTTCAAGGGCATATTCATTCATTACAGTTTTTTTGCTACCCTTTTTAACTTCTTTAGTAAATTTATCCTTTATATCCTGCGCATTATAATCAGGCCTGAAGCAGCGGACATCAGACTGAGTTACATTTTTTATGCCTTTACTCTGCAGCTGTAACTGTGTACTAACAGACCAGCAGCCGTTACCCGAAGACTGGAAATTCTTCTGTTGAATCCCTTCGAGAAATGCGTCATTTTCCGAATGTGATACTACCTTTATCTCTTCATCCTTTCCGTACTCAGGATTATTCTTATTATCAAGAGCCATCTTCTCATTGATCTTAGCCTTCATGGTTACCTGTCTCTTTTTCAGAAGCTTAGCCTTGTCAATAACCGAAAGCCTGTCCCCATGGGACCTAAGCAATGCGTCAATAGTCGGCACCTTTCCTGTAGACAGCGCCCAGTCAGGCAGCTGACTTCCACTATACTCCCAGCTGGACAGCTTTCTTTCAGCCGCAGTGATAAACATATTATAGAGCTGCTCCTGAAGGTTGTCCCTCTTGGTAAGCTCTTCATCATAATTTATAGGCTCGTCACCGGGTTCTCCGGGAAGAAGACCATCCTCCTTTTTGAGCCTTTTATATACATCATCAAGCTGCTTATTAAGTTCCTTGACCTGATCAAGTTCTTCCTTTGTACAGCCTATATCACTGTAGTCCTTATCTGATAATCTGAATAAATCCCTGAATTTATCTTTTGGCATATTATTAACTCCTTCCGGAAAAACAATAATAAAACGTGTATCAATAAAAATATGACACCATACAACATATTTATACAAATTTATCATCATTGTACTCTGCTAGTAGCAACAAAGGTGCAACACATTTTTCAGATAACAAAAAAAATGACACTTTGAACCTGATTCAAAGTGTCACCTTTATCTAAATCTGCATATTAAGCTTTTTATTCTGCTCAATAACCTGTTTTGCTCTTTCTTCCCTCAGCTGTGTTGCCTGTTCAAGTTTTTCTTTCATGTTAACAGGACGAAGCTTTTCTTTTATCTCCTCGTAGGTTCCAAGTCTCTTTGCTTCTTTTACAAATTTAGCTGTAATATTATCATAGGTTGCACCTTCCTGAACGTTATTAAATGCTTCTGATTCCGTCACGGCTTTACCCATTATATCTTCTACAGCAACCTGTAAGGTTCCTTTATTATGCAGCTTTGCCAGCTCAAGCCATTTGTTTTCCTTTTCCACGTTATCATAGAATAATTCTCTAATGACATGGTTAGCCAGAGCCTGTTTTCTAGCATCATAATCACGAGGTTTCAGATCAGCACCTGCCGGACGAGTTGCGTTATTATTGCCTTTCTGATCCAATAAAGGATTATATACGGCTCTTATTTCCTGTATATCATAAAATGTATTCTGAGCAAGTTTTTTGTCTTTATCAAGCTTCGCAAATATATCCTGTATAGCTTTGACTGACTGCAGCCGCTCCTCTTCGCTTTTGAAATGACTAAGTCCCTTGTCTATAACATATTCATCTCTGAGAAGTATATTCTTCAGATCCTTGTAAGGCGCTTCCATAGTCTTGACAGTTTCATAAAGATTCTGGCTTCCTATTCTTCCTTCAATGGTTTTGACATCCATATACGGTTGAAGATGCTCTATATTCTCCATGATACTATGAGTTGTTGTCATTAATACCTCAAGTGTATTATTCGATTCATTCGGGTGCTTGGATACATAAACTCCCAATTCCCTGTTCAGTTTGGTAACCTTCTCCTTGATAATATCAAAGGACATCTTCTTTGGATTTCCATTTTCATCAAGTCTGAATAGATTACGCCAGTCAACCCATGCATCAGTAACCTTCTTTAAATCGCCTGTTGGTCTCGGGAAAGGCATCTCATTATATTTATGCTGATGCCTTTCATTTTCTTCAGGAATACAACCTAAAAGAAAAACTTCTCCGTCCATGGCGCTTATCTGCATATCATACACAAATTTTATCAGATTCTTCTTGATTTCAGTGTTGGTTATAACATTTCCTTCGTTTTGATCCCCAAGCTTGAATTCATGAATTTTTCCGGACTTTCCTGCGAAAATGTCCCTGTTCTCATTCTTATAATCAAGAAGCTTTCTCTTCAGGCTCATCATATGTTCATTTCTGTCAACTCTGTCGCCCTTTGTAGGATTCTGTCTCTTGTTAAGGTACTTATCGATGGACTTGATGAGTGCATTAACCTTTGTTTCAAATTCCTCAGAACTGAGTTTCATCATATCCTGTGCTCTTCCTTCTGGAGTATCGGCGCCCTTCTTCTTACCCTTTGCAGAGAAGTTGGTCATAGCCTTTATTACGTCCTCCATAAGGCTTGAAGGAGAAGAATCGCTCTTGCCTTTTCCATAGGTACTGTATATATCCAGTCTGAACTTCTCAATATCTTTAGCAAAGAACTTAAGCATATCGTTATAATCTTTGCTATTTACATGTATCAGCCTTTCGTTATCCTTCAGATCATCTTCAAATATCAGATTACTTACATCTAAATCCTTATTATTTGAGCCAATACCAGGGATATTTATCTCGTTTTCTTCAATGTTAAGAGATAGCTTATCAGCATCAACACCTGATATCTTCCTGTAGGATTTAAGCATCTTGTCACGGTATTTCTTATTATTCAGCGCCTTAAGAACAGCATCGGGAGTTGTGTACTGCCCCGGATTACTGGTTGATTTAAGCATCTGTTCTAACTGCTTCGATTTAAGCAGCTTATCCTTAAAATCTTCAAGAGCCATAAACTCTCCAGTCTTAGGATTCTGAAGAAATGTACCGCCGGACGAACGGGCCATATAGCCTATAACTCCATAAGCTGCATCCTCAAGATATGCCTTTTTACTCGAATATTTACCCTTTGCCAGACGAGCCAGAGCCTGGTCTGACTTTTTAAGAAACTCTGCATTAGGATCAGCCTTTTTAGTTTCATGCCTTTCTACATTAAAGTATTTATGATTCTTTCTCCTGACAGATCTGACGATACTGAGCTTCTCCTTATCCTTGGAATTAACCTTCTTCTTGCCTTTTTCGCCCTCAGGATTTTCCGTACGGAAATGCAGCTTATAAGCCTCATAGATTTCAGAAGCAGTTTTCATATCATTTACGGCTGCAACATATTTCTTATATGCCTTCTCTTCATTAAAAGGCACACCCTTCTTACGCTTCTCAAGTATGACATCCACAAGATCCAGGGTGTCATTTATACAGCTATAGAACTGAGTATACTGTGGTGAATCAGATGCTCCTCTCGCCTGACCTGCCCGAATCTTCAGGCTGTAGAGATATTCACGCAGATCCTTATCAATTGTAACCTTCTTCTTACGTGCAGGCTTCTGGGCCTTCTTCTCTATGATATCATTTACCGGTTTGATATTCAGATTCTCAACCTCAGCTTCATCAACCACCTTACGAAGGTCTTTTTCAAAAGGAGTTATGAAAGTATTGATGAAATAATCCTGGGTTTCCTTAAGGAACTCCGGCTCATGCTGTTTGATTGTAGGTTGACCAACGGATGTTTCCCAATCCTTAAACTTTGAAGTACTTAATTCCTCTTTATTATTTGCACTTATTTTTTCAATTCCATTCATTAAATCAGGATCATTTATTAATGCATCCGGATTATTTTTTGCCTTTGTCTTAAGTTTTTTAACATATGAATTTGTTGTTGATTTCTTCCAGCTGCCAATTATTGCTTCAAGAAGATCCATTTTCATAGCTTCTTTAGCTAATTTCGGATCATGAAGATCTTTTGAATAGTACTGTAAAGCATTATCCTTTAAGTCTACTCCCCTGCTGGTGGCAAAATTCTTAATGCTTTCTTCTTTTTTATAACCCACCATTTTTGCCAGATCTTCCATGGTAGTTTCTTCAGTAATTTTTAAATCCGGAAAGACTTTCTCCATCATTCCCGGAGCATTAATAAACATATTTGAAAAAAGAGCTGTCATCGTAGTTATCGGAAGACTCTTAATTCCTCCGGCTGTTGCAAATTTAGCGAGATAAAAGGCTTTCTTATCACGATATGGCTCATCTTGCTTAAGAGATTGTTGGAACGCTGTATACGCTTCATACATATCAATATTGTTATCGAAATCTGCTATAGCAAGAGCCTGAAATACCGCCTTACAGTCTTTGGCTGTACCATTTGTTATATATTTATCTACAAGGTCATCCTGTAACTCCAGATACATATCAGTATCATACTGATTATCTTCTGCTCCGGACATTCTTGCCGCTTCTACATAAGCGCCGTAGGCAGCAAGAAAATATACCTTATCAGCAACTGTCTTCATTTCGTTATAGCATATCTTTGCTCGCTCAGCACGCTCCTTGCCTTCAAGGTCAGCAAAAGAAGCTGTCTGGAAAACTTTGTTCTGATCCATCTGGAATTCGTCTTCAACCGCCAGCTCCTGCTCTTCGATATCTATATCATCATTAAAATTATTTTCTTTCATCGTAATATCCTTTCTTTTTCAAAAGATGACACTTTGAATCAGGTTCAAAGTGTCATCTTTTTTATCTCCAGTTATTCCTACCTGACTATTCCGCCAGCTTCTGCAGCTTTCTGTGGCTGCTGCACCTTTCTAACCTTTTCAGGCTGTGCCTTCTGGGCGCCCGGAACTACCTTCTCTACTATGCTTCCGTCCATAACCATCTCTGTAAGATTCTTAGCCTTGAGAACCTGTGCATTCTCAGGCTTCTTGATATTATCCAGAATGGAAGCAACTACGGCCTTCTCCTGCTTGGGAGTTGTAGCCATGAGACGACATACATCATCACCGATCTTAGGATCCTGTGTTGCCTTCAGGAAGGAAACTCTTGCGAGGAAATCAGGAAGAAGATGCTCTCTTATGACATCATTCTTAGCCTGCTTGTAATCCTTATAGGATTTCTTCACAGCTTCAATATCCTTTTCGAGCTGCTCGCTTCTCTGTTTCTTCTCCTCAGGATTTTCTATCTCCTCTATGTTCTCCTTCTCTTCGTCTAATCTTTCATCTTCTTCCTTTATAGCAGCTTTTCTTTCTCTAAGCTGATCCATAGCCTCTTCATAGGCAGGATTCGGATTGTCTGAATCATAATTATCCTTTACAAATGGAACTATACCACCTCTACGGTCCTCAAGACCAAAGAGCATATCATCAAGTTCTTTCTTGTACTGTTCCTTAAGCTCATCAGCCTTCTGCTTGTTCTCATTCCATTTATTTCCAAAATCACCCGGATATTTATCATAAACCATAAGGAATACTTTATTTTCACTAAGGTCTTTTATTTCATTGGCGGTTGGCTTAGTACCATTCTTTTCAGTTAGATAAGACTCTGCCTTTATTTTTTTATCCCAATATTCACCGACTAAACTATTATGTTTTTCATACATTTCGATGAATTCCGGATTTTCAGCAAGATTTTCCGCAGCTTTGTCTAACTCATGTGAACTATTAAGCTTTTTAGTTGCCCATGTTTTGGTTTCGGCGTCTAATGACTTATCAGCTTCTATCTTCTTATAGTGTTCCCTTACTGTGTCCTTAGCTGTCAGTAATATATCATACTTATCAGAATAACTTGCCGGATACTTCTCCACCATATTTATAAAATCACCATCAAGAGACAGGTCTGCCAGAGACTGCGTTGTAACTGCTTTTCCTCTCTCATTCAGATATTTCTTTGCTGCATTTTCTATATATCCCAGGCCAAATTTGCCACCCAAATCGCCAACTGAAAGCTTACTGCTTCCGGCATTTCGAGCTTCTGCCATAGCCTTTTCTGTAAGTTCAGGGAAGGAAAGCTTTGCATCTCCCAGATCTCCTGTAATACCAGCTGCATCCTTAAGCATTTCTATCTGCTTTGGAATATTATCCTTCGCTATCTTAGCCTCATTCAGACGAATCTTTCCGGCATCTGACTGAGGTCCGAAAAGGATACCCTTTCTCTCTGCATAATACTTATCAGCTGCCTTAGCGTATATATCCATCTGCTCCAGAAGATCAGCTGCGTTAGCCTTTGGATTCTCTGAATCTGATAATTCTATACATTTCTCAAGAGCACCTCTCATGTTATTGTAGAACTCTGTATCCTTACCCTGCATACTGCTCTTCTTTACAGCATCAAGCTTTGCCAGAGATTCCTTAAGGCTCTTATTAAGACCGTTCACCTGCTTTAATACGTCCCACTTAGCCTGTGCAGCCTCAGGAATCGGAACATCAGGGCTAAGGGTGGCAGATTCACCAATAAATATTCTTTCCTCTGTTTTGATGAGATTTGCTCTGAACTCCTCAGGTGTAGGTTCCGCCTTAACAGGCTCTTCCTGAACAGGTTCTTCCTGAACAGGTTCAGCCTGTTCAGGTTCAGCTTTCACATCTATTATCTTAGGCTTTGGTACAGCTAATTTCTTAACTTCTGCTTCCTTGAAGTTACCGTCAACCTTCTCATATCTTGTAGCTCCGATTTCAGGAACTACTCCCTTCTTACCCTTCATATGAGCTTCCGAGATCTGATACATGAGCTCAAGCTTGAAGAGCTTTTCTTTTAACTGAACATCTTCTATATCCTTATACTTCTCACCATAGCGCTCTTCCATGGTCTGTCCATCAACTGTAATGCTCTTGGATGGGTCGATACCGGCTTCCTTAAGAAATGCCTTGCGCTCGGGACTGTCTATTTCCTTCATGAATTCATCAGCCGCAACATCTATCATTTCCTTCATACCGCGGTTGGTTTTATTAATATTATTATACTTATCTGCTATTTCCTTACCGGTCTTATCTCCATTGAAAATAACACTCAGCATAGCAGCCGGAGAAGCATATACACCTATTGACGGATTGGTTCTCCAAAGTCTCTCATATGCATTCTGGGAAAATGTATCGAAGGCTTCAGCTGTGAGAGGATCCTTTATTTCCTCAGGCTGAACATTTTCCACTTCCGGAGCATCCTCTTCAAACTTTATCTCTTCTTCAGGTTCATTTGCTCTTTCAGCATTTCTCTGTTTTTCATACTCATTTATTATTTCTCTTCTGATCTGGTTTCTGGAGCCTTCCGGAAGAATTACCACGGGCTCACTTCCCGGCTGAGCAGCAGTAATCTCAGAGGTTCCATTGAACATCTGATTAAGAATCTCAAACTGATATAACATATCCTTCTGAGCTTTATCCTCTACATGTGCGTACTTCTCGCCCCATGTATCCTCAGCGCTTTTTCCGTCGATCATTATCTGCTTTCCTGACGCATCCGGACTAATGCCATCGAAGGCCACTCCTGTCAGAGTCTTTAATCTGTTGGCATATGCGAAATTCTCGAGCTTATCTGTCAGATCCTTTCCTGTTAATTCAATTTCAGTACCGTTTTCATTCTTCGGCACAAACATCAGATTAACAAGCATTTCAAGACTGTAACCCCTGTATCTATTATTAGCTGTCCAGGCTGCCTGTGGAAGCCCTTTCATAATATCACTAAATGACTTCTGATTTACTTCGTTTACTTCATTCTCTTTCATCCCACTTCTCCTTTCTGAGTGCTTTATTACGCACTTTATCTACAGTGAATATAACCTTTGCAGCCTATTATAAAGTATAAAAGGCAACAAAAGCGCAACATCATATCGCTTGAAAAAAACATGACAAAAGTTAACCTGGTTCGCTTTTGTCATGTTTTTTATGTCAACCAAACTATATCACACCAAATAATTTAAGTAATAAACATACTATGAAAATGAGGCCCATAAAAATCGGCACACCTTTGATGTATATCTTGATATCCTGAACACTCATGGTCATATGGAAAAACATAGATACTCCCAGGTATCCAAGAAGTATTCTCAGCCACAGAATGGTTATATGGGTTACCCCGTAATAACAGCCGAATACTATGGCTCCTCCGCAGAACATAGGTGCTGCAGAGGCAAATACATTCTGCAGGGATACCAGGAACAGATTACCTCTGTTTCTGAAGCTCACATGTCCAAGGGATTCCTCCTCCCGCTTGAATAGTGCCACTTCTGTTACCTCGGCTCCCGTGATAAATGCCAGAAAAGCATGGGACAGCTCGTGCAGCATTACTCCCGGGAAGAACAGGTAGTTTATCATATTCATCACGATCATAGGATCAATAAATAAACTGGCCAGAAATGCGATGGCATAACCCAGATAGTTTATTATAAGTCCCACCAGTATGACCACGAAGGGCAGAAGCAGCGCCACCACCGCTGCAAACAGAAAGGTGTTTCCATATATATATTTTACTAATTCATCTATTGTCATATATTTTTACTCTATTCTAATATTTGTGATTGCACACTGGTCGCCGGTGAGGGAAGCGTAGAGCTCACCCACATCGCCTTCTATTACCGAGGTGCATTTTACTGATATTCCTGCATTTTCGGTATAGACTGTAACTGTTTTTTCATTTCGGATAAATGTAACCGTACAGTCAAAGCCTTCTTTATTATATTCCTTCCATGCCTCCCAGCCTGCAAAATTATCATCATTTGTCACCAGAAGCTTCACCTTACAGTCTTCGTCACCCTCCCAGCATTCTCCATCAAGTCTGATGAGTGAATGATCTCTGAAGTTTTTTCCACCTACCTTTGCATCATCTGCACTGTAGATATTTATGTATGGACAGTGCCATACAAGTCTTGCTGTCGGAAGACTCTTTGCATGGAAGGTTATCTTCATCCCATCCTTTATCGGTATTCCCTCCGAAGCCTCTGTTCGATATCCGTTTATCTGAACACTCGGTATATCTCCATCCGGTCCATCGAGATAGCTTATCTCTTCGGCAATCCTTGGAATATAGTTCTGGGCAACAGCTGTTTCAGCCTTATTCATTTTCACATCTGTTATGTGACAGTATTCTCCGGTAAGGCCGATATATGCAAATCTTGCGCTGTCAGGAAGTGCTGTTATTATCTCAACCGTTTCCTTTTTCCCTATGATTCTTATAAGGACATGATCCTTCACCTTTACGGCTTCTATCTTATATTCATTCTCACTCTTTATATCCGAAGCCTTTTTCTGCTTATGCTTCACTTCCATCTTACGTGCGCCTGATACTTCGATACGTCCGTCATACCATATCTCACCGTATTCGAAGTACATAAGATTCTTGGCATCTCTTTCGTCGCTGTATACACGACCGTCCAGAGAATCGAAAAGAACCAGCGATGGAACCGGCTTCATATTCGGATACTTCTCATACGGCCCTACTTTCATACGGATCGTTGTCATATTCGGTGTAAGGAGTATACCTTCCGATATGCTGCTTCTGTGTTTCCATACCTGAAGCTCAGTCTTACCCGCAAGCTCCTTGATCACTTCTCTTTCCTTCATCTCGTATTCACTATCGAGATCGATCATATGAACCATGAGTCTTGCATATTCGGGATCAAACTGTGTGCCGGAGCCCTTGACGAACTCTTCTCTTACCTTCTGCTGAGGCATCGGATCACGATAGCTTCTCTTGGAAGTCATGGCATCATACGAATCAGCCACTGCAATGATTCTTGCCATTTCCGGTATATCCGTTGCCTTTATATGATTCGGATAGCCTCTTCCGTCATAGCGTTCATGATGGAAAAGCGCTCCCACAGTAAGAAATGGAAACTCTGTTATACTGCTCAGTATCTGCTCTCCCTGAGTCGGATGAGTCTTGATGATTTCATACTCCTCATCGGTAAGCCTGGTATCTTTATTGATGATACTTGAAGGAACTCCTATCTTTCCTACATCATGGAGAAGTGCAGCATAGTATACCTCTTCACACTCCTCCTCACTCATACCCTTAAGCTCTGCTATTTTCTTTGAATAATCAGCAACCCTTGAGGAATGACCCTGAGTGTATTTGTCCTTTGCATCTATGGCATTTACCAGCGCAGTTGCTGTCTGCGTGAACAATCGTTTGTTTTCCTCAACACGTTTCTTAAGTGCAGCGGTTCTGGAATGCAGATATATCTGAACAAAGTTAACTATAAACATTAATATTATCAGAAGGATCATCAGATAGAACCACCACTCTTCGTAGAATGCCTTCTGCTTAACTATCTTGTAGGAAACCTCCTGCCTCACCTCATGGGTCGAGCCATCTATAAGGGCGAGCTTGAAATTATAGGTGCCTCCCTTCAGGTTCGTGTATCTGAAAGGCTGCATTTCCGATTTATTTATAACAATAGGCTGCTTATCTGCTCCATCCAGATAATACTGAATCTCCGGATCATGCATGGAATAGGTAAGAGCCGAACCGCATATGGTTATATTTCTGGATGAGGAAGGTATTCTAAATGCGCCTTTTTCATCAGGATAATACCTGCCATAATCAGTTTCTATATACGGAACACTAAATCTGATATTCTGACGCTGAATAAAGAAATTCTCTATATTTACAGAGTATACTCCGCTTCGTCCGGATATATAAAGATCACCATTATCGTCCAGACAGCTAAATGAATTCGAAGTTGGAACACTCGCCAGACCGTCTGCCACATTGAAGAAATCGTAATCAAATTTCTTCTTGTTTATCATGTCGGATGCATTTACAACATAGATACCATTTGAAGCCAGTATCCACGCCTTGTCTCCGGAATCAAAATATATATCGTAGTTATTGCTGTATGGAAAGGCCTCAACATTTTTGATCACTCCATCTTTTATATACTGAATGGAGTTTGAAGTAACAATCCAGATGACACCTCTTTTTTCATCCTTCTTAATTCTGAGAATAACATCACTGGTAAGTCCATCCCTGTGTGAAAGATGAGTCAGATTATTACCATCGATAACATATATACCGCCTCCGTCAGAACCGAGATAATATTTCCCGTCATCGGTTACTTCAACGGTCAGGATAACATCAATGGTCAGACCCTTATTCTTATCTATGACTCTTTCAACTTTTCCGTCTCTTATTACAGCAAGTCCGCCATTGGTACCCACCAGAACCGCTCCATCAGGTGTAACCGTTGTAGTACGAACACAGTTACTCGGCAGCCCCTCTGACGTCGTATAACTGATTATATTTCTATCCTTTGTATAACAGATAAGACCCTTCTCATTTGTAAAGGTCGATATCCACAGATTTCCGTTATTATCCTCGTTGATACATCTGACACGGGTGTTGCTCAGATATTCGGTAAGGTCATTTTTTACAGTAATATGACCTGCATCTGTTATCTGCAGTCCTGTATCTGTACCCACGAACAGCATATTGTTATGGAGACAGGTTGTATTAACAATACCCGGCTCAAGTCTTTCCATCTCAGTCAGATCGATAAATCTGCTGGCTGCTATTTTCATAACACCCTGTCTTCTGGATGCAAACCAGAGATTCCCCTCGAAGTCTTCGGTCATATTTTCTATTCCGCCATTCATCGGAAGGTTCTGAATAGGATGAAAATTGCTTCTGTTATCCATGTAAATAAGTCCGGTACCCACAATAATCCAGAGTCTTCCGGCTGTATAATGCAGTCGGCTTACTGACTCACTAAATGAGCCCAGCTTAAATATAGATTCAAAATCATCTGCAATACTGCCTCTGTAAAGCTGTCCTGTAGAGGTTCCAATCCACAACTCATCCTCTTTATCAGGAAGAGGAAGCACACAAATAATCGGATCTAATCCAAGATCCTCTGCGTTATAATATTCAGTCACACGGAGCTTCCTTATACGGAACAGTTCTCCATCATTTGTTACACCATAAACATTTCCATTTTTATCTGATTCCAGACGTGAGATATAAGTATTTCTTATCTGGGCATCACTTATCACACCCAGCTTCATATTTCTATCAAAATAATAAAGTCCCTGCTTGGTTCCGACCAGGATGTTTCCATCAGCATCTTCGCATATGCAGCTGATGGATGCTGTATCCAGACCATCTTCATAGGAAAAATGCGTGCTGCTGCCACCCTTTGTAACTACAACTCCGTTATCATTTGTACCAACCCACAGACGTCCCTTACTGTCTTCACAAATAGCGTTGACATTTGTGATTCCTCCTGAGGAATCCTGACGTTCAAATGTAGTTCCATCGTAACGTATCAGACCGCTGTAGCTTCCTATCCAGATGTAACCATCAGAGGTTGCCAGAATAGTATTGGCATCCGATGTCGGCAGACCATCATCTACGTCATAGAGCTTTGCTGCATAACCAACGCCATCCGCCTGACCTGAAACAGCCGCAGCGCCTCCGGTCAGCTGCTCATCTTCGTCAGCTGCATGAACCATCACCGACGGAAAATATGCAGTTATAAATGTAATGATAAGAATAAGTGAAACAAATATCTTTTTATTTGTGTGCAGCTTCAATTATCACTGCCTCCCTCATGGAAATATGTTTATTTATTTAACCGGTGCCTTGTCCGGCTGAACTTCTATATTATTGTTCTGATTCTGAATGAACTGATTCCTCAGACGTCTGCGGATCTTTCTGGTTTCCAATAAGAGCTTATCCTGCTCAGCCTTGCTTACAGCTTTAATCTCATCCTTCTTGTCTATATATCCATTTGCCAGATCAACCTTTTTAGCCATGCCGCTAAAGGCTTTTATTTCCTTCTCAATAGCTGTCTTCGCATCCTTGGCAAGCTTGAATCTCTTGTACGCATTACTGCTCTTGGACTTCTTCATGATTTTAGCCTCATTCTTTGTTCCAAGATAATTATTACATGCAGTAAGGGATTCATTCAATTCTTTTATCGCAGCATTTACACTTTCCTGATCCATGCTGAAACGACCGTTATCTTCCTGCTTGAAATAGATCTTCTTCTGATCCTTTATAAAATTTCTGCTTGTCTTAAGAGATGCTACCATATCCCTGAATACCTGGGAGCCCTTGTATGTTTCCCTCTCTACAGCTTCCATCTGGGCTATTCGTTTATTCATGGCATGGTTTTCTCTGACAACATTGGTACAGTCCTTGTTCAGTGATTTATGCAGATTAACTATACTGGCCCTGAGACCTTCTGCGTTTATTCCAAACATGGCTATTGCGGTGAAAAGATTCTTGGTTTTCCTTCCCTGAGTGTATTCTATTTTTTTACCGTTGTTCAGTTCTTCCACTTTATTTACAGGATTTCCACTTCCAAGGAAACCATACATAGGTATCTGATTCATCTCTTCATCTGATACTGTCCTTATTTTTCCCTTTTCCACATAACCTAACGGCTTATCTGCAAAGTACTCTCTATCCGCGGCAAGCTTATTCTTTAACTGATCAAATCTCTGAATAGCCTTATTAACCTCGGCAGCCGACAGATCAAATCCGTAAAGCATGGTCTTCAGAGATTCCTTATCCATAGCCTCTATACGATCAGCCATTTCCTGGGTAACAACCGTCATGTTTTCCAAAAAAATACCACTTAAATCATCAGCGTGCTCACCACTTCCGAAGCTTGTATCATTATCTATTCCAATAAGACCTATAAGTCTTCCGTTATCGTCAAACTTATAGAACATATTTCCGGTATGCCTGTCCGGATTACCACATATCCAGTCAATTATCTGAATATTTGCAATATCCTTCTTCAGTGACAGATTATGCTCTATCTTACTCGGAGTCAGCTGACTAAACTTCTCCATATCTTCCGGTTTATCACCTCTATAGTCAGCACCGTTGGCATTTTCCATAAATGTACCCATAATGATCTTGCCAGTGGACGGATCCTTGATATGAAGATTCACGGAGTTAGCAATCAGACTTTTACATCCGAGAAGATCTGCAACCATCGTCATTGCAGAGTTTCTCTTATCAGTCTTAGAATTCGCATTTATCTGCATATTATTGTTGATAGAATCCAGATTTCTTGCAGCACCGAATTTGTTTCCGAAATCAATAAATGACATAAACTCCTCGGGAGAATTAATACTTCCGAGAATATCGCAGTATCTGTCACAATCTGCCTGAGATATCGGATTAGGATTTTTTTCACTCTTTACGGCAGCTTTTTTGATTGAAGCCACCATTTTATCCAGTACTTCTCTTCGTTCATTTTCCGCATATGCTAATCTGAAGCTTCCATCGGACCAACTGCCAAAAAGCATCGAACTTGAGCCTTCCCTATCCCTGATTATAATCCTGACCAGGCTCATAACATCCACATACTTATTCCTGACAAGTATGGATTTATTTCCATACAGTTCACTCTGCTCTTCGTTGATCTGATCCAGAAGCTTTTGCTCTGTTATGCCCTTCTTGGACTCGGTAAAAAAGCCATCCTTATCAGGTGTCTTAATCCTGTATCTCGTACTAAGAAGGCCGCCATACTTTGCGACCTTGGAAAGATCCATTTCCAACTTATCAGCACGGGAGTTATTATAAAGCTGTGCTACAGACGGATGTGTATCCGTTCTTATGCAGGCATTTATAGCTCTTAAATCTTTACTGAGCGTCTTTCTCAGCTTGATATAGTAATCATAAGTTTCGAGCAGCTTCTTCTCATTATTTCCTCTCCTGCCGGTATTTCCAACTCTCTGGATTACCTCTCTTCTGAGTTCTATTTTGCCACCCATTTCTTCCTCTATCCTGCTTGCCTTCCTGGTGAGCAGGTTGATGGTCTTACTGTATTCAGTCTCCATTTTTTTCAGTTCCTGCTCAGTAAGTCCTGCACGTCTCTTCCTTGGTGGAATGGCAGAGTTCAGCGCTCTGAACTGATTATATACATCACGATCTGATTTAAAACGCTTAGCTGCAGCTCTGTAAGTTTCTTTTCTTTTTCCGATTAATGTTTTTTCTGACATATTAATTCCCTCTTCTATATCATTGGTTAATAATTTTACCAAGCGAGGCCAGCCCCCGATGACCCCATCGGAAACCGACCTCATATATCAAATACTCTCTCCCATTATAATAACTTACATAGATGGCGCCTGATTCTGTTTAGCTGCCAGCTGCTGCTTTCTCTGATTTGAAAGAAGTGCCTCTCTGTATTCGTTCATATTTGAAGAGGATGCAATTTGTTTAGCCTTAGTCTTTACAGCTTCATTGTAATGACCTCTGATCTCAGCGGTATATGTTATTTCATTCTCACCCTTTGAATTCTTTGGGATTTCCTTATCCACTACCTTCTTAACCATTTTCTTAAATTCAACAGAATTATTATAAATGCCGCTGATTTCCTTATCACTAAAATGTGGAACCTTATAATTCTCCATCCTTTCAACAAAGTCGTGCACTGATAAGTTTTCAGACATTTCGAGTGAATTATCTTTCTCCAGTCCTACCAGATAGAAAGATTTAGCCACGGATGCCTTATATTTATTAAGAGAAATATCCGGGTTGCTTCGTATCTCCTCTTCTGCTTCAAGCTCTTCCCTGATCCTCTTCTTTATTCCGGGAACAAATTCATCCTCAAGAGCTTTCTTATTCTGCTTATGTATACTCATAACTTTTTCGTAGGACTCTATAGCAGTCTGAATTCTGTTCTGCTCACGGGTCTGTTTATCTTCGGAATCACGTCTGGTTCCATCCTTATCGAAATCAGCCTGCTTCTTATTAAGGTAACCAATGATCTTATCTGAGGTTACCTTAACCAGATCCCCAAAAACAGCCATACTGTCAGCTGTAGGAGTATCATCATAATTTGCCATTTTGTCCATCTGCACCTTCATCTGAGAAACAGATTCCATCATCTCATTAAATTCATTAGATGATTTACCAAACATGAAGTAGTCAACGCCCTTCATAGCCTTATAGAGTTCGTCTACCTGCTTCTTCATGGCTTTGGTGCTGTAGGCTTTGAGTCCCTTTACTTCACGTACCCTAAATTTCGGTCCCTCAACTTTCGGTTCTTCAACCTCAGAAACTCTCTCCTTAACATCCGGATCTCCAACAAGAGAACTGAGTCTTTCATCCTTTGAATCAAATGAATTATTGATAGCATACTTATCATTAACAACTACAAAATCATCATACTCGACATTTTTAGCTGTGGTAATGATACCTATTTCAGCCTTATCAACATTTGCATACATGGTATCCTCTATCATATCTATGAGGTGAGAATTCTCATCATGCTTTTCTATCTTTTTCTTAATATTTTTGAGAAGTTCCTCCCTCTTCTCCGGAGAATCCACCTTGGTAGAGAAAAGAGCTTCATAAGCTTCCTTCGTATCTTCCAGCTGCTCCTTAAACTGCTTCTGCTGTTCAGGAGTATATTCGTTATTTTTTGAGGTAACTTGCAGGCGATTATACCATTTCATAATCTCCATCAGAGTACCAAAATCTCTTGTAGCCCAGCCATTTCCGAGAGATTTCTGAATCGTGTCCATCTTTTCAGCAGCATTTTTGAATTCGTTCTTCCATCTCATATCAATGTTAGCATTAGTTACAACAGTCTTATTGCCCTTAACACATTCGTCATTAAAATCAATACTCTGAATAAGCCCGCAGGTTTCCTTCATAGACTGAAGATGTGCCATATATTTTTCTTTATATTCCTTAGCCTGCTCAGCTGTAAGAGTTCCGTTCTTCTTTGCCTGAACATATGGAAGTGTTGATTCCATCGTAAACTTCTGATTATCCTCAAGAAGCTTTATGAATCCATACTTTTCCATCATCTGAGCATACTTCTCGTTATTCTTCTCATATATAGGCTTTTTTGTTTCCGGATCCACTCCTGTCTGATAGAGTGGTGACGGATATGATACCATCATACTGCTCATAACAATAGCATGAATAGGATTTTCCTTGATGCACTTGATATAATCTTTGCTGTTTGCAAGATTTATCTGATCCTTCATAACCTTGGCTGTACGACCGGCCATAGTATTTGGAGTTTTGTGAATTCTATCATTAAGACTATTGGTTATCTCCTCAACATGAGCTTCAAGACCACATCTTGTTCCTTCCTGAATAAGTCCTTTCTTCGGATCTATATAGGTCATACCACTGTCACTGTTAATAAGAGGAACGTAAGCCTTCTTCTTATTAGGATTGTTCATGATCAAAAGACCTATATCCATACTCAGATCATCTGATGTGATTCCCGGATCATTAAATTCAAAGAGTTCTTCATCATACTCCACAACCTGACTAAGTGCAGATGTAACAGGATCCATTAATATTACGTCATCAAATTCCTTCATTTTATTATCCTCTCTTTTTAGTCCTTCCAACTCAGGAAGGATCATATTTTTTTAATCTGTAACTCAGTTTAGCACCTAAAGTATAACAAAAGAGCAACACTTATTTATAAATCTAAACAAGTATTGCTCTTTTATTTACATCATGATATCAGCCTGCTTCTGGACTGCTTTCCTTGTTTTTATTTCATCTGCCTTGGTAAGAACCTTCTTCTGGCTCTTCAGAAGATGATTCTTCAGCTTATTTGATATCTCGGCGTCATTAATAAGCTCATTGATGACATTTTTTGTACCCTGTACATCGTTTTCATTATTCTTATATTTATTCGGATTCTTATCTATCACACCCTTTATATACTGGGTTGCCACAGTCTGAACCGCCTCAAGCATATTCTCCTTGTACTGCTTCGGTGCAGCCGCTATAAGGGAAGCGATGCCTTTTCCCTGCTGATTTGCCATAATGCTGTCCACCATTACTCTGGCTATACTTTCCGGTGAAGTAAACATGTTACCATTGGAATTCTCAAAAATTGCTTCACCGATATTTGCAGGTTTTTGGCCATTGATCTGCTTGTTTTCTAATTCCTCCAGTCTGTTACGGCTTTCCATCTGGAGATTTTCTATTTCATCATTGATGGTACTCCACTTCTGAAATGCGGTGTTTGGATAATTCTTTACAACCATCTTGAACACAGGATCCTTAGCGAGCTTCTCGGCTTCTCTCTCGATACAGCCTCCATCTATCTCTGTCTCTATCATATCAAGATCCGGCTGATCATCACCCTCATGAAATGAATCCATCAGATCATTCTGAATCTCTTTTTCCTTAAAAATGGTATCCATCATATTCTTTACAGCAATAGCCTTTGCCATTGATTCAACGCTGTTATCCTTTATGACAGACATATAGTAGACCGGATCACGATAGACTGCATAATTTTCGGCTATGTCAGGATGCTTCTTCGCCAGCTTTTCCTTAAGCTTAACCTTTATGGATGAGTCTTCATCCATTATCTGAAGCCTGGCATTCGTAGGATCATCCACATAATCCTTTCCGATATTTCCATGTATTTCATCCACATTATCTTTATAGTATTTGGTCAGGGAATTCAGAGATATATAACCGCAGGGCTTGCCCTTTTCGTTCTTATACTCTGATAATTTCATTCTGATCTTGTCATATGTAAGAAGTGACTTCGGAATGAGCTTCATGGCCTTCTGAGCCTGATTCTGACGGGCTGTAAGTTTATTTCCGTAATTACCCTTAAAAATGCTGTCATGCTCCTTCTGATAATCCCTGCAGCGTCTGTCAAGCTCCTCTAAGGATTCTTTTACCCGGCTTGGATTTGCATCCATATCCTCAAGAATATCAATGGAATTCTGAAGTGCCTGCGTCATCCTTCTGTAGGTTTGAGACCCTTCCATCTTTTTCGTATTGGTAAAATTTTTATTCTTATCCTTCTGGCTTTCTATAAGCCTGATCTTCATATTATTCAGATCTTTAAGAAGCCGGCGGTTCCATCCAAACATTAACATGCAGTCAGCTTTGAACGCAGGCTCATCTTCGTTATGGATCATCTCTGACGGCTCTTTCCCCAGCTTGTCATTCAGAAGATCAGGATTTTTTCCACCCAGAAGGCAGCTGAGTACATTTCCGGCTGCATTAACTCGTTTCTGTTCCAGATCCGATCTCTTATGAGGCTTTGCAGGATCGTTCAGCTGAATTTCCTTATACCTTAAATAATCCTGGGTCGCACGGATGGATCTCGCCTTCTGCAGATCATACTTCTCCGGATACTTATCGGCATTTATCTTCGAGAGCTTCTCAACTGCTTCCTTCATCTTCTTAAATTCTGATGAAGAGCTTACTTTCTTCGGGTCAACCTCTTCGATAACCTTCATTATATCCTTCGGTTTCCCACTCATAAATGCAATTTCCTGAAGGCTGAGCTTCCTTTGCTGGGCCTGATTCATCTGTCTGATAATAATACCTCTGGATACTGCACTGCCAATAAATGTGCCCTTTAGATTTTTTTCAGCTTTTCCTACCAGATCAAGCATTTTCAGATTCATGTTCTGAAGATGATGCATTCTTTCTTCCTGAGTCTTATGATTTCCGTCCATGGCATTCTGCCAGGCAGGTTGTAAGGTATCGAGTATCTCCTGATTCTTTGCAATAAAAGCATTTTCTTTCTGACGGAGCGTTTCTATCTCCTCCTTAGATTTATTACTTTTTTCGAGATTTCTTATTGTTTTATTACTCTTCTCAATATCACGCTCAGCAGCCTTAATCGCCATGTAATACTGTGATAAAGTCTGCAGATCCTGTACAGGATATCCTGCCTTCAGGGCCTCTATTCTTCCTTCTGCATCATCTGCAGTATAAGTACCGGTTCTCGGACTATCAGTAAACTCACCTATGTTATTCTGAAATACTGTATGACCGGGAACAGCAGTATTAATCCTGTCATATTCCTCCTCTGTTATAGTTCTGACTTTCATATAGGAATTTTTTATCGCTTCATATTCCTCCAGAAGCTTTTCTCTCTCTGCCGGACCGTTATTTGAAGTCTCCTCAATAATCTTGTTCAGCTTACAAGACCGGCTGATTGTTTCCAGTAAGCTGCTGCCCTTAAGAGCTTCTACATTTTTCTTCCAGTTACCTGGATTAGAGAATACAGTAATCTCAAGAGGTCCATTGTCTTTTCTATCCGGAATTATGGCGGGGCTGTCATTGGTTATATATGCATTCATTGCTAAATAACTGAATGCCCAACCAGGATTATCCTGCATCTTCTTTACAAAGGAACCCTCTATATATCTATCCAGATATTCCATAAAAAATCCTGCATACTGTTTCTGGGCTTCAGTCTGCATACCATCCATCTGCTGCTTAAGAAGCTTCTGAACCTTCTTTGCGGTATTGATATGATTCTTTATCAGTTTATTTACTCCATCAATATCACTAAAATGATAAAACTGATCCATTGATTCCATATGATGTGTAGGTATAGGTTCTTCTCTTCCCCCTTCAAGTACATGAGTTACCGACGTACCACTTGAATAATCAAATCCCTCTCCCTGATCACCGATTACATCTCTTACTGTTAGATTGTTATACATATTTTCGAATTCTTCCGTAGAAGCTGTAATCTGTCTTGGCTGATTAATATCTAAAAGAAGCTGCTTCACTTCCTCGGGAGAAAGACTGTCAGATAAAAATTCCGTGATAATGGATGCAATGATATCACTGCTTTTTTCAACAAGTCCCATGGGATATTTATCTATTAACTTTGGTTTTGGCATAATAATTCTCCTTAATTCAATCTGAACTATGTATTGATACATTTCTATAATACACTCAAAAACGCAACAAAGGTGCAACATAACAGGTACTTTTTTTAGAATCAGTTGCGCTTTTGTTGCACTATTTGTAATATTATGACATTAGTGTCAAAAGTCAAAAAGAGTTATCGCTTGCAAGAAAAGCTTTTTGACCTTATGACAGAAACGGAGCAATCCGTATGTCATATATAATTTCGGAGGATAAACCCATGAAGGAACAGGAAGTAATAAATAATAATGATACATTTGAAATGAAAGGAATCATTACCAAGAATTCAGTAACGCTGCTTCAGGAAAATATAATGGCCATGAATGATCTCTTCGGTGAAAAGGCTGAAGATATTCAAAACAAGGCTCTTGATATAGTTCAGGAAGCTTTTAATTCAAAGATACAAAATCTGGATGAACCTATAGATGAAGCAACAAAACAGAAAGTTTTTGAGAAGACTAAGGTTCTTCTGGATATTCTGGATGAGGATATCAGGAATGATAATTCACCTGAGACATCCTATATAAAGCGTGGAAAGAAGCTTCTTCAGGGACATATCAAAAAATATGTAAATGGTGATATGGATATTCTCCATAAGGAATCTGATATAGCCAAATGGTTTATAACCGGATTCTTCAACAACTTTCCTCTTCCTAAATTTATGGTGGATGGTAAATATGTAACAGATACTGCCAAATATGAGGAATATATGTCAAAGTATCCTCTTCTGGAAAGCTATGAGGACAGACTTGAGTATGAAAACAAATATATGCTTCCGTATCTCAAGGCAAAGGAGAACGGCACTCTTACCACAGAACAGGAAAAGCAGTACAAACTTGAAACCTATGAGCACCTGAAGAGACAGAAAGAAATCATAGAAAAAATCAATAATATCCCTCAAAATGAAGAAACCATGCAGATCTACCCATTTGCTACTTCTGACAAGGGCTTCGATGATTGGAAAAGGGACAGATTCGGAGGCGTACGTAAGAACCAGATTGAGCTGGAGATGAAGGCTCTGGAGCATGGCTGGTCACCTGATGATTTCCAGATGATCCATGATGTGGAAATCATGATGACTAATGCTCTGTTGGGCGATAATGTACCAAAAAAGGAAAGAAATAAGCTAAAGATAATTCATCAGAAGTTTACCAATGCATATGTGACTTCACCGAAGGATAGACAGAAGCTTATAGAATCTGTAAAACCTTTTTATGATCTTCCATTTGAGAAAGTTGGAAAGAGAAAGACCACCTATGAGGACGTAAAGAAAAAAGAGACATTTTTCGTTCCACTTAAGGCTGATGACAGGAAGCGTCATGATCTTATAGAAAGCCTCGAGAAATATCTGAAGGGTCTTAATACAGGTCATCGATTCGGTGCCCACAAGGATACTGATGAAATGAGAACCCTTAAGAATAAGACCAAGGAAGTAATCAATCTGCTTAAAAATAATCGTGATAAGAATATCTACGAAGACGAAAGATTTGCGAATGCATTTGCAGAACTGGGTCAGGAAACAAATAAATACATAAATAAGAAGAGAGCTAAGTATGAGCGTGAACTAAGAAGGAAATTAATAAATCCCGATATCGATCCGAATTCCAAGGAAGGAAAGAAACAGGAAAGAGAATTCCAAAATGAGCTTAAGAAGTTTAAACCCGGAACAAAAATGGGACAGGCCCGATATGATGCTGCAAATGAACTTGTAAAATTCTGCAAGGAGACTAAAACTCATTTTAAAAACCAGAATGAATATCGTACAAAATGGAAGGAATACACTGATAAGGGCTACAAACTTGTCAGAATGGATGACCTGAAGTATGAAGCTGTCAGACCTTATGACAATGGTGTGAAAGAAATTCTCAACTATTACTCAAAAACTCCTGCACTTATAGGTGAACATAGAGATCTCAAAATGTTCGTAACCTTTGATTCATTTGATAAAGCATGCAAGCCACTGGAGTGTAATGGTGTTTCTGAGGAGGACTTCTCTCTTGTTGCATATGCTTCAGTTCTGGACGGATCAAAAGTAGATGCGGATTTCATAAACGGAATGTACCCAACAAAGGATCCTGACATTACTCCTGAAGATAAGGCAAGACAATGCAGAACTATGTACACCGTAGATTTACAGAATGCTCATAGATCTAACAGTATTGATCATTATGGAGAGCATGTCATCAGACCTGCCAGAGAAAGGGCAAAAGATGCTCTCGAAAATTATAAGCTGGGCGATAAAACCGAGCTGATCAATATAATGGCAAAGGGAATAAGCGAGGCAGCCGGAGAATGCATGCATGCCGACTATATGGTCGGTCGTGATAAAGGCTGGCATGTACAGTCAGAAATTCTTGCAAAGCTTGTTGATTTCGCAAAGAAGGATAAAGAAATATATGAAGCAGTTACTGCCAAGCTCAGCAAGGAAGATATGGACTTCGTAAATGATACATTAAAGCTTAAGAGTATCTATGATAAATGCGTCGATTCCGAAAGGATGCTGAAGAATGCAGCTGAGAGAAACAGACCACTTGATCTGGCAACAAAGAAGGAATGCATAAATAATATAGTAAGATTTGATTATATAGCACATCAACATGACAATCAAAGATTAAAGCAACAGAGAGAACACAAAGCATATCGTGATTTCAATGATGAATCTTCTGCAAAACTTCAGAATGTAGTAATCATGGAAGCAATGGGACAGCCTCTTGACTATACACGTTTCGACATACTCGTTAAAACTGATATGCTGAAAGCCGAGTGTTATAGACCACTTGAAGAATTACATTTAAGACTTCGCACTCAGAATGGAACTGAAAAAATAGAAGGTATCATCTCCAAAATGAGTGATGGCATACCCGCTGACAAATCTGAGAAGGAAATAATCTCAAGTCTTAATGCCTTTGGAAAAGCAATGGAGGAACACTTCCTGAAGGAAGATGCCGAAGCAAATAAAAAGGCTTCACTTCAGAATAATGCTCCGCAAAATGGACAGCAAAAGGAAACACAGATTAATCATACACAGCCCAAATTGAATTAAAAACTAATACGCTGACACACCACGAAAAAAGTGACACCCCTGAGGTTGATATGAAACCTCACGAGTGTCACTTTTTGATTTATCCAAATATATGCAGATTTATGCGAACCGACGGTTATAATGCGTTATGTATATTCTGCTGTTTAGCAGCTTCCGTATTTTTAAGAGCCTGCTTTCGCTCCCAGTTTTCTTTATTCTTTTTGGCATTTTCTATACCGTACTTTTCGGTAAGTCTTGCTTTATCGATCAGCTTATCAGTATTCGGATTTGATTTTCTTCTTACATCATTTATATGATTAATGAGCCTGTTTGCACGGACTGCGAAGCCGGGCACATACCTGGTTACTGTTGCAAGTGCATCAATGGCATTATCAAATCGAATATTTCCATCTTCGCTTCGGCGAACATTTTCCTTACCCTTTGTATAGTTTTCTACAGCATCATATATGTCGATATTTGCATTTCGGATAGCCTCAGCCTTCTTTGCCGGGCTCATATCCTTATCACGAAGTTCAGCAGCATTTCTGACTGCTTCGTAAAGTTTTTGATATGCTTTACTTCGTTTTGAAGGATCCATCATCTGATTTAAGAGTTCGTTCATATCCCTGAAGTAATTATCCCTATCCTCCGGTTTTACACCATAGAGGTTCTTCTTCAGTATTGCCCCCATATCTCTTGCTGTATTTTCTCCGCGAAGCGCTTCCCTGAGAGCATCCGGATCATTTTTAAGAGTATCAAGACAGTAAGTCTTCTTCATCTTCTCTGCTTCCATACGGATTTTTTTTACATTATATTCTCTCCCCAGCTTTTTCATTCCATAGCAGGCCATTACCTCAGCCAGATTATCTATCTGTTTCTCAACAGTATCTCCGGCTCTTCCTGCCGTATGGAGACTGATGTAAGCATCAAATCCTTCAAGCGATTTCTTAGGTATTATATTTATCAGCTTCTCATATTTTTTCTCAGAAACAATGTTTTCTATTACTTCATCCGCACTCTTTCCTTCCTTCAGAATGCCTCTTATATAAGTATTTTCCTGTTTAAGATAATTATGATAGAATCTGCCCACCTCGGAGGTCGGATGAACTCCCATTAACCTACGTTTTCCGAGAACAGCATGTGTCATATTCAGCTTTTCAACAGTAATAACCTTATGAAGGTCTTCCTTAAGATTTTCTCCTGTCTCATTTATCCAATTTTGAATAGGCCCGTATGGACTTTTTTTAGCTACTGCTTCTGCATTATCGATATTGACTTTAAAATGATTATAATATTTTTTATCAGTATCTGAAAGATCTGCCTCTGCTTTCTTATTTCCTCTTTTGGACCATACACTCTTTAGAGTTTCGTAAATATACTCCTTTATTGTCCCCCTTGTATCGAATACTTTTCCTTCATTTTTTAATACTTCCCATACCTTATCATCCGGATTAATTGGTTTTTTTCTATCACTGAAAGAAATATTCATTTCATCATCTGTCAGCCCCAGCTTCTTGAGCATTCCCTTCATAGTCATATTCTTATCATCAATATCAAGTATATTTTTAAACTGGTCTGAGTCAATAAAATTATTAATGTAATCCGCCATATTGAGGTTGATGTCATCAGTTGCACCCATTTCCATTCTTCCACCACCATAATTAAAGAGGTATCTTGCTTTCAGCTCCTGATTCTCCTGACCCTCAAGGGAATTATATATTTCATCATAGATTTTACCCGTATTAACCGCTGCCTTGACCATCATCCGGGCAACATTTTCAACCATCTCTCTCACATCATCTATGGAATCGTTTTTTAAGCATTGACTTAAGATTTCACGATTATAGAAACTCGAACGATCAATTTCCTCATCACTTACATCTCCATCTATGTTAAACCCTAACCTTTCTCTGTCTTTTTCATTAAATATGCTTCCTTTAACTTTTAGATTATTTTTGAATCCATAGGTATGTGCAAACCATAGTTCATCCAGAAATGTTTTTTGTACTCCCCATAGATATGAAAGATCGTTTCGATTTTCACGATTGATTTTATGGTCAAGGTTAGTTTCAATTCTGTCAAGAAGCTGATTTCTGTCAATATTATCACCGGTCATATCCGGCTTATTAGTATTTGTCTTTTCAAATTCCCTGCAGCTCTTTGTGAGATTCTTGATTTTTTCTGTATTTTTTTCCAGCTGTTTCGAGTAGACTTCAGCCATTTCCCTCTTATCTGCATTCAAAGCAACGCGGTGCTTATAACTAAGTCTCTTCTGTTCCATAAGACTATTGATAAGATTATCATAGACCTTATTTTCCACACCATCTTTGCAGAGACTGTCGCTTAGTACCTCTATCTGTTCATCCAAAGTTTTTTCAAAATTATTCGGATTAATCCGATTTGAATAATCATCAGTAACCAGATATTTTCTGTCTCTTCTTGCCTTATTGATATAAGAGATATCTTTTTTTATTTTTCTTATTTCCTTAGCGCCAAGATGCTGTTCTTTATACTCTTCATTCTGATTCCTCATTACAGTGGAAAGGTTGTAGATATTATCTATCAGCTTTACCTGCTTTTGTATCTGCTTATACTCAGGACTGTTCTTATCTTCTATCTGGCCAAGCTTCGCCATTAATTCATCACTCAGTTTTTCAGAAGCATACTGAACATTACCTGAAGCCTGATCTACCAACGGATAATCATATCCTGCCATGGGTTTAATCACATCCTGTATAATCGCATCATCCTTATACACAAAATCAGTTCCCAGATGAGTATATTCTTCTAAGAATCTACGGGTATAAATATAATTCTCAGTTTTCTCTATTCCTTCCATAGCATCAAGCTGCTTTAAGAGTTCCTTTGCAACCTTGACACTTGATTTGGCCTGAATATCATGTCTTTCCTGGATATGGATTTTCTCATAAAGATCGGTTTCATATTCATCCATATCTTCAGGAGAAGTGCAGCCCATTATCTCTTTTACATAATCAGGAATATCGTCAAATATATCTTCTCCCGGCTTATATGCACCAGGTTTAACCTTAAAGCCCAGTTCGATGTCAGGATCACGGTCTCTCAGATCCATAACATATGTATCGAGGGTTACGTCCTGGATATTCTTCTCCTTCGCAAGCGCCTCACGAACCTGAACGGAATTATTTTCGAAGAACTCCAGAGCATCCTTACCGCCAATAGTTTTATTTCTAATTCCGTCTGAAAAAATATTAAACATATCCGGAAGAACATTTGAATCCGGTTCCTTCTCGAGAACAATTGTTCTGGCAAGACTCTTAACTGTATCAGGTTCGTCCCTGACAAGCTCCGCTCCCGGAACCTGTCCGGCAGTCAGTCTGTTTACCCACTCCTGCCTTTTTTCGCCGAGATCAATCGCCGTCTCAAAGTATTTCCTCTGAAGCTCATTCATAAAAGCCATGAAGAATTCCTTGTTCTCATCAGCTATTTCTTTTGAACCCTCACCGGTCTTAGTAATATTTTCTATGAAAGAAAGAATCTCCTGTTTCTGCTGTTCCTGCTCAGGTCCGTTCTTTTCACTTGCAATCGCATTTGCTCTTTCTGTATAAAGGGTGTACATCAGCTCTACTGCACCCTTCGCATCCTTATTATTGATAAATTCTTTGAATTTGTCGCCTGGATTTGCCATAATATCTCCCTTTCCTTCTAATTAATTTATATCTTGAAAAGTAAAAATCAGCTTTTCATAATCTGCCGAATCTTTGTATTTATATTACAGTACCCCAAGATAAATACATTGTCTCACATCCCTAACAACAAAAGTGCAACAAACGGTTGCGCTTTTGTTGCTATTATTAGATTATAATATGACATAAGTGTCAAAAGTCAAAAAGCGTTCTTGCTTGCAAGAAAAGCTTGTTGACTTTATGACACGCTGAAACATGAGGAAATAGCAATTTTCGTAGAAAATTAGCGGTTTCCGAATGTTTCTAGGATTGCGAGAGTTTTCGAAGAAAATGGAGCAATCCGTATGTCATACGATGTCAAAAGGCAAAAGGAGATATTTCATGAGCGATAATTCAAGAATTGCAAAAAGAAAAACTGCATACAGGAGTGCCGAGAAAAAGTATAAGCGCGACCAGGAGCTGCAGCGCCAATTCCATAGGCTGAACCAGGCTATTCCTGCCAGAAAGAAGAAGGAACCTCTTACGGATAATGAGCTTACGAATCTTGATGGAGTTTATCGCGAGACCATCAATTTAATCTCAAAACGAATGAAGTCTATGGAAGAGATCTTTGATAAAGTTGAAGATACTAAAAAGAAGCTCGACTTAATTAAGCCTTATATCAAGAATCCTGAACTGATTAATAATATCAAGGATGAGAATGAGAAGACTGCAATTCAGAATGAAATTCAGAATAAGGCAACATATGAGACAGATCTCAACACCTACAAGACCTACCGGAGGAATAATCAGGCAAATTATGATTATATGATGAAGCTCCGTAAGACTCTCAGCAAGGATCTGAAAACTATAGATCTCTGCAGGAAGCATAAGGATCATCCATCTATTACTCAGCTTTATGAGAATTCAAGATCTGAGCAGCTGGTATATGATCTGACTAATACCAAAAAACTTGGTGGCGCTCAGAATACCAGATATTTTGTCCAAGCTTCTGATAAAAAGGGATTCTTCTCCATATCAAAGCGTGGCACTACATTTAATAAGCAGATCGCTGATATCAAAGAAAAAAACATCAAAAAATACGGCGAGAATTCTGTGTTCAATGTATGCGGTGACGAAATAAGAGACGTGATAAACGAGCTGATGAATGACAAAGCATTTTTCATGAGTGGTCTGAGTAAAGCCGGCAAATATACTATGGCAGCGTACTCTGAAGATGGCAGGGAGGATGTATTGAAATCCTTCAGAGATATCCTGAGGGAGAAACACTCTAAAAAGCTTCTGACCACTGCTAACATGCGAATGCTGAGCAGCAGTATGAACAGTATAGATAGTCCGGAAATCTTCATGTCCTTTATAGATCTTATTGAAGATACAGCAAAAACAATTAATACCTGCAGTGTCAAAAAATCTGTAGGTATCAGAACTGAGGCCAAGGTTGATAAGAGAAACTCAGCCATGTCCATGGTGGCAGGGCTGATAGGCTGTGACAAGCTCATAGCAAAGTCTGTAAACATGCAGATAAAGGACCCTTCCACAGGCAAGATCGTGAGCGGTACATTTATGGAAAATGCGGAGGGCTTTGACATTTCCAACACTGATCCATCAGTTATGAAAAAGTTCAACGAGCTGTCTCCGATCAAGCTGGAGAGTATTCTCAGCCTCAAAAAGGATATAGCCAATCTCCAGGTACTGGACTGGATATGCGGCAATCCGGACAGACATGTAGCAAACATGTTTTACAAATTTGACGAGAATGGTAATCTGGTGGGTATTCAGGGCATCGATAATGACTCCTGTTTCGGAAAAAACAATCACTCCGCTATAATGAACGGAATCTTCCTTGAGAATATGAGTGTAATTCCGAAGGAAACCGCCGATAAGATTCTGAAGCTGGACAAGGAATCTCTTAAAACCATGCTCTACGGTTATGATCTCTCAACTGCCGAGGTAAATAATGCACTGAACAGAGTAAATGAGCTCCAGGATAAAATCATAAGAGATGCAGAATACTTCATGGACAAGCCCTTCGGCTATATTGAGGATGGGCGCATCCGCATCATGTCCGATGACGAACTTGGAAACACTTCTTTCTTCATGGATATGATGATGGGAGAAAAAAAGGATAAGGAAAAAACATCTCAGGGCTGCAAGGCTAAGAATCTCTTCGATCTTATCGGACAGGAAGCGCTTGATGCCAGAATTCTGGGTGAGAATATAGCACTTCTAAAGAGAGATGCATTTGAAGAAGCAGGACAGGTTGCGAAGGATAACTTCGATATGGGCAGAGCCATAGAAGCTATGGAGCTGTCCCAGAGAAACACACATTTCGCGCATGGCCAGTTCGGCCAAATGATCACAGCACTAAGAGACTGCAAAACTACCTATGAAGGTTTTAATGAGGTGCTCCTCGAGCATAAACTACCGGATGAGGATAATCCTAAGGAGGTTTTCAGGGCAAATACCGAAAAGATAACTGAATACCTGCAGAAGCTTCAGACTGCCTTCGACAGATGTAATGATTATCTGGATACGAAGGTTGAGGCAGATATAAATAAGAAATCTAAAAGCAGTAATGCTTACAAAAGATTCCACATGGCGAAAAACATGAAGAATCGTATTCAGAAAACTATGGATGCACTTCATGGAATCACTGAAAAAGCAGACCGCGTAGCCGAGTATAAAACACATCTCACTGAGATGGACCATATATCAAATAAAGAGTTTATTAAGATAGGAAAGGCTTTCAGAGCTCAGCACGTAAAGAACGAAAAAGAAGTGGCGAAGATCAACGCTGAGAAAGAGAATCAGGCTCAACAGGCACAGCAGATGCAACAGGTGCCACAGGTTCAGCATGTGCAGTAAAAGCACCAGGCACTACAAAAGTACCAGGCACTACAAAAGCACCAAGTACTACAAAAGCACCAAGCACTACAAAAGCACCAAGCACTACAAAAGCACCAGACCGGAGTGCAGATTTGATGACAGTTTGAATCAGGTTCAAACTGTCATCTTTTTTATTCAAACTCCTCAAGAGTCACACTATCTCAGGCACAATATCTCCTGTTTCATGGAACTTGGCATCAATTTCTGCCTTTTTACCTGATTTTGTTGCCTCAAACCCTTCTCTGA
>FZRB01000001.1:0-58483 GCA_900199595.1 Lachnospiraceae bacterium | reverse complement strand
GGATTCTGGCATCAATTTCTGCCTTTTTACCTGATTTTGTTGCTTTTTCCCCTCTCAGATGCTTCCAAGAACAAAGAGTGTCGCTTGCGACACTCTCCGCGCGAGGCGCGTGTTGCCAAAGGCAACTATCTACCTATCGCGCCGAGACGCATCCTTAGCAGAGCGTTTTTTTTATAAGTAGGAAACGCAGTTTCCTACTTATATAAAAATATGACAGAAGTGAACCTGGTTCGATTCTGGTTCGATTCTGTCACGCTTCTGTCATATTTTTTATTTGCCCATTGAATTTTAACTTTTTCTGGGTTTGAGGAAAGCACTATTGTTTTCCTATTGCCTTATTATTCTTCTCTGGGTTACCATTCTTATTTGCATTTACATTCGCATCTATATTTGCATTTATATTTGCATTTTTACTTACATTAGCATTGGCTGACCTGCTTTCTCTTGCCAGTCTCTTCTCTCTGTCAGCGAATTTCTTTACGATGTCTGACTTGATGCTTGTGCTCTTTACAGCACTGGCTATCTTCTTTAATGTATCAGCCTTGTTTGTCACCTCGCCTGAACCAAGTGGTTTCTTATCCTTTATATAATCCTTTACTACTTTAAAGAGTTCAGCCTCTTTCTCAGGCTTCATGGCGATGGTATATCTAAGAGCATCATACTTAGGATCTGAAAGCATAGACTTAACTATCACATCTGCGAGATTTGAATTTATGGTCTGCTTACTCTGAATAACTTTTGCACCCATACCATTCTCTGCCTGGTTATTCTCTGCCTGGTTGTTCTCTGCCTGATTATTTCCTGCCTGATCATTGTGGTACAATATATATTCCTCGGTAGACTTATAGGCACGCTTCATGTTAAAGAGACTCTCATCCCTTGAATCACTGAGCCCGTCAACCTTCTTCACGATGTTTTCCCACTCACTAAACCAGTCATTAGGTTTCTTCTTCACGAGATCCTTGAAAATGGAATTCTCAGCTATAGCCTTGGACTGTTTGTCAAATGCGTCTGACATGATATTCACAGTATGATCCTTCACCTGTTCTGCAGTAATTTTAGGATCATCAATCATCTTCAGATACTTCTTAGTAAGATAATTCTTAGCAAGCTTAACTGTACTTACATTCTGCTCATGTGGATTGTAATCCTTATATGTTGGAAGATCGAAGGCGTTCTTCTCTTTCAATCTTACCTTAAGGAATGCCTTATCCGTATCAAGCTGCAGACTCTTGGCATAGTTATCACCAAAATCAGCTGCATTCTTAACAAAGTACTTATTTGCTTTACTTACTAAATCCTGCTTTGCTTCTGAAAACATATGCAGTGCATAATTATTAATTCCGAACTTTATAGGCAGAGCCTCAGTAAGCGCTGCGGCTGCCTCCTCGCTCAGCTTGGTATACTGCTTCTTATAATGATTTACACGGTCTCTCATATCCTGAGCTATACCAAAACGAAGCTTACCATTATCCGTGTGAGGGCCTCCGGTGATACCGATCTTTTCATTACAGTATTTAAATGATTTCTCCTGCAGATTATCGAGACTTGCAGTAATTTCTGCCGGTGATTTACCGGGATCCTTAAGATCATTTATAGCCTGCTTTAAGGCTGTTGTCATGGCTCTGTATTCCTTGGAGCCCTCAGTCTTAGTTCCTTCAAAATTAGCTTCCGGATCACTCTGGGTATACATGAGCTGTCCACGAAAATCCTCAAGCTCAGCTATAAGGACCTTCCTGTAACCTTCCATTTTGTCACAAGCGGTCTCGGCAGCCTTGATGTTCTCATTTTTCTTTTTGGCTTCTCTTGCTTTTTTAAGACCTTCTTCTGATATGGTCATCTTAAAAGCTCGCGAATTTTTATCTATCGTAATTCCATGGGCCTTAAGTTTTTCATCATTAATAAACTGAACCTTCTGAAAGTTTGCAACATCCTGTTCGTTAAATTTCTTCAGCTCTCTTTCCTGATATTTTACTTCACTCTCTCTATATTGTGGATACATACGCTCAGTAAAATATGAATATGCAGTTAGCTCCGGCAGACCTTCGCTTAAGATATGAGCATCTAACATAAGCTCATCCTTATTCTCAAAGTCGCTGAACTGATCACCATATGCCCGTTCAAAGTATTCCAAATGTTCCACAAGATTTGTTGCCTTATTTATGGTATGGTAAAGCATTTCGAAATGGAACTGCTCACTCTGCTTCTTATCAAGGTTTCTTACAACAAATACTGCTGCATCCAATTCCTTCGAATCTTCGTCGCCATTCATCTGTATTTCAAATATTTTCTTGACAAAATCACCCATATCCTTATTAAGAAGTGCACGCAGTTCTTCCTTTGTTCTTTCAAAAGGATCCAGCTTTGCCAGGCGTTCTTCTTCCTTAAGCTTTTCAGCCTTAAACTTTTCGAGCTTTTCTTTATTAATTCTATCCTGTTCAGCTTTCTTTATTCTCTCTATCTCCTGCTGTTCTTTTTTTCCGGCTTCTTCCATAATATTCATTACGGAATTCAGAAAACTAACCTCCTTGGGAAACTGTTCCTCGATTCCATAAGCAAGAGTATCAATAGTACTTACGCAATTCTCTATCCAGATTCCCTTTGACAGGTTATCTTTAACTATAGTAGGATCTCCATACTCCTCATAAAGTGTGTTGCTTTTTGCAATGGTATGCATGGCATGAAGAATCTTTAGTTCAGAAGGATCCTCTAAATTCCAGCCCATGCCTTTTGCTTTTTCTAAGTATTTCTGAAATTCAGGTGAATCTTTATATTCGTACTGGTCAGCAGCGAGCTTTACATCTCGTTTACAGTCTGCTTTTATCTTTTCAAGAACGGAATTCAGGTCTTTATTGTTCTCTACTTCTTTCATATCCTTCTCCTTATTTATTGGTTATGGGATTCTTCAGACTAGAATCCTCAGAATCCCATAAAAACCACGAATTCAAATTATAATTATTCAGACTTTAATTATTCAGTCCCTACTTATTCAAACCCTTCTTAGCATCGCGGGCTGCCTTAGCTGCCTCTGCATGGTTAACACCATAGGTCTGTTTGAAAGTACTCTTATCTATCGGTTCCTTCCTTCCACGAACATGATTGATTCTGTCAAGAACCCTCTCTATTCGGTGCTCCGACTTACTAGCATGCTTTGCTACTATGGCAAGTGAATCAAGTGCATTATCGAAACGGTATTTTCCATCATCTGTTGAACGTACAGATTTCTTGCCCTTCATATATTTGGTAGCTCCAAATGTAACCAGAAATGCTGCCTGATTGTAGGCACGTTGTCTTTCCTCAGGATTTTTAAACTCATTTTCCTTATTCTTAAGATTAATTACCCTGTCAACACATTTTACCAGATCCTTATACTCATCACTACGTTTCTTCGGATCCAGCATATTCTTCTTCAGTTCTTCCATGTCCTTACGGAAGCTTTCGATATCATCAATTTTATAAATCTCCTGACGTCTTTCATCACCAGAAAGAATTGCTGTTTTAACTGAAGCAAGATTCTGACGAAGCACGTCATCAGGGAGATCATCAAGACAGAGATTTTCTTTCATTACATCCACATAATCATGTATCTTATCTACGGAGAACTTGATACCATTGCCCTTCAGTGAATAAGCAGCAATAACCTTGGCAAAGTTTTCTACCATAGTCTTATGATCCTTGCCCATATGTTCGCCTGTGTGACGCTTCATATAGTTATCATAGGCTTCAGAACGCTTGTCTTTCTTCGGAGCTTTTTCAGCTTTCTTCGGAGCTTCCTTCTTTACATTCTTCTGATTCTTAGGTGCATCATTGATTCTGATGTTATCATCTATAATGTTGTTATTATCTAACTCAATTATTTCATCATCAGCCTGCTTAGGAGCATTATTTATATTATTATTTACATCTTCAAGCTCGATGATTTTGAAGTCGTTATTTATCTCATTATTCGTGATGATATTAGTCTTATCTTTCGACTTATCATCGTTCCTGATGATATTTTCATCCAGCTCTTTTTTCTCAGGAATAACTTTCTTTTGCTCTTCAACCTTCTTAGGCTCTTCTTTCTTCTTCGGAACTACCTTCTTTGGCTCTTCCTTCTTTTTCTGCTCCTCCTTCTTTGGAACTACTTTCTTCTGTTCTTCAACCTTCTTCGGAGCTGCTTTCTTCGGCTCTTCCTTCTTTTTCTGCTTCTCCTTCTTTGGTTCTTCAACCTTCTTAGGATCCGGTTTTTTGCCCATCATGATGTCCTTTACTTCGCGGCGCTTAAGTTCATGCTTTACCACCACTTCCTTAGGGGCATAGGTCACATACAGCTGCTGCTTCTGAGCCTTAAAAACTGCTAAATCCTTCTTAGCCTTTTCAATTTCGTTTTTAGCGGCTTCTTCTTGTTTCTTTAAATCGGCAATCCTGTTCTTATATTTAGTTCTGGCAGCATTATCTATGGCATTACTAAGATTTTTATTTGCAACCCACATATCATGTTTAAAACCGTCATATCCGTCTGCAAGCCATTTTTCTTTTTCTTTAATAACTTTTTCTTTAGCAGAGATATTGTTATTAACCTTTTTAACTTCTTCCGTCAGCTTTTTTTCTTTCTCAGCTTCGATTTTCCTTAAATTCAGGATTTCATCCTCAGCCCTCTTTTCTGCCGCAAGTCTTTCCTCTCTCTTCTTTTTTGCTTCAGGAGGCAGATTCCTCAGAGAATGCTTTACTTCTTCATCCCTACTGATCCAGTCATCGAACTGCTCCACCATATTCTTTCCATTAGGTTTAAGATAGATATTCACAATCTGGCCCGCAACATTTCTCCTATGGGGTGCATTCTTTGAATTATCATTACTATTCAGATAGTTCTTAATTGAAAGCTGAAGATCATGGAGACAGTCCTGAACCACCAGGGAACCATCCTCCTGACTTACTTCTTTACCAAAATAATGATCCTTCAGATCCTTAAGAGAATAGTAGAATTCCTGATACTGCTTAGACTCCTTGGATACATCATCCCCGTCCAGAGCTCGAAGTGCATTGAAATATCTTTCACACATCTGGTGAATCTTATATGGTGTAAGATGAACCACCATATTAGATCTGGAATTAAAGCTATCCTTTAGCATTCCCCTATATTCATCATTCAGTTCAAGTTCCTTGATAGTCGGGTCATTTGCCAGAGCTTTATAATAGTTATTAAGCGGATCTTTCTTTTCTTCAGCCTGTTTATTCTTTAAATAATCCGTAGGCTTCGGCTCCCACTTATTACCCTCCTTATGGTTTTCCCAAAGGATTTTCGTAACCTCAAGTTCTTTTTTATAATCAAAGATTCTGTGAGCTGAAGAAAAATCAATATCCGGATATTTTTCAGGCTTTAATGTATCAATACACTTGTTTGTAAAATTCTTTATTTTATTAAGAAGTTCAAGTTCTTCTTTCTTATCGCTGTTCTGAGCTCTTTTAATTGTCTTATCAACTTCTTCATTGATATCATTAATCTTATCAACCACCGACCTAAGATCTGTATAGTCTGATTCTGATACCACTTTGTCTATATACTTATACAGGTTACTGTCTCTATTAGCATAAGCATATTTATAGTGATCCATCCTGACATTTTCGCCCCAGCCTTCAGACATTTCCATCATAAACTCGTTGTAGCCATTCTTTATTTTGGCTAACTCCAGCTTGATATCTTCGAACTGTGCATCTGTCTTCTCTAAGACATCCTTCTTAATCTCAATGATATCCTTGTCATAACGGATATTGTAACCACCCTCAGGAGCTTCAACTACTGTGATATTATGACTTGGCTTAGTATTCTCAACCAGCTTTGCCATTTCCATCTCATAAAACTTCTGATCATGATAAACTTTACCATCGATTTTAAGATCATTACTGTAAATAACTTTGTTCTTGAAATCTTCCTCGATATTCTCCTTTGCTTCATTTGATAGTGGCTTAGCAAAAAGTTCAGAAAGCTTGTCAGCAGAAGCAACCTCGTCCTTCTCGCTGGCCAGTCTTCCGATCTGGGATACGATATCCTTTCTGACTGAAGGATCATACTTGAATCCACCAAGCTCATCACGCTCATATATAGCTTCCGCTTCTGTCCATACTCGTTTACCACGGTTGAGCATCTGATTCAGACGTTCATTATATATAGCCTTCTGAAGCTCAGTCTGCTCATCAGCCCCCATTTCATTTATGTACTCTTTAAATATCTCTGTATGAAAACTCTCTTCATTCTTAAGAGCGATCTTCTGCATATTGACCATAGTCTGGGCAAGCTTAGCAGGATTATCCTCAAGCTTCTTAAGATCTGCTTTGACAGCATCTTTATAACCCTTTTCAAAGTCATCTCTTACGCTGTCATAAAGCACCTGATTATCGGCTATTGCACCTACAAGTTCCTTATCATCTATGTTATTTCTGACAAAGTCCTCGAACATACGGAGGCAGTTTCTCTTATCAACAGCAGTTTTTACTGTATCCATTTTCCTGTATATCTTACCTATCTCATCATACAGGGCTTCATATTTCTTTTCATCCTTACTATATAGTTCTCTAGCTTTGTTATAGGTTGAACCTACCATTGCAAAGATAAATGTATCCTTCATATTCCAGCCACGATAAAGCGCACTTACTTCGCTGGATATAATCTTGGAATCTTCTATTACATTTGTTTTTTCACGCTTTTCAAATGCCTTGGAAATCGGCTTTGCACAATACTTATCAAAATCCCTTAGTCTTAAGGTTTTGTCACTCAGATGTGAAACTGCTGTATAAAGTCCATTGGATGCATCTATTATATCTTGCTTAATTGCCTTCTCCATCTCAGGATCAAAGTTCGCATCTGCAAGCTGCTGCTTCTTATACTCAGCATCGATCTGATTGACTATACTGTGACAATAGGTCATATAATCACGTAGAGCGTCAGAATCAAGATCATCAAGCTCTTTATATATCTGTGCCTGGGTTTTTCCTTCCTGAGGAGTACATAAAGGTCCATTTATAATTACATCAAGAAGATTAGCCATATGAGGTTTCTCTCTGATGAGTCTTCTGAAATCACCGGACTCATAATCAGCTATTTTAGCCATATCCTCATTGAACTTCTTGAGGGTGCTGTCAATATTCTTACTTTGAGCCTGTACCTTAAATGCAGCCCTGATTTCTCTAAGCTCATACTTGGCACGGTTCAGACTCTGAGGAGTTCTTCCCTTATTAGCTTCACTGTAAATGGATTCCGGAATCTTCTGCTCCTTTGCTATACCGCCTACTACCATTTTGGCAAATGTAAGCTGAAAATCAAGGTCATCCTTGATATAGTTTACTCCCTCTTTCTCCGGGTGTTCTCGCAGCCATCTCTTTCTTAAGCGGCCGTCAACATTATAATCAAGAGCCGGACGAATAACCTCCAGTTTTCCATCCTTACTTCTTTCGGCATAGAAGGACCTATATCCCAGTCTGGTACTATAATCCTGGATTTTCTCTTCACGCTGTTTGTTATAACGTTCAATTGAATCCTTATCCTCAACAGGATCAAGTTCTTTTATTTTGTCATCAATTAGATTAAGCTCGCCTTCCAAATAATTGAAATGCCTTAAAACAGAAGTAAGAATATAAAACTTCTGGTATCTCATAAGAGTATCAGGGTCTGTAACAGCACCTTTAAGCATAGTATCTGTCATATGAGCTACAGAATGACCAACTGTATTCAGTACAAAATTTGCAGCAATCATGCTGTCCATCTTATGGGGATCCGTCGGTACCTGGTCATTATTAAGCGCAGTAAGAAATGGCTTTTCCAGATCTCCCAGATCTGCAAACAGCTTATGGAAGAGAATGTCAGATTTATGAAGAACCTCCTCTGATACATTGGGTCCGAATTTCGGAAGTTCAGCGAATTCCTCCTTGAGTGTAGAACCCGGCTTTACGAAATCATCATATGCATCACGAAACATGGTATTATAGAAGGGTCCCATATCCGCGCCATCATTGAGGAGAAGCACCATCTCATCTGTTTCAAGATTATCGAAATTCTTTTCAGCCTTCTCACGCTGCTTCTTTAAGTATTCACGATTCTCTACTTCTGTTTTCTTTATCTGATTTCTGAATTCAATACGAGCCTCTCTGTCCGCTTTTTCTTTCTCACGTGCCTTGTTCTCCGTATCCTTCTTAATGGCCTCTTTTCTCTTTATTTCAGCCATGGTCTTTGAATCAGCTTCGTACTTGGCTTTAGCCTTCTTCTCAGCTTCCAGACGATTCATCTCACGTCTGTAATCGTCTCTACTTAAAAGCTGCTTTGCATTTTCCGAATAATAGTTATTTTCATTTTCTTTCATTATGGTTCCTCCCAGAATTATATAGTTTTACCTAATGTTTTTTAACCTTTGGCTGAACTTCTGGCTGTTTTGCCTTCTGCTTGTTTATGTTATTGTTTACGATATTCTTATTTGCGTTGTTCAGGAGCTTATTATTTTCATTAAGCGTATTAAATTCGTTCATAAGATTGATTACTTTGTTATTATCTGTTAAGTTCTCAAGCACCTTCTCGGGTTCCTTCTCATGGATCTTCATCTGCTCGATTACATTTTTTATGCCTTCTCTATAAGCGTCTGAAGCTCCTTTCTTATGGAAGTTATCAAATATATAGTTTGGTGCCGGACCGTCATCATCTGCATTTGATTTCTCCATAAATGCATCGAAAAGTCTTGAACCGATTATATCAACCAGAAGATCCTTTCTCTTCTCAGACTGATCCGGAGCTGTACACTTACGATATTCATCAACACACTGACGAGCACTAATTTTTATATCAAGGATAGGCCTAAGACCCTTTGAAAAATTCATGGTCTCCTCATTAAGTCCTTCTCTTTTGGCATACTTCATGAGTTCCTTGTCCTTCTCGAGAATTTTCACCATACGTGTCGCCTTTTCCGCCTTCTCCGCAAGCGCTTCTCCAAAGCCATCTGAAGTATATATTTCTTCCTTTATCTCCTTCAGACCCCTTGCTATGATATTACCTAGGGGCTGCTTGTCACCCTTATTGTATGCCTCTATAAGCTTAGCAACATATTTATCTTCATCACCTATTTGACCTTCTTCAATAAAATCACCGATATCATTTGCAGAAAGTTCATTATCTGTCAGTTTGATGACAAGTTTTTCTTTATTAAGCTCTTTCTCTTTATTCAGAAAATAATCTGCATCAACGTAGCCTTCATCACCTTTTTTCTTTGCTCCACGCTTTTTATTTATATCGCGAAGCAACTCTCCGAATTCAGTTCCGGAGATATTCTTCATAAGGACTACCATGGCAAGGTCGAATCTTTCCTTACCAAAATCAGAGCTTCTGACACTGTACTTTCCGTCAATATATGCCTTGCAGTCCTTTACCAGAATGTCCTTATATTTCATGGCGTCACCGCCGAGACCTGATTCGATCGCATTCTGGTATCTCTTTAAGGAACCCAGCATATTTTCATACTTAGTTGAGTTGGATGTGTGCCATCCGATCTTGTTATATTTACTTTTTCCGGTTCCTGTTGCCTCGAAGGCCTTTACAGTTCCTCTTACATAATCTACATTCTTTATTTCACCAATAAGAGCATCTGATATATATTCTTCTGATTTGAAATCCAGCTTCTTCTTGCCGGTGGTAACAGCCTTGATTTCTTCTGCTGCAGCCTTGGCATTCTTATCTCTGACCTCCTGAAGCAGTATCTTTCCTTCATTTTGAATCCAATCTTTAAGCTCCGGATCATGTTCACTTACATAAGTATTTCCTACAAGGCCTGCTTCCTCCTGGCCTTTACGGAAATATTTCTTCTCCTTCTCGGAGGCATGCTTCAGGTACTCTTTTTCACCGTCATTGATCCACATCATGTAGTACTTATCTATAAATTGCTTCTTGAGTTCCTTATCTATCTGTTTATCAGAGTAATCCGGCGTAGATCTGCGAAGAGCTGTATAGAGATTCTCTTCAGGATTCGTTTTATACTTCTTCATAAAGAAATCTCTGTCTATTTGTGTAAAGACATTCAGATAGTCAGAAACTGTAGACTTATTGTCTATACCCATAGCCTTCCAGGCTTCATCCTTGTACTGAATATTCTTATATCCCAGCCAGGATTCCAGCTCCATACTGAGTATGTTGAGAGACTTTACAATCTCCATGCTCCTATGCAGAGGCTCCTGACAGATATAATTCGCCTTCTTGTCACGAAGTCTTTCATCCTCTTCCGGAATTTTCTCTCTTACTTCTTCCCAAAGCTTTCCAATATCTGATAAGCACTTCGACCTAATAATACCCATGTAATTAAAAAGTCTCTTTACTCCGATCCATCCGTCATTTCCTACAACCTTTGACCTGGCATCATCAGCTATAACATCATCCATGTTTGATGCTGCATTATATTTTGATGGCGGTTGGAAGGAAGCATAAACCTCAGGAGTAATCATACTCCTGCCATTATGATAACCTCCTCTGGTTCCAAAAAGCAGTGACTGATAAAATGCATCAAAAGAATTATCCTGCATATTTACAGTTTTGATGAGATCAGAGCGCCATTTCTTATCATCTTTTGTCATACTATTTTCAAGTTTTTTATTAGTAAATGTAAGATTTGGACTTAGACCCTTGTTCTCAAAATGGTAAATATCTGATTTTTTAGAAACCTCAACAAATTCCATGTCCTTCAGTTCAGTAGAAACTGTCGCTTTTTCAACATTTGCCTCTCTGTCCTTATTCAGTTCTCTTCCTGAGGTAAGAATACTTACATCATCATTTATGGACTGAACTACAAATGGAGCCTGTATCTCCTTTGTAAGTTCATAGAAGTTCTTCTTCGTAGGATCATTCTTCTTTGCTTCCTCTAAATCAGCAACCCAATTCTGTGTCACATCATTTTCGGTATGTTGAATCTGATCCAGATATATAATACCGTTTTCCAGATGCTGTTTGTCTTTCTCAGGCAGCCCACTCTTATATATTCCTACTCCTTCATCATACCAGCCAATGGATGTAAAAGATTCTAAATCATCAGACAGCATTCCTTCACAGATACCCTGTATATCATCTACTCCTGTTCTTTTCTTATATGCATCGAATACCTTATCGTTCTCTTTACTATTATTCTTAAAAGCGATTTTTTCCTTTGTCGTCTGTGAATAGTTCAGTTTATCTGCTAAATCCTTAAATGTGGTGTTGCTGTCTATTCCGATGCTGCCCATAAGCTGCACTCCCCATGGAAAAACATCCTTACTAAGAGTTTCTATTTCATCTCTCTTGATAGTTGCGAGAGTATTATTCATGAAGCATTCTGAATATGAGGTATGTGTATATAGATAAGCGGCCTTCTTATCAAATTCGGGATCATCCCCCAGATGAGCCTTCATTTTCTCCTTAAAAGCCGGAAAATTCTCTCCTACCCTTTTTAAAGTATCACCCTTTATTATTCCAAGATAATGATGAAGCTTCTTAACTCCCTGAACTCCATCATTACCTATTACTTTCTTGATTGCTACCCTAGTAATGTTCTGATATATCTCATTAAGCGCAACATCGCCCTCCTTAAAGGGCAGCTTGATATTATTCTTTTCTGCTTCAGAAAGTTCGCCTGAAAGAGAAAGTGCTTCACACATTTTCTGGAACGTTACAGCCAAATAAAACGCATCAAAGCTACTTTTCTGCGCATTATAGGTTTTAACAAACTTCTCAACCCATTTTTTCTGAGTTTCGTTAAGACCATCTATAGTATCCTGCTTCATAATGTCCGTAAGCTTCAGAGGTTTATTTGTGTATTTATAAGTCATCTCAGGAACCTTCGGTTTAAAGTATTCCTGATCATTATTGATATTGATTTCATTTTCTTTCATGTTCGTTTCCCTCATATTTTATAGTTTTCATCATCTTTTATCATTGTACTCCCCAACCCGCAACAAATGTGCAACAAAGCGCTGGATTGCGAATGCAATCGAACGTCCGAGCGTAGCGAGGATGCGTTCTGCGAAGCAGAGCCAAGACCTGCATAGCAGGGATTGCATATCGCTGAAAGCGATATGGCACATATGGCAAGATTTGCTTCGCAAATCTTGTGGAGCGAAGCGACCAGTAAGCCGCGGTACCGTGCAGGCACACAGGTGCCTGTGCGGGCAGGCGGCGTTAAACTAGAAGCCAGGGTCCGAACGAAGTGAGGATGCAAATGCACGAAAAAAGATGACAGTTTGAACCTGGTTCAAACTGTCATCTTTTTTATGTAAACTACTTACCCATAAGTGGACCTACGTCCATATTTATATCGGTCTTGTTCTTTGATGTATTTTTTGTTGCGGCTTTTTTATTAGCTTTTGTCTTTGCCTTGCCTTTATTCAGCTTAGCCTCCTCAGCACGTTTTGCACCGTAGGTTTCGGTGAATTTCTTCAGATCGGTTTCTATGGTAGGCTGCTTCTTTGATTTACGCACCTGATTGATCTTATCGATTTGCTTCATGGTGCTTAAGTTGGTGCCCGGTGCGTACTTCGTCATTTCAGATAATACATCGAGAGAATTATCAAAGGCTCTCTTACCCTTATCCTGAACTCTGACATTTTCCTTACCTTCCATATATGCGAGGGTTGCATCATAGAGCTCATCATTTGCTCTTATAAAATGATCTTCCGTAAATGTATCGCCTGTTTTTAATTCTGTTATTGCTTTTATGCTGTTATATAATTTCTGATACTTATCTGTTCTGCCTTTAGGACTATCCATGTTATCAAGGATCTTCTTCATGGCTGCTTTATATGCATCGTAGTTCTTCGGATCAACCTTGAATACAGATTCCTTTATTTTCTTAACAAACTGTGTTGCTGCCTTTCCGTCATCAAGTCCACCCTTCAGAAGCTTGTCATCTTTAAGTTTGGAAAATACATCCAGGGAATAGCTCTGTCTTATACGGTCTGCCGACTTACGCACTTCCTCAACATCAAACTTCTTATTGGAATTCTTCATCTTCTCAGCAGCACATACCTTTGCAAGATTACTTATAAGTTCTTCCTTGGTAGCTCCCGCCTTAGAACCTGTATGAAGTATTACATAGTTCTCATAATTCTTGTCAAAGCCTTTTGAGGACTTTCTCAGCTTCTCCTTCTCCTGCTGCTTTTTAACAGCTGCCGCAATATCTTTGTTATACTGCTTCTCCTCATTAGGAATATCAAAATGATTCAGACCTGTACGAAGTTCGGACTTGATTCCCTCTCCGGCTCTATGCAGGAGGTACTCCGATTTAGATACTATATCGAAAAACTCTTTTCCGTCTGTAACATTATCTATAGCCTTTCCTATGGCTGCATTTAGGTTAGAATACTCATAATTATTGTTAAATGCGTTAATGCCTAATGGATAGCTGTAGATAGAGAAATACATTGCTTCTGCTTTCTGCTTCATGGACTCTTCATCCATCATTTCAAACTTGAGATCCATGCAGGCTTCATTTTCTTTTCCTTTACAGAATAGATAATCCTGGGCAAGTCGCATTTTTTCTTTTCTGGAAAGGGAGTTGAAATGATTGTTATCCGTCATCTGTTTTTCAAGCCTTTTCATCTCAGCACTGGCTTCAGCTTCAGACATTTTCTTGAGTCTGTCAGCTTCATTTTCTTTGATTCCGGTTAAGCTCTCCGCCATCTTCTTACTGGTTTCCTGCATGCCCTTTATCTGTGCTTCCTGAAGCTTTGTAGGTTTAGAATCCTTAACTCTCTCGGACTCATACTTCATGGCTGAACGCATTATTTTCTTATTTTCTATTCGTTCATTTCGAGCCTTCTCTTCCAGAACTTTTTCATTCTCTGGGAAGAGTTTCTCCACTGTAAGCTCCTCTTCATCTATCTCAGAATTTTCCGGATTTTCTATTTCTTCTGTTTTTTCTTTCTCCTCTTCCTCTACCTTTTCTTCAATCTTCTCATCAACTTTTTCTTCAAGTTTCTCGTCAGTCTTTTCCTCGATTTTTTCTTCGATCTTTTCTTCTATTATTTCTTCGGTCTTCTCGTCAACTTTTTCTTCGATCTTTTCTTCTATTTTCTTTTCTGTCTTTTTCTCTTCTTCCTTCTTTGGTCTGCCATCATAGGTACCATGCTCTTTGAAATTATTTTTTTCTATTACGCTGATACCGTCTACATGTATTTCAAAGCTTCTTCTTGCATCATCACCTGTGTATTCATATTTATTTTTGTTAAACACCTCTCCATATGCCTGCTTCTGCATATAAGGGCTGTTCAGCTCCGTCAAAATATTTTTTCCAACCTTAAGGTGCTGTACCAGATAATCAAGAGGTCTCTGAGCTGTACTGATTACATGTATATCTATCTCCCTGTCATCACTATCATCATAACCCGGGAGTGTGATTGCATTTTTCTTAAGATACTCAGCTGCAAGAGACTTCTTCTGATAATCAGGCAGCTGCTCGAACTGATCCTGATCCAGGAAAATCTGTTCTATACGATCCAGGTCTCTATAAGCAGCATCTCTCTTCTCAACAACAGGGGCAGCTTCCTTAGCTTCTTTTTCTGCTTTTGCATCTAATTCAGCAGCGAATTCCTGAGCATTCTTCATATCCTCTTTGAAATCATCCATCTGCTCCTGAGAGTAATTCTGATAATTAAGTGAGCCCAGTTCATTATCATAGAAATTCTCTTCAAATGCCTTTGCATCCTTAAGAATCTCATCAGGTGTCATATTCGGAGCATCAACAGGCTTCAGGGCTTGTCCTCTCTCCCTGATGGATTTCTGAACGTTTTTATTAGTCGGGAAGAGCTCCTCCTCCATCAGATTGAGCTCCATCTCCTCACCCTTTGCATCAGCCTCTTCAAGACTTGCCTTGTTCTTATAAGCCTCATTTAATGGATCGGCAATATTTTTGTATTCAGGACTATCTTCAAAAACCGAAAGGATATCGTCCTTGTTTTCTGCATCCAGTTCCTTTTCTATGTCATCAAGATTATTTATCATATTATCGACTTCTGATGCAGCTTCTTTTTCTTCCTTCAGCACCTGATCAGCGGCCTTTTCATAGATTTCTCTTTTTTCATCCATCTCAGCCAGCTTCTTCTTAGCCTTTGGATCATCATGAAACAGAGCATCTATATAGTCCTGCTCCACCTCAGAAAATGCGTCCACTTCGGCCTGATCAGTAGCCTTATCCAGATCAGATATAAAGTCAAGAACATCCTTATTATCAGCTATTTCCTGATCCAGATCACCACTAATATCAGAGGTCTTCTTTTCTTTTTCAAACTCATCAAAGAACTCTATCTGCTCCTCTACATCCTTAAGCTCGGCGTTGTGAATTCTGAGGTTCTCAGCAGTTTTGGCAGCCTTCTCCTGAACCACCTGGCTGTGCATTCTCTTATAATTTCCCCTGCTGATATCTGTTATGATATTCTCTCTCATCAGGGTCTTATCAGTTGTGGTGCTGAGCCCATCGGAATTCTGAAGGATACTGTTTTTAATCTGCTCATCTTCAAGAACACTAATAACATCAGATCCATTTTTTACACGGTCTGCCACAGTCTCAAGCAGTTTATTAAGACTATCCTCGCCAAGCAGGATTTCATAATAAACAGCCTCTGCATTTTCCTCCGGAAATGCGGGATCAGACTTAGCCTGAAGATAGAGATAATCCTTGAACATCTCAACCTTTTCGAATTCTGACAGCTTGTCGAATTCCTCCTGATTGCGGATGGTATCCTCCAACCTGTATATTTCATTTTTATCTGCATTCTGAAAATCTGCAAAATTACGCATTGTATTTCCTCCTTAAACGCTATTAAGACACAATAATCTCTAACAATTACACCATTTGAGATAATACTACATCATAAATCGCAACAAATGTGCAACATAGGGCAAGATTTGCGCATGCAATCAAAAAAAGGTGACAGTTTGAACCTGATTCAAACTGTCACCTTTTGGTATTATGCGAGAAATTTCTTCAGTTTCTCGGCGTGATCTTTTTTGTGAATAAGCCTGCCTGCCGAGCAGTTCCTAAGGAATCTGACAGCGCTGCTTCTGTGAACTGCCATGCGGTAGACCGGTTTCCTGTTTAATTCTTCATCAGATAGAAAGATAAGCTCTCTATGACTTCCGACTGCCTCCATTGCCATCTCCAGACTCCGGATAAATCTTTCCTTATCCTCAAAGCTGTAGAGATATGTGGCAGCATCGTTTTTTGTATAAAGCTCTATTGCAGCCTTACCCTGACCAAAGGCAGCTCCCCAGTATTCCTCATCCTGAATTGTTCTGAAAAGTCCTGTGTAGGTAAATGGTTCCTCTGCAACAAATGATTTCAGAAGCTGCTGTCTTCTTTGCACGGTCTTCTTAAAATTTGTTTCGCATCGCTCGAAAAATGGCATAGTGTCATATCCGAATTTTCCAATCTTATATTCCGTACCATCCTTCATTCTGATGGTTATCTGATAGCCATCCAGATCTATCGAGTCTGCATAAAAAAGCGGAATCCTTACTGCGTGACTGGATACGGGAAGGATTATAACCGCATCACTCACAAGGATTACATTTCCGCGCCCGATTTCCCTATCAGTCATACCTTCGGGAAGGTAGTTGTACTCTCCCTCGCATTTCATGATAGTTTCTTCTTCAACGAATAGTGCCTGCAGGGTTCGCTCCCCGAAGCCCCCCGTAAGTTCCTCCCAAAAACCGTCATAAGAAAATCCCAGCATTGATATCTCAATTCCGGTCCTGTCATGAAGAGAAAGCATCACTCTGTGATTAATGGGTTTTAATGTATCCAGATCAGCATAATCAATAAAAATGTTTCCGAGAGTCAGACCTTCCTTACCAACAACCACCTCTGCATCCTCAGCCCTTACCCCTCTGGACTTTATCTCATAGGTTGCTTTATATTTCATAACATTTTCCTTTTACAGCTTGGTTCCACACTCTCCGCAGAACTTCATTCCTGGTTCATTTTCAAAGCCGCAGTTCGGGCATTTTCCGGATTTCTGCATAGGTGAACCGCATTCTCCGCAGAACTTAAGTCCGAGAGCTACAGAAGCGCCGCAGTTCGGACAGCGCTGTGTTCCGAGTGGTGCGCCACATTCGTTACAGAATTTACCGGTTCCAGCAGGCTTTCCGCAATTCGGACAGACTGTTGTTCTCGTTTCTATCTTACCCTGCCATACGGTTGCACTTTCAGCAGCCTCGTCGATATTACGACGCATAGCTTCATTACGCGCCTTAGCCACATAGCTGGCTTCTCTTGGTGCACACTCCGTGCAGAGACCTTCATCCTCGTTCCAGCAGTCAGCATCCACCCATCTGTTACAGGAAGGACATTTTCTGAAAAGCGGCTGAACCTCAGCCTGAGCTGCATCAAAAGCAGTCTCCTGTTCCTTACGCCATTCCGGAGACTGACCATCCAGTCTGTTGCTCAGGAAATCACTTCCCTGATTGATCATATTTCCCAGATCTCCACCGACTCCGCCCAGAAAGCCTCCTAAAGCCGATGAGAAGCTTCCTATACGCTGAGACTTCTGTTTCTTATGATAAGTCGATGATTCAATAAATGAACTTTTTACCCCATTTCCACAGCAGTCACAGTAGAATTCGAACTGAAATCCCGCGTCTGTGGAAAGATCATTATAATTACGAGTAAATGAATGTAACATATTAACCTCCCTTTTTATCTACACCTTGAGACACTTTGAACCTGGTTCGAAGTGTCACATTTTTTTATGTAAACTTGATTATTTCTTCATGGCTGCTGCCTGTTTCTGGGCTGCTTTTTTGTCGAGCTGCTCGGAGGTTTTCTTCATCTGTTTGTTTATACTCTTCAGCTGTCTGTTAACTCCGTCACCCTTAAGCTCCTGAACAAGTTTTTGCGGTGTCATATTCTTATCTTTATAATAGTTCTTCATCAGTTTCTGGAAATCGCCGTCTTTCAGAATCTCACTCTTCATCATTTCGGCGCCCATTTCATTAAATACCTTCTCGCCTGCCTTTGAATCAATAAGTTTGCCTACCATTATATCGGCCACCCTATCAGTTAATTGCTTAAGTCCATCCTTATCTGCTGGCATAGCCCCCATTGATGATATTTCATTTAGATGTGCTGTCGTCTTTTTCTTTACAAGAAGATTTCTCAGCTCATTTACAGAAAGCCCGCTGTTTTTAGTAAGAGTATCAGCTATTCTCTCCTTCTCCAAATCAACATGATAGGAGAGATCTAAAGCTCCCTTAAATCTTTCTTTACCGCCTGAGGAAGACGCTCCCTGTCTTTTATCTATATATATATTTGTGTAATACTGAACCTTATCAAGCTTTCCGAAGTACTGCTCGAAGTATTTTTCCTTTTCCTGCTGGGAAGCATCTTCCCCCGGAGCTTTGTTATTCTTAAAGAAAAGCTCCAGCTCGGTTACCGCATTCCTAAGATTCTTATGGGTCGTACTCTCGCTCTTCCACCAGCCATCTGTTCGTTTCGTATTAAGAGTAGCAGAGATATACTGAAGTTTAACATCTTTCTTAATTTCTACCGGTGGACAGACACTCGGCTCCAGACCTTTTGCTATCTTCTGCTCTCTTGCTTTCTGCTGCACAAAAAGCTGATTAAAATATACAGCCTCTTCAATCGGTTCCTCAACATCCTTATCCTTATTGATAAGGAACCCTTTGGCAATTCCGTTCATTACCATTTTTCCCATCTTATCGAGAGCTTGCTTTCTGTCATATTCGCTATTCAGCTTCGTTGTCTTAAGTTCCTCATAAAGACCCTGCATCTTCTTTACGAAAGCTGCCTTTTCAGGATCAGCCACATTTTCCTTATTCTTAGATGCCTCAAACTCCTCAACACTTTTAAAAGGTCCTCCCTTTAACTTAATCGCCTCGTTTTCAGCCATAATGTGAAATGTAGCCAGCAGCGGAATATCATCCAGTGCCCATCCATTTTCAAGACCTACCTTATATGCCTGTAAACCATATATAGAATAACTGAGTCCTCTCTCTGATGCAGGATGAATATTAAAAACCTTTTCAGATTTATCAAGAACATAATCGTCCTTAAGCTTCTGATCCACATTTTTATTTTCTGAATAAGCGATAACCTTATTCATATAGTCTTCAACAACTACAACCTTGTCATAAATTTTCTGTCTGTATTTATTCTCCTTCTCAGCGTTAAGAGCACCACCATTCTTATCCTTATCAACATAATAATCCACAAGCGTGTCCCTAAGTTTTCCTGCTTCAATAGTGAGATCATATATAGGAAAATCCTTCTGATATTTCTTTATATTATTTTTTAAGGTATCTCCTTCAAGAGAATTTTGGAACGTAGCAGCATAGCTTTTTACAACCTGTGAAAGTGGTGTCTTATAACCAAGAGCATTCTGTGGATAACCCTTAGCAGTATTTCTCAGATTGTTGCTGGAGACTGTCTTTATCACCTCTTTAGCCTTTTTACCCAGAACATCATCCTGCTGATAGCCATCAATTATTTTATCGATCTCGTCCGCCGTTTCATTCAGTTTTTTCCTAAAATCATTAAGCCCCTTCTGGCTCTTTACATGAAGTGGTTTTCTGATATATTTACTGGGATCTATAAATGTTGTTTTATTATAGAACTCAAATGCCTGGTCTATTATCAATCCAGAATCGTCACGTCCTTCCTGGGTTGTGAGCTGCCTATACATTTCACTATCCAGGAACTCATTTTTTTTATTCTTAGGCAGGGCATTATAGATTGCACTCATCGATCCGGTAAGATCTTCCATAATATCATTGTGAAACTCCTCCTCAAGGATGCCATTTTCATATTCTATTCCGTTAATCTCTTTCATATTCTTTTACCTTTCTTTTTAGATACTTTACTGTTTTACAGGAGCTTTCTGAATCGGTTTCAGGAGCTTCTCGTAGCTGAGAAGATCGTCACATCTTCCCTTTATCAGACCAAGCTTCTGCTCCTGAGTCATTTCCTTCATGAAGCGCTTAAAGCTTTTGCTGTGATAGATTTTCTCGGTTCTGTTCATTATAACGCGTCTTTCGGCTGCATTACTTACTTCAATATCTGATTCGAAAAATCCTGCATCATCGTATTCCTGGCGAATCGCTATTATCGTTGCGTAATCACGGTCTGTCCCCTTTCCGCTCCTTACTCTACGCTTTGCTTCTGTAATAAGATCTCCCGAATTAAGTCCATCACATCCATAATATGCCGGGTTGACATATTTATCACTCGAAGGATTCTTCTCAACACCTCTGGCCTTGTTTACACTATTGCAGTATCTCTCGAATTCCTTAGGTGGCATAACCTCCTTCAAAAATGTCATACAGAGATCAAATCTTTCACGACCGAACTTACGATTACGGACCTCCATCTTATCAACCAGATAAGTCTTTACAACTTCCACAGCTGATTTAACATCCCCCGCAGACGGCTCCTTCACCTCAGATATGCCTCTGATGGCCTCGAGAGCCAGTTCATATCTAGTTGTATTCTTTCTTCTTCCTATTACTCCCAGCCCTGTATAGGAACCGGTCTTTGTATCTTCAAGCTTTTGCACAATATATTTACAACGTTTCTGAACAACCTTCTGTCTGGCAGAAATATCATAATCCATCTCAGTTATACCTTCTGCCTTTATACGCTTATCAGCTTCATCCAGCTCACTTATCAGTTTCTTAACATCCTTTGACTTTGCCAGGGTGATATCATTTCCATCCTCAAGCATACGTTTAAATGCATCGTTTTGACGATACTCAGCAGCCAGCATCCTCGTCTCCTGGAGTGTTACTTCCGGATGAGCATCTCCTGCTTTTTTCTTACTCTTTCTTATTGCCTCGGCAGCCAGTATCTCAGAAAGCATTATATTACGCAGCTTAATATCTACGGAACTCATTTTTGAACTCATCGCACCCCAGCGCTGAGTCTGCATCTCACGGAATTCTATATCATTAGGATGAGTTGCCTCTGCCTCATCACCGGAAAGATCCAGCAGTTTTGAATAATCCAGATTTATTCCTATCAGCTTATCCACCTTCTGAAGAGTATCTATGAACTGAGGACGTTTCGTAACATTAACTTTCTGTTTCCATTTAGCAAATACTGTCCCGTCTTCTGTTTCTTCATTAAGAATCCCCTGAAGCCCCTTAAGAGTATTTACTGCTTTATTAAACTTAGCCTTATTTTCTTCAGATTTGGGACTATTCTGATAGGCAACTATGTCCTCCAGAGCATCCCTTATAGGAGCCAGCTTATTAACCCACTCAGGAACCTCTATATTTTGATATGACTCTATTTTTATAATATCATCCGCGAAGGTATATAGTTTTTTAATACTGGACCTTGCATCCTTGCCAATATATTTATAATTTTGCAGTGCAGGATCCTTTGGATAAACTATTTTCTTTGGATAATAATTATCCATGTTTCCATAGGAATACGCCTCACCAGGTCCAAATCCCATGACTGACTTTCCACCCAGTCTCTTGCTCAGCTCCTGCATATCGTAGGTCAGCTGCTTTGAGATTCCCGAACCATGTACCTGACCCGTGGCAGGAGTTCCAACTCTTCCCGTAGTAGGATGAGTAATAGGAACCTCTACAGTTACATTTCCATTCTCATCTAATTTTGCAAGGTTTTCTTCTTCTGCATGAATAGTAACCTTTGTTTCTGCTTTCTTATCATATTCAGGAACCTTTATATCATGTAACCATGCGATGTCAAAGCCCTTTGGCTCATAGTGATGATTATTCATTTTCCTGGTGTGAGGTTCCATCCCCTCATGTACCAGGTCTTTAAGACTCATGGTCCACTCACGATCCTCTGCCTTTGCTTCCATGGAATTCTCGAAACGGATTTTTTTTCCGTCCGGACTGATTCCGGTTATAGTCACATAATGACCATCCCAGGTAATTGCAAGAGGAGAATGATCCTCATAAATCGCCTTGGTAATAGTTTCGCGAAGCTGCTGCTCCACCAGCTCATTATGATACTTCTTTATAACTTCAAGATCCTGCCCCTGAGCAGGCATGCCATCTACCATTATCATTTCCGATTCGAAAGGCTTGATGGATATCTGATTCATGGATGTATTCGGAAGCACATCCATCAGGATATCTGCATTTTCAAATACAGTATTCTCCGAATCAGTATTCATTCTCTGAATGGTAGCATTGTTCTTCTTCAGGAATTCAGCCTTCTCGGCATCATTCGTATACTGACCGGAGAGATCAGGTCTCCAGGCACGAATCTTCTCCTGTGACAGCTCTATACCACGGCTCTTAAGAAGCAGTGAAAAGGAATAAGACCAGCATCCATTTCCAGTCGTCTGGATGTCGGGGTATTTGATATTTGAAAATCCTCTAAAGCCATTCTTATTGTCCGGTTCAGGACTTACAGGAGTTTTGCCATCTGCAAGCTTTGCCATCTGATCAATTCTTATTTTTTCCATTTCCCTGGCAGCTGAAACACGGGCTCTCATGTATTCTTTCTCTTCAGGATTCAGATCATTCTTTTTCGCATTCCAGAAATTCTCCAGAGTCTCCAGATCACCTGTAGCTATTATCTCCTCAGTAAGACCGCCTTCTCTAAGAATAGGCTTATATCCGACAAGAACCTTGCGCTCCTTAGGAGTTCCTGCATCATATACTTTATATTGATTTTCAAACTTTATAAAAGGCTTTGGATTATCCTTCTTATTATTTACTTTCTTCTTAGGTGCCATGATCTGACCTCCAGTATATATATGTCATATTCAACTAAAGACATAAATCTTTATTACTTTCCAGGTGCTTTTATCTCATTATTTACTTCATTATTCTTGGCTTCTTTATTCTTAGCCGCTTCTTTCTTTACAGCTTTTGCAGCTGCACTCTGTGGTGTATCGAAGGATGCATTTTTAACCTCATAGAAATCATTCAATAAACTTCGGGCAGAATTCTTAGTATCATTGCAGAAATTAGCGATACTATTTTTATCCATCAGCTTTTCTGTAGCCTTGATGAAATCGGGATCTGCAGCAAGCTTATCAACCTGTTCCTTATACTGCTGTTCTGTAATCTGTCCGGTCTTACTATAGAGCTTTCTCTCCATGATCGTAATGGCAGCTATTGCACTTCTTGCATCCTTCTTATCCTGACTATTAAGGTGCTTTACATCCCTGCAGAAAAGCCCGGACATTTTATCCATGCCGTCTGCAGCTGCTTTAATAGCCATACGCTCCTCCGGAGATCTGTTTTCATCCGCAGCTCTTTCGCGTAGAGTCTCGCTTTCTTTCTGTATATTTCTTACATCTATATCGAACTGTGATTTATCAATTGCTTCTTCAATAGCATCAAGAGCCTTTAGAGCCCTCTTCATAGCATCTACTCTTCTCTGGGTTTTTGTACTGAGTTTTTTCTTCTTAGCCTTTTTAGCAAGGTAGTCAGTTATATTCTTTCTTGCATCCTCTCTATTACCCTGCATTCTGATAAAAGAATTATGATCTCCCTGTTCTATAATTGTACCGACCATCTGATTAAATCCAAAAACCTGACCTGAAAGATTACCCAGAGCCGTCCAGGCATCTTTATACTCCTGACTTCCGTTATAGACATTTCTATCAGCTGCTGCTATTTCTTCCAGACACTCATTCAGCTCGGTCAGCTTGTCTGCTCTTTCGTCAGCATGACGTTTTTTCATCAGATCATAGGAAGACATGCCAATGGATGCAGCCGCTCTATCTATTTCATCAAGCTTTTTTGATTCATTTTTAGAAAGCTCATCCATATTCTCATAAGGAAGTATCTTATCAAGAGCATCCAATTCCTGTGAGTACTTAGCAGACTGCTTCGTTATGTCCTTTAAGGTTTTAAGAAGAGAAACCACATATGGATTTTTCTTAGCCTCATCGTTCAGTCCTTCATCCAGTTCCTGCAAATATTCACGAGAAGCATCAGCAAGCTCTTTCACTACCGATCCGGTTGTTTGTGAGAAAATAGCCGAAGAATAAACAGGGCCGTTCTGCATACCCATCTCAAAGTCTTCTGTACCGATAGTTCCTGCATTCTGAATCGCAGTACGAAACGCTTTATATTTTTCGGTTCTCAAACTTTCAATAACCGTCCCCCTTATAGATCCCCAGGCTTTTCTGGATAGTTCCGCTATCTGCATGGCATTCTGGTAATATTCATTAGCCCGATTCACTTTATCAAGATGAGGTTTTCTTAAAGCCTCAACCTCTTCTATAGTACTTGTATTACTCAGTTTAACATATTCCGGAACCTTTGAAAAAACAGGCTTTCCGGTCTCCTCCAGCTTATGCTTATCGTCTACACTATAATCGGTATTTCTAAGCTTTTCACTAGGGGTTTCATACTCATTCAAATATTTTAATGCTACGTCATAAGGCATGTCCTTTGTCTTAATATATTCAAGTATATATTTATTTTGGGGGGTATGAGCAACTATGTCCTGATACTCATCATATATGGGTATTTTTTTTCGCGTCTTATCACTCGATTCTCGCATCAATTTTTGCCACTTTGGATGTGACGTAACGACAGTCTGAAATAAAAGAGTTGCATTAATACCCGAACTAAGGTCTCTTCCCGGTTCAGTCTGATATACAACTATATCAGTTGCTGCAGCCGAGACAAATTTTTCATCATCTTTTTTAATCTGAAGTTCTTCTACCTCACCATTTCTTATCTTATCCTTCCACTCCTCAACCATAGTACCGACTTTCAGCTGAGCATCAGCATAGACCTGCTTCAGCGCACGTCCAAAGCCCAGGATATCCGCTTTCTTCTCCAGAAAATCCTTATCACCTGCTTCAGGGCTATCATCATACTGCACCATCTTCTCACAGAACATTTCATAGCCCTGTCTTTCAGCTTCATATGACTCATCAAAAAATAATTCATTATGAATATCCAGCGCATACCTCGCCATTTCAACATACTTTTTCTCTTTCAATAATTTCTGAAACTTGTTATAAGCCTCCATTGTTCTCGGATTAAAATTCTCAACTTCCTTAGCCATGATGTGACTCCTCTCTTATATGGTCTCAAAAGCACATTACTCTGTATGTGCATATTTTCACTATGGTGCTATTGTAAAGCTTTTGGTATAACAAATGCGCAACACATTTTCCTTTTCATTGGCTTTTCATTGGTTGCGCTTTTGTTGCGATTTATGAGTTATACTGTACCTGTGCGATTCAAAAAACAAAATCTGACACTATAAGAGTGTCATCAGATAAACGGAGGAATTAATCATGCCCGGAAATTTAAGAGATAAATACAGTATTTATGAACTAAAGAAAATAGGTCAATTAGGTGATTTTGTAATAGCAAATTTTCTGAAGGATTCTCTGGATGTCCAGGAACAGACTCGTCTTAAACTCAGACTGAATACCTTTTTCTATATAATGGACAGTAAAGAGATGAATGCTTACTACAAGGAAAAATATCCTGAAGCGATGGCTCTTTTGGGAAAACACCCTGATGTAGGACTAGACAAACATAGTGTCGCCAAAAATCCAACTCATCCCAACAATATCTTTCATGATGCAATGAATTCTATAAACACTTACCTAGATGATGATGCTTTCGAAAAGCCAATTGCTGATATGATTGAAGCAGTCGGAGAACTCTCCGATCATCTGGATAAATACATAAAGAAAGAAAAGCTGACTGAAGCACAGTTCGGATATGTAATGGCATTTAAAGCCGCTATTGATGGTTTTAAGACCGGCAACTATAAGAATATGATGCTGGACAATAATATATTACTTAATATCGTTAACGACGGTGCCACTGATTTAACTGTAAATAGTGGGACTCTGGAACCTTTTTATAATAAAAAGACCAAAGAGCTTTCTTTTAACACTCTGAACAAAGATGATTCCGACTGGAAAGAAGCTATTAATTCCTTAGATGGATCTCCTCTTCAGGAGTCATTTAAAAAAGCCTATAATGTTTCATCAAAATGGGAGACCCTGAAGCAGGGGGGGGACGCTTATCGTTCAGAACTTATAACTCTGTATGATGACTTCGCTCGTGATTCAAGAAAACGCTTCTCCATGTCCAATGCTGCATTTGACATTGTTCATGAAAAAGGATATCTGCAGAACGACTACACTCAGTTCATATCAGGATCCAGAGCACCTTACTTTATCCAGTTCGAAGCCGAAGCCAGAAGTCAGCTTCTTAAAGCAGGATACCCTGTGTCAGATATATCTGTTCTTTCACAGGTTTATATGCGTTTTAAAGCTATAGAAAAAAACGCATCGATGATACAGACTCAACTGGAAAATCCAGAAGAAACTATCAAGAATAATAGAGAAGCCTGGGAACAGCTTATAGCACCTGGTGCTATAACTCCTGCTGTAAGAATCGGACGCATCAAAAACCTGGCAGGTTATTTACTTATAAATGATAAAGTACCAGAGCTTTCCAGCGCTGTAAACGAAAGAGCAAAGGCGAAGCTTAACCCATTTGAAGAAAGAGCACTTTCAGGAAATGTAATAGATTTCTATGATGCCCTTTGTGACAAAAATGTAGATCCTGACATGATGAAATCTTCTGATGAATTCAAGGCTATGAAGGAGACACTTAAAAAGTTCAGCGAAGTGGACAGAGACCGGAATCCGGCTAAGTACGAATTTCTGAAAGAGAAGGCAATTAAGGATACAGAGAAATATCTGAAATATAAACAGAATCAGATGCGTGAACCCGGTAAGAAACATAAGCGTTCTGATACCGAAGCACTCAGAGTAAATACTGCAGTTTCTATTCTTGATGGACTTAAGAGAATTGATAAACAGGATACCTATGAAAGGAACCTGGAAGATAACAGAACAAGAATAACGGAGCAGGTTTCATTTGATAACGCAAAGAAACTTAAGGATGCCATAGATTTAGTGGCTGAGGGACGTTCTGTACTAATCAATCGTATCAACTACATCAAGGAATCTCTTCAGGGTTCTCAGACAGACCCGAATGCCATATGGGAAGACGGATTTAAGAAAGAAGGGTCCAAGTATTATCAGAATATGGCCAAGTCCGTGAAAAGATGCTATGAGCTTCTTAACGATCCTGAAAGCAGTCATGCTGAGATAACAGCTTCTCTTGAGGAGCTTGATAAGGCAGCTAAGGCCTATAAGAAGGATAAGGAAGGTGTATTTACCAGCCCACCAACTGAGGGAGGTCCGGGCAATAGATATAAAGCAGCTAAATACATGACAGAGAATATATCTTCCATGATAACAGCCTATAACAACATGCTGCAGGGTCTTGATGGTTTTAAGACTGATAAAAATGTTCCATTTAAGGAGCTTCCTATAAGTGAACTTAAAAATCAAGCTAATACATTGCAATCCTTATATCGTCAGGCATTCAAAAATCAAAATGCTGCAGTAAATATAAAGGATCAGGCAACGGATCATTTCAATATCGCCCTGAAGCAGGTTGAGATACGTAATAAGCTTACTGAATTCAACCCATTTATGAGCAAGAATTATAATCCTGACAAGAATATTGATTACTATATCAATCTGAAGCCGGGAATGAGCACCACCGAGCTGGCCAATGCTTATATGACCAAGAAATATCTTGATGATCTGTATAAGCCCGGAGTAACTATGGACGAACTGAAAGAAATAACCGAAAATGTAGAAATAGGATTCATTAACCAAATGGCAGGTAAGCTCGCTAAGAGCCCTGCATTTAAAAAGACAGTGACTACATATCCGGAGAATGCATTCAGCAAATGGGAAGTAGTTGATAAACGTGCAGACGATATAATAGCAATATGCGAAAACAATGTAAATAATATGCTGAACTCAAGACCTAAGGATAAGAACAATCCGGAAGGTAAACCATATAAAAACATCTATCATTATGCACTCAGCGGCACAGAAGGCAGCTACTACGGACGATGCGCAGAGGTAATCGTAAACTGGATGCTCGCAATTCCTATGGGAAGAACTATAACTGAAGCTATGGCTGCAGATACAACCACTGACCCGAACGAAATAATAAATACTCTTAAGGGTAAGCTTACAACCCATCTACAAAAAGAGAATACTAAAATTCATCGAGGATTAAAATTCTACATAGATAATTTTGATGAAACTGAAAAGCTGTATGATCACCTGCTTAAGTCCTACAAGAAGGATGCAAAGGACAGAGAACGAGATTCCCTTGGAATCCAGCGAATGTCCAGAAATAATATCAGAAACAGTTCTATGAGCAGCAACAGCTCCAGAAGTAGCAGAAGTTCCAGCAGCAGTTCCAGCAGCAGCATGGATGTTGATAACAAAGTCCCTGTTATTTAGTCTAGTTTACATCGAGAAGGTTCCCCCTTCTCTCGCACATAACAAAAATGACAGAAGTGAATGATATATATCCGGTTCACTTCTGTCATTTTTTTGACTGATTTTACATTTTCATTCCGCCTATCTTCTCTAACTGACGGGTATTATGTCTCTCCTTTGCCTTGAGAGCGCCGTGATTATTGATATCCACGTAATACTTATGTCCGGGCTGAACCTTACGCACTTCCCGAATGCGGTTCACCTGCTCGTCTACGAAGTTTCTGCAGCCGGGAACATACTTGTTGAGTATCGCCATAGCATCGAGGGCATTATCGAATCTTGCCTTTCCGTCTCCTCCTACACGAACATTCTTCTTACCCTTAGTGTAATCCCTGATAGCCTTTACAAGCCTGTCATTTGCAACATAGAAATTATTATCCCCCGGCTTCATATTTGCTATAGCAGCTACAGCATTATACAGATCCTGATAATAATTGCTGCGACCTTTTGAAGGCATCATATATTCCTTCAGTAATTTCATCTCTTTTATATAATTCTCACGTTTTGAAGGAGCAACTCCGAAGGTTTTTGCATATAGCTTAACCTGAAGCCTGTCAGCATCCATGCTGCTATAAAGAGCTTTTGTCACTTCTTTATCTGTAAGTTTCTGAAATGCGGATCTTTTCATCAGTTCATCTGCAAACTCATGTATCGCTGATACATTCGCATTCATACCATTTCTCTTATATGTACTTGCCGACATAAGCTTTGCAAGATGGATTCTCTTCTCATTTTCACCGGCCTGAACTGCAAGAGGTCCTGAATGCTTACTAATATAACTGTCCAGGAACGAATCACTTTTCCTTGGAAATGCATTTGCCAGAGGGTCCGTTTTCTGTATATTATAAGTCTTCTTTACAGCCACCTCGTTCTTCAGATTCTTGTAGGCCTTATTCAGATTATCAACCTTAACCCCCTTAATAATCCCGGGGGCCTCATTTTTTATCCAGTCATCAATTTCCTTCGGAAATCTGAAATCAAAGTCTGATGAAATAGTCTCGCCGATATCCATCAGTTCTCTGTCTTCAGGACTATAATTATTTCTGACACTGTCCGTACCTGCCTTGGCCCAGAAGACAAAGGAAAACTTTCCATAGTCCTTCATAGCAGAATTCTGGATATCTTCATCTGTAACAGGTGTCTTATCACCTTTAAGATTTCTCTTGTACTCTTCAATCATTCTAAATGTATCATAGACGCTGGTTTTATCATTTATTTCTTTATTATTGTTCTGATAATTATGTAAATGCAGCTCCCGATACTTCTTAGGCATATATGTAAGATCGAAGAAATCATTCAGGGTCATTGTTTTTAGTTTCTCCGGATCATTCATCACTGAACTAAAGGCTGCACTTTGTTTATGCTTCCATGCTATCGCCTTTGTAAGAGAAGAGACACCGTAGCTCTTATATAAACTATCTGAATCGGCCGTACGAGCCAGATACATAGCCTTTGCCTTACGTTGAGGATCATCTTCCGACATTTTTTCCAGCCACTTCTTATACTGCTTACCAATTTCCAGATTCACCTTAGCACTAATGATTCCGATATTCATAAAATGCTTTTTGGAGTCCTCAAATGTATCATGTTGAAAATATTTATCACGTAAATCATCCTGAAGCTCCCCCGAATTCGCATTTCTCTTACTGTATTCCTCTTCAGAGAAGCTCATCTCCAGCCTGGACTCTTCTTCTTTTGTAAATGTTCTGGTGGGATGAGTTTCACGATATTTTTGTTCATAGGCCGCTATTTCTTCAGGAGTTAACTCATCATAGTTTATCTCCTTACCGTTTTCATCCTCCGTACCGTCAATATTAGCCTTGATATTAAAGTCATCAATAACGCTCTTCTGCAGAGCACATAGAGCTTCATAGTTGACTGAATACCACATCTGATCCAGTTCATTATCCTGTGCCAGATATCCTTTTTCACACTCTTCTTTAAGCTTCTCTTCCGATACAGGAGCATTAATCTTATTAACTATATTATCATCTACTTCTTTCATCTTATTCTCCTTACTGTCATATGAAATAAGATATTTATCAATGACTATCTGATAAGTTACAGCTTAGGGCTGATCCTAGCGGGAGCAGGACGACGTTTTACTGTTTCTTTTGTTTTTTCTAACACAGACTCCTTAACCTTCTTCTTAAGATTTCCGTTTCTTATTTTTTCGGCAAGTCTTTCTTTATTAAAATTTTTGCCATGAAGCGTCTTCTGCTTCTTCAGACTTTCAATTACATTCTTCTGAACATCCTCAAATTTAAGCTTTCCTGCTTCAATAGCCTGTACCAAGACGCGGTTTGACGGATCTGCTAGAAGCTGCTTTGATACCAGCTCTCCGAGACGTTTATAACTCTCCTCCATTTTTCTGGCAGCGGCCTCCGGGTCAGCTGCATTTACGCCTCCGGCATTTGCAGCATTTGCAGCATTTCTGCCTTCCATGATATATCCCGCAATATCTGGATATTCGGTCATAGTTTCATTTATATTATTCTGTATAGCTGTAACGGCCTTATCTGTATTTGTCTCTATTTTTTTCCACTCTTTAAAGTTAAGGCCTCTGCCTTGCTTAAGGAGTTCCTTGAACAGAGAATTCTTCGACAGTCTCTCGACCTTCTTCTCAAAGGAACCGTCCCTGAACTGGTTCTCAATCTCGGTCTGCAGCTGCTGAAGAGTATTCTGATCTGCATCAGGCGCATCCATTTTCTCTATGAAAATGTCAGTATAGAATGTAAGTGCTGCGTCGTAAGGCTCATCGGTTTTTTTGCTGTTCTGAGTAATCTTCGTAAGATCCTTACCCATAGACTCTACCTTCGATGAGATAAGATTCGATATTGTCACCTTCTGAGTTGACATTATCTTCAGATTATTATAGGAAGCATCTATCTCATTCTCGGAAGGTTTTGTTTCATTAAGATGGTATACGGATTCAAGTCCATCCCCATAATGTCTGAGGATCAACTCTATTTCCTTTTCGCTTCCATTTGCAAATGTATGAGAATCCCCACAGATCATATCACTTTTAAGCCCCATGCGAAGATCATCATAGATCTTAAGAAGATTTGGAGCAGCTTTCCTGCCGTTATCCGCCTGTTCAAGTCTGATTCGTCCTCTGTCATCTCTTTTTCCGAACCTGCTATAACGTTCCTTGTAATAATTATCAGCTGCCTTCTTATATGCAAGCAGACTTTTCCTGATTTCTTCCGGAGTAGTATATTCATCTTCCAGAGTTTTTATACTTTCATTAAGGGTTGTCTCCATATTCTGGAAAAGCCTTGTCCCTACCTTTCCTATTTCTTGTTCAGCTTTCTCCAGAGTTTCTGCATCAGGATGAGTCTGCAGAAGCTGAGTCTTGATTTTCTTCAGCTCGCCTGTTATATCCTTCATCCCCTTCTTATATACCTCGAAGGCACCGTTTAACCGCTGAATCTCAGGAACTTTCTTTACCACTGACAAGAATCTTCCCGGCTTTGCTTTCCCATTCATGCCGTAGGTAACATCTCTTACTTTAATATCGCTGTTACCCTCAGCAATTTTCTTCATTATTTCGACCTGGTAACATTTCCATTTCAGGTTTTCGTCAAGGCCTTGGTATTTCTTGCCCCAAAGTGTTTCCGGAGACTTGCCGTTTATTAAGAACGCTTCTTCCTTCCTGATATCAGCGTCTACCAATGCAGTTCGATAATTGTCACCAAACAGCTGATTCATTTTACCTGAAATCCATCCGGAAGGTGTTTTCATACTTTCATTTATATTGTATTTTTCTTTACTATTTAAGAAGTCCAGAGTTGCCTGCTTGGTATCCTGAAGAGACTTAACCTGATTCATGAGTGCATCATATTCCAAATTATTGAAGAAGTTTTTTGCATTACTACTCACTGTCTCATTTGCAGAGTTAATAGACTCCTTATAAGTTTTTATTAATATTTTGCCTAGCTGCTTTTTTAATCCATTCTTGTCCTTTCTATTCAGAGACTTCAGCACAGTCCTTTCATCCAGCGAACTGCAATCCATTTTAATCGCAGTATTCATGCCAAATACACATACTATACCGGCAGCTTCAATTCCTTCTGTAATGGTCTTACCAGCCATTCTGTTAAATACATCTATGGCAATATCTCTGTTGCATGCTATTTTGGGGGCTGCTGAACCAAAGAATTGACTTCCCTGATTAAGCGGTGGACATTTCTCATATCCCGTATCAAAGAAAGCATAGGTATCCTGAAGCTTAGTCCAGAAACTTAAGGTTTCATCCCAGTTTCTGCCTCCCATATGTTCTTCCATCACCTGGTTTCCGTTCACTCCAAGATCTTTATTCTCAAAAATCCTGTTTTTATCCTGCATGAAATCAACACACATATGATTGATCAGATAATTCCGGCGAATGTATTTATTCATAACTTCAGGATCTGAGTAATCTCCCTCCGGCATTTTATAATTCTTTACCTTCTCAGTTGCCCGAAGTATTACCTCTCCCCATTTCTTTACGGAAGCCGTATACTGCTGCTCCGTAGTTGCACCTATTGTAGGATAATCTTCACAAAATTTGGCGAAGCGGTCCATAAGATCCATTCTTGTATCCAGATGTTCCATATTCTCCACTGTAATATCCGACTGTGTACCCAAAGCCCACATAGTAAAGAGCATAAAATGAGAAGTAGATCTGTTCCCATCCATAACCTTGGAATATCTATTGCTATACAGTTTAAGAAAACGAGCCGCACTTCTGTGAGCATTTTCAGCCTTCTTAGTTACATTCCAGTTAGTATCATGATTGAATTCGTTTTGCTGCTTTAAACTAAGGTCTGTATACCTGTCTGTAAAAGCCCATGGATAAGCCTTCTGAGTAGATCCACCTATTCTCTTCTCAGAAGATTCCTTTATATTTTCCTGAAAATCATATTTGTTAATATCATTATAAATAAAATCTTTTTTATTATCATTAAAGCCCTGGTTCCTAAATTCCATTCCCATGGCATTACCCGAAATATTAATCCAGGCATTGAACTGAGGATGCTTATTTCCCTCTTTTCCGATACTATAAAATTCAGTATCAACCGCTGCCTTTACGTCTTCCGTTTTTTCTGTCTGGGCAAGATTAAACTTATGTCCCTGAACCTGCCACTGATAGGCCCTTTGCACGAGGATTTCTTCCTGAATCTTATAAACTATATTTTCAGCATAAGCAGGATGCTCCTCTCTGAAAAATGCATAAAGATTAGTATTCCTCTCAGCTTTACATTTATCCAGGAAACTCTGAACCTCACTATCCGGAATACGGCAAACTCTCGCATAGTCTTCCATAGTACTGTTTTCATTCAGCCCGGAGTCCTCCCACATTTTGTCACGTATTGACTGGGTGTTCCTATATGCATCATTCAGTTCCAGTACAATAAAGCCCTTCATATTGCCGTTTTTTAATCCCGCAGATGAATTCTCAGCGAGATAATGTGCCTTCTGCTGTTTCAGCTCTTCCTCATCATCATTAAATATGGAAGTATATATGTTCGTACTCTTAACCACCTGCTCAGCATTCTCAGACATAATTCTTCCTGCTGCCTGGTAAACTTCGCGATGCGTATCTTCATTACCCTTGATAATATACTGGTCTTTGAACTGATTCTTAATACGATCTACTACATTCATTTCAACATCCGGAACATCATCTATATTCTGATAGTAGGTATCCACCCTGATAATAAAATCAATCTTGTCCTTAATGGAATCAATGCTGTTATATATATCGTAAATCTTCTGAGCCTTCTCCTGTGGAGAACCCAAGAATTCCTCCGGACCACCATAAAGATTTTTTTCCTCAATAACTTCGTTTTCTTTCATTATTTTCTCCTGTTATATAAAATGTTGTAGGTGTCATAAAATTATACTTTCAATCATTACCGCAATTAACTATATCGATTATAATCCTGAAATAGCAACAAAAGCGCAACTATCTTTTTCATGTTTTTCACGTTTGTTGCGATTTTGTTGTCTCTTTAGCTTTATAATGAATCTGAAATTACATAAACTAATTATTCCTGGAGGTTTATTATTATGTATGGTGCAATGCTTGGAGATATAATCGGTTCTCCTTATGAATTCAGCAGAGGAAAAAAAACTAAAGTGTTTCCTCTTTATATAGACAGATCCAGATACACAGATGACTCTCTTATGGCAACAGCCGTTGCAGAGGCGCTGATGGATATCAAGGAGCGAAATGATCTGAAGAATCTGCCCCAAGAAAAACAGGATAAAATAATCAAAAAGACTGTAGTAAAATCCATCCTGAAATGGGCAAATAATCCCAAATATGAGCATGTAAAAAGAGAATACGGAGCTAATTTCAGAAGCTGGCTTAACTCGAGCAACCCAAAGCCTTATAAAAGTAAGGGAAATGGTTCTGCCATGCGTGTTGCAGCGGTCGGCTGGCTTTTTGACACTTTGGAAGAAACCGAAAGAATGGCTAAACTCACTGCTGAGATCAGTCATAACCATCCTGAAGGAATAAAAGGTGCACAGGCTGTTGCTGCCGTTATATTCCTTGCAAGAAAAGGTACTTCTAAAGAAGATATCAAAAAATATATAACACAAAAATACAAATACAATCTGGATCGCACCCTCGAAGAAATCCGTCCCGAGTATAAGCATACTGAAATCTGTGAAAAATGCATCCCTCAAGCTATCACATGTTTCCTTGAAGGAAACAGCTGCGAAGATACCATAAGAAATGCAGTATCTCTCGCAGGTGATACTGACACAAATGCCTGCATCGCCGGAAGTATGGCAGAGGCATTTTATGGGGTTCCCAGTAATTTAAAAAATAACTGTCGTGACTTTATCGAGCCTGATATGCTTCACACACTTAACCGCTTCACAAGAATGCGTCTGGGATATAAAAGTTTCGACGAGGATTTGTTCCAAAATGACGGATTTACTTCTCCGGAGGAATATATTAATCAGATGCAGACTGTGGGAGATTTTGGTTATAAAGATCTCATAAATGGATTGAAGCGTCATTCTGAATCTTCCTTAATAACAGAAAGAGAAAAATCATTTGTCGATTTTTCTCTCAAAGCTGTAAAGGCCGGTTATCCTGTAAGCGACATCACACCTCTCTGGGATGTTAGAAACATACTGTCACAGAATGTAGAAAATGAATCCGAAGCTATAAAGGCTGCAAGAGAAAGCTGTGAAAAAATCTTTGACAGTATTACTTCCAACAAACAGAACGGTTCCGAAAAACACCTTACAGAAACAGAACGTCTGACAAATATGAATCTTATGAAAAATGCTCTCCTGGTATATTCACAAACTATAGGTGACTCAAATAATCCTGTATGTCAGCTGATTGATAATGTGGCAGCAGCAGGTCTTGATGAAAGAATAAAGACAGGACTTACACCTGCTGACAGAGCCCGTATGGCAGAGACTCCTCGTGAGCTTATGGAACTTCTGGATAGTGTAGATCCTTCTTCCATGCCTTCATCCAGGGCCTTCAAGAATCTGAAGACGGGACTCACCCGATTTGTTGCTCTTGCTGAGCAGACGGATTTTCAGAACGAAGAGCAGGCGGCCCGTTATCACGAAGAAAGACAGAAAGCAATAGATCTTGCTGAAAAATACATATCCTATAAGAATAAAGAAAATGTAGGAAGTCACAAGAGATCAGAAATCGAATATAAAAGAATAACCATAGTTGAAGCGATCCTTGAGCGTCTGGACTCTGACTCACTCAGTCGTAAGCCTGCAGATCCCGCTCCCGGAGAAGTCAGAGATATGCTGAATAAGGCTTATAAAGATCTGACGCTTAACAAGAATCAGGCAGCAGGCGCCGCTGTTCTATATGCGGTTCAGACCCTAAAGGAAAAAAATCAGCCACTGACCAGGGCGGTTCTGGAAAATGAAGTAAATAAATATAAGAGCAGCAAATTATTTGGTACTGTAGTAAAGCAGATTGCAGGTCCCGATATGAAGGACTTTATTCAGAACGGTACATTTAAAAAGAAATATATAAACCTTCAGGCAGAAGTACAGTTCGAACGTCAGCTGAAAGAAAGAAGAGCTGCAAAGAGACGGGAAGAAGCCCAGAGAAAGGCTCAGGCTGCAACAAACAAAACTGCTGCAAACAAAACTGCAACAAACAAAACTACAGCAGCAAACAAAACTGCTGCAAACAAAACTGCTGCAACGAATAATACTTCACCTACTACAACAGCACCAAAAACAACATTTAAGAAATAATAAGAACGTGCGTCAACGACGCACGTTCTATTTTTTTGCATCCTTATTTCGGAGCAGGACCTACCGGTGCATGATTTTTGTTAACATTATCGTTGTTATTAACTGCACCATTTTTCTGGTTATTCTGAATAGCATTATTCAGCTCCTGCTTAGCTTCCGGATTAATGCCCAGCTTCTCCTTATTCTGAAGCATAGCTGTGGATCTTATGATCTGCTTGCTGCGGATGTCGCCTGCCAGTACCTTGAAGGAATCATAGTCAGCGATTTTCTTCTGCTTCTCCGGGTCACCCGCATTACTCATGTATTCGTTATAAATGTTTTCTATATACGGCTTTACTGTAGCCTTGAAGCTCTTATCATTTGAAATCGAACTGATAAAATCAAGAAGCTGTTTATTCTGAGGAACTACTCCGTCTTTGTCCTTTATGATATCGTGGGCAACGCATATCGCAACAGTATCTATGATAAACTGCTCCATCATTTCTCCCATCTGATTAGGCGCTTTGATTTTGGCGATTCGGCCACCCATCAAAAAGCTTGATGGAAGTTTATTCATAACTGATTCAAATGAACCCTTAGGATTATTTAACTTAGTAGAATTCCTGTTAATCTCAGGCTCTCCTCCGAGATTTGCTATAAAGTTATCATCAAGCTCCTGAATAGCTTCTCTCTGTCTTCTCTGCTCAAGTTCCTCAGCAGTTTCTTCTCTGAAGCCGGCCTCCTTAAAGACAGGTTTATCCATCTGCTGTGCATGTATAGCATTTCGATAGGACATATCCCACTCTTCCTCGGTAAGGTCAGATCTCTCCATCTGCTCTTCAGGATTCTGAGCCAGTCTCCACTTGATATATTCTTCCTTGCTCTTTAGATGTCCGGACCATGCCTCATTCAGGACTACATCACTGATCATTTTAACATCAGCCATCTTCATATCAGGATCGTTCTGTTCTACAAAATCAGGCAGCTTCTTAATAGGATTGGTCCAGTCTTTCTTCATCTCTGCCAGATCATTTATACGCTTTGTAGCATAGGAAGGAGTAATCTCCTTACATCTCATGCCTTCTGACAGCATCTGCATCCTCTCATTGATGATTGCTTCATACTCCGCACGAAGCTGATCCTTCTTTTCCTTGCTGACTGCCTTAGACTTCTTACGGGACCATGCCTTAGTAAGTGCCTTCTGAATCTCTGCAAGTTTCTTATTAACCTGCTTATCATCGGCCATCACAGCCTTTGAAAGCTTATTCATCTCAAGATTGTAATCCTTGCGCCACTTCTGATATCTCTCCTTAATTGTCGGAACCTTCTCAGCTCCTGCTTCAGCAGCAGGTCTTTTTATTCCTAAGCTCTTCTCAGCTGACATGGCAGCCTTTTCAAGTGCCTTGAAACCGGTAGTACCGATATCTTCAGGATGCGCCATCAGATAATCGAACATTGCTTCCTCAACCAGCGCTGCGCCTCCATTCATACGGGTCTTCTGTACACTTGCAAGACTCTTATTATATGAATTAATTATGTTCTTATATCTGTCCTTAGATGACAATGTGCCATTATAGCCGAAGGTTGAACCTACGAGAATACCACTATTCGTGGTCTGCGGAACGTCGAGATCGTATTTGGTCAGCTTGCCGCCTCTTAGGAATGAGGCCTTAAGTCTCTCATTTACTTCTCTTGCCTTATCCTTACCACCCAGCTCCTCTGGGGTTGCATTAGTAAGTACATAGAGACTCTTGATATAGTTAGCCTCACTATCCATGAGAGCATGAGTACTTTTTATAAGGGCATTCTTATAATGGCTGTACTCAAGCAGCTTATTCTTATCACTCTCCAGCAGAGTAAATCCGTCCATAGCTCTTCCTACACAAGTATCAGGACTTCCGCCTGCGCTGTTCATTATAAAGCTGCTATGATGTACTTCCTTATCCCCGGCCTCATAAAGCTTATTAAACGCACCAAGGAAGCTGTCCTCATCCTTGATAATGGCATCAAAGCCTCGTTCTTTTATCTCCTTCTCATAATGAGCTGTAACATACTTACTGCTGTTCTTTACAAAATCCTTAAAATCAACGCCCATTCTCATGGCCATTTCAGCAGACTGGAATATACCGTTTACCCTGCTGTTTGTTACGAACTGAACTGAAAGTTCAGCCGGAATCTTCTCATTTCGGATGTTGTCGATATTACCCGGAGCATAGGTTTCATCAGGAAATGCTTCCTTCACCATACGGTAGATCTCTTTCATCTGATTCATATGCTTCTTGTAATCCTTATTGGCAGCCTCTATCTTCTTGATATCGCCTTCCTTAACTGCTTTTTCCAGATTCAGATAATCATTATAGAGCTGATGATGACCATATATCTTTGTTTTCTCCTCGGCATCAGACTTACCGGTGATCATGCCATATTCCTTCATCTTTGCAGCAATTGCAGCCACCTTTTCTACGGTCTCATCCGGCATAGCCAGCTTTTCATCACGGAAATCCAAGGCGTCTGCTCCCTTTTCAGGTGGAATAACAGTAAACCTCAGTTTATCATCAGCAACTTTCATCTCATTGGTAAGATTCGTATATTTCCCGTTCTTATACTGATCCATGGTATGCTCTGCATTCCATGCAAGAGCTGTACCGAGTCTTCCTATCGTCTCTCTTGATGTATAATAATCATATACATCTTTTGTTCTGGTCCTTAGATTACGTCCGGCCTCATCCAGGATATTCTCAGCAGCCTTCTTCTCAGCTTCATTACCCTTGAGGTTCTTCTTCAGTGCATCAAGTTCCTTCTTATACTTAGGGTCTGAGATTTCCTCTACTGTAAACTCAGTAGGAAGTTTCTTCTCTATTATATCCTTGGAAAATCCCGGAGCGATAGTGTGCTTCTTTGCCAGCTCATCAAATACCAGATTATATAACGTCTGACATCGTTCAAGCTCATAATACTTTATAGAACCCAGTATTCTTTCATTATCATTTTTATCTGCCTTCAGTGCAGACCAGCCCTTACTTTCAGCTATCTTGTTATAGGCATCCACAACACCTGCCAGATCACCCTTTTTAAATAACTTAGCTAATTCATGCCTAGCATTATCAACCCTGTAGCCGGAATCCGTCATCTTTATCTTATTCTCAGCACAGTCCTCCGGTACCAGTTTACTGTAATCCGGCTTATCCATACTACCCTTTTCATTTATGAAGATATTCCAAGTCTCATTACGAATCTTAAGATTATCCATGAAGAACTGTCTTAAGTCATTTACTTCTTTTACATGCTCGCTGGCTCTGCCATATACAGGAACATCTGCTGACAGCTCCTTTACAATGGTCTCATCAAAGGTATGATAATCCTTCTCTTTCTCATCAAATATAAGCATAACAGCTGAAAGCTTGCTGAACAAAGCTGTTCTTTCAGCCTCATCAGTACTTTTATTCCTTTTCACATTTAATGCATTTTTCTCTTTAACCATTTTAATGGAACGAGTTGCATAACCTTCGGAACTTGCATATCTTTCGTAGTTTGCATCCCATGCATCAGCGTATCTATCGAAGGTGATGATTGCTTCGGCATTTCTATTCTTCTCTTCACGAGTCAGTTCTATCCCGTTCTCCTTGGCCTCCTTCTCCCGAAGCTTTGCTCTTTCAGCTTCATCCATCAGCTCCTTCATCCTGATAACTGCCTTCATCTGATTTCTCTCATCAGGCGTCAGTTTGCCCATTACGGCATCATTTAAGGCCTTGTTATCCTTGATAGCATTATTAAGAACCTTAAGACACTCCGCCCAGTGTGCAGCATCACCCCTAGGTTTCCTGAACGTTGAAGCCATCTTCATAGTTCTCAGGGCATTCCTTATACCTATTGACAGACTTCCTGCCAGCTTCTCAGCATTACCGGCATTTAGATCTGTGATTCCGTCAGCAACCACCTGTCTTGCAGGGGTAACAGCTTTGCCCATAAGAGCAGTCATCATTTCCGGTCTTGGCTGAAAATCAGAAAATGTTCTGAAATCAGAGGTCCATCTGTTGGATGCACCTTGGACCTTAATTTCATGTGGAACATCTGCATCAGTAGACTCAGGGAATACATCACCCTTTGTAACATCAGGATCAAGGGATGTAAAGTATGCCATAATAGCAAAGTCTTTATTTGAAAAACTTCCTCTGTTATGACCTATATAATTATCCAAAAATACCTCTTTAGTATATACAGAGGATCCACCCTGGTAATTTCCTGCCCATTCTGCAACAAAGGACTGCTCAGCACCATAGACAGTCTCGATATAATTAAGCGCCATCTCCTGTGGATTGGCAGGGTCTGCTGCTGCTCTCAGATCTGCTTCTCTCTTAATGAGCGAATCAGGAATACGCTCTTCATTTGCAACAACATTTATTTCATTTTCATACAGTTCTTTCCAGTCTTCTTCGTCGAAACCTGAGGTATCTACTTCTTTATTTTCAGTTTTAAAATATACCTTGTAACCTTCAAGATTAGTAAGATATGGTCTCTCAAGAGCGAGTCTTTCAACATTTGCACGGTCGACTATTGTCTTTGGCTCACTCATACTGAACTCATCTTCCTGAGGATCATAGAAAACATCCACATATCCAAATGGAATTTTAGGATTTGCTAAACACTGAAGGGCAAGGGTCTTCATGTCAAGTGCACTGTCCTCATGGGCAGCCCATTCAGTAAGGGAATATCCACCGACTCTGAGAAGATCAAACTCAGTCTTGTCAGGATTCTTCTTCAGATAATCCTGAACAGCCGGTCTTGAGAATATTGGTCCGAAGAGATTATCGTACTGAAGTTCTATAGCATAGGACTTGGTCTCACTTTCCTCGCCCATAGTAAGTGCGTCCCTTCTATCCTCGCGGGACTCCTCAAGACGTTTATCAAAAGCAACCTTATGAGCATCCGAAAGCATCTTTTGATACTTAAGAGACTTATCTCCCTGGTTAGTTATTTCAATAGCGTCTACTGCAGCTTCGTAGTCTTCATCATCCTTTGCCTGCTGAAGCTTCTCATAGTCTATATCATATCGGTCCATAAATGTACCTTCAGCTATTTTGTCCATTGCATCCTGATTGGTATCTGTCAGCTCACCTTTAAGAAGCGGTACATTATCTATGAAATCATCACTATGAAGAGCATCCTGAGAGTTTACCTTCATAGCCATATCTTCAAATGGATCCTGTCCGGTAATTACCCTCTGAGCTACAGTATTCTTCATGAATTCATATTCCTGATAGTCACCTATACCACTGCTGAGGTCATCAAAACCTGAAGCAATCTTACGCTCAAAGGTCTTCTTTTGCTGAACAGTCTTTCCGATAGTTGCTATATTACCAAGTTTGTAATAATAATCTACAGCCTCCTTCTCATTCTCAAAGAGCCCTATTTTCAGCTGGAAATTCAGACCTTTCGCCTGCTCCAGCTCCTGCTTGCTGTCAAGGATAGCACCGGTAAGTGCAAGACTATTTCCCAGGAAGGCTTCTTCCATGGCCGCGTCACTTTCAACAGCATCCATAAGAATGTTGTTGTTATAAGCTATCTCAACCATCGCATCTACGCCTTCTTTGACATTCTTATAATAGGCTTCCACATCATTTTCGGCACAGATACGCTTGAATTCATCTGCATAGAACTGTTTTCTGTCAGAAAGCGCATTTACACTTACCATCTCTTCAAGACTATAGCCGGGCAGTCCCTCTTTTATACGCTGAAGAGATTCTGTGGCAAGTCGTTCAAGAACATAGTTAATAGGCACCATTCTGATAGGACGGATAGCTGCCGCCAGCTGTTCTGCTTCTTCATCAGTCATCTTGCCGGGAAGCGGCTTTCCAACCTTTGGTTCTCCTTCAGGATAATACTTTGCATACATGGCCCAGAGTGTGGAACCGGTACCCTTATCCGAAGTTCTTACATGCTCAGTTTTCCAGTAATTATCATAATCACGCTGGGCATGCTTCTCGAGACGTGCTTCTCGTCTGATAAAATCTTCTTCGTTACTAATTTCCTTAGGACGATTACCTACCACCTTATCAAATGCAGCCTTCTGCTCTGCCAGTCTGTCTTCACGTATACTTGAATAGCTGAAGCCTAAAGGAACTACATGGATAGGTATATTCGACACCGCAAGTGAATTGCTCTTTCTACTATCAGCCACGTAAAAATCTACAGGAACACCTGCACGCATAGCATCCATGAGGATCTTACCTCTGTCCTCTCCGGCCATATTTGGTCTGTAGTCATCACCCAGCTGTCTCTGTAAATGTTCCTTAAGAGTCATTCCGCCTACAAGAATAAACTGGTTAACATCTCCATTCTTCTCCGGAATAAATTTAGCAACCTTGTATACATCATTTATAAGATTATCTATCTTCTGAAGGTCATTAACTTCATTGAATTCTATTCCTATCTCTCTTGGACGATAGGAGGCAGTTGTTTCCAGATCATTTGTCGTAACAAATCCCGGAATTACATGTCCGGTATTTGCCTCAAAGAAGCTGTGGAGTTCTGCAGGCATTTTATCCGGAGTTTTAGTACCCTTAAGTCCATAAGCATACTCAAGTCCCTGGAAATATTTCTCATAATCAGCAAGAGGCGTACTGGACATGATTTTCTTAGCCTCAGCCTTAAAACGCTCCTTAAGCTCAGGATTATCTGTCATCTTTGAAGCACGAGTATATACGTTATAATTATGAAGGGCCTGATCAAGCTCTCCATCCTGATTAAGCTCATCCATTTTAAGAAGTGTGCGTCTCAGGAACTCTTTGGAAGAAGGCTCCACCAGTGCTGCACGCTGTCTGATATTTATAAGACGTATATTATATGGATTTAGTTCAGGTCTCTCTTCAGCCTGAAAAACGCTTTCCTCGGCTCTTCTCAGGGCATCAGCTGAAGCCGCCTCCAGATTACTTCCCAGGGCGGTTCTTCTTTCAAATGCCTGCTGGCACTTCTGTTTTATTTCTTCTTTATTTTTGATTCTGTCCTGACCGGGCACCATGCTTTTTCCACTAAAAGTAAACGGAACAACTGATTTTGTCACCTGTCCCAGACTATTTGAAGATAATGCAGTAGCATAGATTGGCGTCTCCGGATCGAAGCTTTCAGCAGCAAGTATGGAGCACATAACAGTTTCCCTTGTTTCATCATTTATTCCAGGAAATCTGTCCGCATAGCGTTCCTCATATATCTCGTTCAGAGTTCTGTCGCCAATGAGTATGGCATCATACACATCAATATTGTTTTTCTTAAGAATACCATTCTGACTTTCAAAGAAATTATCAATATATTTCTTTACATCTTTTCCGACATTATAGATATCTCCATCCAGCTCCGGAGCTCCCAGATAGTCAGAGGCATCAATATAGTCAAATGTATCATTAAGATTTATACTGCTGATCTGATTATTTACATTTACAGGAGCAGGTACTGTATAATTAGAACCAATCTTTGAGAGAAACGAGCAGTTTACTCCTCTTGGATCCTTGATAACCGCACGCATGGTTTCAAGCATCATAGCCTTCTCCTGCTGCTGAGGACTATAGTTCTTATATTTATCAGCCGTAGCACCACGGATAGTCTTATCATCGCCAGTATATATAAAATCAAATGGATCACACTGGGCATCTATCATATCCATGAGAAGAGTTCTGTTATATACCATTCCAAAAGTAGCATGATATGCCTGAATCATCTTGCTCTGGGTTTCAGGCGGAAGTGTCAGAAGATCAGCTGTATTACCATCAAAATCGGGAACAGAAGCTGTAGCCAGAGCCATATTCTTCTGAGTGAGTTCCTTCATACTTTTCGTATAGGTACCTTTTGCCACTTCATCAGTCTGTTCTTTGATGCTATTAAAAATCTGCTGAAGCTTATCCTGTCCCGGACAGGTATCAGCTTCTCCATTCAGATATGCATCATGCTCCGGGTTAGAAAAACTCTTTCCATCTCTTATAAACTGTCCATAGGACAGAATACCCAGACTCAACATATTTGAACTGTAACCGGCTGTACCCAGTGGAAGCTCATCTACAGTCTTACCCTTAAATTCTTTCAGATAGTTCTTATACTGATAAAATGCTTCCGCCCTACTTTTGCTGGAGTATTTGTCAGCTTCAAATATGTGATTACGAAATGTTGGTAATGCCTGAGAATAAGTACCCCATTTGCCGAACTTGGTTTCCATGGAAACCATTCCTCCGGCTCCTTCATAGTATGCTTCTCTTATGGATATATCAGTAGGGTGATCCTTCAGATTCTGCAAGTCCTGAGAACAGTCTATCTGCATCAGAGACAAACCATTTTCGAGAGCATTTCTCTTCTCCAGATCAGCTACAGATTTTATCTCATCAACATCAGGAACCTTAAGAGCCATAATCTTGTCCATAGCCTTATTATGGATACGACCGGTATTTCTCGCATTTTCCTGAGGTGTTTTGTCAGGGTCACCAATGGCTTTAAAACACTCCTCAAGAAGCCCTTTCAGAGCCGCCGGTTCCATCTCATTTAGTGTTGCTGCCTGTTCTACCGAATACCCCTTCTCACCTATAAGATACATTTTGAGGGCATTTATACCCGAACGTCTCTTATTGAGACCATATCCCGTGAGTTTTTGTATTCTTTTACACTCAGACCAGTACCAGTCCTGATCTTCCTTAGATAAACTTGAAAGTAAGTCTTTTTCTTCTGCCATATTAATCCTCCTGATGAGCCATAAGAGAAACTACTGACTCATTCTTTATTTATATATCGTTCCTGCACCTACTTAGATTGTATGAGCTGGTGCCTGTCTCTGTGTAGTTGTATTACTTCTTCCACGTGAAGACACACTATTCTGTACTGTATTATTTTGTACTGTCTGGTTCGTATTATTCTGTGGAGCATTATTAACTATATTTCTATTTGGTCCTTCTGCAACCGGTGGAAGGATCTCCCAGTAATTAACCAGTCCACTGCACTGATTATCAAGAAGCGCCTTCTTCTGTTCCTCAGGAACATCTCTCATGAAGCGCCTGAAATCCTGACTCTTCAGAATATTCTCTGTAGATTTTACAAAACGCTTTCTGTTTTTATCATTTTCAAGGGTTGCTGTCCTGTCAACATAGCCTGCATTATCATATGCATTTCTAAGGGCTATAAGTGTTGCATAATCACGCTCAGTACCTCTTCCGCTGAGGATTCGATGTTTAGTTTCTGCAATTATGCACCTTACAGGTTCTTTCTTATATCCAAACATTTCCGGACTGATGTATTTAGGACTTGAAGGTCTGGTTGCCACACCACGCTGGATATTTATATTCTTGCAGTAAGCTTCAAATTCATCTCTTGGCATGGTTTCCTTCAGGAACATCATGCACTGTCCCCATCTCTCCTTACCAAACTTACGACTACGTTCTGTCATCTTGTCTGCGAGATATTCTTTAACAGTATCAACCGATCTTTTTATTTCTGCCGGTGTTTTACTCTTTCCTGTGGCAACATCTCTGATAGCATCCAGAGCAGCCTCGTACTCAGGGTCATTCTGTCCTCTCTTTATTCCTAAATCAGTATATGTACCTGTTTCGGTTGCCTCCATACGGCTTACTATGAATTTACATCTCTTCTGAACCAGAGCCTCTCTTCCGTCGATATTATATTTCTTTTCTTTCTTAATATCCTTTACGGTTTTTGCTATGGCTGATACAAACTTCTTGGTATCCTTACTCTGGACTATATTTATATAATTATCATTGGACATAAGGCGGTTAAATGCCTCATCATTAAGAATCCGCTGAGTCAGCTGGGTAACTTCATTTTCTCTGTAAACCGGCTGCTGAACTTTCTTCTGCCTCTGTCTTGCACCTATTTCCTGTATGGCAAGTATCTCAGCAAGAAGCTGCTGCTTCTGCTCAGGAGTATAATTTCTCTGAGGATTACTCAGTTCTTCCCAGCGCTGATTGATATACATAGTACCTTCATCAACAGGCTGCTGTGGCTGAGTTGTGTTAGCTGTCGGCTGAGTCTGTGGCTGAGTTGTGTTAGCTGTCGGCTGTGCCTGTGGCTGAGTTGTGTTAGTTGTCGGCTGTGCCTGGGTTGTGTTAGCAGTTGGCTGTGCCTGGCCCATATTCTGCTGGTTCTGCATATTCTGCTGATTCTGCATATTCTGCTGGTTCTGCATGTTCTGCTGATTCTGCATGTTCTGCTGAGCAGATATCTGGAATACTGCATCGATTTTATCCAGCAGCCCCTTAGTAGCCGCATAAGGATTAGCATTATAATTAGTTCCAAAATTTCCATCAAAGAATTCCTTTGAAAGATATGGATCTTTTGTTATCTGATTTGTGAGATTATTTATATCTGCATCCAGAACACCCTTTACAACCTGTGCATTATTCTGATTCTGTGCAGCAAAATTCATTTTCTGCTTCAGCGACATAAATGCATTATAGAAATTTTTATCATAATATGCTGCCTGATTCTGCAGTCCAAACCCATTTACTATATCGGTTGTTAACTGAATAGAAAAATCAACCGGGTTGTTACTAAACGCCTCATCATATCTCTGTTCCCAACCCTGAGGAAATCCACTTTCTAAATACTTATCCTTCTTTATATGCTGCTTTATAGCCTCATATTCGTCCTTAAGAGCATTTACACTAAAATGATGTGGTACTTGCGAACTTAGTGATACTCTCTTAAGGGACTTGGCTTTTCTGTCAAGGAATTTTAACGACGCAATCAAATCAGGATCAAACTGATGAGCCTGCTGCGACTGATTAGGAACATTTTGCTGCATCTGAACGTTCTGATTATTCTGAATATTCTGATTCTGCATGTTCTGATTCTGCATGTTCTGATTATTCTGAATATTCTGATTATTCTGGTTTTGTAATTCCTGTTCTCTCATCTGCTGCTCCCTCATTCTTTGAACAAATGCACTGTTTAGCATGTTCTGGGTTGTATCACCATCTAATATCTGAGCTGTATCTGTCTGATTATTCGCCTGGTTATTCAGCACACCTGCATTCTGAAGTATGTGCTGTGTAGCGTTCGGATCAAGCTGATTAGCTCCTACCTGAAGTTCCTGGATTAAAGCGGGATCCTTGCCATAATATACCTTCTTAGGATAGTAGGAATCATAGGAACCCATCCTGTACTTGTTGCCGGGACCTATAGGACTTACAACTGCTTTTCCGCCCAGGTCTTTGGAAAGGCTTTTCATATCAAGAGTAACGCTTATATTTATTCCACTACCTTCTATCTGACCAATATTCTGATTGCCATAGCTCGAAGTATTTACATCATTAGTCGGAACAGATACCTCCATATTTCCGTTTTCGTCCATTTTTACATAATTCAAGTCAACGGAATCTATCTTAGGACTCTCTTCCAGTCTCTTCTCGTATTCAGGCATCTTCATATCATGAAGCCAGGAGAGCTTAACTCCTTCCGGAAGGATCTTCTGACCATCTTCTCTTGTTCTCTCATGATTAGCTAAATAAACTATACTGGCTAAAGTCATGTATTTGGTGAATGTTCCTTGATCATTTTTAAACGAATCTTCGCAACGAACGGTCTTCTGATCATCACTGATACCTGTTATGGTCATATAATGACCATTTACCATAAGCGATACCGGAGAATGTTCCTCATTTATCGCTTTATTTATCATGTTACGGAGGAACTGCTCAGTCTGTCTGTCGTAACTCTGATTTATTATATTGATGTCATTTGTATCAGCCGGGTTCTTTGGATCCAGCTGTTTACCATTTACTGTAAGGCCTTCGAGTAATAACGGATCTAAGGTAACAGATGTCAAAGTAGTATTGGGAAGCACCTGCATCAGAAGGTCTCCCATTTCATCAATACTGTTTACAGTATCTGTATTCATCCTCATAGATACAGCACTTCTTGAGCTTTCCTGCTCCATTTTAGTTTCAGATGAAGTGGTTTCCTTTGCTCTGTCCGGCCTCCAGCCTCTTATATGCTCCTGAGACAGATCTACTCCACGGCTCTTAAGGAGCATGGAATAGGAAACTGACCAGCAGCCATGACCGCTGGACTGTATTCCGGGACTCTTCAGATTTGAGAAGCCGGTATATCCGCCCTGTTTATCTACCTCAGGACCCTGAGTAACCTTTCCTTCAGCTATATCGGTAAGAGCCTTCGTTTTGAGGCGGTCGATCTCTGTAGCAGATTCGATTCTCGCCTGCATATAGGCTTTTTCTTCATCGTTAAGTGTATTCTGGTTTTTATTCCAGAAATCCATCAGCGTTTCCAGATTACCGGTGTCCAGTATTTCCTGAGTAAGACCTCCATTACGAAGAACCGGCTGATACCCATTATGATGGAGTTCGTTTCGATTAGTCTGGGGATTAAGCGATGTTGAAGTCAGTTCTATATATTCAACAAAAGGATGCGCTGCATCTGTTTTTAAGGGTGGCATATTTCTACCTCCTGTATTCAATAAGTGACTATCACGGTCCACGTGACCGTCACATCTTTACCTAATTATCCATAATCAATTAATAGTATACCTCTATATTAGCAACAAAAGCGCAACCATTGAACTATTTTTTTTATTAATTTACACATTTCCCGTCAAAACCCTTCCGATTGGTTTACATAAATAAGATGACAGAAATGAACCAGGTTCACTGCTGTCACACTTCTGTCATCTTTTTTATGTAAACTTATTTGAAGGAAAAGCTCAGCATTGTTATATCATCAAACTGGGGTTCTCCATCTGCGAATTTGTCTATTTCTTCTCTCATTATTCTGATGAGGCTCTCATTATCGGCCGATTTATTTGCATTCAGCACCTCGAGCATTCTGTCTGTTCCGAAGCGAGATGAATCATGGCGTTTGGCTTCAACCAGTCCGTCTGTATAGAGGAACAGTCTGTGTCCCGGCTTCATATCAAAGCTGTACTCGGGATAAGGCATTCCGGGCAGAAATGCAATAGGTGAACCGTGAACATTTTTCTCAACTGTAAAACCTCCTGTTTCCATTAATATAGCAGGATAATCATGTCCGGCATTGCAGGCATCCACATGTCCGGTATCAAGATCAATTATTCCAAACCATACAGTTACAAACATTCCCGAATTACTCGTTTTGGTTATTCTATCATCAACGTATGAAATAATCTCAGAAGGTGAGCCTCCAAGCTCCGCTCTCGATTTTATAAGCACCTTAGCTATCATCATGAAAAATGCGGCTCCGACTCCTTTGTCAGACACATCTGCAACAAGGATTGCAAGATGACTGTCATCAATCATGAAATAGTCATAGAAATCCCCGCCAACCTCCTGTGCCGGAGTCATGGATGCAAAAATCTCATAATTCTTTTTTCCCTGCAAAGCGGATGGATCCTTAGGAAGAACACTTTCCTGAAGCTGGGAGGCTATCTCCAGTCCACCCTGAGTTTTAACTATCTCTCTTTCTCTTTTTGCAATAAGGATTATACAATTCAGCATTATTGCGAACATTGAAGCCGTAGGCTTGGTGGACATGCCAAATTTAAATAATGAAATAATTTCTGCAATAAGAGGCAATATGAGAAATGATCCCAGCAGAATTTTCGTTCTCCAGCTGGCTTTTGCTTTGATAGCAAGCTGAATAAGCGCGGGTATGATTATTATATAATACCAGTTCCTGTATATATAACCTGCCGCTCTTCTATATTCTCCGGCCTCATCAATGCTGAAATATATAGGAAACCATATATTCAGAATACAGATTAAAGCTGCCGGAAAATACATTATTATAAACAGATTTGTAGAGTACTTTATGAGCTTGGTTCTAAGATCAAGCATTCTGCAGGCATAGACCCAGAACATAAGTCCCATAGTGTATGTATTTACGTATAAAAGCACATTTGAAATCATATTTGCTGTTCTGGCAGTAGCAACTCCCTGAACCAGCCATGACCATTCATCCAGAAACAGATTAAGAGCGGCTGTGATCAATAGCGTAGAAAAAACGTCGGTCTCAAAGCCATAGGTTTCCCTATTCTGCATAAAGCTGTAATAAACAACCGTACAGATGGCGATTCCGAAAACCTCCATACCACAGCTGAACTCCCATGATATCTCCATTCCATCAATGCCTCTGAATACCTGCAGCAAAAGACCTGTTACAAAAAGACAGCAAAGAAAGAAAAAACCAACAGGTAGAATTTTTTTGTTGTTGCTATAAAGTGTTTTAATTATCTTACTTTCCAAAACAAACTACCTTCCTTTGTATGTAAAGCTAAGCATAGTCATATCATCAAACTGCGGTTCTTCTTCCACATAATCCTGAACAGTTTTTTTCATATCGCTTATAAGCTGCTCACAGGAATCATTTTTACATGAATTAAGCACTTCAACCATTCTGTCAATACCGAATCTGTCATTATCTGCTCTTTTAGCTTCCACAAGCCCGTCAGTATATAAAAATATACTCTCCCCGGGTTTAAGGTCGAAGCTTATTCCCGGAAACTGCATTCCGGGCATAAATGCTACCGGAGGACCGTGCAGAGTTTTTTCAACCTTATAGCCCTCTGAAAGACTTAAAATAGCAGGATAATCATGTCCCGCGTTGCAGGCCTCCACATGTCCTGTATTAAGATCAATTATTGCCATCCAGAGAGTGACAAACATTCCTGCTTCATTACCGTCAGATAAACGTTCATCGACATAGGTTATTATCTCAGACGGAGTGCCCCCCATCTCAATACGCGTCTTAATGAAAACCTTCGAAACTGTCATAAAAAGAGCAGCAGGAATACCTTTATCAGACACATCTGCAATTAATATGACAAGATGATCTTCATCCAAAAGAAAACAGTCATAGAAATCTCCGCCCACAGTCTGAGCAGGAGTCATAGAAGCTGCTATATCAAAATCCGTTCTATCCTTATATATTTTTCCGGGATCGGGAAGCATACCATTCTGAATGCTTGATGCGATAGCCAGCCCGTTCTGGGTAACAAGAAATCTCTTCTCACTGTTTGAAATAATAACGCGATAGTTCAGAAGAATTGCTATCATAAAGCTGACCGGCGCTGTTGATATTCCAAAATAGAATACAGATATAAGTTCTCCAATAAGGGGAAATATGAAGAATGAAGATACAACTATTTTATCTATTACAGGAGCCTTTGCTCCGATAATAAGTATAGTTACGACTGGCATTACCATCAGGAAGTAAAGAAGGTGAAGAGGGTAAAGATCTGTTCTTGAATACATCCCCGTACTGTCAACCACAAAATAAATTGGAGTAAATATATTTGCAATTGAAGTTATAGTGAGTGGAAACCAGAGTACAATAAATATTTTAGTCGAGATTTTAGCCAGTTTGGACTTGATCTTAAAGATATTTATTACATAAGTCCAAAACATGAGTTCCATAGTAAAGCTGTTGATATATAAAAGTGAGTTAGATATACGATTCAAAACAGAATAATTTGCTACTCCCTGAACAAGCCATGCACATTCATCCCAGAAGAGTCCCAGTGAGCTTGTCAGAATAAGTGCGGCAAAAACAGATCTGATTTTTGTACCGTTTTCTTTATTAGAAAGAAAGCCTAAAAATACAATAGCATTCATAGCCAGACCAAGTGCTTCAATTCCTGTGCTGACTGCCCATGAGGCTTCCATGCCATTAAAACCTCGGATCAGCTGAAATACCCATCCGAGAACAGCAAGGGAAGCAACTACATAAAAGCCTATATATACTGCATATTCTTTTTTTAGCATGTAATTGAATTTTGAATCGAAGTCCATGATACTACCTATGAAACTATTTTTATACTTTCCTCATATGACAAATCGCCATCATTAAGACCCATGAGAACATCAATCCAGTCATTCACTGCAGCAATCGAATCAAATACTCTAAGTCCTGCATTCTTCAGTGTCTCCTCATTTGATACATCCTTTGGAAGAGTCACATAGGTTCTATAATACATTGTCTTCTCATCATCAGAAATAACAAATGCACCTCCCGGTATTCTCACATTTATCCTGTTCATGACCTGATAGAGATCATAGATACCGACAGGATTCACTTCTTCAGTCAGAGTGATCACTATGGAAAGTATACGGCAGGGATCATCCTCTACATCAGGAAGAAATGTAAACACACCGAAAGCATCATATCCATTCTGCCCTATATCGGCATAATCCATTACTGTTACCACATCTGCCATATCTATGAGAGAAAGCAGTGCCGGATCCACATCCCCGGGAACCTCTCCTTTATAGAAGATATCCGACATGGAATTCTGGCCGTCCTCCATCTCTGCGATTTTTTCTAATATATATTCAGTATTGAACTGTGACATTTTTATTCTCCTCTCTACCATTCTGAGGGTTTTTCCCGAAGAATCCCTACAATGATTTACCCTTCTGCTTTTCTGTATCCTTCTTCACAGGCTTCTCCTTCGCGGTGAAGCGTTCTCTTGCCTCCATAACGTCCTTCGGTGCCTCAGTCTGTATACCTTCGGACTTAAGCAGGTCTCTGTATAGAGCTCTCCTCTTAGCCTGTTCTCTGGTCTGTCCGGTTATTGCTCTGTCAAGTGGGTCTATAGACATGTATTGCTTTACCTGTTCAGGTGTCAGAAGATTAGCCTTATCGATCGGTCCCTCCGGATCCTTAAGGAACATATGACGATAAGCATTCATCACCATTTCCTTATCATTACTTGCCGAAAAGCTGTAAACTGACGAACAGCCCTTTTCCACTGCCCAGCTCTCGCGAATCCTGTTCTTCATCTTATCCGGACTCTTTGTATAATTATCAAGCACCTTGAAGCTGCTCTGATTATCAGTAAATCGTTCCTTCTTTTCTTCCAGAAGATTCTTTCTCTCTTCAACCTTTTTATCTATAAATCTCTTCTGGTCCAGAGGACTGTTTCCTATAGGATTTATATCATTACTATTCTTTATATCGGCGTTCTGCTTTTCGTATTCTTCGGTCTTAACTATAGTATCTAAGGCTTTGCCCGCCAGCTTCTTGTTCTGGTAATAATCCATGGCATACTTAACTCCAAAGCCAATACCACCGATTATTCCTCCCGCTATGGTAAGAGGCAGACAGCCAAGTCCCACAATTCCCATCACGGTAAAGCCAACAGCCGCAGCCGCAAAACTGCCCTGGGCAGCATAATTCTTTGCTTTAAAGGAATTTCTCTTCTTTGATATCTTCGCCATATCATTGAGCTTTCTTCCTTCAATGTCCGGATCATCCTTTGTCTTACCGTAATTCTTAAGATCTCTGTTTTCTTCCTGAACCTTCTCTGCTTTCTTCTTTCTTCTCCAGGATATAAGGCTCATAAATGTACTCTTAACAGCCAGATAAGCAGAGGATATAGCTGTTCCGAAGCTAAATCCATTTGTCACCTTAGCAAGCTTTTCACTGGTAGTAAAAAATCCTGCCACTCCACTTGCTGCTGCATAACCCTTGTCTCCAAAGCCTTTTATGGAAACAGCAAGATCCATTCCATCGCCTGCTTTTTCACGCTTGATCTTTTCTATCTCTGTATTATCCATAAGCTTGTTTTTTCTCTGGATTTCAAGAGTAAAATCCACAAATGAAGAGATAGCATTTTCTTTTCCCAGTATTTTTTCAGCTCTTTCAAGAGCAACCTTGTTTTCTTTTACCTTTACAAAGCGCTGAATCCTTATTCCCTGATATATAAGATCCAGAAACAGACTCTCATCATTTCTGTTCTTTTGGAGTTTTGTGAGAATCTTCAGATACTCATCTCTTTCCTTACCAAACTCCTTCAATGCTTTATTTATTCTATTATAATCGCGAGCATCCCCCACAGGATTAACGATCCTGTAATGATGTCCCGTCTCAGGAATAGCTGATTTAGACTTATCTATGCTTCCTACAGGTGCATTTAACTTATCTTCCAGTGAAGCCTCCGCATAATGACGTTCGACCATGAGACTTTTGGATTCAGTCTTTCTTAGAGCCCGCTCCATGCGTGACCAGTAATAGAAGTTACCCACTGCCTTGTTATAGAAATTGTATGGGTTCTTCTTCGATCTGACCATCATTTTCTTGAACTTATCAAAGCTGGGAACATATCCCGGGGACATGGCATTTCTTATTGTTATATCGGTCGCCTCATCATACTTGTAAAGCCCCTTCTCTATCTGATATATCGTATTTGCCTGAATCTGGACTTTCTTTTTTGCAAATGAGTCTATATAATTACGCTTGCTTCCCGTATCATTGAAGATACCGCTCTTTGAAGCATTGCGGTACATCCACTTACGACATTCACGGAGTCCCTGTTTCTTAGCATCAGAAAAAACAGATTCTTCTATAAGAAACTCCTTTTCTTTCTTAGTAAGTCTCTGCTTACGGAATTCTTTTTCCTTCTCACTGTCCTTACTGAGGAATGAGTTATAATGCTGAGTGCTGACCTTACCCATCATATGCTGATAGGTCATGTAGTCCTTCATCATATCAAGAAGGAAAACATTATTCATTTTTAAAGGATTGAGCTTGCTTGGGACAGGTGTGGAGGCAGCCTTACGAAAGTTGTCCTCCTTCAGATAATCGAATTCATTTTTGTCGCCCTCGTTACGATAAAGCTTTTTTATCTCAGCATGCAGCTCTTCGAACTCTTTCTTGTAAGCATCCACAAATGCCATCCTGCTCCTAAGCTCTTCCTTCTCATCCAGACCGGATAAAACAAAAGGCTGGTGATCAGCAAACTGTCTGACCACCTCTTTGCCTGAAAGCTTACTAATAAGATTATTCACCCCATCCTGAGTAATATAAGTAGAATATGGCATAACATTTTACCCCCTCAATGTGACAAAAGTGAACCTGTGCCATATCGACAAAGTCGATATGCATGACTTCCTTTGGAAGTCATGGCTGCACTACGTGCAGCGCATCCTCGCTTTGCTCGGACCCTGGGAACCCTCGGTTCTTCGAACCGTATCCCAGAGCCTCAGTTCACTGCTGTCATCTTTTTTTCAGTTTATCGTTCAAAAGTGCAAGTCCGGAGCTTCCGGCCAGCGCAACTACAAAGGTAATCATTGATTTTATTATGACAGAAGTCGGGAGCGGGTCTAAGTACCAGTATGGTCCCGGCTTGTTATAGGTATGAAGTATATCTGCAGCTATTCCTCCAATGAAGGTATGTGTTAACAGATTAACAAGTGTATGACTTCCTATCCAGGCAACAGATACTTTAAGCGGTTCAATCAATGAGACAATTCTTGCAAATGTAAATAATACATATCCTCCCATTGGAATCTCTATAATGAAAAATGCTGCTGATATAAAGCCCTTATCACCGAAAAGGCTGAGATAGAGATTATCCGAGCCGAAATTATAAAAGATTACAAAATGTAATACCGCCAGAACTACCATAATAACAGAAGAGAGAGCGAGATTTACTTTTTCCAGCTTCTCCAGTACATTCAGCCTTCTTATTATCTGTGCCATTATCATGATTCCCGCATAAAGCGGAGTAATATGAAGACTCCAGGACAGTCTCGGAGAATATACATAAAGAACCGATCCAATGATCATAAGAACCAGCATGGCGATTATCATAGCGGCCATATCCGGTTCCTGCTTACTTCCCTTTAAAAGCTTCATTACGATCAAGAATAAAATCGTCGAAAAAGCAAGCATCCATATAAACCATATGGGGGAAAGATTATTAAAAAACTGACCTGCACCATAATCAGGCACCAGCTTCTCCATCAGCTCAGGTCTCAGATACTCTGTCAAAATATCAAGGAGCCATGACCTTACATCATATCCATGAAATATCAGAAAATACGGACAGAATAGTAAAAAAATAGCTAGATCTACCAAAGCAGAGGGAAGTACAAGATGTTTCATTCGCTTTCCCACTTCCGACATAAGAGGCACACCCTTCTCACGATAGAAATACCCCGCCAGAAAAACAAAGAGAGGAATCGACAGATAGATGAACTCTCTTATTATCAGGTCTGCGGCACCGTCCTTCCTGCGATAGATCAGATGATAGACCATAACCGAAAGGATCATGACAGCTTTCATGATGTCGATATAGGAGTTTCGGTTAGAGCCGGCTGTTTTGTCGGCTGTATTTGTTATACTGGTTTTATTCTCCATATATAATGTTTACCCTTTACTATAATTCTTCGCCTTTGTATCATCCCCGGAAATCGAATCCGAGCATGGTCATATCGTCGTACTGTTCTTCGCCATCAACAAATATATCTACTTCCTTTTTCATATTAACAAGAAGGTCATGAAGATCTGCATCGGTATATTTATTCATAGCTTCTATCATTCGGTCTGTTCCGAAGAATTCTCCGTCACCTCTTCTTGCCTCAGGCAGTCCGTCGGTATATACGAAAATTCTGTCACCGGGCTCCAGCTGTATATCATGCTGATTATATGGAACTCCTCTTATCATCGCTACTGCCATTGAGTGACGATATTTAATAAGTTCGTAGCTGCCATCCTTATGCTTAAGTACAGGATGCTCATGTCCCGCATTTACAACTACACCCTTTCCTGTATGTATATCGATTACTGCCAGCCAGACAGTAACAAACATTCCTTCTTCATTTACATCCAGCAGCTGCTCACTCACATCGGCGATTATATCTGCCGGACGACCGCCTATTTTAGTACGGTTCTTAATAAGGGTTTTGGCATTTACCATAAAGAGAGATGCCGGCACACCCTTTCCTGATACATCTGCTATAACAAGTGCCAGATGGTCATCATCCACCATAAAGAAGTCATAGAAATCTCCCCCGACCTCTTTTGCAGGCTTCATGGTGGCGTAGATGTCGAATTCCGTATTGTCAGGGAATGGTGGGAATACATTTGGCAGCATGTCTGCCTGTATCTTCTGAGCCATATCAAGATCGGCGCGGATTCTCTGATTTTCAGCAGTTACAGTTTGTATCCTGTCCAGATAATCCTCGATCTCTTTTGTCATGTCTGATATACCGTCAGCCAGTACACCGATTTCATTATTAGTTTTGATCTGTGACAGCCTGTCTCTGACATGCTTGCCATTTTTCGATGATGTATATTCAAGTACACTCTTTTCTACACCCTTAAGAGGATGTATGATTGACTGGAATATCAGGTACCTTAACAGGAAGAAGCTTATCAGTTCAAGAACAATAAATGTAATCAAAAACTGAATAGTCATTACTAAAGTATTCTTTTTAACATCAGATATTTCGATAGTAATTCCGGCAATAATAGGCTGGTTATCTATATCGAACATATATCTGTAAGCATCCAGATAGTTGGCTGTAATCAGAATAGCAGGACCTTTTTCTTTAAGTCCCTTAAAGGTATTTGTCTGATCCTCGGTATTTACCACCCTTGTTCCGTATATATAAACCGTTCCCATTTCAGTTCCACGGGGAGTCTTTCCATCAGAACCACTGATAATAAATACATCATTTTTGTATTCTTCATCAGTTGCAAAAAAATGCATGAATAAACAGTCATATACACTTTTAATATCATTAATTCTGAGAAGCCAGCGGTTATAGACTATCTCAGCATAAAGCTTCTTATCCTCTTCGGGAAATGCATCAAGTTCAGCCTCGGTTACAGTCCTAATATCTATACCGGGATGAGCTGCCAGAAGCTTTTTTATCTTGGAATTTGTTTTTACTGATGCTTCGTACTCCAGATCAAATTCCACGTCAGGATGACTCAGAAAATAAGAAAGAACCCACTCATATGAGGTGTATTCCTTTAGTGATTTATCCAATTCCGTTTCTATACTATGTACCGTTGATATCTTCTCATTCATGTAATTGCTTTCTACGACATTTCTTATCAGAAAGAACGACAAAATATCCGTCAATATAATACTAACGGTAAATATCATCAGTAATTGGAATGCAAGACTGTTTTTTCCTTTTCCCTTGATATCCAT
>FZRB01000042.1 GCA_900199595.1 Lachnospiraceae bacterium | reverse complement strand
CACGATGAAACGCTGGTACGATAACTGGGATGCAATCTGTCCGATTTTCAAGTTCTCATCAGAGGTAAGAACTGTCATCTATACTACCAACGCCATCGAAAGTCTCAATGCCATTTATCGCAAGCTGAACCGTCAAAGAAGCGTTTTTCCGAGTGATCAGGCTCTTCTTAAAGCATTATACCTATCCACTTTTGAAGCGACCAAGAAATGGACCATGCCACTCCGAAACTGGGGAAGAGTCTATGGCGAGCTTCAGATTATGTATGAAGGAAGACTTCCAGAATAAAAATATGAGCTTCAGTCCTACTTGGGCTGAAGCTCCTTTGTGCGATTATCTTCCGATATAACCTACTATTCCGACAATACCAATTTCTAAAGCTCACATACCATGATGAATTCCTCATCATTTTCATTCATGATCCTGAACCCGGTCTTCTGATACATTTTCACAGCATAGTTAGCCTTCTGAACAGCGAGAGACACTCTTTTATAGCCTTGATCACGAAGAATCTCCAGCATTTCCTCCATAAGCCTCGTGCCGATCCCTTTTCTCCGATACTCCTTGTACAGTGAAATTGCAAATGAAGGTGTTTCATCATCCACATGGCCGTAATCATTCATGATCCTCGTCCAGACAGCCCCAACTATTTTTCCGTCGTGGATTGCGACGAGGCAGTTGTCTCCAGACTTTGTACCGAAACCATCAGTGTATACGCGCAGCTCCGGTTTCTCTACAATATCTCTCGAAGGCGGCTCCACACCTTCCGGAATGAATATGGCTTCATATAAAAAGTCTTTGAAAAGGCCGAGTTCGTTTTCCCGAATACAACGGATCTCTATTGCGTTCTTCATACCATCTTTACACCTTATTTGGAATAGTTCTCAAAGCACCATTTTGCGATCCTTATGATCAGTGCTTCCGGTAAAGGCTGATCATAGGGGATCCGTATCGCGCCCTTGCTTACGTCATAATCGGAGAGTTCCTCCGTAAATACAGCTATAGCCTCATCACCGGGATAAATGCCCAGATGTTTCTTTGATGCTGCGAAATGAATGATATTACGACCTTTCCAATAAGTGGGCATCGACCAGGAGATCCGTTCCTCCGCGTCCGGCAGTGCATCACGAAGGATCTCCCGGATCTCCATTAATCTGGGCTTATATTTCTCATCCTGGGCAGCAATGTATTCATCAATATTCTGCGGTTTCACACAGTAATGATCCTGGTTTTGTCTGCTGAACTCTCTGCCGCATTTCGGACATTTCCATGCCATGGCTTCACCTCTTCAAATCTCGATTTGCTTATTTCATTATCCTGAAATATAATTATATACCAATTTTATCATAATTCTTGACGAAATCAATGGGATTAGGTATAGTCAAAACGAGCTGAACAATAGATGATACACTATCATTCAGCTCGTCTATTATCTTAGGATATCTCATTTACAGAAAAACTTTCACACACTCGAAAATGAATTGTAAGATTTTATCAAATATTTGAAGAAATAAGTAAAATGTTATTTATTCTCTTTAAGTTTATCGATTATTTTCTGATAAAGATTATGTTTCATTCCAGGAAATGCAGTAAGCAAGCGGCGTGTTCCAAAAAGCTTGCTGTACATAAACTCTTTCTTCAGGTGTTCAAAACGTTCTTCAAGCTCCTGTCGGCGTTTCTGATAGTCTTCCTTGCTGTTCTTTATAGCACTAAGCAATTCTTCTTTGTTTTCGCTTAGATTCTCGTGTAGTTGCTCTTGCTTTTTAGTTGCTGTTTCATACCCCTTCTCAAGCTTATCCATTGTTTTTATAGTTCCAGATCCTATTATTTCAGACATTTCATCACTGATTTTAAGAATGGATTTCTGGATATCCTCCATTCTTTCGAGCTGTTTATTCATTTTGAGAACTGTAAGAACAGTGATTACAATGTCAGCAACGAAAACCATGTAGATAATTATAAGGAATATATCGCCCAGTATGTGGGGAATCATATCAATTATATTTTCTATTCCTGGCTGTATTACCCTTAAGACAAATGCTATGGCCAGTCCCCAGATCATACTGAATTCCAGACATATATATCCGTTTATATTAAACTTTCTATCACTGTAATCCCACCATCTTGCGTGAAAAAGTTTGTCAAGAATAAAACCTGCCAGAAATTCGATTAAAGAAGCGAATACTATACCTATAGCAAACAGGATCATTGGATGAGATGCCTCAACGGATGTTTTGATTCCGAGAATACTACCTATAAGAAAAAGCACGATAAGCACCATAAGAACACCGGAACCATATACCGGGCATATAGGTCCATTCAAAAACCCTCTATTAACGATTTTTCCCTGAGTGACTGCATGAAAGACAACTTCTATCATCCAGCCTATAAGAGAATAGATTATAAAGTACCAGAATATCTGGTAAATAGTCATTCCACAAATCATATTGATTCCTTTGTTTTACTTTAATATTAACACTATAGTATGCCACTAAAACCATCAAAAATAGATTGGCATATGGTCGCCATCTTCTTTGGAGACTGCTTCATTCCATCTTTGTTCCAGGTGATTATTATCTTGTAGAGAGCAGCTTCAGCAGCAATCTTGGTATATTTATCTTCAATAGATTTAGAAGGGTAGCGATAACTGATAAAAGAACCATTTTTAAACATACTGTCAAAAGGTATATTTGCATTTATAAGAAGGCTTATAGTCTCGGCATTATCCTTTAAAGTAGTAAATAGTTCCAGAAACATACTATACAGATCATTTTTATGTTTGGGATTCTCTAATATAAAGCACAGCTTATTAGTTACTTCCTGACCAATTTCTTTCAGAATGTCCTCCTTGACTGAGTAATTTCTATAAAAAGCGGTTCGTGATACACCAGCTCTTTTAACGATATCTGTAATAGTGATTTTGTTAAAATCCATTTCATTCATAAGATATATCAGAGCCATAGACAGACATTCTTTTGTAAGCTTATTTGATTCTTCGTTGTTAAGACGTAGTATCTCTCTTTTTTCAAGTTCTGTTTTATATGCTTTCTTATTATCCATTTATAAGATCCTTTCGAAATGTTTTGACTTTACAGTTTTATGAATTGTGTTCAGTCCGAGGCCTGTTCTATTGACGAACACATGTTGTGATGCTACATTTGTAAACACAAAGATATTATAACAGTATCTGTTATAAATACAAGTTAGATGTTTTGGATGATTCATTAATGTAGATGTGGTTGAATCTTACCATAAAAGCCTCCATGGAAAGGTACACCGTATATTTATTTATGCGGTGTACCTTTTTATGGTGTACCTAGTGGCGCACGTTTTTAACGGGTTAAATTCCCGGACTTGTCTGATAGTTGGAAGAATATAGCCGAAAGCAAGGGTGTCTGCCGCAAGGAGAATTTGAAGCAAGCTTTGATAACCCAAACTTTAAAAAGTCTTAAAAAAGAGAAGATTTCAAGAAAGCATCATATGGCTGTTGGAGTATAAAAAAGATTATTTTTTAAAGTTCGTTTAAGGTTACAGCTTTATAATGCACTTAATCTGATAGAAATATATTGGTTTAAGTTCAGAAAGGAGCTGATTTTATGAGAAAAAAGAATAAACACTTTATGAGATTATACTCAATTCTACTTACAACTGGATTGGTTATCGGGTTATCCGGATGCGGGAATAATTCAGAAGTTGGAAATAGTACGCAGGAGTCTGTACAGGCGGTCACAGAGGCAGAGACTGAGGATAAATCAAGAGAACAGGCTGAACAAACAGAGGGAGAGACTGAAAAGAAGGATACAAATTCCAATGATACTGAAGAAGTATCAGATAGTACAAGCTTCATTAAAAAGGAAGATGTTCAGATTAGTGAAACTTATGAAGATTCCTCAGATGGTGGTCATGCTATAGAGGCTGATGGAGAGACTGCTGAATATTCAAATATTGCTGTTACCAAAACCGGAGAGGCTGATGGTGACGAGGCTGACTTTTATGGAGAGAATGCGGCTATCTTTGCAACAAATGGAGCAACCTTAACCCTTGATGAAATCACGGTAGATACTGATGGAACACATGCAAATGGAGTCTTTTCTTACGGTGAAGGAACTACTGTAAATATCTCTGATTCTTATATTTATACTAAGAATAATTGCTCGGGCGGTCTCATGACAACTGGTGGAAGTACTATGAATGCAAATAACCTCACGATTCTCACAGACGGAAATTCATCTGCAGCTATAAGGTCTGACAGAGGTGGAGGAACCGTGAATGTGACTAAGGGAAGCTATACAACTAATGGAACAGGTTCACCGGTTATATATTCAACAGCTGATATTACAGTTAATGATGCGACGCTTACCTCAACAGCTTCTCAGGGAGTAGTAGTTGAAGGGCAGAACTCGGTAACACTAAATAACGTAGCACTCACAGCCGATAATAACACTAAGAACAGTGATAAATCAGATTACTATCAGGCAGTAATGATATACCAGTCTATGTCCGGAGATGCAGATGAAGGAACAGCAAGCTTTGCTATGAATGGCGGTTCTCTAATCAATAAGAATGGCGATATATTCTTTGTAAATAATACTGTAGCAACGATTGATCTTGATAGTGTTGATATTTCTAATGAGGATGAAGAAGGAATATTCCTCAGAGCCGAAGCGGCAGGTTGGGGGAATGAGGGTTCTAACGGTGGAAATGTAACTCTGAATGCTAAGAATCAAGTGATAGATGGAAATATAATTGTTGATGATGTTTCAACCCTAAATCTTTATCTCGCAGACTCATCAACATTTACCGGTTCAATTAATAGTAGTGGTGCAGCAGGAGATGTATATGTTGAGCTTAGTGGAGATGCAGTATGGAAACTTACAGGAGATTCATATATATCAAGTCTTACCTGTGATGCTGAATCTATAGACTTAAACGGATATAAATTATATGTAGATGGCAAGGAATATACAAGCGGTACATCTAGTTCAGGTGCAGCGGTAGAAGCTAATGTAAGCGAAGGCAGCGGACACAGTGGAGGAGAAAAGCCGGATGGAGAACCACCAAGCGGAGGAAAGCCAGATGGGGAACCACCAAGTGGAGGAAAGCCGGGTAGTGAATAAAAATCAAAAAGAAATACTGTGGGAAGATTCGATTTAAAGACACAAAAAATCACTCACCAAGATATAGGTCAGAGCTAGCGTAAAGTTTTATTCGGAAATTAAATAAAAGAAAATATAGAAGGGAACGACCACCTTGTGATAAAGTGTTTAGCGACCAAACATAACACAAACAAGGAGGAGCGTTCCCTATGGTCAATAGTGTAAAGTATTTCAATGAAGTTTGCATCAAAAAAATTTATGAATTATCAGCAGAGCTTGCTGAGAATCCAAAAGACTTCGCTTCGTATGTGAAGGGTGTGACAGATCAGCTTTCAAAGCTAGGGGTAGAAATAATAAAAGAGACCC
>FZRB01000038.1 GCA_900199595.1 Lachnospiraceae bacterium | reverse complement strand
GTAATGAAGGAATGAGATACTTAAGTATCTAAGTATAAATAGAACCGTCGGACAGACGGGGATAGCTCGTGTATGCTGTAATCATTAGATTACTCGAACGAGAAGCCCCCACTTCTTAGCGAAGCGAAAGTGGTGGGAGTATGTCACATTCTTATAATTCAAATTATTCTTTCTTAAATATATTTAAACAATATACTATTTTGAATACTCTTTAATATAATCTCCAAAATATGGAAGGGCGAGACCTATAAATCCTTGACGTTTTTTTAGAATTCCTCTTCGTATTAAACGATCACGATATACAGCATAATTATTTGGTTTATCCATTACTCTTACAACTTCTTCTTTTTTATATTCATCTTTATCAATCAAAAGTCGAGTCAAAGCTCTATCTCCTTCAGATAGCTCTTCCCAGATTTTTTCATACGCATAGGCAAATAGTTCTGTCTTTAAATCTTCCTTTACTTCTTCTATTGGACTTTTCTTATTCTTAAAGGATATTACACCCAGTTCCTGAAATGCATATGCGTATCCAGAAGTCATATCCGCAAGTTGTCTTGCTTTTTCCGTATCTATTCCCAAATGTTTACGATACATATCCGTCATTTTGATGTAATTAAGAGATCCAGTCATTACAGTAGTTGCTCTACGGAAAAATGTCAGATTCGGTACATTATATAACTGCTCGATATTCTCATAAAGGCCTGTACACACAAGATAGATAGGATACCCAGCTCGAAGCCATTTACCAAATTCAGACACAAATGTTATTACGTCTGTTGTTTTTGATATCTCGTCTATACCGATTAGAATCTTTTTATGAGATTCCTCTGCTTTCTTAAGTAATTTTTCTATCTCAACACCTTTATCAAAATACTTTTCATCTTTAGATGAGGTAATATCTGTTTCAACTCCAACACCTAAAACCTTAGCAGATAAGTTTACATTTTTAGAAGTTTTCTCACTGCCTTTCATGCCCGAAAAATCGTCAACCAGCTGAGCAAGTAGTTGTTGAAGCATATCTCTGGCAGGAGAAATACGATATATATACCATTCGTTCTTTCCTAGCTGTTTTACTTCCTCCTCAACCTTAGCTAACAGCACAGTCTTCCCCGAACCTCTGACACCAGTTATTTTGTACACAGATTCAGACGGACGATCATAACCAAAATTCTCTACTATTTCTAAAGTCTGTTCAGTTGGAATATAACTGTTATCCGGTATTTTGCTATAAGTCGTTACAAATGGATTTTGCATTCTTTTATTCCTTTTTATTCTTTTTAAAATGTTTTATTCTTTTTTATTCTTTTTTATTTATTTTATTCTTTTTTATTTTTTCTGTCAAGAATAACACTGAAAAGGAATCATTTAATTATAATCATAAAACATTTCACGTATGTTTTCATATCGAAATTCCTCTTATTTTCCATTTATCTATAACCCCCTGATACTGAGATCCTTTTCGTTTTATCAGAGGTCTTATTCCAACTGAAATAACAATAGTATTAAGTAGTGTTTTTCTTCCGACATTTCCCATAACAGCAAACTGTCCTCTTGTATACATTATGCAGTCACCTTTTTTCTACGAACTTTTCCGGCAATCTTCCAAAACCCAATATGTAATGGAAGTATATTATATAGTGAGTAATGTTCATATTTTGGATATCCGTCCCTTTTATAGAAACTTTCAGCTGCATCACATATTGAAGCAATACAGTTAAAAATGCATCTATTTCCGTTTCAATTGTATCAGTAAATTGGCACAGTATAATTTGCTTCAAAAAGCTTGTTTTGCTTCTACTTTTAAGTAACATAATAGTAGTTTTTGAAAATATCGGAAATCTGTTGCGAATGGTACTAAAGCTGCTGCGAATGGAAAAACCGCCATGAACTAATTCTCATAGCAATCGTAAAAAATCATTTATTAATTATTAGCTTTGGTAAGGTTTCTTCCGATATAAACTGCCATCAGTTTCTTAGTTCATTTTATTCTACCAAATATCATTAACCCATGACGTTCATTCATATCATGATTGATCGTAGCTATCCGAAGACCCGGTGCCGCCATAGAGCCATCCTCGAACTCAATGCCGCCTGATGCCGAAAGTATTGCGGAATGGTTTATAAATACACCTTTACCAAACTTAACTCTGTTACCAAAATCACAGATAAAGGGTGTTAAGATCCTTACGTCATCCAGCTTTCTGCCAAAGAGTTCCTCCAGGTGAGTCACGTAAGTCGGATCATCCGGCATACAGGCATTAGCCTTGGCGCAGAGTGTTCTGGCTCTCATCATCTCATCCACAGCCTCCTTGAAGTAAGGCTCCCTCACATCAGTAGGTCCCCCCTTTTCCATCAGATCAAATACATATCCCTTTTCGTAATCCATAATTCTTTTCCCCTCTCTCTTCAAATTAAATCAAACCATTTTCAGCGAACCACTTCTCTACAGCACCTTTGGAGTTTGCTGCCTGAGGCGATTCGCAATCTAGAAAAAGAGCAACCCGGGGTTCAGGTTACTCCTCTGTTTCAGTACGATAACGGTGTAGAAAGTTTTTTAAAGGATGAGTCCGATGTCCTATTCTTTTTCTTCCTTTTGGATTTCCTGTTGTTTTTTATTTCTGTGATTAATGCTGATCGCGCCGGCCACAATGGCGCTGTAAATCAGTGATACAAATATACCATATCCAAACGAAGTACCATCATATTCATGATGCTTGATCAATACCTGAAAGATATACAGGATAACCGGTGTGCCTAATTCGCAAAGGATTGCCATCCCGATAAAAATCGGTACAAACAGCTTAAACCATCTTGTTTCCGTACTCAGTTTTTCAAAATATGCTCTCATATTCATCCTCCTTAGTTCTTTTACCTATTTTGTCAGCAAAAGGATGTTCCTTATATTTTGTCATCTGCCTTAATCATTTTTCTATAACTGATAAATGAACTAACGAGATAGTATACTGCAAGAAATGTATCAACTACGAGTAAGAATATATCGCTCTTCTTACCTAGATCAAAATCGATCACATTCATTACTGCTACGAAACTCCAGCATACTGCACAGAACACATTAAGCTTAAACATTCCCTTAGGTGTCTTGCACTTCTCTTCAAATGTCATCTTCTTTTCATTGTTAACTGTAACTGTATTTGTCATTGTCTTATCCTCCACCAATTCTTTTTTATCTAGCGATTTGTTCGCTTTGTTGTTATATTTGATGATTGGATAATACAGCAATAATTTATCTTATATATGATTTCTGTTGCAAATAGCAATTTAGATGTCGTGAACGGTAAATTACCACTTCTTTTTATTATCAAATGTGCTGAAATCTGGCACCATATATCTGTCATCCGCCCGCGCTCTGACTACTCCATGCCCTAATTCTTCTGTAACCATTATAGGCGCGCCCTTCGGAATTATCTTGTCAACGTACATATCAAGCACATCATAAACAGTAGCCTTTTTATTATCCTCAACTATTGCTTTTGACGGATAATTTCCTTCAAAGTAATACAGTATCTTCATCTGTAGACTGTCCAGATTCTTTATTACACTTCCTATTATTTCTTCCGGCACACCATAATATGCCTCTGCTATGGAGCCGGTTATAGCACCGATAGTATCACTGTCCCCACCTATTGATATAGCATTCCTGATTGCATCTTCAAAATCAGTCGACTCAAAAAATGCTTCAAATGCCTGTGGAACGGAACCCTGGCAAGATACATCAAACTTATAATCTTCTCTGATTTCATCTAGAGTGAAATCAATATCATAATAATTTTCTTTAATATACTTTCGAATTTTCTCTTTACTCTTTCCCTTTCTTGCAAGGAATATGGCAACCGCGACCGCCTCTGCCGCCTTTATCCCTTCCGGATGATCATGAGTAACCTCAGTCACCTTTGCAGCCAGCGTTTTCGCCTCTTCAATACTCCTTGTAGCATAACCGCATGGGCTGACTCTCATGGCAGCTCCGTTCCCATAACTTCCATATGGTTCAGGATTCTTTGCAAATATCCATCTGCCGAAGTTTCCACCATATCCGGCACAAGGATAAAGCCTTCCCAGCTCCTGCATACATTCTATAGCATTCTTCGACAAATCAGAATTATCCTTTTCACTTATCAGAATTGCCGTCGCCACGGCCAGACTCATTATACTATCATCCGTTACATGACATTTTTTTTTTTAAAGTTCAAAATCCTTTGACTTATGATTATTCCACTCAAATCTTGAACCTACTACATCTCCTATAATTGCTCCTATCATTGTAATCCTCCTTTTATAACATCTCAAAAAATATATAATCAGTTATATTTGTTTTAATTCATCAATCCACGCCTTTCTACTGTTAAATAATCTTGTAAGTTCTGCTTTGATCAAATCAGGTTGATGACTACAGTAATCAACTAATCCAAATGGGTAATAATCTATCTACTCACTCCTCTCTGTGTGATTGAATATTGGTTTTGGTTACTATAGCAATAATAGAACAATGTAATAAAAAAGTGGTCGAAATAAAAGCGACACTTTTCAGTGCCGCCTTTATCATTCTCCAGGCTTATCCTTTCCATACTCAAATAAGAATATAGTCACCTATCTTTAAGCGTATCTATTGTTTATTAGGTCCCTTATTTGCTCCCATAATCGCTCCTTAATATGTTTTCATGGAAGCATATTATAGCATAATATTTCAAAATGTTCACGTATAGTTTCTAAACAGTCTCTATATAGTAATCGATGATAAATATATTTATACCATAACTTTACTCTTCTTCGGAAATGCCAACGCACATATGATATATGCAACAAGTCCAACTCCTGTAAACAGCGTTGATAACAGAAATACAATTCTTACTATCACTGGATCTATATCAAAATATTCAGCTATTCCTCCACATACTCCATCAACCACTTTGTCTTCTTCAACCCTATATATTCTTCTCATTTTCACTATTTCCTTTCACTTTCTTAGAATTATTTCCCGATGCTAAAATCGCATATATTAACGCAAATATTGATGCAGCAAATACTGTTGAAATAATATCCATCTGATGCATTGGCTTATGCTTAATTAATACATCTACGATAAAAAGCGCTATAGGCATTACTATACTCAAACCAATAGTAAGTCCTATAAATATAGGAGCATATAGTTTTCGCCTACTGGTCTCCATACGAAGTCCTTCAAAATATATTCTAAATGACTCCCTGAATCCTATACTTATCCTTCCGTGTATAACATAATTCTTTATATAATGCACCATAAGCCCAAGGCTTAAGATAGCCATTGCAGAAATTATAAATATATCCTCTGGATCCTCAGTCCCTGCCATTATCGCTTTAATATTTAGACCCATACAACCTATCCATATTAGGGCAGATAATCCATACATAATTGCCGCTGTTCTATTACTGACCGCTTCAATATTTTTATCAAACATTTTAGCCACCTTCCTTAATGTATTAACACATAAGCGAACTCCCCTATATGAGTTCCGAATTCAAATGCTGCACTGCAACACGCCAGAACCAGCAGTAGTCCAACAATCATTCTTGTTTTCTTATGTTCTTCAAGATATTTTAGGGTACTTTCTACATATCCTTGTAATTCGCTCATTACTCATCTTCCTCCAAACTCTTTCCTGTACCAAGCTTCTTAGCCTTAGCATATTTGCATGCATAACTAATTGTCATCCTTAAAAACCTTCTGAAGCTTTGATCCCTTATATACTTTTACATTACTACTATATTCTTTTCTTCTGATTTCTCAGCTTTGTTCTTCTTACTTAGCGCCATTATTCCTCCTGCAAGACTGCATCCACAACCTGAAACAGTAAGTGCAACTATGACACTTCTAAGAGTCCAGTCACTCATAAGTGGTGTGATGATCATAAGCTCCCAGATAACTCCAATTGCAAATCCGATGACTGCTCCTTTAACTATCTCCATCTTGTTTACTTTCTTATTTGTATTATCCATTTTATTATCCTCAACTTTCTTTTACATTCTGCGATTTGTTCGCCCTCATTTATCTTATGTCTGGATAATACACCAGCCAAAGAATATATATACAAATTCTGTTGTAAATGGAAAATAAGATGTCGTGAATGGTATTTTTTTGATACGATGCAAAATGGATACAACACTTAGATATAATTACAATATCAAACAGGAAAAAAAAATTATGAGATTATTTATAGCAATAGAACTGGAACCGAATATCAAGAATGCCCTCCTGGAAATACAAGGCAATATGAAAAAAGCCGGTGTTACCGGTAACTGCGCCATATCTGCTAAGCAGATATGCAAGCCTGCTACGCAGTCTTGGTTCTGCTTCGCAGAACGCGTCCTCCACTTCGTTACGGAGCATCGATTCCTACCAGAATCGATACCTGATATACAGCTATAGATAATACTCACATTACTCTTGCATTTATTGGTGATTATCCAGATCCTGATTATGTACTTCAGGCGATGGAGAATGTCATCTTCAAGCCGTTCAACATCTCCCTTAAGGGATTTGGAAACTTCGGAGACTTATGGTGGGCTGGTCTTGATAATTCAGAAGAACTGAGAACTGTAGTCAGATCACTCCGCCATTATCTTTCCGATGCAGAGATTCCATATGATAGAAAGAAGTTCTCTCCACACATTACACTTATTCGTAAAGCTATATACCGGAAGGGAATGACCAAAATATCAGTACCTCACAAAACTATGACGGTAAAAAAGATAACTCTCTACCGCTCTGACAGAGGAAAACATGGAATGATCTATACTGAACTTGGTAGTGTATAAATAAAAGAGAAAGTATTTATTTATTCCAATATTGCTCACCACGTCTAATTATCTGGTCTAATTCCTGCTTTACGTATATTACAGAGTTGTAATTTAATATAGATGTCATCCATAGATTATTTTTTAGTATTTTCTTAAAATCATGTTGATTAAGACCATAGACATTTTCTAAATATTTATAAACATCTCTATTTTTTATATATATTGGATTATCCTTATCCAAAACTCGTACCACATCAAAATTATATCTCAAATAAAGATTTACAATAATCGCATCTATTAATTGATTATTTACCAATGCATAGCTGGCAGACCATTCAGCATTTTTTTTATTAGCCTCATTCATATATTTTGCGAGCATACTCATTAAATTTTCGGTCTTTGCAATATGTTTTAATTCTCCATTCTCATAGCTATATACTATATGAATCTCATCTTCACCACGATATGGTTTCACATTTATGTCTTCATATGAAGCACAATGATTTACAAGGTACTCATTTAATTCATTACAATCTGCTTCAAATGTCCCTACATTTATACCCAGAGAACTTTCATATGAATTAGTAAATCTTTCCCTTATATTTTGTTTTCTCTGTCTTCTTTCTATACCCATTTCAATCAATCTTTTTTCAGCTGGGCATCTATATCTTTTTCCTTCCAGCTCATAGAACATATCTGATTTTACATTTGAGCAATCACAGTACATGCACATATAACTATATGTATCATCTACAAACTGTCCTGAAAGCGGACAAATAACTCCGTTTACGGTACTAACAGTCTCGGTTCCGTAAATTTGTATCCCCATTACAAAAACACTCCTTTAAAACTTACAAAGCCTTGATAGTAACTATTATAATCATTTCACATTATACCTATAGCGTTCGAATGCTTATTTAATTACCTTGTACTTCATCAACTATCACATTTCCAGTTGGATAATAGATGATATGTCTCAGGCCATCTTCGTCATCAAAGAGAATCCTGTCATTATCATACTCTATATCAAACTTACCTTCATATTTTGCTATTACATCACCTTCAACATCATATACTGTGATGCGGCGCTCGATACCTCCACCAAAGTTGCTCTGCTGAGTTTTAATAGCACGCTTACCAGCTTCAGTTCCCGTATAATACCAGGCTCCTATAGACCAGGCTGCTGCTACGATAATGAGTCCAACAATTACGCTTGGTATTCTTGCTTTCTTATACTGGTAGCATAGCAGCGCCACAACAGAAACAACCACAAGTGTCAGTAAAGATAATCCTACAATTGCACCTACTGTCATACTTATTCACCTCTCTCAAGCTTCTTTGCCTTAGCATATTTGCATGCACATCCAAGTGTCATTCCAATGTAAAAGAGTGCCAAAGCTCCAGTAAAATATGGACTGAATGTATTTACATGAGCATATGCATTAAGCGAATAAAGATTCATTGCCGTAATAAATACCCAGATTGCAGCTGTAATTGCGTTTAATATCATTGATAACTTAGGGTTGTCATCCTTAAAAATTTTCTGAAGCTTTGATTCTTTCTTGTTTGTATTCTCCATTTTTATATCCTCGACTTTCATTTATATTCTGCGATTTGTTCGCTTTGTTTTATCTTTGTGCCAATCACACTTCGTATGATTGCAATACTTGCTTCGCAAGTATTGATTCCACTTCGTGGAATGCATCCTCGCTTTGCTCGGACGGTCGATTGCTTTGCAATCGATCGCTTGTATGTCTGGATAATACATCAACCACAGAATACATATACAAAATCTGTTGTAAATGGAAAATAAGATGTCGTGAATGGTATTTTTTTCTTTGCATAATAAAAACACGCTAAATCTCAATTGCACGTTATTAGCGTGTTTCCATTATTATTCTGTATCATTTTGTCATCTATATCTATAATTTCAATTTGCTCCTCAAAATCTTTATAAGCAGCAATGTTGTCAACAATCTACTCATTCGACCATTGCCATCATAATTGAAACCACAAGTATAAAATCCATAATTCTTTACTTAATTCAAATTCGCACTATATTTTATCTCTTTCATTTTTGATTTTATCACACATGTAAGTGAAATGATAAAATATGCCATCCATATTATAAGTGCTCCGTTTCTCCATATGACAAATGGCAGTTCAAATAAAAAGCCTGCAAGAAATCGTATTCCTGTAGCTTCCCAGAGCCCAGGGGTAAGGAATAAGTCCTTAGGGTGAGTCAGCATGCTGAAGTCATACACTTTTATCAATGTAAAGAACCAGATGATGCATATTAAAAAGACGAATAGCGCATATTTAAAGAGTCTCCCATATAATTTTGAATATGATTCTTTATCAGAAAATATGTCTTCGCTAGTATTTTCATTTATCTGTTCAAAGAAATGAGTTCCGCTGTAAAAGTCTCCGCTGATTAGCTTCCATCCTGCATCCTCGTACATTGCAACATAGTTTTCGTATTCATCTTTTTTGCTAAAGGTTCTATAGTCTATCTGTACCTTTGGAATAAAAGTATCCCTGCACTTGACGAATGTATATTTGAACCAATTAGTCTCTACCTTTTCAAGCTTATACCCTTTTTCTCTGTAATCATCTATAAATCTTTGTATTTTTTCTATATCTACGAAAAAAATCTTATGTTTGATTCGTCTGTCCTGTTCCATAATAAAACCTCCGTATTATCATAACAATCCTTACAGTTTATTCTCATCAGCTATTTCTACCATGGATCTGAGTCGTTTTGTTTCTTCTTTAAGTATTTCCATACCGGCATCGGTAATCTGATATATCTTTCTTCTTGCGTCTTCACCGGGAATCGACTTGATCCATTTAAGCTTAAGCAGATTTTCTATAGCGCCATACATGGTACCGGCAGCTATTCTTACATTTCCTTCACTCAGCTCTTCAACCTTCTGCATGATCCTGTATCCATGTCCCGGTTCTATCAATGCTATCAGTATCAGATAAGTAGTTTCGGTGAGAGGTAAATACTTGCTTCTATTCATTTATCAATCCTCCGATTAGATAATAAATCAATTAATCTCATTTATACAGTTCAACTGTATAGTTGAATTATATATAGTCCAACTGTATATGTCAAGTGTTTTTATCATATAAAAAAAGGAGCCTACAAGTACTTCTACTCATAGACGCCTTATCGCTGTATATAAACTATTATGTTTTCTTCCGGTTTTATGAATCAAACTCTGACCTAGACAGCGTAAATTTACTTTCGGAAATCAAATGTGGGAATCCACCTAAGACAGCTGAGTGTTCAGCTGATAGATGCAAAAATTATACTGCACATTTAACCTTTAAGCAATATTGGGCTCCGCCCAAACCCGTCCCTCGCCGGGAAGGCAGGGAAACAACTCTTGTTGTTTCTGGAACAACAGGATTATCCGTGTCACTCCGTCAAGTGCTGCCCGGATGCTTCGCATCCAGCGTACTGTCACTTGACTTCGCTCCCGCGCCCTAATCTATAAACCATATATGTGATTCCTTATCGCAAATTTTTTCTTCACAGTTGCCGGTAATTCACAGTACG
>FZRB01000036.1 GCA_900199595.1 Lachnospiraceae bacterium | reverse complement strand
ATCCAGAAAATATTCGGAGGCTACGTGGACAGACCGAGAAAGGCTACCTTAGAAAAACTTTCAAAGTATTTTGAAATGTTTTTAAAAGAAAATATGTCCGGTAAGGATGATTTTAAACATCTTTATGAAAGAACAGTTCGTGATGAATATGTGGCCGAATCAAACAAGTTTTTTTCAAGAGGCAGTTCAGCTCTGGATAATCCTTCGGGTTCTTATGGGGAGATTTTCACACAGGGTGGATATACCTATGAGGATTATGAAAAGCTCCAGCTTCCGGAGGGAGTTAGAGTTGAAGTAATAGATGGTTATATTTATACGATGGACGCGCCAAATGTTGACCATCAGAATATTGTGATGTATATATCTAATACATTTTTTCAATTTATTAAGGAAAATAAAGGAAAATGCAGAGTTTATTCTTCACCTGTTGATGTCAGGCTGGAATTTGACAAGGATGATATGACAGTAGTCCAGCCGGATGTATTAGTGATTTGTGATAGAGAGAAAAAAGAGAATAAGAAGAATATAACCGGAGCACCGGATTTTGTTCTCGAGGTAATGTCCCATTCAAGCAGAAGAATGGATATGTATGTCAAGATGACAAAATACAAGGAAAATGGAGTAAGAGAATACTGGATAGTCGATTACGAAAACGATAAGATAATTAAGTACGATTTTGAAAATGGAGATAACATTACCATGTACACCTTTAAGGACAAGGTGCCTGTAGAAATTTATGACGGCAAACTGGTTATAGATTTCAAAGAGATAAAGGAGTATGTGGAATCATAAAAGATTCTTCGATAAAGAATAGCTGATGGATGAGATATTTCCGGGAATGAATAATAATGATATGAGTAATATAGTTGAAGATGCAATTAAATATATAAAGCAGCTGTTTGATGAAAACTCTGATGGTCATGATGCAAATCACTCCATTCGTGTATACAATACTGCTGTTCGTCTGGCTGAACACTATCCTGATGCAGACAGACTTGTTATAGAACTGGCAGCTATTCTTCATGATGTGGATGATTATAAGCTGTTTAATACTGAGAATAATGCAAATGCACGAGAGTTCCTTATCAGTAAAAATGTCTCTTCAGAAAGAATAGACCGGATATGTGATGTTATTAATTCAGTATCTTTCAGTAAAAATAAAGACTGCAGACCGGATTCCATAGAGGGGTGTATAGTTCAGGATGCTGACAGACTGGATGCAATGGGGGCTGTAGGTGTTGCAAGAACATTTGCATATGGAGGACGACATGGCAGAAGCATTGAGGAATCAAGGGAGCATTTTTATGATAAGCTTCTTCGATTAAAGGATATGATTAATACACCTGAGGCAGAGAAGATAGCTGAAGAAAGACATAAAGTGCTGGAAGAATATATCAAAGAACTGGAGATGGAGCTTGATTTAAGAAATATATAATTCTATAATTATTCAAAAATGTTATTCCAAAAATCAAGAAAACAGCATTAGGAGTAAAAACAGAAATGAAGATTAGACTGGGAAATATAAACAATAAGTTTTTTGTGGTTTTAGCATTTTTTTTTATCATGAGTTTTTCTTTTGGCATCCCTTTTACATCGCATGCTGAAGGTGAAACTCCAACAACAGAAGTTCCAACAACAGAAGCCCCAACTACGGAAGCTCCTTTGCCGGAGATAACTACTGAGGCTGCTCCAATCGTCAAGGAAAAACCAGGAATCAAGATTCAGATACGTAAAAAGAAAAAAGCAACCAAAAGATATAACGGAAAATTTAAAAAGAAAAAAGGTGAGATATATTTCAAGTGTAAGGATAAAGCTGACAGAAAGAAATTCAAAGGAGGCTTCTTTACCTGTGGAAAGTATGTCTATCACAGTGACAAAAAAGGGCGTCTGGACAGAGGCTGGAGAAAGCTTGGGGGACAGTATTACTATTTCGACAGGGAGAATGGTCGGATGGCCATTTCTAAAACAATTGATTATATAAAGATAGGTAAATACGGTACTCCGAAGAATCTGAAGAAGGATAAATCAAGAATAAAGACCTTTATCAAGGCAAGGCGTGTTATGGAATCTGTTTCTAAAGCGACAGACTCCAAAGCAACTAAGCTTTATAAATGTTATAAATGGATGGAGAAGTTTGACTATTATCAGTACAGAACTTTTTCAACAGGCTACAGCAATCATCCAAAGGACTGGGATGTGATATTTGCAAACGATATCTTTGATCATCACCAGGGATGCTGTGTATCCGAGTCGGCAGCCTTTGCATTTATGGCTAAGGAGTGTGGTTTTAAAAATGTAACCATATGCAGTGATACGGGACATGTATGGACTGATATAAACGGAAGACTCTATGATCCGCTGTTTGCAGAGGGCAGAAGCTTTTCACAGAATTACAATGCTTCATATACAGACTATCGAAGCAATCCGGTTATTACAAAAAAATTGTGATTAAAAGAGGGATAAATGATATGCCAAAACCAACATATATGATGGACGGAAAAGACAGGTCTCAGGAGTATAAGAATTTATTGAGGGCAGTAAAGAAGCTGGGTGCGGTCAACACAAATAATCCCGAAGATCCGAAGGTTCAGAGTGAAGCGAGAATCCGGGGGATTGAAGTTCTGAGAGCGGTTGAGACTATATAAAAGGGAAAAAGAAGGTTCGTCATACCGATGATGGAAATGATAGATTTGATAATGCGATAGATGCACTTGCAGTGCTGTACAAAACTATTCCTGGAATGAAGCAGAAGTCGGCAGAAAAGCCTGTACTAAAGAAATAATCACAGATTTTCTATCTGCCAGTCTATAGGGGCGGCTCCATGTTCTGTTAAAAATGAATTTGCTTTACTGAAATGTCTGCATCCGAAGAAACCTCTGTAAGCAGAGAGTGGAGATGGATGAGGCGCTTCGAGTATCAGATGCTGAGGATTATCCAGCATGGTCTTCTTGCTTCGGGCGAAGCTGCCCCATAGCATGAAGACTATCGGACGATTCTCGGCATTTACTATTTTTATTGCTGCATCGGTGAATTCTTCCCAACCCTTTCCCTGATGTGAGGCAGCGGCGTGCGCACGAACGGTGAGAACTGCATTCAGAAGAAGTACACCCTGCTCAGCCCATTTAACCAGATAACCGTTGTTGGGGATATAACAGCCCAGATCATCCTGAAGCTCCTTATAAATGTTCTGAAGAGAAGGAGGAATATCAATGCCGGGTTTAACGGAGAAGGAAAGACCATGTGCCTGTCCCGGTTCATGGTAAGGATCCTGCCCGATTATAACTACCTTAACATCCTTGAGAGGAGTAAGATGAAATGCATTAAATATATCATCTCCCGGAGGATAAACAGTGGTAGAAGCATATTCCCGTCCAACAAAATCGAAAAGCTTTTTATAATACTCCTTTTTATATTCAGGTTTAAGGGCGGTTGCCCAGTCATTCGTAATTGGCGGCATACTGTTACCTCATTTTTTCAGCTTTACTTATGTATTAAGAAACTTTGACTTCCACATCAATATATCACTAATCCACGGGGCGTGCAAAACAAAGTTATATCACAAAGACGTGCAAACAAAAGTTATGGACGATATGCACTGTTAATGTTATAGTCTAACATATGTCCCTAAATTATTCTGATAAAATGAAGCTAACAAATATCGTATAAAAGGAGCAGATTGCTTAGTTGATACTTGTTTATTATTTAATAATTATGAATGCCCTGGCATTTATAATATATGGAATTGATAAGAAAAAAGCAGAGAAAGAAAAGTACAGGATTTCAGAGTCAACGCTTATTCTGGTAGCTGTTTTAGGTGGTGCCCTTGGTGCATGGCTCGGGATGCTTGTTTTTCATCATAAAACCCGTAAGAAGAAATTTAAAATAGTTCCGGTGTTTTTGGTTATTTATATAGTGTTATCAGGGCTTTTTCTATATGGAAATTATCATCTGGTAACTACTGAATACGAATACAGAAGTGAAAAAATATCTGAAGAGATGGATGGAAAAACAATTGTTCAGATATCAGATCTGCATAACCAGTTATTTGGAATTAATCAGTCGATTTTATTAGACAGGATAAAAAAATGTAATCCTGACATTATTGTCGTGACCGGTGATGTAGTTGATACGACTCATACCAACTATGGAATAGCTGAACAGTTTTTTAAGGGAGCTGTAGAGATAGCTCCGGTTTATTACATTTCCGGTAATCATGAAAAGTGGCTTTCGGAGATGAAAAAGGATAAGCACGAACGTTTTCTCAAGACCGTTGAAGACTATGGTGTGAAATATCTGGATGATGAGGTTGATCACATACAGGGAATTACTTTAGTGGGTATTGCTGATGAATCTCTGGGAGAAGACATCGGAGCACTTATTGATTCAGATGTTTTGAGAAATGTAACGAATGATGAACCGATTGTTGTTCTTATGCATGAACCTGAATATATTGACAGCTGCACCGGATCAGGAGCTGATCTGGTATTATCAGGGCATAATCATGGCGGACAGATAAATATCCCCGGAAAGGGTGGACTTATTTCTGCCGGTCTGGATTTCTTCCCTGATTTATATGAAGGTGTACACACCTTTGGGGATACTACTATGATAATCAGCAGGGGACTTGGAAACAGCATATTTCCGGTCAGGATAAATAATGATCCGGAGATAGTAAAGGTGGTTCTCAGAAAAGAGAAATGATATAATGACATTAGTGTCAAAAGTCAAAATGCGTTCCTGCTTGCAGGAAAAGCATGTTGACCTTATGACACGCTGAAACACGAGAAAATAGCATTTTGCGTAGAAAAATAGCGGTTTTCGAGTGTTTCCAGGATTGCGAGAATTTCGTAAGAAATGGAGCAATCCGCATGTCATATAGTGTCAAAAGTCAAAATGCTTTGGAAATGGAGCAATCCGTATGTCATTTAGCCAATAAGGAGATAGATAAATATATGAGCGATGTAAAAAAGACACAGGCCGTTCAGGACAGTGTTAATTCTGTTATAAAAGGAAAAGAATATGTTGTAAGGAAGGTTCTGGCCGCTGTTATAGCCGGGGGACATATTCTTATGGAGGATATTCCCGGAGTTGGAAAAACAACGCTTGCCACTGCATTTGCCAGAAGTATGTCTCTGGATTATAAGAGAGTGCAGTTTACACCGGATGTTCTTCCAAGTGACATCCTTGGTTTCTCTATGTACAACTCGGCAACAAAAGAATTTGAATACAGACCCGGATCAGTTTTCTGTAATCTGTTTCTCGCAGATGAAATAAACCGTACCTCTCCCAAAACACAGTCCGCACTTTTGGAGGTTATGGAGGAAGGGACCGCGACTGTGGACGGAGTTACGAGAAAGCTTCCGGAACCTTTTGTTGTAATAGCTACAGAAAATCCTTATGGTTCATCGGGAACGCAGCTGCTTCCTGAGTCTCAGCTGGACAGATTCATGGTATGTCTTTCCATGGGTTATCCCGAACATGCAGATGCAGTTCAGATTCTCAAGGGAAATGCGTTGAACCCTCTTTCAAAAGTTGAGAAGGTAATTGGTATAGAAGAACTGAAGGAACTCAGGCGTGAATCAAACGACATGTTTATTCGTGATGAGATATATGAATATATAGTTGATCTCGTTGAGGAGACAAGAAGAAATGATATCTTTTCCATGGGAGCAAGCCCCAGAGGAACTATAGCACTTCTTAATATGGCGAAAGCTATGGCAGTTATAGATGGCCGTGATTTTGTGACGGCTGAGGATGTTCAGTCTGTAGTGATTGATACACTTGGACACAGAGTTAAATTGGGACAGCGTGCCCGTGCTCAGGGAATGAGTATGCAGGGAGCTATGAAGACGCTTATTCAGACTGTCAAGGCACCGAGAAACTAATTCATACATTTCCGAATAACTGATTATGGTGATTTTATTTGGAATAACAGAATAAAAAGATAGATATATGACAAACGAAAAGAACGACAACGGCATACGCTTTGGAAAAAAGAAAGCTCCGAAGCCTCTCAGGACGGCTGTTCACCCGACCAGGATCATTGCATATCTGGTTCAGGTAGCAGTCGCTGTTTATATGTATTATTTCCTTCGGAACCATTTCATGATGCTTGTGTTATCTATACTTGCGGCGGCTCCGGTTCTGGATGTTATCGCATTTATTTTTCTTTACAGAGCAGTCGATATAAAACTGGAAGCACCTGAAAGGGAAATAACCAGAAACAATATAGGCTTTGTAAGGCTGTCATTAATAAATAAATCTCTTATGGTATCCCTCGACACCTGTGTGCAGCTGGATGTCGAAAATGTATTCTACGATAATTCAAGTTTTACTATTCTTTCTCTGCCCTGTGGTGCAAGAAATACCTATGAGAAAAATATCCCGGTCAGATATTATATGAACGGTATTTATAAATACAGTATCTCCATAATCACTGTAAGAGATCTTCTGGGATTTATTTCCCTGAAAAAGAAGACAGATACTGTGGCAGAGGTACACGTCCTTCCGGAGATAAATAATAATAATGAATTTGATCTTACAGATATGTCAAAGGGGATGACTGAAAGTGAAGAGACAATAAAGAAGGGACATGATTTCTCGGATGTTTCTGATGTCAGGGAGTATATCCCCGGTGACAAACTGATGAGTATACATTGGAAGCTTTCTGCCAAAAGAGATATTCTGATGGTTAAGGACAGAGTATCCATGTCGGATCAGCAGATGGTTATTCTTGCGGAGCTTTCCGGAACGGATGAAGAGGTGGATGAAATACTTTCGCTTACTTATGCGATAGTTGACGGCTTTGTAAGAGAACAGACCTATGTGCGACTGATGTGGTGGAGTGAGGGGAAGTTCTCCTTTGAAGAACGGCAGATAGTAAGCCGGGAGAATCTTAAGGAAGCCTTTCCGGATATATTCTATGAAAAAATATATCATGATAGTGAGAAGACAAGAAGATATATGAGAAGTATAAGGCCGGAGCTGAAAGCATACGTAAATGTATGCATGCGGGATGGTAAAGCAGAGGCTTTGGTTGTTGAACAGGATTAAAAAATGGCAAAACAATCTGTTTCAAAAAACAGAATAAAGGTCGGAAGAGCGAAGTGGAATTCCGAGAATACCGAACCGGTTTCTTTATGCAAGGGTGTGGAGATAGATTCTGCTGTTTATGAAATAAGTGAGGACAGATACCTTACTCTGATCATAAAAGGAATCATAGTCTATCTGGTTACGGCAGGAGGAATGGGTGCTTATCTTACGGCTATCGATATTGATTTTAATCAGGTTGTATTTAATGTGATTATTTTTATTACAGCCATTATTTGTGCTGCACTTTATCATTCGTGGAAATCCGAAAATCTCGGCTATCTGGTGTTCTTTGTGTTTTATGCCGCGATAATGGTTCTTTTTAAAGACTATATAAACTCGGGCTTCTATGCAGTAATAAACGATACAATTGACTGGGCTTCCATATATTTTAGAACAGAAGGTCTGCAGTACTACAACGAGAGAATATCTAACAGATATGTGGCTATAACCATATCCATGTCAATAATCGGTGTGGCCATGAATGTACTTTTGAATAACTATATTCTTCGTCGTGCAAGATATATGGTGGCTATATTCCTGGGAGTAACTCTCAACATATTTGCATTTTACATGCAGCGAGAACCTGCTACGCTTTACAGCATCATGCTTCTGGCTGGAATTGTTATGACTTATGTATTAAAATGCGGCCGGCATTATCTGCTGAGCAGGAGAGATCATGTGTTTGAGCGATCAAAGAGGGGGCTCACCTATGCTCTTGATTTTAAGTCTCTCTGGCAGGCACTTTTGATCGTATTTCTGTTCGTGCTGATCACAGTTGCTACAATGAGTACTGTATATGATAAAGTTTATTATGATTTAGAGCAGGAACAGAGTAAGGAAAAAGAGATTACCCGGGATACCTTCCAGAATTTTATTATGCTGGGTATATTTGGTCTGCTGGATTTTTATCCCAATACGGGTGGTCTTTCAACCGGTAAGCTGGGTGGAGTTTCGTCTATCAGACTTGATTACATGACAGACCTCACTCTGATATATGCACCCTATTCTTATAAAACTCTGTATATTAAGAATTTCACGGGAAGTGAATATAAATCATATGATAATCAGTGGGTAAGTGAAGCAGATTCCGATTCAAAGAAGATGTATCTGAATACCTATGAAGATGAGGTTAAGGCATACAAAAATGCATACGAGAATAATGAGGATCGTACCGCCTGTGCTCATATGACAGTGACAAATGTAGAGGCTCCGCTGCTTCCATATCAGCCATACTATTCCGTTGGGAAAGCCGAACCGATTTTTACGAGACAATCTGTTACCTATGAATATTATCCTATGCTCGAAGGGAATAAAACTGTAATAGATGATCATGAAATAGATGATTGTTATCTGGAGGTTCCTGAAAAGAATGAAGAGGTTATAAAAGAATTCATCCGTGAATCAGGTGTTGGCGGAAATACAGTTGATGAAAAGGTTGAAAGTCTTAGAAATTATTTTCAGGAAAATGTACCATATACTATCAGACCCGGAGCAACTCCGTGGAGACAGGATTTTGTAAATTATTTCCTGACTGAGAATAAAAAAGGCTATTGTGCACATTTTGCATCAGCAGGAACTCTGATACTGAGAGAACTTGGTGTACCGGCCAGATACTGTGAGGGATATGCCATATCCTTTAATCAGGTTGTTGATCAGGGTGAACTTCTGGAAGATTCCAAATACGAAAACTATTATCAGGGCTTCAATGAGATGGGAGAAAAGACTGCACCGGTCAGAGTCGATGCTACAGATGCAGATGCTCATGCCTGGATAGAAGTGTATGAAAAAGGAAAAGGCTGGAGAATGGTTGAGATCACCCCTACAGGAGGTGCGCTTGAAGAGGAAGAAGACAGAAGCTTCTGGGAGGCTTTTAACAGTATTTTTGGCGATGGTGATGAAGGAACATCAGATAGAGAGGCTGAGGATGTAAATCAGTTTAATATATCCGGCGTTGATTCTTTCATGAAGAAGGCGGCTGTGGTGATAATCATATTGTTTATTCTGGCTATAATCGCCTATATAATTTACAGACTCTATCCGGAGATAAAATACCATCTGGATTATCAAAAGGCAGGTCCTGCTGATAAGCTGATCCTGAAGTATTCCCGATTTATCAGAAAGAGAAGAAAGAAGGATGTAAGTTTAAGGGGTAAGATGAATTATTCGGAGCAGATGGATTATCTGATCCCCGGATCTGAAAATGACAGAGTGCGAATGACCGATATACTTGAGAGGGCAGGCTTCTCGAGAAACGGTATTTCGCAGGATGAATTTAGATTTGCTGATTCAGTTCTTGAAGGACTTATGCAGAATAAATAGCTGCCAACGGCTTGAAAAGCCGTATGACTGTGAAGCAGGCTGTTCAGCGATTACATTAACTTCCTTGATTATTATAGTAAAAAAGTGTAGAATAAATAAATTAAGGTAATAATCATGAAGATAAAATAACAATACAATGACTATTTGTAAGGACTTATATTATGTCAGAAAGATATGATGACAACGTAATACATGTGGACAGCTCTGAAGAATTAAGGCAGCAGAACAGGGAGCGCTTTAAGAACAATCATAAGCTTCGCGTTAATGCGACGCTGATAGTTGTAGTGCTTCTGATATTCATCTTTATAGGTGTATATATCTTTAACCGTATGCGGAGCTATAACTCGATTAAGGTGGTGAAGTCTGCCGATACCGTATATGAGGCAAATGCAGAGTATCTCGAATTCGGAAATAATCTTCTCAGATATACTCCGGATGGTGTTTCCTATATAGATGCCAACGGAGATACTGTATGGACCTCGGGAAATGATTTCAGGGTTCCTATAGCCGAGTCCAGTGGTAATTATGCTGTTGTTGCTGATAAAGGTGGAAACCTTGTAGCTGTTTTTGGCATAGAGGGTCTTATCAGTACAGTAAATATGCCCTATGCCATTTGCGACATAGACGTGGCAAAGCAGGGGGCATTTGCAGCTATTCTGGAATCAGATGAAACCAACTATATAAATATGTATGACAAAAATGGTTCCATTATATATGAGATGCAGACCTCCATCAATAAAAGTGGATATCCTCTCGATATATCTATTTCAGACGATGGAAGAAAACTTTTTACAAGTTATTTTAAGCTGGACGGAGTAAATATTAAGAATAACCTTACCGCATATAATTTTGGTGAGGTAGGTCAGAATGAGAATGCCGACCGCATGGTTGGAGGATATTCCTTTGAAGAAGAGTTTATTCCAAAGGTGAAATTCATAAATAATGATATTGTAGCTGCTTTCTCGGATAAAGAAATTCTTCTATATAATATGAAAGAAAAACCATCTGAAAGAGCAAAGACAGAATATGGTGGAAATGCTTCAAGTATTTTCTATTCTTCTGAGTATCTTGGAGTGGTTAAACCGGGAAGTGAAAGTGAAGGATCATCTGATTATGTTCTTACTGTTTATGACCTTTCCGGCAAGAAAACATTTGACTACGCCTTTAATATGGAATATGAAAAAATATATTCCGATAACAATGAAATTATTATTACCGGTGGAAATCAGTGTCTCATTATAGATAAGAGCGGAAGAACCCGGTTCTCGTATACATTTGACGGTATGGTCAAGTCTATGATCCCGTCGTCAAAGAATAACGAATATATAGTTACATTTGAAAACAAAACCGAAACGGTAAGGCTTAAAACCGAGGATAAGTAGATGTATTATATAATATTCTGCGTAATAGCCATACTCATCCTGAGTGCTTTGATAGGTCTGAAACGAGGCTTGTTTAAAACGTTATTCGGATTCCTGGCAGTTATCCTGGCTCTGGGGGCAACTTATTTTGTCAGTCCGTATGTCAGTTCTTTTATTGTTGAGAATACTGAGATAGATGAGTATGTAGAACAAAAGGTTTATAAAAAAATAGAAACTGATACTCAGAAAAATGTTGCAGAGTCTCTCAAGAATTCCGGAGTTACTACCGATCTCTCCAAGCTTACTAAGGAAGAGACTAAGTTTCTTATGGAAAATGATCCTGATAAGGCAACTCAGGTACAGCGATTAGATAGTCTGAATCTTCCGGATTATATCAGGAAGCTATACATAGAAAATAACAATGATGATGTGTATAAGCTGCTTGGGGTGGAAAGCTTTTATAAATATATATCCCAATATACAGCAAGACTGGTAGTAAATGTTATATCACTTGCTGTTACATTTCTTGCAATCAGGCTGGTGCTTCTTATTATAAGTTTGATCATAAGAAAGACTATGGAAGAAGAACCGATTCTTTCGGGGATAGACCGATTCTTTGGAATGATTCTGGGTCTTGCCGTTGGACTGGTAGTGGTTTGGATATTTATGATAATAGCAAGTATTGCATTTGGTTCGGAATATGACACGATGATTGGAGGAAATGAAATCCTGATCAAGCTGAATGAGTATAATCTGCTTCTTAGAATTCTGACAAATATAAGTGCATAGGTTTAGTATATGCAATAGAAAAAAGCACAAGATTTAGGGGGCTTTAGTGGCTCCCTTTTTCAATGTCAGAATTTCGAAAAAAAAGGCAAAAATTTTAATAAAAAAAATTAAAAAAAGAGGT
>FZRB01000034.1 GCA_900199595.1 Lachnospiraceae bacterium | reverse complement strand
AGGCATCTCTGATATTCAGTATTAGGAAAGGCGGTAGCTATAGCCTCTTTGATTCCTGAAAGCCCATCAGCGCAGACAATCATGATGTCTTTAACTCCTCGATTTTTTAACTCATTCAGTACAGAGAGCCAGTATTTAGCACTTTTATTTTCGCCAATCTGAATAGTAAGTACTTCCTTATGTCCCGTACAATTGATGCCAAGAATAACATAAGCAGCCAGTTGTAGATATTCACTTCTGTATTCGGCTACCGGTGTATTCTCATCGATGTATCTGGCATCGAACTCGATAACCTCATCTGATGACACATATCCTGCAGGTGCTTTGATTTCCTTTGCAGTATACTTACCGAAAGGATAATCCTTAATGAATTTGATAAGTCCGTCTGCATCAGATGTCGCCTGTTCAAGAAGTGTTCCGGCTTCAACAACGACTTTACCATCTCTGGTCTTTATATCCTCGGCTGCATAGAGTCCAAAGACTGCACCTTCAATAGCTCTATCATCTACGGCATCACGCTTCTCTATGATAAGCTCAAGTTTCTCACGTTCATCCTGGAATGTCTTTGAGTCATACATTACAGGAGTCTCATCATCATCATACACAAGTGTACTGGTCTGTTCCTGTGGATCAAGCAGATATCCGAATGGAGCCTTTGTTTCAACAACTCTGTACTGTCCAAGAGGAATATCCTTAAGAACAGCTTTTCCATCTGCATCAGATGTAAGTGTAGCAACAAGGTCTCCCTCACTGTAATACTTTGTTCTATTACCTTCTTCATCCACCTGATTATCAGCAGTATAAATATCTTCAGCTGCATATACTTCAAATTCAGCTCCTTCAAGTCCTGCTTCCACGTATACGAACTCTTTCTCATCGCTGTCAGCAAACCATCCACCTTCATACCCTTCAAGCACTTCACCACGCTTTTCTATAGTAATCTCACCCTTGGTAGGATGATTCTCATATTCCACCATAATGATTGCCTCATAGGTATCCGGATCAGTCTCATAGAAGGTATCGGTATCAACCTTAACCTCTACATAGTTCGTATTCTTCACATATCCGTAAGGTGCTGCTATCTCTTCAATACGATAATTTCCAAGATGCAGTACCTGAGGAAGAAGCAGATCACCATCCTCATCTGTCTTAAAGGTCTTATGTGTAACCTTAGATGGATAAGTGGTTATCATTTCCACATATTCCTCAGTATCCATGTTGAAGATACGGAACTCAGTGTCAGGAAGAAGAACCGTCTTCTTTGTTTCATCATCCTTCTTGATGATTCTGAGCTTTGCACTGAACTCCCTATCTATGAATACTCTCCATACCAGAGGTTCTGTAGGCTTATGCTCTGTAATCCTTACCTCGAAAGGCTTTACTGTCTCCATGTTGTGAGGTGTAACTGACTCTACAACAACATATGTTCCATAAGGGATAGCAATCGATACTGCGTGTCCTTTCTTATCAGTATAGATAGTAGTTTCTCCCTTACCTTTGGCAGCTTCCTTTCCGGTTACATTACCACCGATAACAATAGGTGTACTATTATCAAAATCATAGCTACCATCTTCCTTAGTCTTAAGTGAAGACTTAAGATAAGCTGTGAATCCAGCACCTTCAAGAAGGGCACCTTCTGTTTCTTCTCCATCATCAGATATTTTGATCAGCTGGAACGGCTGCTTCTTAACCTGCTCTTCTGATGTGGATTCTCTTGCTACCTCTGCAACAAGATCACCTTCATAATCACATTTGATATCATGTTCATCTGGATCGATATTATATCCAACCGGAGGTTCTATCTCCTTGATATAATAATCCCCTAGATAGAGATTCTTTATTTCTGCCTCAGCATTTGCATTAGTCTTAAGCTCTGCAACCTTTGCCCCCTTCTTATAAAGTACTCCAGTCTTTCCATCAGGATGTACTATATCATTACGTGCATAAAGACCATATACGGCACCCTCAAGAGAAGCATCTCCCTGAGGTACAGGCTTTCCAGTTTCTTTATCAATCTTATATAGATGGATCTTAGCAGTTACCCTGTCGTTACTGAATGTATGCTTAAACTCTGCTATAGGCGTATTCTCATCCATCGGCTCAAAAGTGAAGCTATATACATCACTGCTATTTCTGAGATAAGCATAAGGAGCTTTCGTCTCTTTTATATAATAGCCATTGGATATAGGAAGATCCACGCTGTATGAAGCAGAACCGTTATCTCCGGTTGTTACAGTCTGGATAACTGTATCCTTCTTCATGATTACAGTGCCGTCATAATTCTTTATATCATTTCCGGCATACATGGTATGCTCTCCTTGAGATTATCAACATATTCCTTTGTAACGTAACCGCCTTGCTTAGCAACATCACTGTCACTCAGGGGAACATATTCTCCATCTCCCAGCAAATGAGTCTTTAGTATTTCCACTATGAAATTACTCTTTGACTTATAAATTGATAAATCTAAGTCTCGAAGTATCTTATGAATCTTTAAATGATCAGGATTGTTAATGTTCAGTCTAAAGGCGTGCATAATGCTGTCATCACTCGACATTAGTTATCACCCCCTTGAGACACTCTGTATTTTGCTATCTGTTCAAAACCTTTTGCATTGGCACAGATATCTGTCTTATAGGTAAAATTCTCCTGATCATACCCACCAAAATTCTTCATTACGACTGCTCCGCCACCAACAAAGATAAATGGTGTTGTCTTAAGACTATACTTTTCTTCCCTGAGAGAATTCACTACCATGGAGAGAAACGATTTTATTTCTCTATCCATTATCTGAATAAAACCTTCCGGAAGCATACTCTTCTTCGTTACCATATATTCCTTAATCAGCTCTTCATCTATGCTTTCTCCAAACTGTCTTACACATTCCTTGTTGATATTTCTCATACAAGTGATAATGCCCTGAGGTATGGAATCAGTTCCTGCTTCATCGGGAAGCTTATTGATTACAGGAATAATATCTATAGTCCAGCTGCCAATGTCCACAACCACCACTTTAGGTCCAAACATCTGAACCTGATCTATTACTGCTGCATAACACTGCGGATACACATAGACATCTTCAATCCACACATGGTACTTGATACGTTCAAACTTGAAATATACTTCATCATTCTGTTTTAAATATTTAATGAAGTCATTCTTCTCATCACCGTATCTTGAAGCCGGAAGCCCAACAGAAAGAATCACCCTCGCTTCTGTCGTTTTCCTACGACTCAGCTCCTTGGCAATTCCGGCAAGCGTTAAATGATAATAGTCAGGAGTTTCAACCTTGGTCGCCCGGACTTCAGATCTGCCGGAACCTATCTTGTAAAATCTACCCTTGAACTCAAGTACATTATCAAAATATGCCGGCTCAGTGGTAATCTCACTAACTCCGCTGATATAAATATCATTTGGTGTTTTACACATTGACCATCCATGATCAATTGCTATAATCTCCGGATTCTTCATTATGCCTCACCCCCTGACACCTGCATCTTATTCATTGCATTTGAATTAGTCTGATTCTTATAACAGTATCCAAAACAGGTTCCTGATTCATTTGCAAAACAGCAAGGTTCATAATTGTTGTGAGGACAGCCATTTATCTTTGATTTATGACGAAGTCTTCTATGCTTATCAAATCTGCAATAGCCGTTAGCCCTACACTCTTCATTTATAAAGAGATGACACTCTTTACAACTATGTTCTTTCCTAAAACTCCTGATCTTATCTTCAGCAATTCTCTCTTTAATCGCCAAGAAAAGTCGTTCAACATCCATTCTGGATTTGATTTTCTTTTCTCTGCCATATGCATATAAGACCATCTCACTCAGGCTTGAAAAATCCATGTCATAAACTGTCTTTCTATGACCCATCGAAGCCACCCCCACCGGAGGCTCCTATAAAAATGCCAGTTTCTACATATATACTCATGTTCTACTCCTCCTTTATTTCTGGCTGGATTTAGTAGCTTGTATAACTCTTTTAATGCTATACAAAGTACTATGTAGGTGTACACCGGTCTCTCAACCACCTCATCGCCCTGTACACTTGGGAGTTACAGTAAGCCGATCCAGAAGTTTTATGCTTCCTATCGTTCACGACGCACCTACAAAGAATATAAGTACTATCTCCTCTGCTGCCATTTCGAGGATAGGGATATTCTTCTATATCCCCTGTGATTTATTGGCCTCCTACAATACCGTTACTCCCTTTACCTCAGCCTGTCCTGCGCCTCGTCCTTCATCTCTCGATCCTTCGGACTACTAAATGGTAGCAGTGACAGCTCTGCCGAAGTTCCAGGCGATACCCTAGGATTTTCACTTGAACTGTAACTGTTATTCAGTTGTGGCATTATCATATACCTATTAAGTTCACCCATAAAGAATGTGAGACTGCCATTTTTTTGCCAATTTGTAGTAGTGAGACTGATAGTTTTGAAATCATCGCCTCTTTTGTTCCTTTTTGTGAACTTATTTGATCATATTATATCGTTCCTTTTTGTGAACGTCAAGTGTTTTTGAAAAATAATTTCACTTTTGTGAACTTTATGATAGAATTAGTCATAGATTATATCTTTGAATGAAAGGATTTGTTTTATGGATAGTAATGAGAAAAGAATCCTACAATATGCAGCGACTATTAAAAAATATAGAAAGCTTAGGAATATGTCCCAGGAGGATCTCAGTAATACCTCAGGGATAAATGTATCCACCATTAAGAAGTACGAAGCCGGATTCAGAAATCCTAAGTATGAACAACTGGAAAAGATTGCATCGGCACTGGGCATTAATGTAAACAGTTTTTATGATAATAGCATAAGTACAAACGGTGAGCTGCTATCCTATCTCATAAACATTGAGAACCAAACCGATATGGTTATATCAGGAGAAAAGAATGAAGATGGAAATTATGATCCAGATTCCATCAGTATAAAATTTAAGGATAAATCCATAAATGAACTGATAGCTCAGTACCTGAAATACAAGAATGATATCAGTGAAATTACCGATAAAGAAAATAAAGATGAAAGTGTCATAGAAAAGTTAATTCTATCAGATGCACCGATTAAGAAATCCCCTAAATAAGCCATTCTTAGGGGATTTCCTCTTTTTTTATGCAAAAAATTCTGCAATTATTTTTGTTTAACAACAGCCCCGTAGACCGCCTGTTTACTACGTTTACAGTGTTTAACACCTTGGAATTTTGTACAGTGATTTTGTACAGTAGAAAATATCCAGAAAAACAAAAACGAGCCCAAAATATTATGTAAACCGTTTTTAGCCTCGATTTTTTGCATAAAATTTGTTTCATTTTGTACAGTAATTTGTACAGTAAACATAACATTATCGTTTATGTAAACCATTTTTAAGATCAAAAAAATAAGACCAAAAGCCTGGGAACCCGCATAAACACTGGGAAAAGTAAAAGAGCCTGCCGGGGTAGGCAAGCTCTTTTGGAGAAGGTATTTTGTTACTTATGGGGCGCTGGTTTACATAATATCGTGTAGTGTCGTACAGTGCCGTAGCCCGCATAAAATCTACATTCTTTGGTTATTCCCACTTTCGTCTAATACCGTGTTTTTGCATAAAATCATGCATAAAATGGTGCAGTAATTGGTGCAGTAAATTTAACTGCCGAATCAGCCTTCTGCGTTTTTATGTAAACCATATTAATTTGTATTATTTTTCTCCCAACTATCTGTCAGAGTCTTTACTTTATTCTATTTCCGGGTATGGCTTTTCCTTGATTATAACCCTATGCTTCTCGCCACACTCCTGACATTCACAAAAGTACTGTCTCAACTGCTTCACCTCGCTGTCAAAAACAAATACTTTATTTCAGCTTCATACCCTCCTTGAATGCATCGCCAACTCTTCCTGATACCTTATAATATCCATGTGTATATGGATCAAATGATATAGCTTCAACAGAATCTATAGATTTCTTAACTCCTTCATATGTCGGATCCGCATAATATCTTAATGAAATAATTCTCATAGCGGTCGTAAAAATCATTTATTTACTTTGGTAAGGTTTCTTCCAATATAATCGACAATCGGCCATTACATTATCTCATATTCAAACTCACAAATCTTCAAAAAATGAGGATTAACTATCATTAGCTTATCCTTTCTTCCAAAGGATTCTCTTATATCAAAAATCAGTTCCCTAACACCCCCCGAGGAAACATCATGATGAGCTTGTCTTTTTCCGCCCGGAGATTCCAGCCATGTTCCGCCATCCGGGCTATAACAACAGTGGTTTATCCTTAACTCCCCGGATAATATTCTGATATGCATCCTGCATATTCCCTGTTTTGGTTCGATACATACACTGTGTTGTCCTTTTATTTTCATCAACCCTTTATTATCTGTTATCGTGATCAATTTGTACCTCCCGTACTTCCGGTATCTGCTTCTTTATCACGGCTGATAAATCTGTCAACAGTAGCATCCATTCCTATTGCTCCAAGCGGTGCTGTAATCACAATCGATACTACAGCCATTGTTAGTACAACATTTCCACAGGAAAGTCCCATGGCAAGCGGCACTCCTCCGATTGCAGCCTGGACAGTCGCTTTAGGCAGCTGTGATATCAAGCAAAACAGAATTTCTTTTTTATTCAATCCAACGCCAAGCACGGATATAAGTGTTCCAAATTCCCGAAACAAAAGCCCTACAAAGAGCATGATGACCATTCCAACACCTGCCTTTGTAACGTATCCAATATTAACCGTTGCACCTACCAGCACAAACAAGAAGATTTCGGCTGCCACCCAAAGCTTGCTGAATTTTGCGGACAGCCTCTTAGCTACAACCTGCAACCTCACATTCAGTGCTATCCCCATTGTCATAACTGCAAGAAGCCCTGACACCGGCGCTATACCCTCAATCCAGTATAAGATCATACTAAAGGCCATAATGATCGTTACCTTAAGTGAATCTCTTATATGTACTTTCTTAAAATATACAGCAAGGATCACTCCCAATATTCCGCCTGTCACAGCTCCGAGTATAATCTCTTCCGGAATGCGAAGAAGGCTCAGGGCATTCATGTTCCCACCGGCCTCCAATCCTACCAGTGTAGTGAACAAAACGATAACATATATATCATCTGCACTTGCACCTGCGATAAGCATTTGTGGGATGCCCTTTTTTACTCCTATACCTTCATCTATCATCTTCGTCAATCTGGGCACGGTGACAGCCGGAGAAACTGCCCCCATCACTGCTCCGAGGATTGCCGCTTGTAACAAAGTCACTCCCATTATGAAAGGTGCAAAAAGAACAAAAGCAATGAGTTCAAGTGTTGCCGGTACAAAGCAAAGCATTATTGCCGGTCTGCCTATTCTTTTCAAATCCGTAATATCCAACGAAAGCCCCGCCTTCGCAATGATGATAATCAATGCAATCTTTCTGAGATCACCCGACATATCTATTATGGAACTATCCAGAACATTCAAAACATACGGTCCCAACAGCATGCCGGCCAAAAGCATTCCAATGATACGCGGTAGTTGGATTTTAGAAACTATCCACCCCAACAACAGTCCTGCAAGAATGATCATTCCGATGCTTAATAACATAGTTTTATCCTCCCTTAGATGCAAAAAAGCCGACAACTTTCCTGCATTTAGTAATTGCAGAAGTCATCAGCTGTATCAGCGGTTTGGATTTGCATCCAGGGAGACATCATTCCCCTATTTGTTTTCATGATTATGCCATAAATAATGCGTTTTGTAAAGCCTGTGCTAGTAGATTATCCTGGAATAAATGTTTCTACTATAAAGAAATACGAAACCGGAATCAGAACTCCAAAACATGATCAGTTATGTAAGATTGCTACTGCACTTGGAATAAATGTAAATGACTTCTATGATAATAATATACATACCACTGGAGAGCTTCTATCAGCCCTTATTTCAATTGAAAAGCAAACAGATATGAAAATATCTGCCGAAAAAGATGAAGACGGTAATTACCGCCCTGAAACAGTTAGAATTGAATTTAATAATAAAGATGTGAATATGCTGCTATCGCAGTACCTTACATATAAAGATAGAAATGATTCTGAGGATACGTTCGAATTGGAACGTTTGATATTAACAGATACTCCATTATAAAAATAGTGGTCTAAATTGATGTAATACGACATCATTTAGACCACTATTTTTACTTCATGTTATAATCGTTAATCTTTTTAACTTCCGATATAATGCTCATCCCAACAAACAGGAATTTGCCGTTATTTGTTTCCTATGCCCAGATCGCCATCGCCAAAGTGCCGACAACAATCAGAATCAACCCGGCAAGCGCCTTTCTGCTCAACTTTTCTTTGAATACGAAATAGGAAAAAGCGACGGAAACGATAATGCTGAGCTTATCGATCGGTACGACAACGCTGACGACGCCGTTCTGTATGGAGTAATAGTAACAGAGCCATGATGCGCCTGTGGCAATCCCGGACAGAGCTATGAATACAAGTTCTTGGGAATCAGTATTTTTCAGTTCAGCACCTTTGCCTTTAACGAAGACGATCATCCAAGCCATAACAAGAACAACACCAGTACGGATCGCCGTCCCGAGATTTGATTCTACATCCGTTATGCCGATCTTTCCCAGAATAGAGGTCAGGGCAGCAAAAACAGCGGAACCGATCGCGTAGGGCAGCCACGTGCGCTTTGTGTCCTTTGCTTCAGTTTTCTTCTTTTCGATCATCAGAAACACGCCTGCCGCAAGAAGTGCAGTACCGATCAGCCTGACCGCCAGATGTTCTGTCTCACTGAAAAGGATGATTGCGATAAGCACTGTCAGAACCGTGCTGGATTTATCGACGGGAACGACCTTGTTCACATCGCCGACGGACAGGGCTTTAAAATAGCAGATCCACGAGGCTCCTGTCGCAAAGCCGGACAGAATTAAGAAGATGATAGATTTTGCCGATATTTCCGTGATCGTTCCAGCAGAGCCAACGATAAACACCATGATCCAGGCAAAAAGGAGTACAACGACCGTCCGCAGAGCAGTCGCCACGTCTGAATCAGTCTTTTTGATCCCGCATTTCGCAAGTATCGCCGTAAGTCCGGCAAAGAGCGCGGACAAAGCCGCCATGATCAGCCACATATCTTCCCCTTATTCATTGTCATATATTCTGGTAATTCTCGTCCATCAATTATCTCTAAGATAAATTCTGGTATATCTTTCTTTATGTTCCTATATAAATAGATCGTCCATCGTAATCACATTATCGAAACTCCATCTGTACTCATTATTCCTGATTCCAAATGTCGTAATTAATGTATTATGAACAGCATTCTTTTTGGGAATTATCTCATAGAGCAGATTCTTTCTGTGGCGTAATATAGAATCATAGTCTTTGTCCACCATAAACTCTTCGCCATAATATTTCATCTCACACATATTCACTATATTGTCCTTGCGTGAAATAATCATATCTATCTGTGTTCCCTTATATTCTTCGCCCATTTTAGTCCAGGCTGACTGGGTAGTGCTAATACCGCTTATTCCAAGTGCTTTTTTTATCTGTTCAATATGATTAAAACAAACATTTTCAAACGCATGCCCTCTCCATGTTATTATGGGTGGTGAGGTGACATTCGATAACCAGAAAGTTTCCGGAATCATCCCATTTTTCTCTATAAAATCAAGATAAAATATACAGAAAGGATCTACAAGTTTGTAATGCTCTTCTCTTTTACTATAGCCGAAAGGCACATACTTTATAATGAAGTCACTGACAATCAATGCCTTTAGCGCTTCGCTCAAAGTACCACCTTCTGTATATCCAGTTAATGCGGAAATTTCTTTTCTGGTATACCCCATAGTTCTTGTCTTTAACGCCTTTATGATTGCTTTCATCATATCAGGATTCGTAAAAACCGATGCAAACAACCGGTCATATTCCATAGAGAGCTTAGCTCCCTTTGCAAAAAACAGATCGTCAACATTTTGGGCAAGACTACGTCCTCTCTTAAAATAGCCCAAATAATATGGTATACCCCCAAAAATCATATAACTCTGAACAATATCATATCGGGACAGGTTTATCTTATTCTCTTTAAATAACAATTCACACTCTTTCAAATTGAATGGTTCCAACTTAATCTCCCATGTTACACGTCCATAGAGACCACCATGATTATTAATAAGTTTGTCCCTCATCCACGAAGTAGCACTTCCTGACACAATAAGCATCACATTTCTGTGACATGCCCAATTATTCCAAAATGATTCCAATCCTGTAATAAATCCGGATTTTGGTGTATCCATCCATGGTAACTCATCAAGAAAAATCAACTGTCTTGATCCGTCATCGATTTTTTGTAGAAACATCTCAAGCATGAAAAAAGCTTCCAGCCAATCACTCGGACAATGATCTTTTTTCATACCCTGAGAGATTAATGAATAATAGAAAGCTTGCAATTGTTTTTTAACGGGTCTACCCTTTGGTTCATCGCCTGATTCTACAGGTGATATTCCGGCATGCCTAAATGTTATACGCCCTTTGAATGTTTCATCAATCAAGTAAGTTTTGCCCACGCGGCGCCTTCCATAAACAGCAACAAATTGTGCTTCATTGCAATCATATCTCTCAAGCAGTTCCGATACCTCTTTTTCTCTTCCTACCATCATTTATCCTTTCATATATTTTCACTTAGATACGCAACTATACAAAAACGATTATAACCTTTCGATAGTCAGCTGTCAACATTATCTTTCTTTATTCACGGCTATTTATCTTAACATATCATTGATATATTCAGCCATCACCATGTTTTTGCATGAGAATTACAGTCTATCAGAATTTCTCTGGAAATATGACCATGCTAGTTAATTATCCTGAAAATCAAAATCCTTGCAGAAATTTCGTTTCAATTGGATAAGTAATTGGCTCAGTAAATTTTAGCTGCTGAATCAGCCTTCTATGAATTTATGTAAACCATATTAATTTGTATTATTTTTCTCCCAACTATCTGTCAGAGTCTTTACTTTATTCTATTTATTTCTTCGTAGGATCAATCCTTACATGACCTGTCTCTTTATTACACTTAGGACATGGACACATAAATACCTCTCCTATTTCCGGGTATGGCTTTTCCTTGATTATAACCCTATGCTTCTCGCCACACTCCTGACATTCACAAAAGTACTGTCTCAACTGCCTCACCTCGCTGTCATTTTAGCTTTTATATTCCAATCTCCTTCATTTCTTTCAATAGGAATTCCTCCAATGTCTTCTTATCTGGCAACTGAAGCATATATGTAGAAACAAATAATTGACGTTCAAAGGAATCCTATTTTCTCGACGCCGTCGAGAAAATCTGAGGATATTTATTATAAAACATTCTGCATATATTTAACTGATTTTGCTCCAAACTTTTAATACTAAGCCTTTTGGATAACTTTTTTAATAAGGAGGTTCCATATTCAGCACGATCTTTACCATTCTGTTCGAATTCTACTATATAATATCCAATTGCCCAGTTTCTAATAGTTAACAGTTGATTTACAGCACCTTAAATTCACCAAACACTGTTTGACTATTGCAAATCACTCTAAATCTCTAAACTAACTTGATGAAGTTTGTCGCTATTTACGGCATAAAGTATATCATAACTCCTTGTAACATAACAGACGAAAGACACTTTTCGGCATCCTTCATACCGTAAAAAAAGATGAATCATATTAAAATTTTCATATATGGTAATTATCAAGCTATTTAATATTGGATAAAATGAGCTTCATAACAATAAAATCCGGTATTTGTTGTAACAAAAAAATTTATTATTTACAAAGGAGCGATTTAAAGATGAAAGATTACACATTTAGTAAAAAAGAAGCTATGATGATATTAAAGGCATATGAAGAGTTCATCAAGTTGGACCTGGCTTTATCCTGTGCACTAGATGGATCTGGAATTGAAGATGGTGGAAAATATAAGAATCTTTGGAATCTGCCTATGATTCTGATGAAGTATTCTCATTTTGGACCTGAGGAATCTGAGAAATTATTCTCAATAGTTCTTAATAAGAATCTTACGGTTGAAGAAAAATATGAGCTGATTATATAAAGATAGTATGTTCAACTATCCTCGTTCATAGTGTCTTATAATACAATATGGAATAAAATGACGACGTATATAACTTCTGGACAAACGTCCAGGAGTTATATTATCAAAGCGCCTGCATCTGGACTTGAACCAGAACACCAGAAGAATCTGATTACTCAGAGATTAGCAATCTCCTGCCTTACCAAATTAGGCTTATACAGGCTTATAGTAGGTGGAGAGGGACTTGAACCCCCAGTGCCGAAGCCACGGATTTACAGTCCGCTGCATTACCAATTCTGCTCATCCACCTATAATCGCCGCACACAGGATTCGAACCTGCAAGCCTTTTCAGGCCAACTGTTTTCAAGACAGCTCCCTCACCACCCGGACATACGGCACTAGTTTCTACTATATATAATAGTAGAAAATTATTAATGTGACCTATGGGAATCGAACCCATATCTTCAGATCCACAATCTGAGGTACTACCTTTGTACGAAAGCCACAGTGATCCCAGCGGGACTCGAACCCAGCATTTCCGGATTGAAAGCCCGGTGAACTAGCCATTTATTCGATGGGACCATTCAGCTACCGATTACAGAGTAATCGGCAGTTCGAACGAAGTGAGAATGCATTCTGTGAAACAGAATCAAGACTTGCATAGCAAGGCTTGCAAGCATACGAAGTATGCTTGGCACAAAATTGACGGATGCGGGGCTCGAACCCGACATCTGGAGATTGAGAGTCTCCTATCCTGACCATTTAGACGAATCCGCCATTTTATCTGTCCACGACAACAATATCATCAACCTTACAGTCAAACATATCAGCTATGATAATCATATTATCGATAGTAGGCATACAGTCACCACGCATCCACTTGAATATTGCCTGCGGGGTACCAAAACCGCATACTGCTTGGACATCTTTTACTTTTATATTACGGGCCTTCATCATTTTTTTGATGTTAGCCCCAGTTGCTGCCATATTAACTGTAACCATTTTTCTCACTTCCTTCCTTTTCTCTTATAAAGTACCCTCGGTGAGATTCAAACTCACACTTTATAGGGCTTAAACCTATTGCCTCTTCCGATTGCGCTACGAGGGCAAAGTACAGGACAAGGGATTTGAACCCTTATGGCTTTCGCCTGCAGTATTTGAAGCTGCCGTGTATACCAATTCCACCAGTCCTGCATAGTGTGCGTAAGAGGACTCGAACCTCCACCGGTTTCCCGACTGCATCCTTAGTGCAGCTCCTATACCAATTCGGATATACGCACATAGTACCTGTGGAGAGACTTGAACTCTCATGCTTTCGCCACGGTTTCTAAAACCGCTGTGTATTCCATTCCACCACACAGGCATAAAAAATAGGAGATACCATTTTGCAGTATCTCCATAGAATTCAACCTATAAAAATACCGCCTACGCACTAAGCATAAGCGGTTGGTTATCTAAAAAAGCTCATTTTCCACTTATATCTTTAGTGCACAACAAATATTCCTTCGCTCGACTCTGATTCCAAGCTAAGGAGTGAATATTCGCTATGCAGATATAAGTTTCTGAATGTATTCATTGCTTTTCTTTCCTTTCGTAATTTTATGTCTCGATTATAACACCTGAGAATTATTTGTAAAGTATACTCCTGGTATATGACAGCGTAAATTTACTTTCGGAAATCAAATGTGGGAATCCACCTAAGACAGCTGAGTGTTCAGCTGATAGATGCAAAAATTATACTGCACATTTAACCTTTAAGCAATATTGGGCTCCGCCCAAACCCGTCCCTCGCCGGGAAGGCAGGGAAACAACTCTTGTTGTTTCTGGAACAACAGGATTATCCGTGTCACTCCGTCAAGTGCTGCCCGGATGCTTCGCATCCAGCGTACTGTCACTTGACTTCGCTCCCGCGCCCTAATCTATAAACCATATATGTGATTCCTTATCGCAAATTTTTTCTTCACAGTTGCCGGTAATTCACAGTACGGTATC
>FZRB01000046.1 GCA_900199595.1 Lachnospiraceae bacterium | reverse complement strand
CTGGTATCGTTAGTAAAGTAACAAAGAAGAAGATGTAATCTTTTTCAATATTACGATTACAATAAGAGCCGGGGAGTTAATCCCCGGCTTTTGTTATTATAAGTTTTTGTATTTACGCAACTTAAGATTTTCGTAAGATAGTAATCATCATATATTATCACTTGTATTTACCCAATTATCGTATTAGAATAACTTTAAACCCAAACTAAATTGCGTTATTTTTCCGAAGAGTCTTGTATAAAAGGAGATAGGATTCAATGCAAGACTCAACTGTTCTTTTTGTGTCTATTAGGCTCAGAGGACCACCTGTGTTTAATTGATTTAGGTTTAAAACAAATTAAACATAGGAGAATAATTAATGATAGATATTAATAGTATTACACTTAAAAATAATGCAATGTTTAACATCGTTATGAGAAGACCAAACCTATGTAAAATGTGTCTGGAAAGAATTCTTGGGAAAAACATAACTAGTATCAGTTATCCGGAAACCGAGAGAACGATAGATTATGATATTAATGCAAGAAGCATTCGATTAGACATATACTGCGAAGATGAGGATACTGTTTACAATATTGAACTTCAAAATGGTATATATGAAGAACTCCCCAAAAGAAGCAGATATTATCAGGATCTTATAGATATTGATCTTCTTGAAAAAGGACACGAGTATATAGAATTAAAAAATAATATAGTTATTTTTATATGTACGTTCGATCCTTTTGATAAAGGTAGACATCTATATACATTTGAAAATATATGTATTCAGGATGGAAGTATATATCTAGATGATAAAACATCAAAGATATTTTTGAATACAAAGGGAATTGCAGATGATATACCCGTACCATTAAAAAACTTTCTCAACTATATAGATGATGGAGAGATTTCCGATGATTTCACAAAACAACTTGATGATACTGTGATTGCAGTTCGGCAGGATAAGAAGTGGAGAAAAAAGATTATGACAGTGGAACAACTTATTAAAGATGAAGCCAAGCTTGCAAGAAAAGAAGGTATTGAAGAGGGATTCAAGCAGGGAATTGAACAAGGAATTGAACAAGGTTCTGAGCATACCTTAATTGCAAGTATTAAAAATTTAATGCTAAATATGAATATATCTATCGAGCAGGCTATGGATTATTTGGATGTTCCAGCTGACAAACGAGATGCTTATATGTCTAAGATCAATTTATAGTTTAAAAAGCGTATTCATAAAAAATTTCAATATATATTTAACAACAAAAGCCGGGGATTAACTCCCCGGCTCTTATTGTAATCGTAATATTGAAAAAGATTACATCTTCTTCTTTGTTACTTTACTAACGATACCAG
>FZRB01000041.1 GCA_900199595.1 Lachnospiraceae bacterium | reverse complement strand
AAACTGTACTCTTACCTTTTGATACATCAATACCTACTGCGTTCATATATTTGTCACTCCTTAAAAAATATAGTGCAATGGATATACACCAGTTTTACTCATTGCCTATTCAATCTACTGTGGTGTGACACGAATGCACCCTATGGTGAAACAACCTGCATAAAACGAACGCTGCTAATGAGGAGCTGGTTATCAGTCTATTATACGGACGCAAAGTCCATGGAAACTGCCGATATACCTATTGCCCCATCATTATACAGCTTAAGCAATAAGATAGATAATATCTTAACTGGATGTTAAGAATATTCACTATAAAATCATTGTAGTAGGAAGCTGGGAACAGAGTTGGTTGCATTTGTTGCTAGAGACGAGGACAGGGAACTGGTTGGAGAGGAAGATATTAATCTGAATGAAGATATGATATCTGAAAGCATAGACGGTACTAAGCGGGGAAATATAGTCTCAGTTGCATATCTTCATATTATTGAGATGCCTGCGAATTCTATTCTGCTCAGTGGTCTCTTCGGAGATGTTCTCAGTGTATATACAGAGCCTGAGTATCGTGGAAAGGGACTCTGTACACAGCTCATGAAGAATCTGGTTGAGTATGGAAAAGAGAGAGGCCTCGGTCGTATAGATCTGAAGGCTACGGATGATGGCTATCCGATCTATGAAAAGGTCGGTTTTAAAGAAACAGAGCACCGATACCGCGACATGATATTATATTTCGAAAAAGTCAGATTCTAAAAAGTGATGAGATATGGCAGATACGTTGAACGCGTATGTCATTTAAGGAGGAAAATATGGATTTAATATTAATAGTTGGTTCCGGCGCTGTCGGCAAGATGACAGTGGGCCAGAAATTAATGAAGATAACTGATTTCAGACTCTTTCATAATCATATGATGATCGAGCCGGTTATAGATATATTCGGAAAGTTTAACGGAGCGCTGGTAAATAAGCTTCGTGAAGATATCTTTGAAGAATTTATGAAGACTAATTATCAGGGAATGATTTTCACATATATGTGGGCCTTTGATATGCCGTCGGATTGGGATTATGTAAACTACTTGAAAGATAAGTTTGAGGCTACAGGTGGAACCTTCTACTGTGTCGAGCTGGTAGCTGATCAGGCTGTCAGAATTGAGAGAAATAAAACCGAGAACCGTCTTAAGAACAAGGCTTCCAAGCGTGACCTTGTGGCATCTCAGGACAGAATGGTAAGAGAAGAGAGCAAGTACAGAATCGTAAGCAATGAGGGTGAGATACCATTTGATAATTATATAAAGATCGATAATACAGATCTCGAACCTGATGTTGTTGCCAAGATGATAAAGGAAAAGTTCAATCTTCCTGATATCGGAATAAATGAGCTTATGAACAGTATCTTCCTTGAAGAGGTTTCCGAGAAAGAACTGCAGCTTGTGCTTGATATGCAGGTTGAAAGTTTTATGCCATTATATGAGAAATATCATGATGATATGTCGCCGGCTATCGAGCCACTTGAGAGGATTAAGGCAAGATTCGATGTTCCCAACAGAAAATACTTCTTTATAAATAAAGATGGAGCAAGAGCAGGAGTGATAAATCTCGGTCATAATGATCCTAATGAAAACAAGGTGTCCTTCATAAGTCCGCTCTTCGTACTTCCGAGGTACCAGAATCAGGGTATCGGATACGCAGCGATACAGAAGGCATTTGAGATGTATCCCGAGGTCACAACCTGGAAGCTGGAAACAATTCTCCAGGAAAAGAGCAACTGTCATCTGTATGAAAAATGCGGCTTCGTACGTGTAGGTGAAGAGCAGGTAGTAAATGACAAGATGACACTGATCATGTATGAGCTAAATAAATAGTAAAACAACATGACAAAATATACTGAAGAAATACAAAAAGGATAAAACAATGAATAACAAAGAAATCCTGCAGATTGCCATGGCGCAGTCTGCAGAAGATATAGGATGTAAAGCAGAGGACTTTACAAAATCAGAAAATGTCATATGTAAATATCATATGGGCGAGAATGCCAGAAAGTATATAAAACAGCCTGTGATTGGTAACTTTGTTCTGTATGGAAGTAATACAGTTGCAGCTGTACAGGATGACATCAGAGCTATAACAGAGGAATATATGAAGAAATTCGAATTCTATCATCTATTCGAAGCTCCCAATATGCACTGGCTAAATAAGAAGCTTGAAGAAAAGGGTTACGGAGTCTGCTTTATGGCTGAGTATTATCTTCCGGATAAGGATGGGTTTTACGATACAATAATGAATTCAGATGAAAACGGGCATAGCTTTCCGGGACTTCCTGAAGGCTTTGAATATAAAGTCCTGGAGCAGAAAGATTTTGCAGAGCTTTATCTTCCTGAGTGGAGCAATGCTATTTGTAAGGAAAGAAAAGAACTGGATGTTCTGGGCGTGGGTGCTTATGAGAACGAAAAGCTGGTGGGCCTTGCAGCCTGCTCAGCTGACTGCGATGACATGTGGCAGATAGGAATCGACGTTCTTCCTGAATACAGACGTAATGGAATTGCATCTGCAATAACCACCAGACTTGCGGCGGAAATAATGAAGAAAGGCAAAGTTCCTTTCTACTGTACAGCCTGGTCTAATATCCGCTCAGTAAGAAATGCCTATAAATGCGGTTTCATACCTGCCTGGGTAGAGATGACCATCAAACCACTGGATGCGATAAATAAGATGAATGAGGGAGAAGCATGAGTAAACTGAAATGGATATTCTTTGATGTGGGTTCTACCCTGGTTGATGAAATAGAGTGCTATAAACAAAGATTAGAAAAAATAGCAAAAGCGGGCGGTGTTGAACCGGAATATGTATTTGAGAAGGCAAAAGAGCTATATAAGCAGAACAGAAGAGGTGATCTTGAGATAGCAAATATGCTTCATGTGGACCTTCCCAAGTGGACTATGGATGCTGAAAAGCTTTATCCTGAAGCAGAGAATGTTCTGAAAGAACTTCATGAGAAATATAAGATTGGCATTATAGCTAATCAGGCCCTTGGAACAGCTGACAGACTTGAAGCCTTCGGTATTCTTAAATATATAGATCTAGTCATAGCTTCTGCTGAAGAGGGTGTGGCAAAACCGGATCTGAAGATATTCGAGATAGCTATGGAAAAAGCAGGCGTAGGGCCTGATGAAGCAATGATGGTGGGTGACAGAATTGACAATGATATTCTTCCTGCAAAGAAACTTGGTATGAGAACCATGTGGCTGAGACAGGGCTTTGGAGGCATGTGGAAAATAAAAAGTGATGATGAGCTTCCGAACTTTATAGCAGACAGTCTTCCTGAAGTGGTTTCCATACTTGACTGGAATGAAAAATCAAAGAGCCTTCTTGAAACAACTATGAATACCAGAGATCTTGGCGGACATCATTGTAAGGATGGAAAGCTTACACATTTTAACAGACTTCTTCGAAGTGACTGGTCAGGCTATGCAAATCAGAGAGATATAGATTTTCTTAAAACTAATGAGATAACAACTATAATCGATACGCGGACAGAGGAGGACATCGCTTCAAAGACGAGCAGTTTTGACGGACGTGAAGGCTTCACATATTATAACTTCCCTATAGTGGAAGGAAGTCAGGTTCCGGAATCAGTAGAAGCAGTTCCGGGAAGTTATATGAAGATAGCGGCTTCACCTTCGCTTAAGAATATATTTACCACCATGGCAGAAGCTGAGTCAGGGGTTATGTATAACTGTTCAGCCGGTAAAGACAGAACAGGAGTCGTAACAGCGATTATCTTCATGCTTTGCGGCGTAAATGAAGATGAGATAGTTTCGGATTATATGCTCACCCTTGAGTATAATAAAGAAAGGTTCAAGATGGCGGCTATACACCATCCCGATCTTGATCTGAACATAATCCTTCCAAGAGAATCTTATATAAAAGATTTTATGGAATTATTTATAAAGGAGTATGGAAATGTAGAAGGATACTTCGACAGTATCGGAATATCGGAGGAAACACGAGAACGATTAAAGAATAAACTTATGAATTAATTATAGGATAAAATGATGGAGGAAAAAGTAGAGTATGGGAATTCAGGATTTTCTGTCCAGCGGTAATATCCGTATGGATCAGCAGCTCAAGTTTACTGCCGAGATTGACAAGATGACTAGTATCATCAGAAGAACGTCTCTTATTGATAAGAGCAGGCGCGAAAATGATGCCGAGCATTCCTGGCATATCGCTGTGATGGCAATGCTCTTTGAGGAATATGCAAAAGAACCGGTGGATGTCAGCCGTGCAGTAAAGATGTGCGTGGTACATGATCTTATTGAAATCTACGCAGGAGATACATTTGCTTATGATGTTGCGGCAAATGTAGGAAAAGCTGACAGGGAAAGAGAAGCAGCAGATAAGTTGTTTGCACAGCTACCATCAGAACAGGGAAAGATGATCAGAGATCTCTGGGAAGAGTTTGATTCGATGGAAACTCCTGATTCGAAATACGCTTCCTGTATGGACAGGATTCAGCCTTTCCTTCATAACACTCTTACAGACGGTTTTACCTGGGTGGAAAGCGGTACCAACAGGGATGTTGTTGAAAAGAGAATGGCTGTTATCAAAGAATTCATGCCTGAAGTATATGAGTGGATTGATGCCAATATAAATAAAGCCATAGCCATGGGATGGTTAAAGGAGAGTAAAAAGGTTCTGTTATTTGATCTTGACGGAACACTTCTTAAATCCGATAAGACTATTTCCAAAAGAACTATGGAAGCAGTTCTCGAAGCAAAAAAGAAGGGTTATCTGATCGGTGTATCAACCTCCAGAAGTGAGAGCAACAGCCGAAGCTTTATCCATAGTGTGACACCGGACATCATCATTTCAAGCGGCGGTGCCATGGTAAGTGCTTATGGCAGAAAAATAGTTATAGAGGAATTCACCGGCGATGAGACAGCAGATATAATTGCAAAGGGACGCGAGGTGTGTGGTAATCTGCTGATAACTGTAGATACCGCAAATGAAGAAGCAGAATATTATCGTAACCATGTACCACCGCAGGATGAACTTGAGAAAAGCTGGGGTGAAAGTATAGTTACTGATTTTAATGATTTCAGAAAACCATCTCTCAAGATATGTTTTGAGATACCAGATCCCGCTAAGGCAGATGAATTAGAAGAAAAGCTAATTGGTTGCGATTTCATACATTTTACAGATGGTGACTGGTATAAGATCACCAGAGCAGGAATCACAAAAGAGACTGCTATCACAAAACTGTGTGAACATATAGGTGTAAGTCTTTCGGATGTTACGGCCTTCGGAGATGATCTTGCAGATATTGGTAGTCTACAGCTATGCGGAACAGGAGTAGCAATGGGAAATGCGGTTCCTCAGGTTAAGGAAGTTGCAGATGTGATTATTGGTTCCAATGATGAGGATGGAATCGCAGATTATTTAGAAAAACTATAAAAATAGTTCAATAAAGAAGGATAAAAATATGGTTTTATTAGTTGTTGATACTCAAAAGGGGTGTTTTAACGAAGATCTATATTTGTTTGATACAGTAAGAAAGAATATAAAACAGTTAATCTCTTTAGCAAGAGAGAATAATGTTGAGGTTCTATATGTCCAGCATGATGATGGTCCGGGAACGGATCTGGATAAGACTGCGGATAACTACGAGATATTTGAAGAATTCGCACCGATTAATGATGAGAAGCGTTTTGAAAAGAATGTAAACAGTGCTTTTCATCCTATGACAGGATTAACAGAATATCTTTATTCCAAGTGTGAAAAGGATATTATAACTATCGGTGTATCAACAGATTATTGTATGGACGCAACCATAAAAAGTGGATTCGAAAACGGTTTCAACATGATAGTTCCTTCATACACAAACTCCACCTATGACAATCCATATTTTGATAGTGAAACTGCCTACAAATATTTTAATGAATTCATGTGGCCGAAGAGATATGCAAAATGTGTATCCTTTGATGAAGCAGTGGAAATGATTAGAAATTATCATTCAAGTGAAGCTTCAAAAGCTAAAGGAATAGATCCCTGTGGAACCCTTGAGATAGAAACAGAACGTATGATTCTCAGACAGTTTAAGTATGAAGATGCAGAATCCATGCGTAAAAACTGGGCAGGACTTGACGAGGTTCAGAGTAAGTACGGAGAACCATCTTACAAAACACCTGAAGCAGTAAAGGGGCTGCTGGATGAATATATAGGTGCATATAAAAACGGATTCAAGTTTAGATGGGCAGTAATAGAAAAAGAGTCCGGGGAGTGTATCGGCCAGGTAGCATATTTCCTTGTTGATACTCATAACAATTTTGGAGAGATAGAGTACTGCATCGGAACTGCTTTTCAGGGTAAGGGTTATGCCACAGAAGCTACAAAAGCAGTAATCGAATACGGCTTTGATAAGATACATTTCCATAAAGTACAGATATGCGTACGACCTTCAAACATTTCATCTAAAAGAGTAATAGAGAAGTGTGACTTCGAATATGAAGGAACCCTGAGAGATTACTTCCTGATAGATGGAGAGTACGAAGGCAGAATGTATTATTCTATAATTAAAAAGTAATATATTTATATATTTTATATTTTTATATTTATATACTTATATATTTATATATTTTATATTTTATCAATTCTAAGCGAGAATACTCCGTCTTCTTTAAGGCGGGGATGAATCGCACTAACGGGCTCTAAAAATCTATAATAAATCGTCTATCTTTCATTGAAAAAGATGTCTCAATATGATATAATTAATTCAGTGGTAAATATATAAAAGGAGCTTAAATAAAGTGTATTTAGAATCTAATAA
>FZRB01000039.1 GCA_900199595.1 Lachnospiraceae bacterium | reverse complement strand
TAATTTTCAATTTTTATAAATTTAGCCTTGACTTTTTATTTGCAGGCTATTATATAAAAAAAGGCTATTTCCGCAGATTATAGCGTATTTTTTGCTTATAATCTGCGGAAACGCCTAAATATGTGTTCTGTTATTATTTTATATAATTAGTTGTTTCTCTAGTAAACAACCGGAGTATCTTTCACATTCTGTATTCTGACATATACGCTTTCATATACACCATGCTTATCGCTAAGTGAAATGTTAAGTGAATAATTCTTGCCCTCTTCGAGCTTTCCAAGCTTATAGCTCTTGATACCCTTTTTACTGTTGCTGTAGGACTTTCTCATTCCGCCTTCGCAATCAAAGCTCACACTTGTTACTTTCCAGCCCTTCTTACATTTGAACTTAATTACAGAGTTTGATGAAATAGCATTTTTAAGTTCAAGATTTCCTGAATAATTCCAGTTGATCTTATTTGCAAGATTTGCACCACCTTCAGCTCCTGTAATTGTGAGGCTTGTCAAAGGCTTTGTAAACTTAGATATATGAACAGTGGTTGTTTTTGTTACACCGCCAATCTTATAGGTAACCTTTGTAGTACCTGCTTTCTTTACACGAAGATATATCGATGCAGATCTGTTTCCATACCCTTTATAGCCCTTTGGTTTTTTAGTATAGGTTGATTTGTATTCACTTATATAAGCACTTGATAATTCTACAACCTTTTTATTGCTGACCTTCACTGATGATATCTTACCCTTAGGCGCATTATCTATATAGATTGTTACTGAACTGTAACCACCTGGTTTGTAGCAGCCATATACATGTTTAGGACATACCATCTTTCCTGATGCATAAGCTTTATTAGAAGGACAGAGTGATATGATGAATAAAGCTGCCATCATAAGACATAAATATCTTTTTATTATTCTTTTCATGCTCTCTCCCTCCTTACCATGTAATCTTAGCCTTACCAAAATGGTAAACGACTGTAGTACTTATATAATTTTTGTAATCATCTTTATACTTGTTGGTATATTTCTTTTTCAGATATATATAAATATACGTATCACCGGTCTTACTTATCTTACCAAGATATTCATTATCGATTTTTGTAACAGACATATCCGGATACATTGAATATTCATCCTGAATCTTCCAGTTACTCATCTGAACATTGGTAATCTCCCATCCATCCTTTGATTCAAGAGACAGATTGACATTATCATTTTTAATGGCCTTTAAATTACATCCATAATGCTTATTAACCTTGGATGCGAGATTCTTTCCACCCTGAACGCCTGATATCACAACTGATTTCATAGGATTTTTATACTTAACAACATTAAGCTTAACAGTATATTTTTTATTACCTACCTTATATGTAACATTTGTCTTTCCCGGTTTTTTAAGATTAAGGCAGATGGTCCAGTCGCTTGATTTATTAGAACTTTCCTTCTTCAACTTGCTGTTGTAATAAGCACTGCTCCACTTTGACTTACATACATAATAAACCGACGCAACTTTTGTATTGCTGCTCTTAACTCCGGTTACTTTTTTGCTTCCGACATTATCTACGTAAATACTGTATAAATCACCTTTACGGTTTAGTACAACAGCCTGCTCCTTCACATTATTTGCTGCATCAGCTTCAATGGAAGGAATCACAGGTAAAATAAATAATAATGCTAAAGCTATGGCACATATTTTCTTTAAATACCTCATAATCTCACCTCTTTCCTTCTACTGTTTCTTTACCTTAACAGTCTTCTTCTGTCCCTTATTCTTGAATTTGCTCTTATACTTACTCAGCTTCTTCTTAGGAACCAGAATCTTACATTTCTTGTTAACACCCTTAAGTGCATTCTTGCCAACACTCTTCAGAGAATTTGTATTGACTGTTATTGTCTTAAGATTTTTACATCCGTAAAATGCGTTCTTACCGATAGTCTTTACATTCTTACCGATCACAACGGACTTAAGCTTCTTGCAGTTTTTAAATGCATTATCCTTTACTGCTGTTACCTTAAATGTCTTTCCGTTAACTGTTATAGTATCAGGAACAGTTGCTTTCTTAACAGACTTCTTCGTTGGTCCTGAATATCTTGCAGCATTTGTTGAAATAATAACAAACTTTCCACCGTTTACTGTAGGAGTTTCAAAAAGCTTTGGAGCATCCGACGTCTTTGGAACAGATGATGGAGATACTTCAGGAGATGGATTAACTGGCTGTGAAGGATTTGTTGGGTTTGATGGATTTGTTGGTGACGGTGATGGTGATGGATTAGATGGTTCTGGATCATCTTCATTTCCTTCTTTCCATACAGCAATAAATGTTTCATCATTATTAGGAACATATCCTATTATTTCATCATCATAATATACTTTACCGGTACTCTGATTCTTCCATCCTGCCAGTTCATACCCCTGCCTGCTAGGAGTGAAATATCCTTTTAATGATTGTCCCTTAACACATAAAACCAGCTCTGTTCTTATATACTCTGAATTACCTCTTGAATCTGTACTTGTTCCAAAATATCCTTCTCCTGCTTCAAAGGTTATTTTATATCCTTCCGCCCACTGCGCTGTGAAAGTCATACTTTTTGTTGGAACAAAATCATATATCATATGTGAACCATCTTCAAAATCATCTTCGACCTCATAAATGGTAGAACTATCGTCTGATTTATATCCCAATAATACATAACCTTCTTTTTCAAGCAATACGTGGTTATTCTTAATTGGTTTATTTTTTTCAACATAAAGAGTTGTCTCTGTTTCATCCTCATTGTATACAGGATGACCACCATTAAAATTATAGGTTATTTTATATGCATCTGCCCATACAGCTTCAAATACTACATCTTTTGTTACTTTATAGTCTGGAAGACATTTAACATTGCTCTCATCGTCATCATCATAAGGCACATATATATTAGAATCACCAGTTGTTTTCCAACCTATAAACTTGTGGCATTTTGAATCAGAATCTTCAAAATCATCACAGGTATATGAGTATTTTATTAATCCATCTTTTTCAACTAATTCTGAATGTTCTTTATTTCCTTCTGAATCAACACCGCCAATATCAGTTTTAAAAGTTATTGTGCAAGCTTCCTTAACTATTGCTTCAAATTCTACATCATTTTGAACAACATAATCACAAATACAATCCAAATCTTCATCCATATAATCATCTGCATAAACAGTATTGGTACCTTTTAACTTCCATCCTGTTAATACAACTTTATCTACAGTATCTATAGCTATTGAATGATTAATTAAACTTCCTTTTGGATATTTTTCTGTTATGGATTTATTACCGTTGTAAAAAGAGTATTTATCAGAAGAAAATGTAACATTTACAGACTTAACAAATACAGCATTGAATACAACATCTGATGTTGGAGTATAATCATATAAACTTTTACATGTATATCCATCTACATTACTAAACCCTTTTGATAAATATAGTGCATTATCACCTGATGTTTGCCAGCCGACAAATACTTCTCCGGATATTTCACTATCATCAATTAAAGGACATTCACTAATTTCACTTCCCTTATCAACCTCACTTTCCTCTTCTGTCACATGGACCAATCCATGCTCCTCATCATATTCAGTTCCAAAATCACCTTTCGTAGTAACCCAGGTTATCGTATAGCTATCACCCTCTGCATTAACTCTGCTTATTTCATTAGGCGAACAAATACCAATAACCATCGCAAGGAATAAAATTACTGAATAAATCTTTGTTTTTTTACTCTTCATTTGTAATCCTCCTAGTTTTCATTTGTATATAAACACCTTCTCAGGTTGTTTATTTAATAATTAATCTGTCAATGATCTATACACTGACACATGATCATATATGGTCCTCCATGAACTGAAGGAGTTTCCTGTAACGCAGATGTAACGCTTGCCATTATTGGCTTCGTAGTAACTGCATGCGCAGCAGCCGGCCTCGGTTACATAACCGGTCTTGGCAGCGATAACATTTCCATCCATTTCTTTATCCTCGATACGTCTCAGGAACCAGTTGGATATCTCAATACCATCCGGGAAGAAGTAGCCGTCATACTCTTCCTCTTCTTCACTTTCTTCGCTTTCCTCGCCGTCTTCGTCATCATCTTCTGATATCAGCGGATTTCCATCTTCGTCAACTCCGTACTTGATATCGGTATGATAAATCCTCTTGGATAGCACATCGCGAAGCAGGTCGTCCTGAATTGCCATGCTGAGGATTGTAGCCATATCCTTCATGGTGCAGTGAAGGTCTTCATTATACATTCCGACTACATTTGTAAAATGCGCTGTTTCGGATAACCCTAGTTCATCCACCTTCTGGTTCATCTTCTCAACGAAGGCTTCCTCTGTTCCGCAGCAATACATAGCCAGTCCAAGTGCCGCATCTGCTCCTGACGGAAGAATCGTTCCATACAGAAGGTCACTGACAGTCACCTCATCACCAGGCAGAAATCCTACCGCACTGGCTTCATTTTCATCTACATAATCAGTTATTTCGCGTGTGATGGTAAATGTATCGTCCAGCGATTCCTGATTTATAAACTCTCTTGCTGTAAGGACGGTAAGTACCTTTGTCATTGAAGCAGGACTCACTACCTTCTCACAGTCTCTTTCTGCTATGATTTCGTCCGTATCCAGATCCACAAGAATCATATATGTACTGGTCAGCTGAGTTGTTTTAGAAGCATCACCCGGAGTACTGAGATTGATTGAACCTTCTACCGAATCAAGTGTAAGTGACACCTGATCCCAGGCTCCTTTTGCCTCTGCATCCTCAGGTTTGGAATTATCTCCGCCGTCATCTGCCTGAGGCTGTTTAAATATATCAGGATCAACCTTTTGGTAAGAGATCGTCTTATCCGTAAAATGAAAATCATGCAGAACCTTACCTGACATCCAGCTGCTCTTAGGTATTTTAGCTGCGTCACCATTTGCCTTTGCATTCAGCTCCTCAACAGCATCCTTAATAGTAGCTATATCTTCTTCTGTTGTTACTATTTCTTCTGTTGTCGCATTTTCTGAAGCTATTTCCGCATCTTTTTTACCCTTATTCATCAGATTCATAAATATGATGCCGGAAATGGCAATAAATAAAAGAATGATAATAACTATAACTATTCGTAATAATACTATCATTCCTGTATTAGATTTTTCTATTTCATTATTTGTCCCATTATTCTGGTTGTTTTTAAACTTGTTGTAATCCATGTGAACCTCATTACATTTTACTTTAAATTAATAACAGACTCTATTATACTATTAAAAGATGACAAGGTCAAAAGGTATATAAGTCATTCATACCTGCAACAAAGATACAACAAATGTATATTGAGGTCCGTCATGAATCTGAAAAACTATATCAAAACTAAATTCCCCGCCGGCTACAAGCCTCTCTACATTCCAAAGGATATAATATCCGGTATTATTGTGGCGCTTGTTTCCATACCTATTTCCATGGGTTATGCTGAAATAGCCGGTCTTCCGATGATTTATGGTCTGTATGGTTCACTTCTTCCGATTCTGGTATACGGTCTCACAACCACCTCTTATGATTTTGTATTCGGAGTTGATGCCGCACCTGCAGCTCTGACTGGCGGTGCTATAGCTTCCGTTGGAATCATTTCCAAGTCCGATGATGCCATAAATGCTGTTCCCATGCTCACATTTATTGTAGGGCTGTGGCTTATGGTATTTTTCCTTTTCAAAGCCGGACGTGCTGTGAAGTACATTTCCGTCCCCGTTATGGGTGGCTTTATTACTGGTATATGTCTGGAAATCATCATGATGCAGCTGCCAAAACTCTTCGGCGGCAAGCCGGGAACGGGTGAGCTTCCCGAGCTGATCATTCATCTTTTCAAGGAATTTAAGGATTTTAATCTTATTTCATTTTCACTTGGTATCTCCACAGTTATCATAATCCTGCTTATCAGAAAGCTGCTTCCAAAACTTCCTATGTCAGTAGTCATGCTCGTGATAGGTTACCTTCTGACTGCAAAGCTACACATAGCTGACTACGGTGTAAAGCTTCTTCCCGAGACCGCTTCCGGTCTTCCGCTTCCGAAGCTTCTGGAAATAGATCTGCATCTGCTTCCTGATCTTACATTTTCGGCACTAACCATCGCCATAGTAATCATGTCGGAAACCATGCTGGCTTCCAGGTCAAATGCGATTTCTGACGGTTATGATCTGAACACTGACAGAGAAGTCCTGGCCTATTCACTTGCGAACCTGACCTCTGCTGTCTTCGGATGCTGTCCTGTAAATGCCAGCGTTTCCCGTACTACCATCGTAAGACAGTTCGGTGGCAAGTCACAGCTCATGAGTATATTTGCCTGCATATCAATGGCATTTATACTTATCTTCTGTACTGGTTTTATTCCTATGCTGCCCGTTCCGATACTTACAGGCATAATAGTTGCTGCGCTTCTTTCAGCCTGCGAATTCCATCTGGCAAAAAGACTTTGGAGTATAAGCCGTTCTGATTTTGTTATATTTATTTCAGCTATGCTGGGAGTTCTTTTCTTCGGAACTGTATATGGCGTTGTGATAGGCGTTATCCTTTCCTTCTTCGCCGTAATAAGACAGGCAGTATATCCCCAGAGAAATTTCCTGGGCATCCGTCCGGGACACGAGGGCTTCTATTCACTTAAGGCACACGAAGACGCAAGACCTATTCAGGGAATAATCATATATCGTTTTAATGGAAATCTGTTCTTTGCGAACATCGATACATTTGTAAAGGAACTGGAATCGGAAATAGATGAGAATACCCGAGTAATAATCATTTACGGAAGTGGAATAAATAATGTAGATGTAACAGCCGCCGACAGACTTATGGCTCTGAACAAGAGTCTGAACAAACGCGGAATACTCTTTTATATAGCCGAAAATGACGGCGTCGTAAATGCCGAGCTTGAAAGATACGGAGCCGGCGAGCTTATTACCGCCGGAGTGATCAGAAAAGATGTGAATGAAATCATGAAGGTTATACGACTCAAAGAGCCGTACCCACTGGTGGATGATAATCCATACTACGACTAAGGTCAAAAGATATTAATCCGTTATAATCCGTCAATGTCAAAGGCTATTTATGTCGTCTGCGGATCAGCCCAATGAGGGTTATGAGCAACAGTGCAATTATAATCCCTGCCAGTGCGCCGCTTCCATCGATCAGCACATCCGTCATCATACCTGAACGACCGGATACATGAGTCTGATGATACTCATCAGAAACAGCATATATAAGACTTATCATTAGTGGGATTAATGCATTAAATATACAAATTAATACACTGTTTGGCTTATTATCATTTTCATTTACATTTTTCTTAAAAAGCTTTCTATGCTCTGCATCGTACCACGCCCCCAGAAGAAGCATGCCAAGTATAAAATACTCAGTAAAATGTGCTGCCTTTCTGACAGGATGGTCAATACTTGCTGCATACTGATACTGCTGCTCAGTGGACCACTGATTAAAATCTTCTATGGTAAGATCACCTATGGTAAGCGCAACAGTCTGGCTGTCAGTTGTACTAAGCGCCGCATCACGTGATGAATACAAAAAAATAACAACCATCCAGACGATGGACAGAATCAGAAATACTATTTTTCTTATATTACATTTTGCTGTTGATTTATTATTGTTCATATGATTTACCGAATTACAAAATATATATTTCATCAGACAGATAAAAATCTAAGAAATATCCTAACGTGAGTATACACAATATCATATATAGATTAAGGTGTCAAAGTTCTTTACAAAAACAAATGGCAAGTATAAGTCATTTTTGATAATGTCCTATTAAACCACAAATGAAAATGTCCCGATATGGTATACTATCCTCTCGCAAGAGAGGAGGACATGATGAGGAGAATTGATTTAACTATGAATGAACAAAAGAAATATGAAGTGATCAAACGACTGGTTGACGAGGGTGGTAACAAAGATCGCGCCGCTCTAAATCTAGGTATTACTAAAAGACAAGTTAACAGACTTATCAAAGCCTATAAAGAAAAAGGTAAAGCCGCTTTCTCACACGGTAACAAAGGACGCAAACCAGCAAATACCATTCCCGATAACATTCGGAAAGATGTAATCACTCTTTATAACAACAAAT
>FZRB01000004.1 GCA_900199595.1 Lachnospiraceae bacterium | reverse complement strand
GAAAACACTTTGTGAAGATTGATAAATTCTATCCATCAAGTCAGATATGTCATTGTTGTGGCTATAAAAACGAAGACACAAAAGACCTGTCAATAAGAAAATGGATATGTCCAAAGTGCAATAATGAACATGACCGCGACATAAATGCAGCTATAAATATACGTAATGAAGGAATGAGATACTTAAGTATCTAAGTATAAATAGAACCGTCGGACAGACGGGGATAGCTCGTGTATGCTGTAATCATTAGATTACTCGAACGAGAAGCCCCCACTTCTTAGCGAAGCGAAAGTGGTGGGAGTATGTCACATTAAAGATGTTGCCCCACTCCTGATATTAAGCTTATGAGAGGGAGCAAAAGCAACACAAATGAATAAAAAGGCAAGAAATGTTGCCAGAGTGCTTGAAATAAAGCTTCCAAGAGAAAGCAAAAGCAACACAAATTAAAGAAAAAGGCAAAATTGTTGTCAAATGGCTTGAAATCAGACGTCCGAGAGGGTGTGGAAGCAACAAAAATGAAAGAAAACGCAAGGATTGTTGCCAGAGAGCTTGAAAACAAGCTTCCAAGATGGCAAGAAAACAACAAAATCAAGAATAAATGAAAAAATTGTTGCCGAAGGAGCTGAAATAAAGCTTCCAAGAGAAAGTAAAAGCAACACAAATTAAGAAAAAGACACAAATTGTTGCCGAAGGAGCTGAAATAAAGCTTCTGAGGGAGAGAAAAAGCAACACAAATTAAAGAAAAAGCAAAAATTGTTGCCGAATGAGCAAGAAAAAGCTTCTGAGGGAAAGGAAAAGCAACACAAATTAAGAAAAAAGCACAAATTGTTGCCGAATGAGCAAGAAAAAGGCTTCTAAGAGGAAGCAAAAGCAACACAACTTAGAGGGCATTAGATAAATGGAAATTTGGGATTTATATGACAGGGATGGAAACAGGACCGGGGAAACCTGGGAAAGACAGTTTGGTAACTATAAGCAGATTCCCGAAGGCAGATATCATATGGTAGTTGATATTCTGGTACAGCATGTGGATGGTACATATCTTCTTACTAAAAGAGATGAGAGTAAGGATGTCTATCCGGGATATTGGGAAGCCAGCGCAGGTGGTTCGGCAGTATCAGGGGAAGAACCGCTTGAGGCTGCAAAGAGAGAGCTTTTAGAAGAAACAGGACTTACAGCTATGGATTTTAAACTGGTGAGTCATATCTTCCGGGATCCCAGCCATAGTATGTTTTATTCATATCTTGCGACTGTTGATGCAGATAAGGATAGCGTGGTTCTTCAGGAGGGTGAAACTGTTGCGTATAAATGGGTGGATAAGAAAGACTTCATAGAGTATGCAGAGTCAGATAAATCCATTAAGACTCATAACAGCAGATACAGTAAACTTATAGAAGAGCTTAAAACTGAGATAAACAAAGAAGTATCCGTATCAGAGGCTATTGGTGATAAAGATAAGACTCTTTATGTTACTGATCTTGATGGGACTCTTATGAGAAGTGACAAGAGCATATCAGCGGAAACAGTCAGTATAATAAATGAACTGATCCAGAAAGGACTTCAGTTTACTGTAGCTACGGCAAGGTCCGCTATGAGTGTCAGACATATAGTTGAGCCTTTTGATATTAAAGTTCCGCTTATTATAAGAAATGGAACGGCTCTGGCTGACCCTAAAACTCTGGATATAATAGAGAAAGCTCTTTTCACTGATAAACAGATAGATGAGTTAAAAGAACTTCTTCCGGAGATACCATCGTGTGGTTTCACAAGTATCTGGTATGATAATGAGATGGAAAAGGTGTTCTTTGCCGGAGAACACTCGGTGGGTATAAGGAAATATCTTGATGAGAGAAAAAGCGAAAAAGGTATCCGCATAGTTAATAGTATAGATGCTTTATTCAGTGGTGATGTAGGTTATATCACTATGATCGATGATAAGGAAAAGCTTGATCCTATCTATGAAAGAGTAAAGGGAAAGGAAGGCTGGGAAGCGGTTCTCCAGAAGGATGCCTATGATGAAGAGTACTGGCTGGAGATATGTCCTGAAAACAGTACCAAGGCTAAAGCGATTGTTAAGCTGAAAGCGAAGCTCGGCATGGAGCGGATAGTTGTATTTGGTGACTCTGTAAATGATATTCCTATGTTTAAGATAGCAGATGAAGCTTATGCGGTGGGAAATGCGCTCCCGGAGCTAAAAAAATATGCCACAGGGATAATCGCTTCTAATGAAGAAGACGGAGTGGCAAAGTTTCTTCTAGATGGATATCATATGGTGTCATAAGGTCAAAATGCTTTTCCTACTAGCAAGAATGAATTTTGACTTTTGACACTTATGTCATAGTATTAAACCATAAAGGAAAATATATGGATAGCAATATAATTAATAACATACCCAATTTACCGGATTACAGTAACTGTCTTGTCAATCTGGCAAATTCAATACTAAAGAAGTATGGGGCGACGACAACTGCAAATACATTACCTCTGGCAGATGAATATTTGAACAGGTCATATAAGAATGTAGTTGTGCTTCTTCTTGATGCTATGGGAATATCTATACTGGAGAAACATCTTGCAGAGGATGGCTTCTTCAGATCTCATCTTGCAGGTGAGTATAACTCGGTTTATCCGCCGACTACAGTAGCTGCGACCACATCATTACTCAGTGGTCTTTATCCTAATGAACATGGCTGGCTGGGCTGGGATATGTATATACCTAAGCTTGATAAAAACGTAACTCTATTTACAAATAAAGAGCAGGCACATGAAAAAGAGGATGCCGTTCCTGTCAGAATTGAAGTTGATGGAACAAAGATATGGGATACTGATTCCTTTGAAGAATTAGAACAGGCAGCGGATTACAATGTTGGTTTTACACTCCTGCCATATGAAAATATAGTTGATAAAATCAATAATGCAGGTGGAAAGGCATTCTTTTCAATGCCTTTCATGCCTCCGTTTCCACAGAATCAAACTGAGATTTTTGAGCGGATTGAAAACCTGTGTAAGGAGCCCGGAGAAAAATTTATCTATGCATACTGGCATGAACCGGATAATACTATGCACAGAACCGGAACAACAAGTGATTCAACTCATGCAGTTATAAAGGATCTGGAAGAAAGAGTAGAAAAACTGGCTTCAAAACTCGAGGATACATTGCTGTTTATCACCGCAGATCATGGTCATATGGACAGCAGGAATATCTGCATACTTGATTATCCTGAGGTAATGGAATGTCTGCTTCGTCTGCCGTCTATCGAACCTCGTACCATCAATCTTTTTGTAAAGGATGAATATATGGATACATTTCCGGAAATCTTTAAAAAGAATTTCGGAGAGGATGATTTCCTGCTTTTGACAAAGGAAGAAGTATTGGATGATAAAGTGTTTGGTATAGGAGAAAATAGAGATGACCTTGCAGATATGTTAGGAGACTACGTGGCCTTTTCAATCTCCGATGTATCAATCTTTGTATCTCACTATGAGGCACAGATTATGCCGGGAGGTCATGCCGGACTCACTCCGGAAGAGTACATCATACCGCTGATAGTGGTATGTTATCCATAAAAATGTACCTCTTATATATCTAAATAAATGTTGACATAGCCGTACGACTATATGTATAATTGTATGTATTATATATAGCCGTACGGCTTTATATTTTATATGAAACAATAATAATAGCCGTACGGCTATAGAAAGGTGAGTTATGAAAATAAATAATGTAAAGGTCTTTGGTGAGGTAATTAAGGAGAAAAGAAAGAAACTTGGCTATACTCAGAAATATATATGTGAGGTTAGTGGTATCAGTGCAAGCTATATCTCTGATTTGGAAAATGGTAAGGCGACCATTGAACTTGGAAAGGCAATATATCTTGCTAATCTTCTTGGTATTGATATTGAACTGAATGAAAGGGGATAAGAAGTTATGAGGTTTACTGTATTATTGGAGATACATGGGGAACCGCTTTGTGTTGGACATATAACAGGAAATAGCTTCAAAGATGCATGCTTTCAATATACAAAAGAATACATACATTCTGATCAGGCCCATCCTATATCAATTTCTCTTCCACTTATAGAAGAAGCATACTCTCCGGAAAAAACCAAATGTTTTTTTGAGGGTTTGCTGCCTGAAGGGTTTTCGCGAAAAGCAGTTGCAAACTGGATAAAGTCAGATGAAGAGGATTACTTAGCTATTTTGTCAGCTCTCGGAAAAGAATGTCTGGGAGCGTTAAGAATAGTGGATGATAAAGATGTTGAAGATGCTTTTGGATATGAGAAGCTTTCACTTAAGCAGGTAAAGGAACTAGCTGCAGAGGGGGCAACAAGATCAACACGTATTTTGATGGAGACACATTTATCATTAACAGGTGCATCAGGTAAGGTTGGTCTCTATTATGATGAAGATAATAATAATTGGTATCTTCCAAAAGGAAATGCACCAAGTACACATATAGTAAAGCAAAGTCACGTCAGGTTCGCAAGGATAGTTCTGAATGAACAATTCTGTATGCTGACTGCAAATCAGTTAGGGATAGAAGTTCCTGAAAGTTTTATAATTAACGTTGGAAAGGGAACTGATTCTGAAATCCTTTATGCAACAAAACGTTTTGACAGGTTAATGAAAAATGAGAAATTAGTTGATGGGCTTCCGGTACCGAATAGACTTCATCAGGAGGATTTTGCGCAGGCTCTTGGAATTCCTGCCGGTGAAAAGTATGAAAAAGAGAAAAGCGGATATTTGAGAAGAATGTTTGAAGTGATCAGAGAAAACGCAGTTGACCCTATATCAGAGCAGACAAAACTTTGGAAAAGAATCTGCTTTAATTATCTGATTGGTAATAATGATGCTCATATAAAAAACTATTCGCTTATATATAGTGAGAATCTAAAAGGGATATCGTTGTCTCCGGCTTATGATATAGTAAGCACCAGAGTTTATAACATGACAGAGGAAATGAGTTTCTACATTGGTGACGAAATCAGTATAAATAAAGTTAACAGGAGTTCTTTTGAAGAGGCATCTTCAGAAGCCGGATTATCAAAAAATATGGCAATGAAAATATTTGATGAAACGGCAGATGGCTTTGAAAATGCACTTAACAAAGCTGCCGGATTTCTTCGTGGTACAGGAGTTAAAGGAGTAAAGGATATGAAAAACAGAATACTGGAATCCGGAGGATATAAAAAACTTTAATTGACACGGTTGCAAGACCTTATGCATAATTAGAATCAAGATGTATGACTGTTAATATTAAAAAAAGGGGTTACAAATATTATGAAAGAAATCACATTAGGAAAAACAGGGATTACTGTGCCGCAGAATGCTTTCGGAGCTCTGCCTGTACAGAGAGTAGATATGTCTATGGCCGTGAAGCTTCTTCGTGGGGCTTATGAAGGAGGAATGAGATTCTTCGATACTGCCAGAGCTTATTCAGACAGTGAAGAAAAGCTGGGAGAAGCTTTTGAGGGAATGCGTGATAAGATATACATATCATCTAAAACCCAGGCGAAAACTCCTGAAAAGTTCTGGGAGGATCTTGAGACAACTCTCAGGAATCTCAGAACTGATTACCTGGATATCTATCAGTTCCACTGTGTTCCACAGTGCTTTAAGCCCGGTGATGGTACGGGAATGTACGAAGCAATGGTGGAAGCTAAGAAGCAGGGGAAGATAAGGCATATCGGAATCACGGCGCATCTTATCGGTGTTGCTGAAGAAATCATTGAAAGCGGACTATATGAAACACTCCAGTTTCCTTTCTGCTATCTGGCAACAGACAGGGATATAGCTCTTGTCAAGGCTGCAGAAAAAGCAGATATGGGCTTCCTTGCCATGAAGGGACTGTCAGGAGGTCTCCTTACAAACAGTACAGCATGTATGGCTTATATGAGTCAGTATAATGTACTGCCACTATGGGGTATCCAGAGAGAGGAGGAGCTTGAAGAATGGCTCAGCTTCTTTGATAAGGATGTGGAAATGACGGATGAAATCGTTGCTTTTATTGAGGAAGACAGGAAAACACTTATGGGAGATTTTTGTCGAGGCTGTGGTTACTGCATGCCATGTACTGTTGGAATACAGATAAATAACTGTGCCAGAATGTCACAGCTTATCAGACGTTCTCCTTCACAGAATTTCCTGACTGAAGAGTGGCAGGGACTGATGATGAAAATAGAGGAATGTGTGGACTGCGGACTCTGTAAGACAAAGTGTCCATACGAACTGGATACTCCAAATCTGCTTAGAAAGAATCTTGCTGATTATAAAGAAATATTAGCTGGAAAAGTTAAACTATAAAATAACATTTGAAATGATACGATAGAAATAACAGGAGAAAATGCTATGAATCATAAAGAAAGAATGTTGGCGGAACTTCCGTATAAATCCTGGATGGATGGTCTTCCGGAAGAACATCTTGCTGCTAAAAAGAAATGCTATGAGTATAATAATCTGGATCCGGAGGATCGGGAGAGTGAGATAAGAATTATCAAAGAGCTCTTTGCAAAAACCGGAGACTGGTTCAAAATCGAACAGCCTTTTCACTGCGACTATGGCTATAACATTGAGGTTGGCGAGAGGTTTTTTGCCAATTACAATTTTGTTGTTCTTGATGTTGGAAAAGTCCGTATAGGAAATGATGTCCAGATAGCCCCGAATGTTGCCATCTATACAGCAGGACATCCAATTCATCCGGATTCCCGTAATTCAGGATATGAATATGGTATTGGTGTTACGATTGGCGATAATGTATGGATTGGCGGAAATACATGCATCATGCCGGGAGTTACCATTGGAAATAATGTGGTTATCGGTGCAGGCAGTGTAGTAACTAAGGATATACCTGATAATATGATAGCTGTAGGAAATCCCTGCCGTGTACTTAGAGAAATCACGGAAGAAGACAGGGACTACTATTTTCGCGACAGAAAGTTTGATGTAGATGATTATAAATAAATTGACAGTCATGATTGATGTGATTGTCACCTGATGGGAGATGAAAATGAGTAAGGTAAGAAGAGCATCGAAAGAGGATATTCCGCGTATACTTGAACTTCTGGTTCAGGTGGATATGGTTCATCATAACGGACGTCCGGATCTTTTTAAAGGTCCTGCCACAAAATATAACGCACAGGAATTGGAAACTATCGTTGATAATGACGAAACTCCGGTTTTTGTATGTGTGAATGAAGAAGACTCCGTAATGGGACATGCCTTCTGTATGTTTAAACAAAGGTTCGGTCATTCTGTACAGACAGATATAAAGACATTATATATAGATGATATATGCGTTGATGAAAACTTTCGTGGTAAGGGTGTCGGGAGGACACTCTATGAATATGTAAAGGATTATGCAAAGAACGAAGGTTGTTATAATATTACCCTAAATGTCTGGACATGCAATCCCGGAGCAATGGAATTCTACAAGACGATGGGAATGACAGAACAGAAAATAGGTATGGAACAGATTCTGGGATAGTTAGGAAAAAAATATGAATAGTAATGCTAAGAAAACAAATCCGATAATTAAAATGGATTATCCTGATCCGGATGTTATATATGTAAATGGTACTTATTACATGATAAGTACAACTATGCATTATATGCCTGGGGCAGAAATCCTGAGATCCTATAATCTGGTTGATTGGGAGCACGCTTCATATATTTATGACAGGCTTGACAGTACTGAAGGTCAGAGGCTTTGTGGTGATAAGCATATATATGGAAAAGGCATGTGGGCTGCTTCTATAAGATATCATGAAGGGTTTTTCTATGTGGTTTTTGTGGCAAATGATACTCAGAAGACATATCTTTATCGGTCTGAAAGTATTATGGGACCTTGGACAAAAAGTTTTATAGAGGGATTCTATCATGATTCCTCACTTCTTTTTGATAACGATAAGGCTTATCTGGTATATGGAAATACTGATATCTATCTGACAGAGTTAAACAGTGACCTGACAGCTCCGGCTGAGGGTGGTCTTCATCGATGCATATTAAGCGATGCAGGAAATAGCTTCCTTGGTTATGAAGGGTCTCATCTATACAAGATAGACGGGAGATATTATCTGTTTCTTATTCATTCAAAAAATGACAGATGGAGAAGAGTGGAGGCCTGCTTTTCTTCGGATTCGCTTGAAGGTGAATTTACAGGTGGAGACATTTTTGATGATGATATGGGTTTTAGAAATTCTGGGATTGCACAGGGGGGAATTGTAGAAGGACCGAAGGGAACGTGGAACGCAGTTCTTTTTCAGGACAGTGGTGCAGTCGGTAGATTACCGGTACTTATTCCTGTTAAATGGATAGAATCGGATGAAGGTAAAAGAACAGCTGTTTTTGGAGAAGATGGAAAAGCTCCTGAATATCCGGATACAGAAGATATGAAAGCCGGTTATTCATATAGTCCTTTAACAGACAGCGATGATTTCAGATATAATCCTGAGATTATGTATAAAACGGATAAGGAAAAATATGGCTGCTTTGGATTAAGGAGCATATGGCAGTTTAATCATGAACCTGATATGAGTCTTATAGAGTGTGACAGTGATAATGGAATTCTCCGGATAAAGACTGATAAACTGGTAGATAATATCTATCATGCACGAAATATACTTACCCAGAGAATGACATTCCCGCGGAGCATTGCAGAGGTTACAGTTGACGGAGCTATGCTTAATGACGGAGATGTTGCCGGACTTGCTGCATTTCAGGGAGACTATGCCTATGTGGGAATAAAAAAAGAATCAGATAAACTGTATGCGGTTATGACTTCCTTTACCAACAGAAGTGGTGATATATGGGATCTTAGTAATGAAAAGGGCGTTATTCAGGAAAAAATAGAATTAAAGTCAGATAAGCTCAGGGTCAGAGTAGAGGCAGTTTTCAATGATGAAACCGGTGACAGAGACATAGCTGTATGTGGGATATATCCAGACGGAAGGTATAGTCAGATCGGTTCGGAACATAAGCTTAATTTCAGGCTCGATCATTTCACCGGATGCAGATTCGGACTCTTTGTATATTCAGAAAAAGAAACAGGTGGTAGTGCCGGTTTTTCGGATTTTGAGTTGTTATAAATTTATGGCGAAAATACTCATTTTGTGCTATTATAATAGGTTGATAAGGTTATAATATAGTGGGGTAAAAATTTAGTGAGCCTTTATTCTCTTATTAACAAAGATATTAAAGCAGAAAATGAAAACAAAAGAGTAATAGTATCATTAAGAGTGTTATACATTATTGTATTTATAGCTTTTATTTGTGATGTTTTATTAGCCGGATCAGGTGTATTCAAGGCATTTGCTTATAGAATAATCCTGCTTTCGGCTCTTATTATAGTTCTGTTTATTCATACCTATTATTCCAGGACAAAGTCTTCGCTTTTTGCATTCATGATTTATTTATTCGGATGGACTCTTCTTATGATTCCCTGCTTTGGATGGAGTGCGGGAATGCAGAACTATTTTATTATTATGCTGATGCTTTGCTTCTTTGCCATGCACGGAAAACCACTATATAAGTTTATCTATGCCGGTTTTGTTCTTGTTATTCGTATACTTATCATACTACTTTTCAGTGGTACTAAACCCGTTGTGGAGATCAGCAGTATATGTGATAAGCTTCTTCAGATAACTAATATATCTGCTGTATTTATATCTATAATTTTCATTTCATACGTTTTCAGTAAAAAGGAGAATGAAGCAGAGAATAAGCTTATGAAGTATAATGACAGGCTTAAGAAGGAGGCTTCAACAGATCGTCTGACAGGTCTTAACAACAGAAGAAAGGCTGAGGAATATCTGGCCAGACTTAAAAATGATGATAATGCTTCTTCAGTCAGCGTTGCCATGGGAGATATAGATTTCTTTAAAAAGGTAAATGATACGTATGGTCATGATGCCGGTGACGAGGTCTTGAAGTTTGTTGCAAAGACTATGGTAGATAATTGCAGAACAACTGCTTTTATATCCAGATGGGGAGGAGAGGAGTTTCTTCTTATATTTCCGGACTGTAACGGAGACCAGGCTTTTATTGTTTTGGAAAGACTGAGAAATCTGATACAGAAGGGAACAATAGTTGTAGGGGAAAATCAGATTAAAGTAACTATGACATTTGGCCTTTCGGAATTTAGCTATAGTAAAAATGATGAGCAGGCCATAAAAGAAGCTGATGAGAAGCTATATATCGGTAAATCTAATGGACGTAATCAGGTGGTATATTAAATGATTAAGAATATTGTTTTTGATGTTGGCGATGTCCTTGTGGACTTCTGTTATAAGAAATTTATGCGTAACCTCGGTTTTGATGAGGAAACTGTTGAGTTTTTGTCAGATAATATGGTTGTCACTGAATTCTGGCATGAACTTGACCTGGGAATCAGAACAGAAGCGGATGCAAGAAAGAAATTTACAGAGGAATTCCCTCAGTATAAAGATGAGATATTAAAGTTCTGGGATAATGTCCAGGATATTGTTGAAGAGTATGATTATTCAGTTCCGCTTATTAAGAAACTTAAGGATAAAGGATTTGGAGTATATATTCTTTCAAATTATCCGATAGAAACTGCGGAGAGGCATTGGCCAACCTTCAGATTTCTTCCGCTTACTGACGGACATATTATTTCAGGATATGAGAAGATAACCAAGCCGGATGAGGCTATATACCGCCTTCTTGAATCAAGATTTGGTATTGTTCTTACAGAGTGTCTTTTTGTAGATGACAGGCAGATTAATATAGAGGGTGCTGAAGCTTTAGGAATGGAAGGTATTCTTTTTACCGGATATGAAGATTTGGTAAAGGAATTAGAGATAAAAGGGATTCTATAATTTAATCTTTTTTAGAGGAATGTGATTTATGCGTTTTGTTGAATTACTAAATTCATATATTGAAAGATCAGATATTACGAAAAACAGCCTTATTGAGTCAGTTGGGGTTGACAGGTCAACATTTTTTCAGATATTAAGTGGAAAGAGACTTCCAACTAACAGACAGCTGCTGGATATTATCAATAAGCTTGATATAGCAAATGTTGAGAAGGACAGGCTGATAGACTATTATGAGAGAGAATCTCTCGGTGAGGACGTTTATCAGGCTCATATGTTTGTCAGGTCAGCAGTTAAAATAATCGCAGAGGCTGATTTCAAAAAAAAGAAAAGTGGTATCAGTATTTTGTCGACAGATGAACTGGAATTCGAGGAGACAGTTATATCTGGAAAAACTGCCATAAGGGAAGTTGTTCGTCAGCTGATCATTAAAGAAATGACAGTTTCAAAGCAGAGGATAGACATATTTATGCCTCTTATGCTTGCTTCGGATATGGAAGTGTTTCAGACTTTGAAGTTTTTGAGTGGAGATGAGTCTGTGAGCAATACTCCTATTAGACAGTTGATTGAATTTCCTGTTGGAAATATATTTAAAAATAGTGAAAATACGGGTATTCTAAATTCATATCTGGGATTTCTTCTGGGACAGAGTCTGAATTATAAAGCCTTTTATTACTATGCAAACAGTGATATATCTACCAGGATGGGAGTTTTATTCCCGTATTATATGATTTTTTCAGACAGAATAATTCTTCTTGACAGGGATGGAGACAAGCTTATCGTTATCGATGATTCTAAGGCATATGATATATGGGTGTCCGAATTTGAAAAGCTCCTTGATTCATCAGATTCTCTTGTTTCCAGCTTCAGTGATAAAGAAGATTATGTCAGATTGCTTGGTTCCAGAGGCGATAAGACTCTTTACATAGTTGAGAAGCATCCCGGAATAAGCTTTATGATGACAGAAGAATTCATGAATAAGTATATTCCGAAGAATATGCATGAGGAAATCTATGCTCATGTAAACTGCTTTATAGGAGCCGATTATGTTGAGATAGTATCTGATGAAGGAATAAAAGAGTTTGGTGAACAAAAGAGCATAAATGAGGCAGGATTCAAGCTTGATGCAGATGAGCAGGATGTCGCATTTGTAATGGAAATGTTAAAGAAAAGACTCCATGATACTCTGGAGATAGCCGATCCTGAGGAACTGCCGATATCAGATAACTGGACTATTTCGGTAGTGGAAGATGAATATGTGGTTCTTGTTCCATATCTGACATTAGATAAGATAATATATATTTCAGAAAAGAATATAGTAAAGGCATTTACGCAGTATATGAAAGGCATTATTACAAATCATGATGCATGATGAAAATAAGTGCTTGCCACTACCTATGCCACTACTTTTTTTAAAAATCATATAGTGATACAATAGTATAGATTTTAAGTTTTTTAATTAAAATCTATAGGAGGTATTGCTATGTGGCACAAAAATAATAAGTTTATGAGAATAATAAGCGGACTGTTGGTTATATGTCTGCTTTTTTCTTATTTTTCGGGAACAGAAGTTGAAGCAAAAAGTAAACCACCCAAATTCAACGCTGCTATGACAGACAAGAATATGCTTAAGCTTGTTAAGGCTTATGACAGTGATGCATATTATATATTATCAAAAACAAAGAAAAAGGGAGATTCATTTGCGGTATGGCTTTCTTCGGGAAGTAATCTTGCGGATGCAGCCGATGTTACGGTTCATGAGCAGTTTCATTCATATACACACAGCTTTGGCAAATTCTCATGGTCAGGTGGCTTTAGCGATAAGTACTACATAGGAAATAAAAAGAATGTATACGTATCATATACAGACGTTTTTAAAACAGAGGTTGCAACCAGAAAAATACCCAGTGAATACAGAACCTTCAGATATAGCACCTATGTTTCAGAAGGAGCTAAGGCATCTTCAAATATGTATGGTGTATACGGACTGTTAAATGAATTTACGGCTTATTACTGGGGCATGCATGTGGATTACAGCCTGTATCCATATTATAAGGCTAATGAAGGTGAAGCATCCTGGTACAATTTTGAAAGTAACTATTCAAACAATAAAGATGCATATGCTGAATTCTATTATTGGACACTTGTTTACCTGGAATATGCCAGAGTACATAAGAAGAAGGTCTACAAGGCCATAATGAAGAATAAGAATTACATAAAGACGTTTAATAAGATCCAGACAGACTATGTAAAGCTTATGAAAAAATATGAGAAGAAGCTGGATATAATATATAACGAGAATTATGGTTACAGCTATACATCATCTCGTGGAGAGTACGGCACCTATAATGTACTGATGGGACAGATCAATTCTTCGAAGTACAAGAAGGTTAGAAATGATATAAAGAAATACGCGAAGAAATATAAATAATAGTTTATTACATAGGATGTTAGAATATGAAAAGGATCTCATATATATCAAAAAAAATATTTACAACTGTTATTATATCGTTTCTGATTAGTTTGTTTTTTACTTCAGTATTAAATGTGTCTGCTGCAGACAATACAACAGCAGACATAGATACTGCCAGGATACAATATAGCCAGTATACCAAAGCGGGAAATGACAGCATAGAAGTTATGGTACTTGGTTCATATATGAACGATCAGAAAAAAGCTCTTGATAGAATGAATGAACTTAGAAGAGAAGCATGTTACTATGGATTTCCAGATCCTAGAGATCCTTCTCGGTCTCTGACTACATCTGATTATGTTCCGATTAAATGGTCAAAAGGGCTTGAGGAATATGCTCGTTTTCGTTCTGCTGAGGGTTTGATAGAGCATGGACATACCAGACCGGGAACTAACGTTCCTATAAGTGATCAGTATAAGGATAATAATGGTGGCTATGTGACTGGTAATGGCGAAAGTTTATGCTGGCCGGGAAAGACATTAAAAGGCGGAGTTGATGAATGGTATATCGAAAAGACCTTTTGGCTAAATGGAAATGCAGAGCTTTCCGGTCACTATACAGCAATAATCAATCCAGATTTTGTTTACGTAGGTGTAGGAGGATTTAATTCACCTGATTATAGTCTGGAGTATTCGGGTTGTGTATGTGGAATATTTGCTGAAAAAGGATATATGGAGAATCTCAGATATTCATCTGACGAAGTAAGAGAATCTGTTCTTAACAGGTTATATGATGAGTCTTACCTTCCGGATTGTAATAATGTTTTTCAGGTTATATCAATCAAAAAAGAATTATTGGGCAATCCAGAGATAATTTTTTATAACAAAACCTATGACAGGGATTATAATAATTTTTATTTGGGTGAAAGTGGCCGATTGAGAGTATCCCGAAAATATAAATCAAGAACCAACGAATCAAACGTTTTTGATTTGGATAATTATTCCTTTAAAGCAGTAAAAACAAGTGTTGCAAAAGTAACTTCACAAGGACTGATTGAAACGAAAAATACAGGTTCGGTTGCAGTCACAGCTGTGAATGGATCGGGCAACATAGTTAAAAGTAATGTTATCGTAAAACCATTTTTAAAAACACCAAAGATAAAAAAGCTTAAAAAGGCAAAGAAGAGCATAACCGTAAAGTTTTCTGGTTCTAGTTCTGATTTTGATTCTACAAAGTATTATGAGATACAAATAGCAGAGAATAAGAAATTTACTAAAAAGGTAAAAACAAAAACTGTACTTGCTCTATATAATTGGGATAGTAGTCCCAGAATAAATAATGAAGTATTATTCAGTAAATTGAAAAAGAAAAAGACATATTATGTCAGAGTTCGAGCAGTTAGCAAGGTAGTGATTTCTATTAGTAATAATAAATCATACAATAATAATTATACTTTGTATTCTGGTTGGACAAAGCCTAAGAAAATCAAAACAAAATAAAATAATACACTACACTCCTTACATTATCCCCGGGTGGGTCAGAAATGATTCAAACGGGGGTTTTGTATTTACATCATTAAGTGCTTGACGAATCAGGGAAGATAGTGGAAAATGTATGCGGCAGTTTTTTAAGAGTTATTTAGAAGGAGAAAAAATGTCTTATATATACGAAACTCATTCACACACAAGTCAGGCCAGTAAATGTGGAAGAACCCTTGGAAGAGATTATGTGGAATACATGCAGGGCGAAGGTTTTGCCGGGATGATCATAACGGATCATTTTTTTAATGGAAACAGTGCTGTACCAACAGACCTTCCCTGGAAGGAAAGGGTGGAAATGTATGTCAGTGGCTATGAGGATGCAAAGAAGGCTTCAGCCGGTACTGATTTCAACGTTATGTTTGGAATAGAGTATAACTTTGACTGTGATGAATACCTGATATACGGAGTAGATAAAAAGTGGCTTTTGGATAATCCGAATATAATGGATAGATCCAGACAGGATGTATATAAACTTGTACATGGGGCTGGCGGAATAATGGTTCAGGCACATCCCTTCAGAGAAAGATATTATATAAAGAATATTAATCTTACTCCCTCAATAGTCGATGGAATAGAAATATTCAATGCGGCAAATGATGATAACATGAATGCGCTTGCTTACTGTTATGCAAAGGAGCTGGGAGTACCGGCTTCTGCAGGATCTGATATACATATCCGTTATGATGGCCCAAAGGGTGGGATGATGTTCCATGAAAAGATAGTGGATATAAAGGATTATGTTAGAAAATTCATGGCCGGAGAAGGAATTCCTGTTGTTGTTAACAGAGGAAAAGCTACACCGATAGAAAAAATTGGCAGCTATAAAATACCGGAGTATGGTCCTACATATGATGTGATCAGGTACTAATGAATCAACTTATAGTTAACTGGGACGCAGATAAATTCAGAAAAATGGATAATTCAAAAGATTCTTTACAATTCTATAAAAAGGTTTTCATACTTGCATTTCCAATTGCACTTCAGAGTCTGATAACCATCGGAGTAAATATGCTGGATACTATGATGGTAGGAAGTCTGGGAGATGATCCTCTTTCAGCAACGTCCCTGGCAAACTCTTTTATAAGTGTTTTTCAGATACTTTGTATGGGACTTGGAATGGGTGCATCAGTTCTTGTTTCAAGATACTGGGGTATGAAGAAAGTGGCTGATAATGAACAGACAGAAAAGGAAGCTTCAAGAGCTTTGAAACAGACGGTATGTCTGATGATAAGACTTAACGTTTTTCTGGCTGCTCTTTTTGCGTTAGCGACTCTTATTATTCCCGGTATAATTATGAGAACCTATACAGAAGAGGAACAGATTATATCACTCGGAGTAACGTACTTCAGATATTCTGTTCTTACTTATTTATTTGTAGGGCTGAGTCTTGTTGTTACGATAGTTCTGAGAAGTGTCGGACAGGTACTGTATCCGCTTGTTGTTTCCATTGCTGCTTTTTCTGTTAATCTGACAATGAATTACATACTTATATTTGGTAAATTCGGTGCACCGAAAATGGGGGTGGCCGGAGCGGCACTTGGAACACTCATAGCCAGAATAGTGGAATGTACACTGATACTTGGATATCTGTTCATATACGATAAAAAGATCCACTTCAGGGTAAATGATCTGTTGATGAAAACCAGATCTTTATTAAAAGAATATATACGCATCAGCATCCCTGTTCTTATAAGCGATGGAATTCTGGCAGTGGGTACCAATTCAGTCGCAATGGTAATAGGACATCTGGGCGGTACCTTTGTGGCAGCCAATGCAATTACAAGTGTGACTCAGCAGCTTAGTACTGTTGTTATATCAGGTGTTAGTCAGGCCGGTGCAATAGTGACAGGAATTACACTGGGAGAGGGCAGCAGAGAAAAGACCATGACGCAGGGGTATCAGTTTTTTAGACTTGGGCTTCTTCTGGGAGGTCTGTCTGCTGCATTTATATTCCTTTTCAGCAACCTGATAATAGGCTTCTATGATAATGTTAGCGCTGAAACAGCAGAAACAGCGAAATATCTGATGGATGCTATATGTCTTATTATAGTTTTTCAGGGGACAAACAGTATTATGACCAAAGGTGTCTTAAGAGGTGGTGGTGATACGGCTATGCTGATGCTTACCGATAACATCTTCCTCTGGATACTGGCTATACCGCTTGGGATAATAGCAGGCTTCTATCTGAAGCTTCCACCCTTCTGGATTTATATATGTCTCAAGTCTGATCAGATAGTTAAAACCATATGGGCATTCTTAAGGCTCAGAAGTGGAAAATGGATAAAGAAAATCTCTACCGGAAACGATAAATAATTCACGGAATTATCGTTTCCGGTCTTGTTTTTTATATAGCTTTATTCAGGGTAAAATGATACAATTAATACTATTAGAAATGCACAGTAACAGGGTGATATGTAACATTATAAAGTAAACAAAAAATCAGGAGAATAACCGTTATGAAAACCTTTAAAAAAGTCATAAGTTTTTTAATTCTGTTTTCTATTGTTATTAATTCTATTTGTATAAACTCATATGCTGAAACCGTTCAGGACAATACATCGGTTGAAATATACCCATTTGAAGAAAATTCAGATGTTACTTATACAAGCAATGTTTGTGGGCTTTTTGAGGGGGCTCCTTATTCAGGTAAAGACTGTACCAAGAACAAGACTGCTCAGGCAGCCATTGATTATTCTATGAATTATTATCAGGATGGTGATTTATTTGAAGGTCCTGGACAGTGCTGGGGATACGCAGAATACATTCGTGAGCTTATGGGTGGAGGCGGTTATCCCAAATACTATCAAAAAATAGCTACAAATAAGCTGTTAAAAAAGGCATTAAAAGGCTGTAAACCCGGTACGCATGTTCGTTTTTCGTCAAATAAAGAAGGCGGTGGAGGCTCTCATTCAGTAGTGGTATTTAAATTTACTGATAAAGAAGTACTTTATGCGGATAATAACTGGGGCTTTGCAAACAGAGTTCATTATTATAAGACAACTCCTAATAATTTCGGTTTTGGATACAGTTATCTTTATTTTGTATATGAACCGGAGAAATTTGTTAAGGAATCATCTATCAGAGCTTCGGCTGCATTTGATACAAAAACAGGGGCGATTAACGTCGCCTGGCCGCTTGTCAAAGGTGCTAAGAAGTATGAAATATATCGAAGCAATAAGAAAAACGGTAAATATAAGAAGATAGCAACCATTAAAGATGCTTCATATTATGATTATGATACACCTGTTGGGAAAACTGTATATTATAAAGTTAAGGTTAAAGGAAAGGGAAAGAAAAGCACTGCTGTATCTGCAAAGAGAGGACTTATGAATCCTCATGTAAAATATCAGATACTTGGTTCAGGAAAGGTAAAGCTTTCATGGGAACCTGTTGAAGGTGCAACCCAATATACAATATATAATGATTATTCCATGAAGAAAAAGCTTGCAACTATAAAAGGAACTGAATGGATAGTTAAGGATAGTAGTAAATCAAATTGGTTTAATTCAATGTATCTTATTATCAGGGCAGAATCAAAAAAACCAAAGATTAAATCTATTCCTACAGAAATAAAGGTAATAGGCGGACCGAAACAGCCTGAGCTTGAAGTGGACAAAGATTATGATGACGAAGGTGATAATCAGATATATTTCCTAGAATGGAATTATTATCATTATGGAAATGATGACCGTGATTCAGATAAAGAATACTATGAAGTATACAGATCTGACTCTAAGGATGGAAACTATGAAATGATTGCTCAAGTGGATGCTTCAGAAGAAACATTTTACGATAAGGATAATAGTGATAGTGACACATATTATTATAAGATCAGATATGTGGGAATAATAAAAGAATACAAGAATGGTAAAAGTAAGAATAAACTTCTAAAGAGTGCTTTCAGTAATGTAGTTTCGTACTAATATTTTTGTATCTGTGCAGACTGTCTTGGAGTGATTCATGATTCGAGAGAGAAATGACAAAATTAAATATATTATATTGATATCTGTGATTGTCATTATTGTAGCAGTTTTAAAGTACAGAGCTGGCAGTAGAAAAGCAATCCCGGGAGGGACAGAAGCGCCTGTTCAGACTGAAACAACTGGCTTTACAGATTTTACAATGAATGGATACAATGTACACATTTCGTATCTTTATGAATATGAAATAGATGCACTAGTAGTCCATACGCATGACTACGGCGGACTGGACCTGGCCTCTAAGCTTGCGCCTAGAGATATAGCATTAGCCTGGGGTACAGTGGCACAGTATAATGATGTTGTGGACTTTCACTGGAAGCAATCAGGAAGATGGTACAGCTGGACCGGTTCATATGATGAAATAGCTAAGGTTGGCGGAACGAGCGGTGTAAATACACAATCAGCTAATAATCATCTTATACCTGCTGACAGTACTGTGAGAAGTATGATAAAACGAATGAGAAGAGGAGACCATGTAAAGCTTAAAGGCTATCTTGTAAATGTAGATGCCACAAAGCCGGATGGGTCATATTTTTACTGGAATTCCAGTACGACCAGAGAAGACACAGGCAATGGAGCCTGCGAAGTAATGTATGTGACTAATGTGGAGTTTAAGTAAGTATCTTATAAAAATATGAGATAAATGGAGGAATTGAAAATGAAGAAACTTAATAACATATTAATAATCTTGATTTTCATATTGATAATAAATTCTAATTCCGTTGTTAATGCTGCTGAAGATAATAACGAAAGCGCTATGCAGTATTCTGATGTTTCAGATTATGTTATTCAAGATGGTGGTTTTTTAAAAGAAACCAGTAGTTCTTCGGTTTATTCTAATACAAAGATAAAATCAAATAAAAAGAATTCCGCATTAAGAAGTGGTAATACGCCAGAAAGAAATTTAGTTGATGAGTTAAGAAATGCGTGGGATTTAAAGAATAAATCACTGAATATTTTAGAATTTGGTCTTACTCAGCCGGAATTCAGTGAGATTTTGATTGATACATTAAATAAATATCCTGAATACTTCTATGTTTCCAGTGGATATAGTTATTATACTAGTGGCTCTTATGTTTCGATTGTTGAATTTAAATATAAAAACGAAGATGATGAAATAGATGCCATGAATGAGGAAATTGATGAAGAAGTAGATATGTTCATGGATGGATTAGTATCCTCGTGGTCAGATCTGGAAAAGGTTCTCTATATCAATGATTATCTTACAAGATTATGTGAATATGATAGAACGCTTAACAGAACTCATAAAGGAGACATATATGGTGTATTTGTTGAGCATTGTGCAGTGTGTCAGGGTTATGCAGTAACAACAAAATACTTATGTGATAAATTAGGAATAGAGTGTTATGTAGTTACCAGTCGTCAGCTTAATCATGCTTGGAATATGATTAAAATAAATGGAAATTATTATATGCTTGATGTTACCTGGAATGATCCTGTTGCTGATAAGCTGGGACGTTCCGGACATAATCACTTTTTAAAGAGCAATGAATATTTTAATTCGGACACAAATAAACATAAAGCTTCTGACTATGTAGTCCAGGGAGGACTGTCTCCTGAAGAAGCTTCTGATGATTATTATGATGGATATTTTTGGAATGGTATAAGTGCGTCGTATGAATACTTAAATGGAACTTGGTATGGACTTTATAATAATGATTTGTATGAATTTTCTTGTGATGGAACAGATTTAATAAAAGGTAAATTTATAGTAAGTATTAGAAATTGGCCGATAAAAGGATCTAATTACATATATTATGCTAAGGACTGTTTATCACTATCTATATATAATGGAAATCTGATATATAGCAATCCGGATAAAATATATGCATATAATCCTTCCAATGGAGAAAAAACAGTTATATATACTGCTTCTGACGAAGAATTAGAAACTGGATATTTGTATGGAATCTCCATGATAAGGAATAATGCATTTAAGTGTTTGTTTGTTGGCGATCTACAAGAAATGGAATCTGCAATAATTGTAGATAAAAATACGGATATTTTTACACCTTATTTTGCTACACCAACACCAACTCCGACGGCAATACCGACTGCAACGATAATACCAACAGCTACAGTAACTCCTTCTGCAACTCCAACGGTAAAGCCAACAGCAACACCGGTAGCTACGGCAACGATAACTCCTACACCAACCGCTGTACCAACAGCTATGCCTATAGCAACACCAACGACAGAACCGATAGTTGATCCAACGGCAACAGCGACAGTAGAACCAACTGTTAAACCTACAGCAACAGAAACACCGGCTGTTATACCTACAGAAACGCCAACGATAGCACCGGTGGTAGATCCGACAGCAACAGCAACAGTTGCACCGGTCATTATACCTACAGAAACACCAACGATAGCACCAGTAGTAGATCCGACAGCGACCCCAACAGTTGCACCGGTCGTTATACCTACAGAAACACCAACGATGGCACCAGTAGTAGATCCGACAGCAACACCAACAGTTGCACCAGTCGTTATACCTACAGCAACCCCAACGATGGCACCAGTAGTAGATCCGACGGCAACAGCAACAGTTGCACCAGTCGTTATACCTACAGCAACAGCAACGGCAGCGCCAGTAGTGGATTCGATAGCAACCCCAACAGTTGCACCAGTCGTTATACCTACAGAAACACCAACGATAGCACCGGTAGTAGATCCTACAGCAACAGCGACAATAGAGCCAACGGAGACACCTGTAGTAACACCGACAGCAACGGCAACAAAAGAGCCGACGGCAGAGATAACCCCGACAGCAAAACCAACTGAGGAGATTATACCTACACCGACTGCAACAGCAACGGCAACTACTGCACCTGTAGTAGAGCCGACACCAATGGCAACAAAAGAGCCGACGGCAGAGATAACCCCGACAGCAAAACCAACTGAGGAGATTATACCTACACCGACTGCAACAGCAACGGCAACTACTGCACCTGTAGTAGAGCCGACACCAACGGCAACAAAAGAGCCGACGGCAGAGATAACCCCGACAGCAAAACCAACTGAGGAGATTATACCTACACCGACTGCAACAGCAACGATAACACCGACAATAGAACCAACAGCGGAGATAACTCCTACAGCAGAAGTGATGCCAACGGCAACACCAACAGCAACACCAACAGCAGCTCCAACAGCTACTGCAGTACCAACAGCTACGGCAACTCCAACTGCAACCGCAGTGCCAACGGCGATGCCAACTAATAAGCCGACACCTACTGCCAAGCCGACTGTTACTCCAGCTCCAACAGCTACTGCAGCGCCAACAGCTACGGCAACTCCAACTGCAACTGCTGTACCGACGCCGATACCTACAGCTACACCGTCTAAAGAAGAGGATTCAGATATAGGTGTGGTTCTTGTGTCGCGTAAGGGTAGATTTGAGATTACCGGATCTAAGACGGTTACTTACCTGTCGCCATATGATAAGAATGTTAAGACATTGTCAATTCCAAAGACTGTTAAGTTTGAGGGTAAGACATATAAAGTTACGGAAATCGGGGACAATGCTTTCCTTAATTGTAAGAAACTCAAGAAGATTACTATTCCTACAAGTGTTACAAGAATAGGAAAGAACGCCTTTAAGGGTTGTAAGAGCCTGAAAACAATAGTAGTTAAGACCACTTTGCTCAAGAAAAAGAACTATATAGGTAAAAATGCATTTAAAGGTATCTACAGAAAAGCAACCTTTAAATGTCCGAAGAGCATGAGGAAAAAATATCAGAAGTGGTTTGAGACGGCTGGAGCACCGAAGAAGGCAAAATACAAATAAAAAATAATTATAAAAGTCAGTTTTATTTGTAAATTGTCCGGAGGTCATTATGAAACAAAAGAAGCTTTTCGGAAAAATCGCATTATTACTTGCACTCGCAATGCTTTTTGCATTTCCGGCTGATGTTATATATGCAAAGTCTTCTAAAACTATTTCACTGTCAAAGCTGTCTAAGAGCAGAGTGCTGACTTTGAAAAATATGCCGTCAGCTTCAATATACAGTATTTTAAAAACCTATAAAGGCAAGAAGTTGAAGACTCATACTATTCAGAACTTTTCTTATACACCGGACCTGAAGTATATATTTACCGTTGGTGAATGTAATACAGGTTCTAAAAAACATACTCTTTTAACAGTAAGCAAGATTAATAAGGAATTCGGTGATAAGAATACATCTACATGTATCGATGCCAGGGTTCTGGGTAATTACGGTCATGGTGATGCAATTGCCATTACAGAAAGAGACAGCAGTAAGGAAATATATGATATCTGGGTTGCATCGGATGCAGGCAGCAATGGCTTCGGAAGATGTATAGACAGAATGACCATAGCCATAGAAAATGAAAAAATGGTTATAAAGAAAAAGGTCAGAATCAAGAATTTTAAGAAGGCAAATGTAATCAATGGAAAGGCAGCTCTTTTTGAAGAAAAGGAAGCTCCGAAAAGAATGAATGTTGCCGCTGATGAAAAGAATAACCAGATTGTTTTTAGATCTGAGACTTCAACAGAAATCAATTATCTGGCTTATGATCTGAAGAAACTGAACAAGGCACTGGATAAGAAAAAGGATGGTGCCAAGTATGATATAGCCAAGCAGGCAAAGAATCAGAAGGCAAATGTAAGATGTAATGTAGTTCCTAAGTCTGTCTTCCAGAGCTTCAGAGTTGCTGATAATACCATATATATCTGCGGTGGATATTTCAATGACGGAGCAGAGATAAATACCATAAAGTATAAGGTTTATAACAATGGCAAATCCGTTCAGCAGGATAAAAAATTCTCAGATAATGTAAGTAAAGTAATTAACCTTCCATCAACTATAAAGATTGGCAAAAGATCATTTAACAAGAAAAATGTAGAAGTTGAGGGCATGGATTTTGTCAGAAATGAAAAGGGCAAAATAGATGTTCATATAAATTATTATGCACGTGGAGTAGATGTTCGTAATGGTATCACTATATTCAGATTCGGTTTATAGCAGGATAGAAATATGACAAAATATATTAAACATATTATTGTATGCATAATCATTATGACAGCCTTGCTGACAGGATGCAGTTCAAAGGAGGATTCTGACGTGAAGCCGGCAGATATTTCTTTATCAAAAAAATATGTCGTAGGAAAAGATATTCAGGAGAACGATATCACAGATTTTTATTATACTGTTGAGAATATTAATTATGACGCATTCTATCAGAGATACAGGATTTACGTTGAAGAGGGACAGCATGTTTTCTTTCATGAAAAAAGGGAAAGAAAAAATGACTACGGACCTGCTACCCAGGATGATACGACAAGGATTGGTACCATAACTCTTACTGATGAACAGTGGTCTAAGATTTACAGCTATCTGAGTGATGGAGTTGTAAAAGCAAGAGAAGAATCGGCTGATTCAGGAGGTACCGGACCGTGGCTATATCTGTATTGGACAAACGATAAATCAAAGTATCAGCAGTTTTCTTTTGATTCTTATGATACAGAGGTAAAATTCGAAGAATACTGCGAAACAATAGCATCTGACTCAGACGAAAAAGATACATCGCCTGCAGAACAGGAACCTTAATAAAGCATGAAAACCACTAACCATAAAAAGTTGGTGGTTTTTTTATCTTTTAAAGATTTTTTAAGAATTGAAATGTTAAGTTATATTCATCGAAAAAAGAAATATCTTTATTTGCTTTGAAAGTTGATTGATTAAAAGAGGTGACAAAGATGGGAAATGTATGTTTAAAAGCAACGGACTTATGCAAGACCTATATAGTTGATGGCTACAGTAATAATGTTTTGCAGAATATAAGCCTAAGTATAGAGGAAGGAGAGTTTGTGTCAATAATGGGACCGAGTGGTTCTGGTAAATCAACTCTTCTTTATACAATCAGCGGAATGGATAGTATGACCGCCGGAAATGTGATCTTCGATGGAGAAGATATATCAACAATGAATGACAAAGCACTTACAAAGCTCAGGCTTTTGAAGATGGGCTTTATATTCCAACAGATGTACATGATGAAGAAACTATGTATCATGGATAATATAGTCCTTCCTGGATATCAGGCAAAAGTTAAAACACGGGAAGAAGTGAATAAGAAGGCAGAAGATCTTATGAGAAGACTGGGAATAGTTGAGACAGCCAAAAGAGAGATAACAGAAGTGTCAGGTGGCCAGCTTCAACGTGCCTGCCTCGCCAGGGCACTTATAAATAGTCCAAAGGTTCTTTTTGCAGATGAGCCGACTGGTGCACTTAATTCCAAAGCTTCTATGGAAGTTCTGAGTGAACTTGTAAAGGCAAATGAAGATGGGACAACAGTACTCATGGTAACTCATAGTGAGAAAGTTGCAGCCTGTTCCGACAGAATCATATATCTGATGGATGGAGACATACGAGGCGAGCTTAACCTTGGAAAGATGAGTAGTGACAGAGAAGAGTATGCACTTCGTGAGAAGAAGCTGAGAAAATGGTTAGAAGAAATGGGATGGTGAAGCTCTATGTATTTTAGAATGTTAAAAAAAGACCTTAAGGATAAGGTCGCACTTAATATAGTACTTTTCATATTTATGATCATAGCCGCAGCTCTTCTGGTGACGAGTGCGGGCTTCATCTATACCTTCTTTATAGGAACAAATGAAACCTATGATAAGTGTAAAACATCGGATTTCATATTTACGATCGAAAAAAGTATTTCAAATGAAGATGATCAGAGAGCAAAGATACAAAGGATGCTGAATAAGTATCCTGATATAGATGAGATAAAAATCTCAGAACGACCTGTAATATCAACCGGAAGACTTGATTTTGATGGAGTTGATAAAAGAGCTGTTTCCAATCTATATGAGAGATCTGCATATTTAACAACAGTGAGTAGTGATCAAAACATTCCTCATGATATGAATGATAAAGTTCTAAAAGTAGAGAACGGATGTGTGGCTCTCCCTCAGTTTCTTGCAAATAACGCCAAGACAAAAATAGGAAGCAAGATGAGGATAACAACAGATATGGGAAATATATATGAATTCACTGTATCACATATCTATAAGGATCCCAGTTCAAATTGGTTTCATAAAATTATTTTTTCAGATGAAGACTATGCTGAGCTTGTTAAAGAATATAACAGCTTAAGTGATTTATATGAGATTAGACTTTCAAATGGATTCTCATCTTTAAATGAACTCCAAAAATGGGGATATGATCTGTCGGTTGATATACAAGAGCTAAACGAAGGTCATAAGCTGGATGGAACAATTGATAATATAATTACTGGTAAAAATAATATGAATTCTAATGCGGCGTTAGTAACTATAATTATCAGTATTTTTATGGTAATAATGGGATTTTCGCTCATAATTCTTATTTTTATGAGTATTCGTTTTAGTCTTCATGCAACTATAAAAAGAGAAGAAAAAGAGATTGGAACCATGAAGGCCATAGGCGTAGACAGTCTGGCATATAAATCTTTGTTTATAGTAAAGTATATAGCTTTTGCATTACTTAGTGGTGTTTTAGGAATATTTTTTGGGATACCACTTTGCAGGTTTATGATAAACCACTTTATCATAAATATACTTACTCCTAATACAAGAGTTTTTATCATACTGGGTATTATAATGAGTTTTTCTTTCGCCTTACTTATGATTGCTTTTTCATTTCTTGCTTTAAGAAGAATGAAAAAGATATCGGTAATGGATACAATTCATGGGGAGAACAGAGGTGAAAGATTTAAGAAGATTCCAGGAGTATTTCTTCATAAGAGCAGGAGATCTTCAGTTCCATTATTCCTTGCAGCGCAGGATATAACAGGAAGAATAAAGAGATATCTCTATCTGATCGTAAGCTATACATTAGGTATTGCTCTACTTCTTATGGTTATTCAGCTTAAGGAAACAGTGGTGAGCGATAATTTTAGAAAAAACTATTGGATGATAGTGGATAGAGAGGTATTTATAAGACCGGAGGATAATCTTAGAGAAAAGCTAATCCAGCAGGAAGGAAGCTACAAGAATGTATTTCTATATTATGAGAAATACTATAATGAGCACGATATTCCTCTTAATATTCAGATTATGGATTGGCAGGAAGCAACCTGGAAAAACAAGGGTGAGGATGTTGGTATAACTCTATACTTTGATAATGAAGATGTTGAACTGGAAAGATTGAGATTTATTGAAGGCGGAAAGACTCCTACGCTTGATAATGAGGTTGCCGTATCACATCGCTTAAAGGACACCATGGGGGTAAATCTGGGTGATACAGTTACTCTGGTATATAGGGTGTATAAGGATGATGGATTTACTCTGAAATATGAAAAAAAAGATTTTATTGTTACAGCCTATTTTGAAACTATGATGAACGGAAGTGTTCCTACATTCATCGCAGCAGAACAGGATGAAAATGTCTTTATGGAAGACTGGGATCTATTCAATGAAGGGATAGATGTGCCGGATGAAGAATATGATGCTACCATTGAGAAGATGCGAAATGTAAATAAAGATATAATGATATGGGACTTTGATCAGCTTCTGGATTTTGATTTTGGAAACGAATTTGGAACAATCTTTAATATGCTCTTAGTGGTAATCGCTATTATTATGTCAGTAACTATTTTTGCAATGACATTCCTCTATCAGCAGATTTTTATTGAGGAAGAGACATCTGATATAGCTATGCTGAAAAGTATTGGTGTTGACAGGAGGAGTATAAGAGGATGGCATTATCTCAGGATATTTATTCTTGTTTTGTGTGCAATAGTGCTTGCTTTAATAGTGGCATTTACCCTCTCAAAAGCTCTGTTTAATAAGGTTGGAGTGACAGTTCTTGGAGTTGGAAGATTTGCGCTTGCATCACCGACTATTGCTTCTATGATAATTATTCCACTTGGACTTTTGCTCCTTGTTACCATCAGTTTGCTGTTATCCTTTAAGCCTATTGATAATATAAAGATTTGGAGAGTCAGAGATGAATAAAATATATAAACAAATAATATGTATTTCTATGATAGCTGGAATTGCACTTTCTGCATGTGGCTGCGGCAGTAGTGCCGATAGAGTTCGCTCTGAGGGAATGAAAAAGGTTGGTTCTCTAAATGTAGAGGCCGCAGCAGTTTATACAGACGAAAGTGAAAAGGAAGAGTTAATAGAATCCTTCTCTTCTGCAGATGGTCTATGCGTTATAAAGACTTATCCAACCTATTATGATGTAACTCTGGATTATGAAAAGGGTGAGCCGACCGAGGTAGGAAAGGCCTATGCTGAGACTATCCTTGAGGCAGTTCCTAATTATGTAAATGATTTTGAACCATATCTTCATGAAAGTATAAGGTGGGCCTTTGATGGAAGAGAAGTAAATAATGAAGCACTTGAAGAAAGAGTAAAGACCCTGATTGACTCACTTCCTGAAGACTATAAGGCAGAAATTATCAGCTTTGCAGAAACTATATCTGAAGGCGAGGGCTACGTAGAGGATGGAAAGTTAAGCTATATCGAAGCGCTTACAATGCAGATTATTCCTGATTCTCTGAGACCTACAGCCTGCAGTTCGATTTCCTTCGATGGTGAAAAGACAGTCAGTGGTAAGAGAATATCCATGAGAAGTCTTGAGTGGCATGCAGGAAGTGAGAATCAGGTGAATGCGCTTCATACGGTCACTCATATGAAGAAGGGAAACAGATCGCTGACATCCATTGGTTTTCTGGGAGTTTTCGATATAATAACTGCAGTAAATGATGATGGCGTTATGATTGCGATTCATGACGTGGGATCAAAAGATGGTATGTCTTTCGTTTATGAGGGTAAAAAGTGTTATACCTTTGAAATAAGGTATGCCCTTGAAAACTTCGATAATGCTAAGGATGCGGGTGAATATTTAGTAGCAGAAAGTGGTGATTTTACCTGGTGTAATAATCTTCTTTGTACAGACGTAAATGATGCATTCTGCTGTGAAAATGCAACCAGTGAAGTTGCTGCAGCCGGAAAAGCAAAATCAGTTCTCAGAGCTGCTGATTCAGAACTGATGGAAGGGCTTAAGTGGGATACACCGGATGTTCTATGTATAGTTAATACATTTGCAACAAAAGGTAATCAGGATACCTTTACAGGGCAGGAATTCAATATCACTCGTTTTGTAAAGTATAACAAATGGGTAAGTGAAACGGATAAGTTTTCTGTTGCTGATGTAAAAGGACTTATGGCACGTGAAGTAGTGGATCAGTACGAGGTTTCAAATGTACATAACAGTGGAAATGTGCACACTGTTATAGTAGACTATGCAACCGGTAAGATACATGTTTCATTTACAAAAGGTGTCTGTTCAGAGGATATTCCGCGATTTCTGGAGGTAGGAGAATACTAAAATAAAATTATAAAGGAAAGGCAGATGAAACAATCATTGAAAATATATAGCATACATGATAAATTAAATTATGCCTTTCCTTTGAGGAAGGTCAGGCGTCTGCTTTAGCAGGCGTATAATGTGTTTATTCTGATGAGAAGGATTATATCATGACAGATATTCTCGTAATAGAAGATAATGAAGAACTCGGTAAGCTCATAACCGATTTTCTGCGACGTGAGGGTTACTCTGTAGAGTGGAGGTTAAGAGCAGAGGAGGGACTCGAGGAATTAAGAACAGCAGCTTTTAAGCTGCTGCTTCTTGACGTTATGCTTCCCGGAATGGATGGTTATGAGGCACTTCAGGAAATCAGGCGTGAGCAGAAACTGCCGGTGCTGATGATGAGTGCCAGAACTGATGACCAGAGTAAGATACTTGGACTTGAACTGGGGGCTGATGATTATATAGATAAACCGTTTTCGGTTTCTGTTCTTGGTTTTAAGATCAAGGCGCTTATGCGCCGTGCCTATGATATGACTGAGGACAGACAACTGCTTACTTATGAAAATATAACAATGGACATAACCACAAGAACTGTTTATAAGGATGGAAATGAGATTTCTGTAACAAGCAAAGAGTTCGATCTTTTGGAATATATGATGAAACATCCTGAGCAGATCATCAGGAAAGAGAAGTTGTTCAATGAGGTCTGGGGCTTTGACTGCTTCAGTGAACAGGGAAGCCTGAATGTACATATCAGATGGCTCAGAGAAAAACTTGAAGAGGATCCGAAGAATCCAAAACTTATTCAGACAGTCTGGAGAGTGGGTTATCAGTTTGGAGGCACTAAGGAATGAAAAAGTTGGGAAAACTTTATATTGCGACGGTGCTTCTTTTTGCTGTGCTGATTACCGTTTCGAATGTTATATTCATTAAGGTAATCAGGGCCAGACAGGATAATGTGAATATCCTGATGAACAGAGTGTTTGAAGCAGTACAGGAGCAGATAGACACTTATGATGCTTCAGATTCATCGAATCAGTCATCTGCTATTTCTTCTGGACGTATTCAGAATATGATAGACGAATATTATAACAGTGAGAAGAATAACCTTCAGAAAGAATATGGAGAAGAATCACTTCCTGAGAAGATAGAGTATATTCCAATAAATGCAGGTAACAACGGAGTGTCCCTTCTTAATAGAGAGAATTATTTAGATAAGGTATGGGCTCTTAGCAGTAATGGAAATATCATCGGATTAATTGTATTTGAATACAGTGACTCCGGCTTTGACAGGCTTAGAATTCTTATTAATGTCTGCCTTGCAGCTGCATTTATTATCTCAGTCGGAATATGCATTTATATTGGCAGAGCTGTTCTCAGACCTTTTGAAAAATTATCAGAATATCCTGTGAAGCTCTCGAAGAATGAAATATCGGACAAACTTCCGGAGACTAAAAATCGTCTGTTTGGAAGATTTATCTGGGGTATAAACATGCTCAGTGATAATATGCAGAACAACAAAAGAAGAGCAGATGAACTGAGCAAAGAACATGTGACTATGCTGACAACTATAGCACATGGAATCAAAACGCCTATATCCAATATCAAACTGTATGCTGATGCTATAAGTACCGGTCTGTATCAGCCTGATGGAAAGGTAAATGAGGAAGATGCAAAAATAGCTGAAAAAATAGACAGGAATGCTGATGAAGTGACTGCCATAGTAAAGGAACTGATTGATAAAGCATCTGGAGCGGTAGTGGATTTTAAGCCGGAAATCAATCCATTTTATCTTGAGGAACTGAAGGACTTTCTGGAGGAAGAATACAGCAACAGGCTAAATGTACTCAGAATTCCTTATACATTTGAAATAAATCATAATGCAATGGTAAAGAGTGATAAGAGTGGTATCTGCAGGATACTGACGCAGCTTATGAATAATGCCATCAAGTATGGAAATGGTGAAGGTATAAATGTAAGCCTTGGCAAGGAAGAGGATGGTTATTATTTTGTGATTAAGAATAAGGGCGACGTTCCTGATGAGAAGGAGCTTCCGTATATATTTAACAGTTATTGGCGGGGATCGAATGCTGAAAATACCGAGGGCAATGGAATAGGACTTTTTGAAGCTCGCACCATAGCCCAGGGGCTTTATGGTGATATATATGTAAAAGCAGACCAGGAAAATAAAGAAATGGAGTTTGATGTTTACATACCTGTGTGATATAAATATGGCTATGCTTTTTATATTTTTATAAATTCTTGGAGATAACTAAAATGAAAAACAGAAGTAAAATTATTATTATGGCTCTATGTTTTATTATTGCAGGATTGGTTGTTTATATTTTATATGACAATTTCAGTTCGGATAAAAAGGAAACTAAGGAGCCTGTGACGGAATCAACAGAAATAAGTGTTGATACTGAGGAACAGGAGGATACAGAAGATGACGAAGAGATAGCTGAGTCTGAAACTGAAGAAAAAACTACAGAGCAGAAAAAAGAAAAAGAAGATTCGAAAAAATATGCCTGCTATGTAAAACTCTCCGATGGTGGCAACTGGCAGGATAATGGCAGCTATGTATTTCAGTATAATATAGATATTCATAATGATTCGTCTGAAGATCTGACTGACTGGGAAGTCAGGATCAGTGGATTCTCAGATGGAGAGATAGGTGATAACTGGAATGGTAAATATAAAATAAAGGATGATACCCTTTATATTACATGTCTGGACTATAATGCAACACTTCCGGCACATCAGGTGACCAATATGGGACTTCAGGTGAAGTTCAAAAGCTCAGAAGACGGAACCTTTGAAAAAACTCCTGAGCTTTACATCGGTGGCGATCTTTACACTGTAGAAAAGGAAAAACCTGTGGAAAAAACAAAAGAAGAAAAGGAAGAATTGAAAAAGGAAAAAACTGAACCTGAGAAAGGGACTGCACTTGAAAATCATGGTGCACTTAGTGTTAAAGGAACTGATATTGTCGATAAGAATGGTGATAAATATCAGTTAAAGGGTATAAGTACACATGGTCTGGCCTGGTTTCCGGAGTATGTAAATAAAGAAGCTTTTGAGACATTCAGAGATGACTGGGGGGCTAATCTCATAAGACTGGCTATGTATACAGGTGAATCCGGTGGCTATTGTCAGGATGGTGACAAGGAAAAACTGAAGAAACTTGTATCTGACGGTGTTGACTTCGCAACTGAACTGGGGATGTATGTAATAATTGACTGGCATATATTAAGCGATAATAATCCACTTACAAATCAGGATGAAGCAATTGCATTTTTTGATGAGATGTCAGCTAAATATGCTGATTATGATAATGTGCTTTATGAGATATGTAATGAACCAAATGGAAGTACTCAGTGGAGTGAAATAAAGGAATATGCCCAAAGCGTAATCCCTGTAATTAGAGCGAATGATAAGGATGCAATCATCATCGTAGGAACTCCAACATGGTCACAGGATGTGGACATAGCTTCGGATGATCCAATAACAGGTGAGACAAATATAGCCTATACAGTACATTTTTATGCAGCTACTCATAAGGATAACATTCGAAATAAGGTTAAGCAGGCACACGATAAAGGATTATGTGTTTTTATTTCTGAGTTCAGCATATGTGATGCATCCGGAAATGGTGGAATAGACTATGATTCAGCTGAGGACTGGTTTGATATGATAGATGAGTACAATCTTTCATATGCAGGCTGGAATCTGTCAAATAAAGCGGAAACATCTTCTATCATATCTTCAGATTGTAAAAAGACATCAGGATGGTCAGATGATGATCTGTCAGAAACAGGAATCTGGTTAAAGGAGAAAATTGGAAGATAAATAAGACATGAAATAGATTGTTAAGTTTTATAATAAATGATAAACTGTTCATGTGGTGTCGAAAGCATATTTTGGCAACGGAACTAACATTTTTATATACAGGAGGTAACAGGGGTGTATTACGATAGTAAGGTGTGGTTAGGAATAAATGACAAAGGAGAGAAGATAACACTTCTTCCTAAGATGGCAAACCGTCACGGACTTGTTGCCGGTGCAACCGGTACAGGAAAAACGGTTACACTGAAGGTTCTTGCAGAGAGCTTCTCAGATATGGGAGTACCTGTTTTTCTTGCAGATGTAAAGGGGGATATAGCAGGTATATCTAACCCGGGTGCAGACAGTGAAGATATGCAGAAGAGAATCGAAAGATTCGGACTGGCTGATACAGGTTTTCAGTTTAAAGGATATCCGGTTACCCTTTGGGATATTTATGGAGAAAAGGGTATTACACTCAGAACAACTATTTCGGAAATGGGACCACTTCTTTTGGCGCGTCTTATGGAACTGAATGATCTTCAGGCTGATATTCTTTCTATTGTATTCAAGATAGCTGATGATAGTAATCTGCTTCTTATAGATACGAAGGATCTGAAGTCCATGCTTAATTATGTTTCAGATCATAACGGTGAATTTGAGGCACAGTATGGTAAAATGAGTCCTCAGTCCATTGCTGCAATAGTAAGAGCGCTTGTGTCATTAGAGGTTGCCGGCGGTGACAAGTTCTTTGGAGAACCTGCACTTAATATTATGGATTTCTTTACATTTGGTGATGCCGGTAAGGGAATGATCAATATCCTTGAGAGTGAAAGTCTTATTAGTAATACAAAGCTTTATTCAACATTCCTGCTTTATATGCTTTCGGAGCTGTTTGAGAGACTGCCTGAGGTGGGAGATATGGATAAGCCAAAGATGGTATTTTTCTTTGATGAGGCACATCTTCTGTTTAAGGATGCTCCTAGAGCTCTTCTTGAGAAGATCGAGCAGGTAGTTAAGCTTATACGTTCAAAGGGAGTTGGAATTTATTTCTGTACCCAGAATCCAAGAGATATTCCGGATGGTGTTCTTGCCCAGCTTGGTAATAAAATAGAGCATGCGCTTCATGCATATACTCCTGCAGATCAGAAGGCTGTAAAGGCTGCTGCTGAGTCATTCAGAGAGAATCCTGAGTTTAATACATATGAAACAATCCTTGCTCTAGGAACTGGTGAGGCGGTTGTATCATTCCTTGGAGAAGATGGTATTCCGGGTATAGCAGAAAAAACATATATACTTCCGCCACAGTGCTCGTTTGGTGCAATAGATGCTGCTAAGAGAGACAACCTTATAAAGGGAAGTATACTTTACAGTAAATATTTTGAAGCCATCGATCCTGATTCTGCTTATGAATTCCTGCAGAGAAGAGGTCTTGAAGAGGCTGAGGCAGCTGAAAAGCTGAAAGCAGAAGTAGAGGCTGAGAAACAGAGACAGAAGGAAGAGGCTGAAGCTGAGAAGGAAAGAATAAGAGAAGAAAAGGAAGCTGAAAGGCAGAAGGAAAGAGAAGAGCGCGAAGAGGCAAGAAAGAAGGAGCGCGAAGAAAGAGAAGCTGCAAGGGCTGCTGAGAAAGCAGAAAGAGAAGCAGCTAAGAAGGCTGAAGCTGAAGAGAAGGCTAAACAGAGAGAAAAGGATAAGGCAGATGCAGAAAAGAGAAGAGCTGCCAAGTCAGTTGGAAATGCTGTTACAGGAACAGTTGGACGTGAGGTTGGAAAGACTGTCGGCAAGAAGTTTGGTAAGTTCGGACAGACTCTTGGTGGAAATGTAGGTGCCAGCCTTGGAAGAGGTATCTTCTCAACACTGTTCAGTTCAAAGAAATAGACGATAAATAAAAGAAGTATATAAATAATTTACATTAAAAAACTTCCCTGTAATAAATGTGTGTCCGGGATTCCGGGTACATATCCATGTCAGGGAAGTTTTTTAGTTCATATCAATTGTTATATCAGCTGCTATATCAATTATATCAACTGAATGACTATCCTATAAATGCTGATTGCTATAGTTCCGAGAAGGAAGAGGATCATTCCGATGTTAATATATACAACAGGCATTACATTTTCTTTCTGAATCGGAGCACCTGTGTTATCCAGGCTGATTTTCTTGTAATGTGTAAAGAATATGATGATTCCCAGTATTATGAAGATCATGATGAGTGTTCCATACATTCCCAGAAGAATAAATGCAGGATTGGAATATAAATCAAGTGCCCTCTGAATAAACTCAGGATCGGAAAAATCTGAACCCAGGGTAAAATCCTCAAGATTTTTAATATCCAGTTTTTTTAACAGAATTATGGGTACAAATCCATGCATGAAATTAACTGTGCTGTGAAGGATGATGGAATAGCGGATCCTTCCGGTTGACAGGTATATATATGCAAATGCCATTCCTAACGCAGCTGCATAGAAAAATTGAAACAGATTCAGATGGAATAGTCCGAACATTATACCTGAAAGAATTACCGCATATTTTTTTGAATAGTTACCAACCCTGTCAAGAATCACCTTTCTGAAGGCCAGCTCCTCCATGATGGGTCCAAATATAACGGCAAAAACCAGAGTAGGAAGAAGCTTTTGTTTATTTATCATATCGATAGTTGTATTATTAAGCTTACCACCTGCAAGAAGACCTATGATGAATGATATAATATTTCCAATTACACTTCCCAGAATCATAAAGGCTGTAAGAGCAAGATAGATTTTTACCAGATCGAAGGGCTGCATTTCGTGTTCATCGGGACGTTTCGCAGGGAGCTTTTTTACTATTAGATAGCATACAGGAAAACTGATGAGCCAAAGAGGAATCATGCTTGCCAGATAGGTTTCCCAGCTGTTCAGTTCAGTTACACCAATACTTTTCAGATATATTCCTAAAACTTTTGAAACTGCGAAATCAAGCATCAGAAAAACAAAGAACCCGAGTCCCAGTATTGAAAAAATCTTCTTTAATGTTTGGTTATTTTCAGTGTTATTAAAATCAGACATTCTGATCTCCTTTATATTTATAAATTGTGATATTCAGGTGACATTTCTTTAAATGTACACCAATATTTGAAGCCTGTATGTGCAGCAAAACTACCGGCATCATCAAGCTCATGACCTATATGTATCAGATCGTGGGCATCACTTCCAAAGGTGAGAATCTCACCGCCGAGCTCCTTATACATCTTAAGAATGAGTGGATGTGGATGAGCGTAGTCCATGCCCCTGTAAAGACTTCCGGTATTTATCTCGATTCCTTTTCCGTCATATATGATCGTTTTCAGAATCTCATAAATCAGATCCTTCATATCGCTATATAGATCCTTTTCAAAGGAATCCCTGGTGATGTGATCAGGACCATATCTGAATACGTAGTCAAGATGTCCATATACATTATAGTCATGGAAATGCTGTACATTATAAAGAATATCTTCGAAGTATGATATGTATATCTGCTTTGGATCCTTAGGTGAACCATCAGGATATTTAAATGTCTGAGGATAATAAGGATCCTCCTCTTTAACTACATGAGAGGAACAGATGATAAAGTCAATCCCCGGATGCTCCTTACTAAAGCTGTTAAGCTTTTCACATGTTGAAGGCATGACGCCCTGTTCAACACCGATTCTAAGGTCAAAATCCGGCAGAAGAGAATTACGCATATCTGTCAGAGTCCGAATATAATTATCGGTATCAAGATCAAATCTGATATGATCCGGTACATCGGGAAAATCAAGATCATTATGATCGGTCAGACATATCGAGTTCAGTTCTTTGTCTTTTGCAGAAGCTATCAGCTCGTCCAGTTTTGTTTTACAATCAGCAGAGAATTCGCTGTGAAGATGATAATCTGCATATATTTTTCTGTTCATTTTATTTCCTTTAAAAATGTATAAATTATTATCTCTGTAAGGCATCATAAATTACCTTTGATATGATAGACCATATTTAATAATATTGCAAGAAATCGGAGAATAAGTTAGACTATTGGACATAAGGTTAAGTAAAAAGGAGATATATTACACATGTTACATAAACTAAGTAGAAGTATGAAGTTTATACTGTCGGCTGTGATAATCTGTATATTTGTTTTTGTTCCATCAAATGTTTTTGCTGATGAGATCACTGCAGCTTCAGAACCGACTATAGATATTGCAGAAGGAACCATCATAACTCTTATCCCGGGTGAAGAGTATCATATTCCTTTCACTACGGGTGAAAATTATGAGCTTGATGTTATGGAAGCTGAGTTTTCTTCAGATACTTCCGGTTTATCCTTTAGTGAAAACGGATTGATCAGTTCTGATACAAGGATTACTGAAAAGATAAATGTTTGGGTTTATGTTACGGCAGTTTTTAAGAATAAGGTCACAGAACAGGATCAGGCTGATAATACTGTGACAATTAAAAGATTTTTCAAAATATCCGTTATTCCTCTTGATCTTGAAGAATCATTTAAGCCTATAGCAAAAGGTCTCACCAGAGAAGTGACCCTTTCGGAATATACCAATACCCAGATTACATACGAGATAGGGGACAGCAGTATAGTATCTCTGGAAAATGGTATTCTGACTGCGCTTTCAAGTGGAGAAACCACCATTACAATAAAGAAAAAGAATGATACAGATGAGTTTACCCAGACATACACTATAGTAGTTACTGATCCTGCATTTACCAGGAAAAAGGATGCTATAGCCGAATACGGAAGTGTATCGATCAGAAACCTTCTGTCCGGTATAAGTGATTCAAGTGAGATAACTGATCTTGTATCTTCAAAGCCAAAGAAGATTCAGGTTAGTGGAGACACGATCAGTGGTCTTAAAAAAGGCACCAGTATAGTCATAAGCTGTACAGTGGATGGCAGACCTATTAAGGCAACATTCAGAGTGACAAGACCATATCCGAAGGGATCTATTAAAGTAAAGGAAAGCGGTTCAAACTATTATTACTATACCAATAAGCCGGTAATTGTCCAGAAGGGTAAGAAGGCAACCTTTAAAGCAAGCGGCATGAGCAGTGTGAGCCACATTTCCTATGCCATGGCATCGCAAAGTATTGCTACAGTGTCTGAAAGCGGAGTGGTAAAAGGTAAAAAATACGGAAGTACACATTTTATAGCAACGATTGATTACAGAGATTATTATATAACTACCGTAGTTGCAAAGAAGAAGGCTGTTCAGGTTCTGAAAAAGGCATATACAGCTCTTGGCAAGAATTACAGTATGGCCAGAAGAATGGATAAGAATTACTATGACTGCAGTTCGCTTGTGTGGAGATGCTACAGTCCTTACGGAGTTACCTTTGGTTATACTACCTGGGCTCCTACTGCAGATATGGAAGCTTACTACATGTATACTCATAAAAAGATGAAGTATCACAAAGCTGTGTCATATAAGAAGCTTAAGCCGGGAGATATCGTATTCTTTGGTCCGTCAAGCAAGGGCAATTACGGAGATATATATCATGTTGCCATTTACGTCGGTGATGATACGATCATTCATGCTGCCGGAACAGCATATGGAGTTATTCAGAGCAATTATACATCAAGGATGAAAAATGTAAGCTGCATCGCCAGACCATTCTAATTTATGATATCATTTGATATATCAGTTTACATAAACTTATCTTGGGACAAATAGTTAAAAATATCTATAAAATATGTAAAATTTTATGACTGTTTTTCCTAAATCAGTCTTGAAATTTAAACATAAAAAAGTTATCATATAAAAACAGAATGTTTAGCCGGAGTGGTTGGTAATTCGTACGTTATATAATCATTCAGGCATTCATCAATATAATTTCTTAGGAGGATTTACAAAAATGGCAGTAAAAGTAGCGATTAATGGATTTGGACGTATCGGACGTCTTGCATTCAGACAGATGTTTGGCGCTGAGGGTTATGAGGTAGTTGCAATCAACGATCTTACAAAGCCTTCTATGCTTGCACACCTTCTGAAGTATGATACAGCACAGGGTGGATACTGTGGAAAGATCGGTGAGAATACTCACACAGTTTCAGCTGATGATGAGGCTGGAACAATCACTGTTGATGGCAAGACACTTCAGATCTATGCTAAGGCTGACGCAAACGAGCTTCCATGGGGAGAGATTGGTGTAGATGTTGTTCTTGAGTGTACAGGTTTCTACTGCTCAAAGGATAAGTCAATGGCACACATCAATGCTGGTGCTAAGAAGGTTGTTATTTCAGCTCCTGCTGGAAACGATCTTAAGACTATCGTTTTCTCAGTTAACAATGACACACTTACAGCAGAAGATCAGATTATCTCTGCTGCTTCATGTACAACTAACTGTCTTGCACCTATGGCAAAGGCACTTAACGATTATGCTCCAATCCAGAGCGGTATCATGAGCACAATTCATGCTTACACAGGTGACCAGATGATCCTTGACGGACCACATAGAAAGGGTGACCTCAGACGTGCTAGAGCTGGTGCTGCTAACATCGTACCTAACTCAACAGGTGCTGCAAAGGCTATCGGACTTGTTATCCCAGAGCTTAACGGAAAGCTTATCGGATCAGCTCAGAGAGTTCCTGTACCAACAGGTTCTACAACAATCCTTACAGCAGTAGTTAAGGGTGCTGACGTAACAGTTGATGGTATCAATGCTGCAATGAAGGCTGCTGCATCAGAGTCATTCGGATACAATGAAGAGCCAATCGTTTCTTCAGACGTTATCGGTATGAGATTTGGTTCACTCTTCGATGCTACACAGACAATGGTTAGCAAGATTGCTGATGATCTGTATGAGGTTCAGGTTGTTTCATGGTATGATAATGAGAATTCATACACAAGCCAGATGGTTAGAACAATCAAGTACTTCGCTGAGCTTGACAGCACACTTAATGACTAATTAATTGCTTGACTTCGAAACATAGTAAAACATAACACGGGGTCCGGTCTTTTATGGACCGGACCCTTTTCTTTTGCAAAACGAAATAAAAAAGATGGCAATCGAACCAGGTTCAAACTGTCATCTTTTTAATAAATATACTAGGAGGTAATAAAATGTCACTCAATAAGAAATCAGTTGACGATATTAATGTAAAGGGACAGCGCGTACTCGTAAGATGCGATTTCAACGTTCCTCTTAAGGATGGAAAGATAACAGATGAGAACAGACTTGTAGCTGCTCTTCCAACAATAAAGAAGCTTATCGCTGATGGTGGTAAGATCATCCTTTGCTCACACCTTGGAAAGGTTAAGACAGAGGAAGATAAGCAGACAAAGACTCTTGCTCCTGTAGCAGCTCGTCTTTCAGAACTTCTTGGTCAGGAAGTTAAGTTCGTAGCTAATCCTGAAGTTGTTGGACCAAATGTAGTTGAGGCTGTTGAAGCTATGAACGATGGAGATGTAATTCTTCTTGAGAACACAAGATTCAGAGCAGAAGAGACAAAGAACGGAGAGGCTTTCTCAAAGGATCTTGCTTCACTTGCTGATGTATTCGTAAATGATGCATTTGGTACAGCTCACAGAGCTCACTGCTCAAACGTTGGTGTTACACAGTATGTTGACACTGCAGTAGTTGGATATCTGATGCAGAAGGAAATCGATTTCCTCGGAAATGCAGTTGAGAATCCTGTTCGTCCATTCGTAGCTATTCTTGGTGGTGCAAAGGTTGCAGATAAGTTAAATGTTATCTCTAACCTTCTTGAGAAGTGTGATACACTCATCATCGGTGGTGGTATGGCTTATACATTCCTTAAGGCACAGGGTAAGGAAGTTGGAAAGTCTCTTGTAGATGATTCTAAGATTGATTACTGTAAGGAAATGCTTGCAAAGGCTGACAACCTTGGCAAGAAGCTGCTCCTTCCGGTAGACACAGTAGTAGCAGACAGCTTCCCTGATCCAATTGATGGACCAATCGAAGTTGAAACAGTTGATTCAGATTCTATTCCTGCTGATAAAGAAGGTCTTGATATCGGTGAGAAGACTCGTGCACTCTTCGCAGAAGCAGCTAAGACAGCTAAGACAGTTGTTTGGAACGGACCTATGGGTGTATTTGAGAATCCTACACTTGCAGCCGGTACTATTGCAGTTGCTCAGGCTCTTGCTGAGACAGATGCAACAACAATCATCGGTGGTGGTGATTCAGCAGCAGCTTGTAACCAGCTTGGATTTGGTGACAAGATGAGCCACATCTCTACAGGTGGTGGCGCTTCACTTGAGTTCCTTGAAGGTAAGGAATTACCAGGTGTAGCAGCAGCAAACGATAAGTGATTAATGAGTTCATGCAGATTCGAAAGATAAACATAATGAAAGCTTGCTTTCAATTATGTTTAATCTTGAGAAGCTATATGAGGCGAAGCCTCATCATCACTGAACAGGAGTTTGACGAAGTCAAACGGGTTCAGTGATAGCATGAACTTGATAGAATAAGGAGAAAAAATAATGGCTAGAAAAAAGATTATCGCAGGAAACTGGAAAATGAACATGACTCCTTCACAGGCAGTAGCACTTGTTGCTGAACTGAAGGACTTAGTAGTAAATGATGCAGTAGACGTAGTTTACTGTGTACCGGCCATCGACATCGTACCTGTTGTTGAGGCAGTTAAGGGTACCAATGTTGAGGTTGGTGCTGAAAATATGTACTTTGAGGATAAAGGCGCTTACACAGGTGAGATATCAGCTGAAATGCTTGTTGATGCAGGCGTTAAGTATGTTATCATCGGCCACTCAGAGAGACGTGATTACTTCAAGGAGTGTGACTGCACACTTAATAAGAAGGTTAAGAAGGCTATCGAAGCTGGTCTTACACCAATCCTTTGCTGTGGTGAATCACTTGAGCAGAGAGAAATGGGCGTAACAATGGACTGGATCAGACTTCAGATTAAGTCAGACCTTCAGGGCGTTGCAGCAGACGACGTAAAGAATCTTGTAATCGCTTATGAGCCTATCTGGGCAATCGGAACTGGTAAGACAGCTACAACTGAGCAGGCTCAGGAAGTATGCAAGGGTATCAGAGACTGCATAGCTGAGATCTATGATGCTGAGACAGCAGAAGCTGTTCGTATACAGTACGGCGGATCTGTTAATGCCGGAAATGCAGCAGAGCTCTTTGCACAGCCTGATATCGATGGTGGTCTTGTTGGTGGAGCATCTCTCAAAGCAGATTTTGGTAAGATCGTTAATTACTAAATAGAAAAAGGGTTTGGATGAGAATGAAGAAAAATTGTAGAAAATTTATATCTGTCATTTTGGCGGTTCTTATTCTTGTCAGTATTCTTTATTCCGGAAACAGTGTACAAGCCGAAGGCAGAGGAATCACAGAAGTACCTGATTTTCAGGATATTACCGTCAGTAAAAATGGCGTAGTAAAGTTTGTCATAGGTCAGGGAATTAATTACGATTACTACTATGGTGATGAGTATTCTGAAAATGATTATGTAGATGATGATGACTATTACGACTACTACGATGAAGAAGATTACTATGATAGTAATCCTGAAAAGTATGAACTATATCGTTCATCAGAGGTTTCAGATGGGTATGAAATGGTCGCATCCGGTACTCTGGAAAATGATTACAGTGCAAAGATCAGTGATAAAACAGCTGCAATAGGTTCAGTATATTATTATAAGGTTCGATATACTAATAGCGATGGAACTGTATGTGGTGAGTTTAATAATGTTGTAAAGGTCGGAGTTGTACCTGATCCCGGAAAGATAAAGAATGTCAGAGCAACAGGAAAGAAAACACTGACCGTTAAGTGGAAGACAGTTTCAAATGTTGACGGCTATAATATTTATTATAAAGAAGTTGACGAAGAAATGATGTACGGTCTGCATTATTTTTCAAAATATGAATCAGACGGTATAAGCTACTACGAAGACGGTGCCGAGAAAAAACCATATAAATTCTACAAATCAGTTTCTGCATCTGCCAAATCAGTAAAATTTAATAAATCAAAACATGGTAAGGGTTATCTTATTAAGCTTAAGAGTTACAAGCTGGTTGATGGTAAAAAGGTTGAGAGTGTCAGAGGCTATGTAGGCCATGGCGTTCAGGATTATTATTACTGTCCCAATGCCGAAAATACAAAGTATAAGCTTGTATGGCCCAAAAGCGTAAGCCAGGGAAATAAATGGGCTAAGAAGATGACTGTTATCGCAGTGAAAACCTGGGATTATAAAAACCACGAAGCACATAAGGGTGCAAAGTATACCAAGACTCTGTATATTCAGGTGAATAAAAAATATGCTCCTACAATAAAACAGATATTTAAGGAGATATATAAAAATAAAACAAAGCCTCCTATATATGAGGCAGGCTCCTTCAGATGGGGAGAGGACGAGCTTGGATATTATCATTGTCAGGGTGTTGCAATTGACATGAATGTTAACGAGAACCCTATGTTTAAAAGAGTAAACGGAAAGATTACTAAAAAGGCTGAGGTGGGTTCGTTTTATAAACCTAAAACTAATCCATATTCTTTCCCCAGAAACGGGGTAGTGGAGAATACATTCAGAAAATATGGCTTTTACAGACTTAATCATGATCTGATGCATTTTGAAGCACATGGTAACTGCGGAAGCTGTAATTACTGATAAAATAAAAATAAGGAAGGTAGAAGATTTATGAAAAAGTTTTTAGAAGAATTCAAAGAATTTGCACTTAAGGGAAATGTAATGGATATGGCCATTGGTGTTATCATTGGTGGTGCTTTCAGTGCTATAATAACAGCACTTACAGAAAGCTTTATCAATCCTCTTATCAACAGTATCGGTGGAGCAGAGGTTGGCGGATCAATCAAGCTTCCTTGGGTAGACTATACAGGTCTTGATGCCGAAACTGCAAAGACACTGACACTTAATTATGGCGATTTCATAACAGCTATTATTAATTTCCTTATCATTGCGCTTGTTCTTTTCTTAATGCTTAAGGGTATGAATAAGCTTATGAATCTTCGTAAAAAAGAGGAAGAAGCTGCAGAGGCAGATCCGGAGCCAACTAAGGAAGAGGTTCTTCTTACAGAAATCAGAGACCTTCTTAAAAATAAATAAATTACATTTAAATAATTAGTGAATTTATTAAAAATTGTGGTTGCATTTATTATTATGTTGTGATATTATGGCAGAGCATGATTTTTAGGAGGATTGACTATGAAAATCGCATTGACTATAATATTTTTAATAATTGCAATTGTTCTTGCCTGTTTAGTGCTTAAGCAGGAGGGTAAAGATAATGGATTTACAGGTTCATTTACAGGAGCTGTAGATTCATATTGGAGTAAAAACAAGAAGCATTCAAAAGAGGCTGTTATGCAGAGAACAACAGCTATTCTTGGTGCTCTGTTTATTATCATAGCAGCACTTCTTAGTTCAAAATGGCTTAACGGCTAAGCTGTAGTGGTTATGATATTACTTCATCATTGATTAATCAAGGATGCTTGCAGTAATGTGAGCATCCTTTTTCTTAATTATCTGATAACGGAGAAGGTATGAGCGAGAATAATAACGAAAACAGTTTTGAAAAGTATAATGAGATATTTGACAATATGGTTGACATAATGTCTAAAAGTGATTACAGACCACTTAAATTCAAGGAGCTTTGTTATCTTTACGATATTACATCGACAGAAGACAAAGAAGATTTTCTTCTTTATATGAATAGTCTGTGTGATGAAGTGAAGCTTATAAAGACCAAGAATAATCGTTATATGCTGCCACCTAAAAATGTATTGACAGGAACCTTTCTCAGCACAAGGAGAGGTTTTGCTTTTGTTAGAGTTGAAGGCTATGATGAGGATTTTTTTGTGTCGGAAAAGGACAGTATGAACGCATTTCACGGTGATACCGTTCTTATCAGCGTTCTTAAAGCAGCAAGAGGTCCTCGTAAAGAAGCAAAGGTTGTACGGATACTCTCAAGGAATACCTCAGAGTTGATTGGAATATATCAGCAGTGTGAAGGCTATGGCTTTGTTATCCCGAATAACAAGAAAATAGCTGATGATATATTTATTCCCAAGGGAGCTTCCAGAGGAGCTGTTACCGGAAGTATTGTAACACTGAAGCTTGAATCCTTCGGAGACAGCAAAAAATCACCTGAGGGCATAGTTACCGAAGTGATCGGACATATAGATGATCCGGGATCAGATATTCTTCAGGTGATCCGTTCCTATAATATTCCTGTTGAATTTCCTGATGAAGTTGAAACTCAGCTGGATAGTATTCCTGATGAGGTATCAGAAGAGGAGAAAACTGGAAGACGTGATCTGAGAGCCCTTGATACTGTCACTATCGACGGAGAGGATGCAAAGGATCTGGATGATGCCATCACTCTTGAATATAGTGACGGAGTGTATCACCTGGGAGTGCATATAGCAGATGTTTCTCATTATGTTACAGAAGGTTCACCCCTTGATAAGGAAGCCTTGAAGAGAGGAACAAGTAATTATCTGATTGACAGTGTTATCCCAATGCTTCCACATAAGCTTTCAAATGGTATTTGTTCTCTAAATCATGATGTTGACAGGTTAACTCTGTCATGCCTTATGGATATTGATGAAAACGGTAAGGTCTTAAGTCATGAAATAGTAGAAGGTCTGATAAATGTTAATGAGAGGATGAATTATACCGATGTAGCGGCAATCCTTGAAGAAAGAGAGGATGCCCCTGTAGAGAGGTATAAAAGATATATACCATTCTTTAAACGAATGCTGGAGCTGTCCAGAATTATCAGATCAAGCAGAGAAAAAAGAGGCTCTATAGATTTTGATGTAGCAGAAACTAAAATAATTGTTGATGAAAATGGGGTTCCTGTAGATATTCATCCTTATGAAAGAAATGATGCTACCAAGATAATTGAAGATTTTATGCTGATGGCAAATGAAACAGTTGCCGAACAGTTCTTCTGGGCAGATATCCCTTTTGAATACAGAGTCCATGAAACCCCTGTTCAGGAAAAGGTAGATATGCTGAGAGAGGCTATCAGAGCCTTTGGAATATATTTTAAAGTCTCCAAGGATAAGATACATCCAAAGGAATACCAGAAACTTCTGAAGGAAATTGAGGGGATGCCTTATGAGGCTCTTATCACAAAAATGACACTGCGTTCTATGCAGCAGGCAAGATATGCTACAGAGTGTATAGGACATTTTGGTCTGGCATGCAAGTATTATTGTCATTTTACCTCTCCAATAAGAAGATATCCTGATCTGCAGATACATAGAATAATCAAAGACAGTATAAACGGAAGACTGGATGAATCAAGGACGAGACACTATGCAAAGATACTGCCGGCTGTGGCCGCTGATAATTCTGATAAAGAAAGAAGAGCGGTTGATGCAGAGCGAGAAGTAGTAAAGCTTAAACAGATCGAATACATGATGAACCATATCGGCGAAGAGTTTGATGGTATAGTGTCCGGATTTACGGCACAGTGTATATTTGTGGAACTTCCTTCTACAGTTGAAGGCGCAGTGAGAGTGTCAGAACTGACAGATGATTATTATACTTATTATGAAGATAAGTTAGAAATGGTTGGCAAATCTACCGGTAAAGTGATAAAACTCGGAGATAAATGCAGAGTTAAGGTCACAAATGCTGATAAGATAGACAGAGTAATTGACTTTGAATTTGTATAAAGGTTAGAGGTTTGAATAATGGCTAAAAATAGTGACATTAAATTAATAGCGAATAATAAAAAAGCATATCATGATTATTTTATCGATGAAGTCTATGAGGCGGGAATAGAACTTGTAGGTACCGAAGTAAAATCTCTGAGACAGGGAAACTGCAGTATAAAAGAATCATATATCAGTATTGATAAGGGAGAGGTTTACATAATTCATATGCATATCAATCCCTATGAGAAGGGAAATATATTTAATAAGGACCCTTTAAGAAAAAGAAAACTTCTGCTTCATAGAAGTGAAATAAATAAGCTTGCCGGAAAAACAAAGGAAAAAGGTTATACAGTGGTTCCACTTAGAGTTTACTTCAGCAAAAGCCTTGTAAAAGTTGAAATAGGACTTGCAAGAGGTAAAAAGCTATATGATAAGAGAGAGTCACTTGCAAAAAATGATCAGAAGCGGGAGGCTGAGAGAGATTTCAAGGTAAGTCTAAGATAAAAAAGTAGTTGATTTTATCATATGATATGGTTTATTATATAGCAGTTGAAAAGCTGTTATTCATAGTTCCTATGAATAATAAAAATAAGTAAAGAGGTAACCGGTAATGAGTCAGGCAAAGGTTGATAAGTACAAAGAAGAGAAGAAAAACAGAGCTAAAACAATGAAGCTCAATAAAATAAAGAAGGCGCTTATAATATTTGTTGTTGCGTTAGGAATTGGTGCTTTGATAGGTATTCCTTTAGGTAAATATATCTATAAGCAGCAAAAGGAAGCAGCAGCCAGAAATGCAACCATTTCTTCACTTGAATTTGAGGACTGGTTTAATAAGAAATGGGCAGGAGAGTATTCTGATATGTTTGTAAGCGCTTCAGAAACCGATGCTGAAGAAGACGAAGAAGATGATGAAGATGCAGAAGAAATCGAATTAGATGAAGGCGAAGATCTTGAGCTGGATGATGGCGAGATCGTGCTGGATGAAGATGATGTTGAGGAATAGGATAGGGATTAATTAACAGAATACGCCACCTGTTGCAACTGAATTAACAGAATACGCCGCCTGCCGATACTTGCACGACAGTGCAAGCAGCGCACTGCGGCTTACTACGCAACTTCGAAGAAGTTGCTATGACCTCGATTAAAAATCGAGCTCTGGGGTAGTAAAGGTTTCGACGGGGGTTTAGAAGCTATGGCAGCCATCCGAGGAAGGTGACCTCGTAAAAACATCTACTAAATATAAACGCTGATAATAAATTAGCACTCGCTGCCTAAGTGCAGCTGTCAGCCCTGTGTCATCCGCTGCATAGGATACTGGCATCGAACAGGCGGAGCACTTCCTTGTCAAAGCTTGTAGACATGGGAAGAATTACAAGCTACCGAAATTATAAGCCTGTGAGTGGGCGTATAACGTAGGGAATGTCAAAACACTTACTGTGATGGGAGAGGTTGTAGTGAAAGAGCTTTCGGACAGGGGTTCGATTCCCCTCTGCTCCATAAAAACGCCGTAAGGCGTTTTTTTGTTTGCTTTTTATGCATCTTACCTGCTTTCTTCTACCACTTACCGTTTCTTTCGATACTTATTCTCTGAATTCTGATATATTTGCCTCATCAAATGAACAAGCACAAAAAGAAAAACATTTGTTAGAATTATAAAATAGGAGGATATGAAAATGATAGCAAGATTTTTAAAGAGTAAGTGGTGGCATCTGTTCGTGGCATTTTATATGCTGGCTATTGTAGCCTACATTATTTTCTTTGCAGTAACTCAGAGGATTCTGATGATTGGTTTCCTGGTATCTACGTTATTCATGCTGGGAATTGAGCTGTGGATATTTGTAAACAAACGTATAGATAATATGTGAAGCTGTTTAATGGATGGTTATAAATAAAATATTTTACTTTTGGAGAAATGTGAGATGAACGAGAAAACCAGGAAATTTATAAATGTAATGTATAAAATATTAGGAATAGCTCCGATTATAGCAGCGGCAGTATTTACAATCCTATTTATGTTTGTCCTGAAGGACAGAACAGAGGAGCGTATACTACATTCAGCTACGACATTTTTGTTATGGATGTTTGCGACTATTTTCTATATAATGATAATTGCATTCTTTAAGAATAAGAAAAAAATGTTATTTTCAGTTATAGGAATGTTTACATCAGTTGCACTTGCTGTAGTGATGACTCCACTGGACAGATATGTAAATCTTTGCTTTATAAGAAGTCATATTGCAGCATATACAGCAGTAGTTTTACTGGCGGCTGTTTACATTTTCGTATTAAGGTGGAGGAAACCCTTTGAAAGTTGATATTAATATATCCCGGGATGTGAAGGAACCTTTTGTGGTAATTCATACGAAGGAGATGACTCCGGAGATATCGGAGCTTGCAAATAATATATCGCAGATGTCAGATAATACTTCGGCAGGAAGGATCATCGGAACTCTCGAAGATAAAATGATAGTTCTTGAAGCAGAAACTATAAGTGTCATACGTGTTGACAACGAAAAGGTTTATGTAGTTTCTGACGGAGAAACCTACAGGGTTAACAGGAGAATGTATGAGCTTCTTGAAATCCTCGGAAAGGATTTTATGCAGATATCCAAATCGGCTAGTATTAATCTGAAATATCTGAAGAGTGTTGAACCATATTTTAATGGTGTGATGGTGCTTCATCTGAAGGACGGCGAGAAGGAGTATATATCCCGCAAATATGTTCCTGAACTAAAGAAGTACCTTGGAATATAGAATGTGACAGTCAGATTTATGTTAGTGTCTCACAATTTGGAGAATGATGATATGAAGATATTAAAGGATATAATTAAATCAACAATAATAAGTATACTGGCAAGTACGTTCATATTTGTAATTGTTGGACTTGTGTTTGACCAGGTTGGAAAGGGTAATTTTACTCTTACTGATTATAAATTTACAAAGATGGTTGTTGCCTGCATAATTACAGGTCTTGGCTTCGGCGTTCCCACATTTCTCTACAATTTGGAAAACTTTCCGATGCCCCTTGCGTCTATTATTCATCTTGGAATCGGCTTTACCATCTATTTTATAGTGGCAACAAAGGTTGGCTGGATTCCTAAGGAAGCAGGTACTATCGCATGTGTTTCTACCATAGCAGGAGTTATAGTGGTGGGTATGATCATCTGGATAGGCTTCCTGAAGTATAACAAGAACCTTGCTGAAAAGATGAATAAAGCGCTTGAATCTAAATAGGAGTACTTATCATATGAAAATATTAGTCGTACCCATGTCGGCTATTGCAGAAACTTCCGGCCCCGCTTCCAGATGCGTGCTTCTGGTAAATGCGTTCAAAGCTGCAGGCTATGAAGTGTCAACTTGTATGGCAGAGGATGTGAATTTTAGAAATATCGAGGGAGTAAAGAATTACTATCTCGATATTCCCATGCCATTGGGGCTTCCGAAACCTATAGCATTGAGGACATTTCCCATAGCCCAGAAGCTGGGGCTTACGTCAAAGAAAACTGTAAAAAGCTTTGATGAGGTTCTGCATATAACAGGGAATCTTGATTATAAATATCTGAAGAAAAGCGTTGAAAGCGTAAGACGGGCTATTAAGGAATATAAGCCGGATATAGTTTATTCGGAATTCAATATATCCGCTATTATTGCTGCCAGACTGGAAGGAATCCGTTTGTTTACAATTGTGAGCTATCCGACTCAGCATGAATATGCACATAATGAGAAGCTCACGGTCGGACTGAACAGACTGCTTAAAGAGCAGGGGCTTGATCAGCTTGATTCAGCTCTGCAGCTCTTTGACTGGGCTGATAAGAAGTTCTGCCCCAGCATAAAAGAGCTGGAGCCTTTTGAGAAGGAAGATATAGTCTTCTGCGGCACTCTGAAGAAAACAGATGAGATAAATGAAAAGAATCTGACGACAGATAAGAATAAAATTCTTGTATACATGGGAAATGGTACCATTCCTGCCGCAAAAATGTCGGAGGTTATCAAGACAGCATTTAAAGACAGTAAATATGATGTATATATAGCTTCTTCGTATCTTGATAAGGAAGAGGATGGAAATATTCATGTCGCACCCAGATGGGATTTTAATGTCCTTCTGGATGAGGCAGTTCTTTTTATTAATCACGGCGGACAGAACAGCGTTGTAGACGGACTGCTTCACGGCGTTCCGCAGCTCATAGTTCCGGGGAAGGTCTTCGAACGAAGATATAATGCCATGTCTGTTGTGGATAATAAGGCAGGTGCAGGACTGTCATATAAAAATTTTACTCCTGAACGTGTACGAAGTATGGCTGACAAGCTCACAGCTTCACAAGGCTTTAGAGAAAGAGCGAAAAGACTTGGGGAGAAGCTTTCATCGGCCGGTGGTATGGACAAAATTATAAGTAATATATAATAAGGCAAAAAATGTCGAGAATAAAAAAAGACTTTAAAGTATTATAAGCTCACAAGTGCAGAACAGATAAATGCACTGAGGGAGGCGAGTCAATGGATGAACAGAAAAATGCAGTCAGAATAATGCAGGATTATATAAGTGAACATATCTGTGAAGAGATATCGCTGGAAGATCTGGCAAATGCGGCTGCATTTTCCACATGGTACGCAAGAAGACTTTTCATCAAACATCTCGGTATGACACCGGCGGTTTATATCAGGCGCCTTAAGCTGTCAAAGTCAGCACTGAGACTGAGAGATGAAAATGAAAAAATACTTGATGTTGCCATGGACATGGGCTTCGGAAGTGTGGACGGTTATCAGCGGGCATTCAGACGTGAATTCGGTTGTAACCCGAAAGAGTATTCCTCAAGTCCTATACCTGTCTGGCTCTTTACTCCGAGTTTAATCATTAGTAAAGAAAGGAATGTGAGCGATATGAGTGAAATCAGAAATGTATTTATTCAGGTAGTAGAAAAGCCTGCAAGAAAAGTTATTATTAAAAGAGGTATCAAAGCAACAGAGTACTGGAGCTACTGTGAAGAGGTTGGTTGTGATGTATGGGGACTTCTTACAAGTATTAAGTCTATAAGCGGAGAGCCTGTCTGCCTCTGGCTTCCGGAGCATCTCAGAAACCCTAAGGAAAATGAATATGTTCAGGGTGTTGAGGTTGAAACAGACTATGACGGTGTGGTTCCTGAAGGATTTGAGGTTATTGAACTCCCTGCATCCACATATCTTCTTTTCAGAGGAGAGCCTTTTGAAGAAGAAAAATATGAAAAAGCCATAGGTGAGATCTGGGATGCTGAGAAAAAATATAATCCTGAATTTATAGGCTTTAAGTGGGATGATAAGAATCCTCGTATACAGCTTGAGCCGAGATGTGAGAGAGGCTATATTGAGCTGGTTCCGGTTGAAAGGGTATAAGCCGGTAAAATAACTGCCTTTGGTAATATGTGCTTCATGTAAAGAGTGTCGCTTGCGACACTCTTTTGCTTTGAAATAATTATTTTTTGTTATGTAAGAAATCTGTAAGAATTATTAAGATTTGTGTAAAGATGTTATTTTATGCAAGTGATATATTAAACTCATAAGATCGGGTCTGGTATATATTTTATGAAATGGTGTACCGGGAATTCTGAAAGAGGAGATAAATATATGAATACTATTTTAAGAACTGAGAAACTCTGCAAGTCTTTTTCAAACGCAGGACTTCAGCAGCATGTAATAAAGAATATGGATCTGGAGATTCTTGAAGGTGATTTTACAGTCATCATGGGTTCCTCTGGATCCGGCAAGAGTACACTGCTTTATGCACTGTCAGGAATGGATAAGCCGACCATGGGAAAGGTTTACTTCGGAAATGAAGAAATATCCGGATATAACAATGATCAGCTTGCAATATTCCGTAGAAAGCATTGTGGTTTTGTTTTTCAGAGTATTTACCTATTAGAAAATATGAATGTGTTCGATAACATAATGACCGGCGCTCTAGTAGTTCAGAAGAATTCGCCCGAACTAGTGGAGAGAGTAAGGACTCTTTTAAAACAGGTTGGAATATCAGAAGATATGTGGAAGAAATATCCGAACCAGTTATCCGGTGGTGAATGTCAGAGAGTGGGTATCGTAAGAGCGGTTATCAATAATCCGAAAATCCTTTTCGCTGATGAACCTACAGGAGCACTGAATTCATCTTCAGGACAGGATGTACTGGATGTATTTACAGAACTTCATAAGAACGGACAGAGCATAGTGATGGTAACCCATGATATAAAGACAGCACTTCGAGGCTCCAGAGTAATATATCTGAGAGACGGCGGAATCGTAGGAGAACACAGAATGCCGGCTTACGGAACAGATGATACGAAAGCACGCCGTGCAGGTCTCCAGGAATTTTTGGACAGTATGGGTTGGTAAAGGGCAAGATTTGCAACATAGAAAACCCAAAAGGAGAAAAAATGAAAATATTAAGACTATCATTTGCAAATATAAAAAAGCATAAAAAAGAATCAGTTCTTTTCATGATTCTGATCACTCTTGGAATCGTACTTTTGTCTGCTTCCGTTTCATCAGTTCTCGGTATCAAACAGATTACGCCGAAAATGGTGGAAGAGAGTGGATGCTTCAAAAACTTTATATATATCAAGCAGGATAACTATTCAGATATTTATCTGGAGTTTCTTAAAGATAACGAGCAGGTTGAAAGCTTCGACCATACCAGCTTTGTTTCAGATAGTATCAAAGTAAGAAGTAAGGATGAAGGTGATCTACTCGCTGATATCACCTTTGTAACGGAGAGTGGTGAACGCCGAATGGAGAGCTTTAAGACGGATGCAGATTTTAATTCGGCAGAACATCCAATTGTACTTGCTTCTGTAAATAAAGATAAATATGAATTGTCAGTTGGAGACGACTTTACAATTCTCTGGGATAATAAGGAATTAACTTTCACAGTTATAGGTTTTTACGAAACCGGTATCTGGGGTTACGGAACTAAAGCTGTGATTAGTGAGGATGACTTTGAATATCTGGAAAACTCCATGAGTGAACGCTATGAAATGATCGGTATCAACACGAATGACGGAGTTGATAACAGTTCATTACTTAAAGATTTTAAAGCATTTGCAAAAGAAGCTTCCATAAATGATCTTTCAGGAGCTATGTATGCTTCGACTTATGAAGAAACAGTTTCAAATAATGATATAAATATGGCTCTTCTCAGTATTATCATAATGATTATGTCAGCAGTAATTGTAATAGCTATTATGATAATAATCAGGTTCCGTATAGTCAGTGATATCCAGGAACAGATCGTATCAATCGGAGTTCTGGAAGCTATGGGATATACATCGAAAGAGATAGCTGCTTCCTACATAGCAGAGTATGTGCTTATTGCTCTTGTTAGTGCAGTAATCGGACTTGTACCTGCAAATCTTATGGCAGAGGGACTTCTGAAAAATGCGGCTTCAAGTGTATACTATGGCGGTCCGGTTACAGTTCCGGCAGTTCCAATCATTATTTGTATATTAGCCATACTGATTTTTGTGGGTCTTATAGCACTTAGCAGAGCAATTGCCGTAAGAAAGTATCCTCCGGTTATGGCATTTAGAAAAGGTATTGAAACCCATAGTTTTAAGAAGACAATCCTTCCACTTGATAAGACAAAGAAAAGTGTACATATCCGACTTGCTGTAAAAGAGCTTTTACAGAATGCGAAGAACCATGTAGGACTTACAGTATGTATTATGGCTTGTACAGTACTGACCTTGTTAGGTTTTATACTGGGAACCTTCTTCGCAAGTCCTGACAGAATACTCGGTTCTGTCTGCGGACATGAGCTTTGTGATATCAGAATTGAAGCGGTTGGAGATATCGAACCGGATGCCTTTGCTACAGAGCTGGAGGGAATGTCTGAAGTAAGACAAGTTCTGACACCTGCGACTGGTATCGGAGTGAAGATAAATGATGATGATTTAGCGTTTGGTCTTGAGGTCTATGATGATTATTCAAAAACATCAACCATCATTCTTACAGAGGGAAGGCTTCCAGAGCATGAAAATGAAGTGAGTCTTACAATTCAGTCACAGAAAAGGATTGGTGCGACAGTAGGAGATACACTTACACTGGAGTACGGAAAGGTAAAGAAAGACTATGTTTTAACAGGTATTGTTAATTCAGCAGTTAATCCGACGGCTGCATACCTTACAACAGATGGATTTAAGCGTATGAATCCGGAATATATGCCATCAACCTTCGATATTTACTTAAATGAAGGTGTAGACAAGAATGAAGTTGCTGATCTCCTCAGAGAGCGTTATGGAAATGAGATAGCAGACTATAAGGATGCTGAAACAACAGATGGAAATCTGGAAGAAAGAATCAGAAGTGTTGCAAATAAGAAGATGGCAGAGGCTATGACTGAGAATGGTGTCAGCTATATGGAATATTCCATCCAGGTGGGAGATGAAACTATAACCGGCAGCACATCTCTCATGAAGATAAAAACTCTTACATTTGAAAGAGAAGAAAATGAAGAAATAGCAAATATGCTCCTTGTTTCATTTGCAGGTATTGCAGTAGCACTGATGCTTGTATCAGCGATTGTAGTAATCCTGATTCTCTCCATTCTGATGGCTTCAACTATCAGAAAACAGTACAGAGAACTTGGAATAATGAAGGGCTTGGGTTATACATCAAGAGAGCTTAAGTTCCAGCTGGCATTTAGAATCATACCGGTTGCGGTTCTGGCTGTTGTCCTTGGTACAGTTCTCTCGATACTCCTGATGCAGGTTGTAAATGTATATGTTTGCAAGATCATAGTATCAGCAGTTTCTATAATTATGGTGGATATAGCAATTCTTGTTTATTGTTTTATCTGTGCATATATAAGCGCAAGAAGAATAAAGAAGATTTCAGTATATGAACTGATTTCGGAATAAATAATTATGGATATACAAAACTTTTGAATATAATCAGAGGTAAAAATCATGAAGAAGAACATAAGAAAAATATATGCGGGAATGATGATGGGTCTCGCCATGACAATGTCTTTTGGCAGCCTTTCAGTGAATGCTCAGGAAAATAATAAAGATGCTTCAAGTGACTATATATTAAATATCGGATCAGTCAGTAAAATGTATGCTACGGCTGCAGTAATGCAGCTGGTAGAACAGGGAAAGGTTAACCTTGGTGACCCTGTGACAGAGTACATACCTGACTTCAAACTTGCAGATGAGAGATATAAAGACATTACTGTACGAATGCTGATGAACCATACTTCAGGTCTTATGGGAACACAGTATGGCGATAGCTTTCTCTTTGGTGAGAAGAGTGAAAAGTACCACGATACATTTTTAAAGAAGCTTGAAGGAGAAAAACTAAAGGCTGATCCGGGAGCATTTAACTGCTACTGTAATGACGGATTTACTTTGCTTGAAATTATAGTAGAACGAGTAAGTGGAAAAACATTTACTGAGTATATGGAAGAGAATATCTGTAAGCCTCTTTCCATGGAAAATACAGGAAGCATATGGAATATGGATATGGACAGACAGGCGCCGATCTATATAAATGGAAATGTAAAGCTGGAACCTGAGTATTGTACCTTAGTCGGTGCGGGAGGAGTTGCCTCAAATGCCGAGGAAGTATGTACCTTTGGTTCAGCCTTCTTCACAGGAAATGATGTGCTTCTTTCTGAAGAATCAAAGAAAGAAATGGCAGAGAATAATAAAACAGGCGGCTCAGCAGAAAACTTCGGTCTCGGATGGGACGAAGTGGAAAAGGAAGATTATAAGAAAGCCGGAGTGACTGTTCTTTCAAAAGGAGGAGATACAGATTATCAGCATGGCAGCCTGGTGGTGGCTCCGGATGAGAAGATAAGTGTGGCAGTGCTTTCTTCCGGTGGAGGAAGCGGCATAAATGAGAAAATGGCGCTGGCACTTATGGATGAGGCGCTCGAGGAACAGGGAATCAGCGTAGAACATCCTGAAAAAGAAAAGCCGGAACTGATAAGCGAAGTACCGGAGGATATACTTAAGTACGAGGGTTTATATGCGAATACAAATATGACGCTTGGTATAAGTTTTCCGAACAAGCAGTATATGAGAGTCGTGTCAGTTACCGGTGAACAGGAATTTGAAGAGCAGTTTATGTATACAGCCGACAATACATTTGTGAAGATGAGCGGTGATGTTGCCTCCGGTAATGCAATTGTGGCTCAGCCTTTGGAAGCTTACAGTTTTGATGAAAAGGACGGACAGACCATAATGCTGGATGCATACGGTGGATACGCAATTTATAAAGTATCGGAAAAGAATGTTGCCGATGAAGTGCAGAGTGCGTGGGATGAACGCAGCGATGTTACATATTATCTGGTTTCCGGTTCTGCTTCTGATGTTAGTTACGCTCAAAATAATCATATAAAACTCAGAACCAGTGAGGAGGCTCCCGGTTTTGTAAACGGTTATGTAATGCAGGACGAAAAACATGCTGATGTAGACTTCGTTATGCCGGGATCTATATCCAGAGATATGAGTGAACTTCGTATGGAAGAGGTGGATGGAAAAGAGTTCTTATGTCTGGATGATCTGGGCTGGAAATGTATCTCTGAGAAAAACATTCCGTCATTCACAAACGATTTAAAGAGTGTGAATCTTAAGTCCGGTGAGGCAAGCTGGTTCAGGATTGATGGTGTAAAGAATGAAACACTTAAACTTGATATACCCGATAATGCTTCGGTTTATGTATATGACAAGTATATGAATATAAAATATTCAAGTAAAATGGTAGGATATGGGGATAGCGTTCCACTACCTGAATATGGTATGATAGTATTTGTTGGAGAAACGGGTTCTACAGTTTCAATTGGAAGATGAGTGTAAAAGAGGTACCCATGGAATATAAGTGTCTGATTGTCGATGACGACATAACCATCGCAGAGAATACAGCAGAATATTTCAATATATTTGATATATCAACAGCATTTGTTACAAGCTACGACGAGGCTATTTCATTTCTTGAGGAAAATGAAACCTCACTTGTGCTGCTGGATATCAATCTGGGTGACAGATCCGGATTTGAACTTTGCAAGAAGATTCGTCAGGAATTCGATATGCCGATACTCTTTATAAGTGCAAGAAAGAGTGATGATGATATACTTACGGCTCTAAATATTGGCGGAGATGATTATATCAGTAAGCCTTTCACTATGAGCATACTTCTTGCCAAGGTTAAAGCAGTTCTGGGACGTTACGAGAAGGCTGTAAGTATGGCTAATGAAATAAGAAATACAGCAAGAAAGCCTTTGGATAATAATTTAGATACCTCAGATAACCTGGGTGAATCCTCTAATTCAGCTAACCAGAATGGAAGAATAGTCATAATCGATAACATTTTCCTTGATACCTCAACTCACAAGCTGATTAAGAATGGAGAAGAGATAGACCTGAAGATCAGAGAATATAACATGCTTCTTTATATTCTGAAGAACAGAGGAAGAGTCGTTACTAAGGATGAGCTTCTTAAAGGTGCCTGGGAGGATGAATTTATCGGAGAAGGTACACTGCCTGTTCATGCAAGACGTATCAGGATGAAGCTGGAGGATGATCCGGATGATCCGAAGATACTGAAGACTATTTGGGGCGTGGGGTATATAGTTGAGTGATGAAGGGATTCAGAAGATTCTTTATATATTTTACTATACTTTTAATACTGTCGATCTCGCTACTGATCATAGTGGCGGGATCGACTCGTTATGTTCAGATAGATACTATTCAGCTGAATGATATAGTTCAGACTGTAAAAGAAAACATTGATAAACCGGATGTATTAAGTGAGTATGATTTTGATACTGATTATCTGGTGCTCGGCAGCGGGAATGAACGTCTGTACTCATCATCGGACAAAACATTTGATAAAATAAATGTCCCTCTTGATGCTGTAAGAGAGGGAATGGTTACCATGACAGTAAATGACGGCGAAGTATTCCTGGGGACGGTGATATTTCCCAATCCTTCCAAGGTAGCCATCAGCAGGATTATTCGAAGACTGACTCTGGTGACAATACTTACTGTTCTTGTAATGTTAATCTCTTATATAACATTTATCTATTATATAAACAGAAATATCGTGAAGCCTTTTAATCGTATGAAGGAGTTTGCCGGTCTTATTGCTCAGGGCAATCTGGATGAACCTCTTATTATGGATCAGAACAATATCTTCGGAGCTTTCACGGAAAGCTTTGACATAATGAGAGAAGAGCTAAAGGCGTCGAGACAGAGAGAGAATGAACTTAAGATGAAGGAGAAGGAGCTGGTTGCATCTCTCAGTCATGATCTGAAAACTCCGGTTACGGGAATAAGGGCTATATGCGGTGTCCTGTCAGTAAAGGTTCAGGATGAATATGTAAAAGCAAAGATAGAGAATATAGAACAGAAAACTGAGGAAATCAATACTCTTGTAAGCGACCTTCTGTCTTCGGCGCTTGATGATATGGGAGAAATGAACGTAAATCCGACTGAAGAAACATCGGATATCTTAAGTACATTGGTTGCAGAACATGATATTCATGGTAAAGTAACTGAAGGTGAGATACCGTCCTGTATAATAAGAGTAGATAAGAATCGTATATCTCAGGTTATCGGAAATGTGATCAATAATTCGTATAAATATGCCGATACCAGGATTGATATAAATTATAGGTTTAATGGTGATTATCTTGAAATGAAGATAAAGGATTATGGTGAGGGAGTGGATCCTAATGAGATAGGCTTTCTTACAAATAAATTCTACAGAGGCAAGAAGAATACTGCCGGTAAAGAGGGCAGCGGTCTGGGCCTCTACATATCCAGCGAACTGATGAAGAAGATGAAGGGACAGCTCATCTGTATCAGTGACAAAGAAGGCTTTGAAGTGATGCTTATGATTCCGCTGGCATAAGCAGTATGTATGTTGTATATTATCTACAAAAACACGAGAGATTCATGACTGGGCAGGTAATTAATAAACATGGAAAGAATAGTTGAGACAATTCCATATTCAAAAGTAAAGGATTATGATCTGGCAAGTTCATTTTTCGGAGATAAAAAGATATGTATGTTTGATATAGAAACTACAGGTCTTTCGCCGCTCAAATCCTTTACTTACCTTATTGGGATAAATGTATTTAAGGACGGTGAGTGGCAGATCATCCAGCTCTTTAATGATGATGGGAGCTCTGAACCTGAAATGATCAGGACATTTCACAGTATTCTTGAGGATATGGATATTCTGATTGAATTCAATGGCGATACATTTGATATTCCATATATAGAAAAAAGAACTCAGATGATAGAACGAAACTTTTCAATCAGGATGGTCGATCATTTTAAAGATACTGAAAACTTTGATCTGTTAAAGGATATACGTCCTTATAAGTTTGCACTTGGACTTCCGAATCTGAAACAGAAAACTATAGAAAAATATATAGGATTGAACAGAGTAGATATGTATAACGGCGGTCAGCTGATAGATGTTTACCTTGGGTATCTTGCGGCAAAGGATGAAAAGAGCAGGAAACTGGTACTCAGGCATAACCGTGATGATATGGAAGGTATGATATATCTTTCATCAATGCTTGCACTTGATATGCTCTGCAGGGGAGACTTTGATGTTAAGGATTTCAGCGTAAAAGAGGTTCCTTCCGGAGACAGATTGGAACTCGTTATTTCAGGAGAAACCCGGAAGCCTCTGGTAAGACCTGTTTCAACATCTATGGATAAGATGTATCTGGATGTGGATAAAAGAGATATAACGCTCAGAGTTCCTATATTCATTGGTGAATTAAATTATTTCTACGGAAGCTCTGCCAGGGACGGTTTTGATCTTGTTAAAGGATATTTTATACAGAGTCCCGGTTCCGGTGTAGACGGCGTTCCTGTATATAAAGAGAGCTATAGAAGCAAAAATCTGTATATTATGATAAATGACAGCTTTTTAGGACAAAATACATTTATAAAGGAATATATGGCAAAAATAATAAGTGAGATAATGCATTTTAAGAGAAAATATTGATTTTTTATATTGAAACTGCTCGAAAATGTGTTATAATTTGGATATGCTCTGCATCATAACGTTGTTTTGATGCACTAAAAATGTTTGGAGGGTGATGTATACTATGATGCAACCGATGGATATTAGATCACAGAGCTTTGGAACAGGTCTCTTTGGTTATAAGAAGGGTGATGTAGATCAGTATGTTGATACTGTTTACAGAGCATATGATGAACTATTCACAGAGAACAAGAAACTTCGTGAAGAAAAAGACAAGCTGAATAAGGTTATAGAAGAAAACCGTGTTAAGTTGTTCGAGCTTGAAAACAAAGCAGGCGGTGTTGATACAAGTGCTGCTGAAGCTGAAAAAGAAAAGATTCTTGAAGAGGCTCGAAAGACTGCTGCTGATATTATCAATGCTGCAAAGGCAGGGGAAGATAAGACAGGTAGTGCTGCTACTGCATCAGCTACAGGTGCATTCGAAGAAATTAAGAAGGCTGATCAGCCTAAAGAAGAAAGCAAGCTTAAGATGGCAGGAGGAGATTCAGCTGCATCTAAGTTCTTCCAGCAGTCAGATAATGATGTGTTTGGAGATGGTGATGATGTCTTTGTCGGTGAGATAGAAGACAACAGAAAACCAAACAAGGTTATGATAGGCGATGGAGAGGAAGAAGGAGCAGACGACTTCGAGTTCCTGTAAAAAACAAGTTAAGAACTAATAAGGGGTGCTGCAATAGTTTTGTAGCACCCTTTTGATTTGTAAGAGGGATATAATGATTGCATATGTTAAGGGCATACTTGAAGAGGTAAGTCCGGATTATATAGTGGTTGAAGCTGATGGTGTCGGTTACGAAATTCTGGTAGGAAACTACCTGATAAGCAGACTGCCTGATATTCATGAAGAAGTAAAGATAATAACCTATATGGATGTTAAAGAGGACTCTATGAGACTGTTTGGATTTTTGTCCACGCAGGAGAAAACACTGTTTAAACAGCTGCTTTCTGTAAGTGGAGTTGGACCCAAAGGCGCACTTTCCATTTTAAATGAGCTTGGACCTGATGGTCTGGTTTCTGCTCTGATAGCAGGTGACTCCAAGGCTATTTCCAAGGCAAATGGTGTCGGCAGCAAAACTGCTCAGAAGGTAGTGCTTGAACTCAGAGATAAGGTCAGTCTGGAAGGAAGCATATTTGATCTTGGTTCCAGTGAAAACGGAAAAGCCATGGTTATAGATGGAGCGGTTAATGAAGCTGTCGAGGCGCTCAATGCACTTGGCTATTCTAATTCCGAAGCTCTTAAGATCGTAAGAAGCATAGAAGGTGCAGAAAGTATGAAGACCGAGGAAATAATTAAAGCTGCACTCAGGAGATTATAAAGGGTATATGAAGAACAGGATTATTACAACAGATATTACTCAGGAAGATAAAAATATAGAAAAAACCCTTCGTCCAAGAAGTCTGAGAGAATATATCGGTCAGGATAAGGTCAAAAAGAACCTTGAGGTTTTTATAAGAGCAGCGAAAAAAAGACATGAAACATTGGATCATGTGCTTCTCTATGGTCCACCTGGACTGGGAAAGACAACACTGGCGACTATCGTTTCTGAGGAAATGGGTGTCAGTATCAAGGTAACATCAGGTCCTGCTATAGAAAAACCTGGTGAACTGGCGGCAATACTCAGTCAGCTGTCCGAGGGTGATGTGCTTTTTATTGATGAGATACACAGGCTTAATAAACAGGTCGAAGAGGTTCTCTATCCTGCGATGGAGGATTTTGCCATAGATATAATTATTGGTAAAGGAGAACAGTCCAAATCTCTCAGACTGGATCTGCCCAGATTCACACTTATTGGTGCAACCACAAGAGCCGGGATGCTATCAGCTCCTTTAAGAGACAGATTTGGAGTGGTAAACAGGCTGGAATTTTACAATGTTACGGATCTTATGACTATTATTGTCAGATCAGCCGGTGTTCTCGGAATTAACATCGATGAAGAAGGCGCTTTGGAGATAGCAAAACGTTCACGTGGAACTCCAAGACTGGCAAACAGATTACTTAAAAGGGTAAGAGACTTTGCAGAGGTTGAACATGCTGGAATAATAGATTATAATGTTGCAAGTGAAGCATTAGACAGACTGGATGTTGACAGCTTTGGTCTTGACGATACTGATAGAAATATTCTGATGACCATAATAAAGAATTACGGAGGGGGACCAGTCGGACTGGATGTCCTTGCTGCAGCCATAGGTGAGGATGCAGGTACTATAGAAGATGTCTATGAGCCATATCTCATTAAGAATGGTCTGATAAACAGAACTCCCCGAGGCAGAATGGTTACGGAAAAAACCTACAGGCATTTGAATATTGAATTAAGTGAGGTGTAAGATGGGACAGTCAAAGATAGATATACCGGTAGTAATAAATAATAAGGTTTACACATTAAGTGGATACGAAGGTGAGGAATATCTTCAGAATGTTGCCACATATATAAATGGTAAGATAGCTGAATGTAAGACCTCTGAAGAATATCGAAGAATGAATGTTGAATATCAGGGAATACTTCTTGCACTTAATATAGCGGATGATTATTTCAAAGCTAAGTCAAAGGCAGATGAGATATTCGGAGATAACAGTGATAAGGAACAACAGCTGTATGAACTCCGTCATGAGGTTATAGAGTCTCAGATAAAACATGAGGCTGCATTAAAGCTTGTAGAAGAATACAAGGAGCAGGTTAATCAACTCCAGAGAAAAGTAGTTCAGCTTGAAGCTGAAAGGGATAAGAGTAATGCTAAAAAATAAACCCGAAGTTTTAGCCCCGTCAGGTAATATGAGTGCTCTTAAGGCAGCAATTGCTGCCGGAGCAGATGCATGTTATCTAGCGGGGAATTCTTTTGGAGCAAGAGCATTTGCAGGAAATTTTAATAGTGAAGAACTTTTGGAAGCCATATATGAGGCTCATTTATATGGTGTAAAAATATATCTTACTATTAATACGCTCCTGAAGGATAATGAATTTAAAAGCTTATATGATATGCTGCTTCCACTTTATGAGGCAGGACTTGATAGTGTTCTGGTTCAGGATATGGGAGTTTTTGATTTTGTCAGAAAACAATTTCCATTACTCCCTATTCATACCAGTACCCAGATGAATATACTTACAGCTGAGGGAGCAAAGCTGGCAAAAAGCCTTGGAGCATCAAGGATAGTTGCTGCGCGTGAGATGACGCTGGAAGAGCTGAAAGCCATAAAGAAAAATGCGGATATAGAGGTTGAAGCCTTTGTTCATGGGGCAATGTGTGTCTGCTACAGCGGAAGATGTCTGATGAGTTCAATGGCCGGGGGTAGAAGCGGTAACAGAGGATGCTGTGCCCAGCCATGCAGAAAAATGTATAATGGTTCTTACAAGCTGTCCATGAGGGATATGTGTACTCTGAGATATATTCCGGAAATCATAGATGCAGGGATAGACAGTCTTAAGATAGAAGGCCGAATGAAAAATGAGTATTATGTTGCAGCCACAGTATCAGCATATAAGGAACTGGTACTGGATTACTATAATGGCATTTATTCTGATGATAAGGCTGAAAGGCTTGAAAAAAAGCTTCTGGATGTTTTTAATAGAGGCGGATTTACAAGCGGATATCTGATGCTGGATAAAGAGAAGACACATGGGGCTAAGAGAAGCAGAGCCCTGATAGATGATTCCGAGCCGGGAAGAAGAGGTGTTTTTGTAGGTTCTGTAACGGATATAAAAGGAGGGAAAATATCCTTTAGAGCTGAGGAGAATATCAATAAGGGAGATGAGCTTCTTATAGATACATCAGAGTCTATATCTATTACCTGCGGAAAAAATATAAAGAAAAATGAATATACGGAGCTTCCGGCACCTGAAACAAGAAGGATAAAAAAGAATACATCGATTTACCGAACCAGAAATTCAGTGATAACTCAGGAACTTGATGATGTGATCAGCACCAGGAGAAGGGTGCCTGTAGATATAGAATGTGTCCTTAAAAAGGATCAGCCCTTTGAATTAAGAGTTACAGCTACAGACGAATCCGGGAAATGTGTTTGTATCTATGGAGATATTGCAGAAGAAGCTTCCAAGAATCCTATAACCAAAGATGTGCTAGAATCAAAGCTTGCAAAGCTTGGTGAATCCAATTATTCACTGAACAGCTTTACTTGTGATATAGATCAGGATTTATTTATTCCTGTTTCGGGTCTTAAAAGGCTTAGAAGGCAGGCTCTGGAAAGTCTTGGAAATGAGCTTACAGGTGCATATAAAAGACAGTCTCCGGCAGCTTCCTTTAGTGAAATAAGTAAGACAGTTTCAGATAAAACCGAAGTTAAAGAGCTTCATATATCTGTTTCAGATGAGGCTCAGCTTGGTGCGGTTATTGATTCGGCTGAAAAATATAACTTAAAGATAGATTATTTATATCTTGATATGGGCCTTAGTGATTTTTCTGAAGAGAAAATACAGAAGTCATTTGGCATAATAAGTAATAGTTGTATTTCTGATACTTGTATAGTTCTTGCATTTCCGTATGTAAACAGAGGAGATTATAATGTTTGTGATATCCTGAATACGCTTTTTGAAAACAGGGAAACCTCTGGAATGGATATCCGTTCGGTTTACATAAGATGTATTGATGATCTTGCCGGAGTATTGAGATTTATTAGTTCAACCGGTGATAAGCTTTTGAAAAATGTTATTCTTGGACATTCTTTATATGTATATAATTCGTATGCTGCCGCTTTTTATAACAATCTCTTTTCTGAGTATGGGACAGAGCTTTCTGTAGAGGCTTCATTTGAAATCTCAGGAAAAACATCTGATGCCATATTGTACCCTGACGGTGTTAAACTCATAAGACCGGTGTATTCCAGGATACCTCTTATGCTTACAGATGCTTTAAGCTATGATGAGACTTATCTTGATGACAGAAAGGGAAGTATATATCCTGTCAGATACTCCAGTGTATCTGATTATTCAGTTATATATGATTCTAAACCGATCAGTCTTCACAGTTATATTAATGATATATCTGTTTGTAAATACGATTTTACTATCGAAGACAGCTCGGAGATAATAGATGTACTTGGCCCGTCTCCCGAATATGTCAGAAAAAAACACTTTATCATCGGGCATTATGAGAAAGGTATATAAAATGCAAAATCTAATATGCATGATATCTAAATATCTCGTTCTGATTTTTATGACCCTGTATACCATAAAATGCTTTACGTATTTTACGGCTAAGGACAGGGAAAAAAGAACTTCTAATCTAAATAAGCAGATATTCTATATCTTTATGATACATTTTCTTTGTCATGTTATGCTTTTGATTAACATGCAGGAAAAAAAGATAATGCTGTATTATCTTATTGAGATTCTTATAGCAGTAGTTTATATAGTTGCATTCAGAACCATTTATAAAAATTCATCAAGACTTCTGACTAATAATGTTGCGTTCCTTATGCTGATAGGATATACGGTTTTGCTCAGACTGAGTCCCAAGCTGGCAGTAAGACAGTTTATTCTTGCTTCAGTAGGACTGATCATTACTCTTTTTATTCCATTTATCCTTTCAAAGCTTAAGAATGTAAAAAACTGGAATACCTTCTATGGTATTTTCGGAATTATTCTTCTGGCCTCAGTTTTTATCCCCGGAATAGGAAAGGAGATAAATGGTTCAAGAAACTGGATAGAGATAGCAGGTTTTTCATTCCAGCCCATGGAATTTGTAAAGATAGTATTTATTTTCTTTGCAGCCAGCTCACTCGTTAAAGTCAGTACAATGAAGGAGCTTATAGTAAATGCCCTTATAGCTGCTGCATTTATGCTGGTGCTTGTTGCTGAGAAGGATTTCGGAGCAGTACTGCTTTTCTATATATGCTATTTTATGATGGTATATCTGGCCACATCCCGACCGGTCTTTATGTTTTTGGGAGCGGCGCTTCTGGTGCTGGCATGTTTTGCCGGATATGTTCTCTTTAAGGACAGTCTGTTTGCACATATCATGGTCCGAATAACCGCCTGGAAGGATCCTTTCAAATACATTGAATCGGAAGGCTATCAGCTGTCAGAATCTCTCTTTGCCATAGGAACCGGAGGTTTTGCAGGAACGGGACTTGGAAGAGGAATGCCATACATAATTCCTGTAGCGGAAAGCGACTTTGTTTTTTCAGCTATATGTGAGGAACTCGGAGTGATATTCGGACTTGCGCTCATACTTGTTTATTTAAGCAGCTTTATAGCTATTCAGAATATCGCTATGAAATGTAAGAATCCCTTTTATAAATATGTAACCTTCGGAATAGCCATATGCTATATATTCCAGGTATTCTTAAATATAGGAGGAGTAACCAAGTTCATTCCTTCCACGGGAGTGACGCTTCCTCTTATCAGCTATGGAATAAGCAGTGTGTTCAGTACACTGATTATGTTTTCGATAGTTCAGTATACATATATTTTAGTAAGTGATGAGGCAGACAGTGTTGAAAAAGAAAGACAACGTATCGAAAGAAAAACCGAATACAGTCTCGCCGGAAATGAAGGAATTTCTGGAAAGGGAAAAAGAGCGGGCAGAAAAGAATCGTATTAAGAATAAGCCTATAGTATTTATGACATACATTATGGTTTTAACCTTTATGTCTCTTTTTGGCTTTATTATTTATTTTATGTTCCATGATGCCGACAGAGTTGTTGCAAATGCCAGAAACAAAAGACAGAACAGCTTTGATGAATTTGTTTCCAGAGGACAGATAGTGAGCAGTGATGGTGTTGTTCTTGCGGAGAATAAAACCGATGATGAAGGAGAGGAAAAAAGAGTTTATCCGTATTCTGAATTATTTGCTCACACTGTGGGGTATAACTCCTACGGAGGATCAGGAGTCGAGCTGGATTGTAATTTTGAACTTATGCGTTCCCATGCAAATATTGCAAGCAAGGTATTAAATGATCTTTCAGATGAGAAGAATCCCGGAGATAATGTTATAACAACATATAATTATGAACTTACCCAGGCCGCAGCTGAGGCTATGGGAGGTGCTAATGGAGCAGTGGTAGTTATGGATGCAGATACCGGCGATATTCTGGTTATGTATTCAAGCCCTTCCTTTGATCCGAATGATATGGATAATGTATGGGAAAACATACATTCTGAGGAAGGAAGCTCAAGCACAGTATTACTTAACAGATGTACTCAGGGACTCTATGCTCCCGGATCTACATTTAAAATAATTACTGCACTTGAATATATTAGAGAACATAGTGACTACGAAGATTATTCTCATGTATGTTATGGAACGGATATTTTCAACAGCGTATCCATAAGATGCAGTAACAGTACAGAACATGGAGAACTGGATCTTACGGAGTCTCTGGCAAGATCATGCAATACAAGTTTTGCGAATATAGGAACAAATGAGATAGATATCGGAAAGCTTCATCAGCTTGCAGAGGATCTTTTGTTTAACGAGAAGCTGCCATATGATTCAGCATATAATAAATCTGAATTTGTTCTGGATAAAAAAAGTGATATTTCAGAGATTCCCCAGACAGTCATAGGTCAGGGAGATACCCTTATTACACCTCTTCACAATGCACTTATAATGGATGCTATTGCAAATGGCGGAGTAATGATGAGACCAAGAACTGTAAAAGAGATCAGAAGTGTGGATGATGCAGTTATTAAGAAAAATTCGGTTAAAAACTATGGTCAGGTACTTGATCCTCAGCTTACTCAGAAACTGATTCCTATGCTCAGAGAAGTGTGTGTAAGCGGAACTGCGTCAGAATATATGTCATCAAAACCATACACTGTATCAGGAAAAACAGGTACGGCAGAATATGATAATAACGGTAACTGTAACTCCTGGTTTGTAGGTTTTTCAGAGGATGACAGCCCGGACATAGTAGTAAGTGTTGTGGTAGAGGATTACACATCGAATCAGATATCCGGAACCAGTGTTGCTTCTTATATAATGGACAGGTATTATGAACTCGATGATAATACAAAGTAACTTGATTTTAAAATAGAATGCTGTTAATATAAAAAAAGTTATCGGCATCGTTACATTGCTGATATGATTTGTTACACACCAGAATAGATGGGAGGGATTGCATTGATCGAAGCAACCAGTTGTGGCGGTGTGGTTATATTTAGAGGTAAAATTCTTCTTCTGTACAAGAATTACAAAAACCGTTATGAGGGATGGGTTCTTCCGAAAGGTACGGTAGAAGAGGGAGAACAGCATTCTGAAACTGCACTCAGAGAGGTTAAGGAAGAGTCCGGCGTTGACGCGACTATTATAAAGTATATCGGAAAAACAAGTTATACATTTAATACTTATACTGATACAGTAAGTAAGAATGTTCACTGGTATCTGATGATGGCAGACAGCTTTTACAGTAAGCCTCAGAGAGAAGAGTTTTTCTGCGATTCAGGTTATTATAAGTATCATGAAGCATATCATCTGTTAAAGTTCCCAAATGAAAAACAAATACTTGAAAACGCTTACAGCGAATATCTTGAATTAAAAAGAAAAAGACTTTGGGACAGAAAGCGGTACTAGATATGGGAGATTTTAATTTTGATAGTAATGAGATAGAAGCTCTATTACAAAAATATGGTTCAGGCAGTTCAGGATATGAAAAGTCTGAAAAAACAGAGCCTGAAAATATCAAAGTTGAAAGTACAACAATAAAAGGATCAGAGTCCGAGAGTGTAAAGCCGAGAAGTTCCGAACCAGATAGTATAAAGCTTAGAAACCGGGAACCAGAGAGAACGAAACTTAGTAAATCGGAACCAAAGAGAACGGAACCTGGAAAATCAGAACCAGAGAGAACAGAACTTGGGAAATCAGAACCTGAGGGATTAAAACTTAGAAATCCGAAATCCGAAGAAAGAATTACTGAGAAAAAAGATCCTGTGAGGAAAAGACCGGAATACAGTAAGGTTCAGAACAGGAAGCCTGAAAATAATAAAAGAAATGAAGCGATAAAAAAACAAAGAAAAAGAAGAATAACTAATATCATTACAGATGTTCTTCTGGTAATTTTTATTCTTTGTTTCTTAGGCTGTGGAGTTTATCTTGGTATATATTTTCTGAGGATAAGCAAGGCTGAAACAAGATTTGAAGACTTAAAGAGTATGATAGATACTGATTCTCACAGTGTTGCCCCTGAGGGAGTCGAGGGATCCGGTGAGAGTAAGACCGAAAGCTACCTTACCTATACCGAAATAGATGGGGTTTCTGTACAGACAAAGTTCGCTGAGCTTTACAAAAAAAATCACGATTTCGTAGGATGGTTAACTATTCCTGATACTAAGATAGATTATCCGGTTATGTTTACTCCGGATGATGAGGAGTATTATATACATCGTGATTTTGATAAAGAAGAGAGTGTTTCCGGTACTTTATTTATCAGTAAGTATTCAGACTGGTTCAGTCCATCGGATAATGTACTTATATATGGACATAATATGAAGGCAGGAACTATGTTTGCCGACATAACTTCATATGAATCAGAAGAATTTTATAATACACACAAAACTATTTTCTTTGATACTTTGGAAGATAATGCAAAGTATGAGGTGATAGCAGCTTTCAGAACTGAAATAACTAATGATGAAAACTCCTTTATGTATTATAAATTCTTCAATGCTCAGTCAGAAAAAGAATTTGATGAGTATATTAATAAATCAAAGGAATTAACACCATATACTATAGCTGAGACGGCATCATTCGGAGATAAACTTATTACCCTTTCCACCTGTGCATATCATGCCGATGAGGGAAGATTTGTAGTTGTTGCAAAAAAAGTTTATTAAATACTTGCATTAGCGTTTAAAATGTGATAGTATACCAAATGTTGCGGACAAAAATGATTAGTTCCGAGTTCAGATAGTAAGGAGGGATATAAGATGGCAAAGTGTTTTTATTGTGACAAGTCAGTACATTTCGGAAATAATGTGAGCCATTCACATAGAAGATCCAACAGAATTATGAAATCAAATATTAAGAGAGTTAAGGCTAAGGTAGATGGTTCACCAAAGACTATCTATGTATGTACAAAGTGTCTCAGATCCGGTAAGGTTGAGAGAGCTTAGTTAGATCTTATTTCTGATATAAGTGTATTTAAGTGTCTGTTTTGTACAGACACTTTTTTTCATAGGCTTTTCAGAGTCATTGCAAATAGATGCCGTGTTATGTTAGAATTACATAGGTGTTTTGAGTTAATGCATAAAGGAGGTTAATATGGCAGAATATATAGAAAATGAGCTGGGGAGAATATCTATAGATCGTGAAGTTATATCGCAGTTTGCAGGACATGCAGCTCTTGACTGTTTTGGTATAGTGGGTATGGCTACCATCAGTATGAAGGATGGTCTTGCTAAGCTTCTTAAAGGAGATAATGTCAGCAAAGGTGTCAGTGTTAATCAGGCCGAGGATGGTGGCCTTATAATAGATTTTCATATTATAGTTGCGTATGGAGTAAATATTAAAACTGTAGTTGATAATCTGGTTAATACTGTAAAATATCAGATAGAGGACTATACTACTGTAAATGTGAATTCAATTAATGTATTTGTTGAAGGCGTAAGGGTGATTGATTAGTATGGAAGGAAAATCTATGTCTAATGTAATAAATGCTAAGGATATGCAGGCAGCGTTTATATCCGGAGCAAATAATCTAAGCAATAATAAAGAATATATAAATGAATTAAATGTATTTCCTGTACCAGACGGTGATACAGGTACAAATATGACTCTGACCATTATGGCTGCTGCTTCTGAGGTTGAAGCTTTGTCAGCTCCGACCATTGATCTTTTAGCAAAGGCTATATCCGGAGGGTCACTCCGAGGAGCCAGAGGTAATTCAGGTGTTATTCTTTCACAGCTTTTCAGAGGCTTCTGCAGAGAAATAAAAGGAAGAGAAGAGATTAACATAGATGATCTTACTGCTGGTTTTGCTCACGCAGTTGAGACAGCTTATAAAGCAGTAATGAAGCCAAAGGAGGGTACGATTCTTACTGTTGCAAGAGGGATGGCTGAGAAGGCAGATATGCTCCTTGGTACAGAAGATGATATAGTTCTGTTTCTTGAACAGATTGTAGAATATGGAAAAGAGGTATTGGAAGGCACTCCTGAGCTTCTTCCGGTACTCAAAGAAGCCGGGGTAGTTGATTCAGGAGGTCAGGGTCTTGTTACTGTTATGGAAGGAATGCTTCTGGCATTAAAGGGTGAGCCTGTAAGCCTTCTGGATTCAGACTCAGAACCGAAGCTTGCCAGAGGTGCAGGAATTCTTTCTGATATTCCAAAGATACCTGTTGGACACAGAATGGGAAGCGGAAAGGATGATATATCTACTGCAGATATCAAATACGGCTATTGTACCGAATTTATCATTCTTCTTGATAAGGAGATATCTGATGCTGAGGTAGAAAATATCAAGAATTATCTTTTATCTATCGGAGATTCTCTGGTTTGTGTTGCTGATGAAGAGATAGTTAAGATACATGTTCATACTAATCATCCGGGAAGAGCCTTTGAAAAGGGACTTGAATATGGTCAGCTTACCAGATGTAAGGTTGATAATATGAGAGAGGAGCATTCGGAGAGAACTCTGATTGAAAATGAGAAACGTAAGGCTCAGGAACAGGAAGAAGCATTTAATCAGCTTAAGGCAAAAAGAAAAGGTGCTAAACAGAAGTATGGAATAGCAGCTGTTGCTACCGGTGAGGGATTAGAGGAAATATTTAAGGAAGTAGGAGTTGATTATATAATTCAGGGAGGACAGACCATGAATCCAAGTACGGATGATATAATCATGGCTGTTAACAATGTGAATGCTGATAATGTATATCTGCTTCCAAATAATAAAAATATTATCCTGGCATGTAATCAGGCTGCTGAGTTAGTTAAAGATAAAAAGGTTTATGTTGTTCCTTCAAGCACTATTCCCCAGGGGATTGGAGCGGTTCTGAACTTTAATGCTGAAGCAGAACCGGATGATAACTTTGCTCAGATGAGCGATGCCTTGTCGGGTATCAGATCTGGTGAGGTAACATTTGCTGTCAGGGATACATCTTTTGATGGCAAACAGATACGTAAGAATAACATAATGGGTATATCCGAAAACGGTATAGATGCAGTTGGTACAGAAGTCAGTGAAGTGACTGTTAATCTTATAGAAAAACTTGCTGACGAAGATAGTGGACTGATAAGTGTATATTATGGAGAGGATATAACCAAAGAGGAAGCAGACGAACTTGGAGAACTTCTTTCTGAAAAGTTTGAAGATTTAGATGTAGAGATAAAATACGGCGGTCAGCCAATATACTACTATATAGTATCTGTAGAATAAGGATAACTAAATGAATCTGGATGATAGTATTATAAATATAAAGGGTATAGGAGAAAAGACTGCAAAGTCTTTTAATAGTCTCGGAATAGAAACTGTTAAAGATCTTATCCTGTATTATCCCAGAGCATATAAGACTTATACAAAGCCTGTCTCTGTCAGCAGTACTGCTGAGGGAGACAGGGTTGCTGTTTTTTGCAGAATCGTTACCTATGTTGAGGTTCGTAAAGGCAGAAGGTATACAATCACAGGACTTTCTGCATCTGATAATTCCGGTTCAATAAGAATGGTGTGGTTTAATATGCCATTTCTGAAGAATACGTTCCATAAGGGCGAATCATATGTTTTTTATGGTGTCATAAAATATAAGGGAAATATGAGGGTTATGGAAATGCCTGAATATTTCAGTCAGTATAATTATGAAAGGGCTATGCTTACCATGCAGCCCTTATACCATTTAAAAGCTGGAATAACCAACAATTCAATAACCAGAGCTATAAGAGCCTCTTCCCAGGTGATTGATACTATCACAGATTATCTTCCTGATAAGGCTGTAAATGATAATAATCTTATGTGCAAAAAAGAGGCTATAAGACAGATACATTTTCCTGAAAATGAAGATAAGCTTAAGGAAGCTATCAACAGGATAGCATTTGACGAATTTCTGGAATTTCTGATCAGGATAAGACTCCTTCGTGAGGAATCCGTTAGTGAAGCAAGTTCTCATGTGATATCGAAGGAATCAGAGCTGAAGAGAGACGCTTTTATATCCGGTCTTCCATATGAGCTTACTGACGGGCAGAAGGCTGCTGTCAGTGATATTACAAAGGATATGTCTTCGGGATATGTGATGAATCGTCTGATACAGGGCGATGTTGGTTCAGGTAAAACGATTGTTGCTGCGATAGCACTTTTCATGAATGCTCTTTCTGGCTATCAGGGGGCTCTTATGGTTCCCACGGAGGTTCTGGCAGTACAGCATTATGATGATCTGAGTAAGCTTTTTAAACCATACAAGCTTACAGTGAGACTCCTGACCGGTTCAATGAGTGTTAAAGAAAAACGGCTGGTTTATGAAGAGATAAAGGATGGAAAATGCCATATAGTTATTGGTACCCATGCTATTATTCAGAATAAAGTTGCTTTTAAGGACCTTGGACTTGTTATTACTGATGAACAGCATAGATTTGGAGTCAGACAGAGAGAAAAGCTTGAGGAAAAAGGAAACAGTCCTCATGTTCTGGTTATGAGTGCAACGCCGATACCAAGAACTCTGGCAATAATCCTTTATGCAGATATGGATATATCTGTAATAAAAGATCTTCCTGCAGGAAGAAAGAGAATAAAGAATTGCGTGGTAGGTACCGATTACAGACCATCTGCATATAAGTTTATTAAGAATCAGATAGCAGAAGGCCGACAGGCATATGTGATATGTCCGATGATTGAAGAAAATGAAGAATCTGAACTTGAAAATGTAATTAATTATACTGATGAGCTTAGTTCGATCCTGGGAGATACAGTAAGGATATCTTTTCTTCATGGACGCATGAAAGAGGATGAAAAAAACAAAATTCTCAGGGATTTTATATCAGGAGAAACGGATATACTTGTATCAACCACTGTAATAGAGGTTGGAATCAATAATCCTAATGCTACTGTCATGATGATAGAAAATGCAGAAAGGTTCGGGCTTGCCCAGCTGCATCAGTTAAGAGGAAGAGTCGGACGTGGTGATGCACAGAGTTATGCAATATTTATAAATGTAAAGAAATCAGAAGAGTCTATAGAAAGGCTTAAGGTTCTTGAAGAATCAAATGATGGTTTCTTTATAGCTTCTGAAGATCTGAGACTCAGAGGTCCCGGTGATTTCTTTGGAATAAGACAGAGCGGAGAAATGAACTTTAAACTTGCTGATATATACAATCATGCAGATATGCTGAGACTTGCACAGGATATATCAATTAACTATGGCAAGGATATAATGGAGTACTATCAGGAAGTAAATAAATGTTGAAAAAAGTCAAGAAATTATGTTATAGTAAAAGTTGGTAAAATTATGAGAGTAATAGCCGGTTCAAGAAGAAGTCTTCCTTTAAAGACTCTTGAGGGGGACGCTACAAGACCTACAGCTGATAAATATAAGGAAACATTGTTCAATTGTCTTCAGATGGATGTGCCGGGTTCTGTATTTTTGGATCTTTTTTCAGGGAGCGGTTCGATAGCTATAGAGGCATTATCCAGAGGAGCTAAAAGAGCAGTGCTGGTTGAGAACAGCAGGGAAGCCTTAAATATCATTAAGCAGAATATACATTTTACCAAGTTTGAAGAGGAGTCTGAGATAGTAAGGTCAGATGTGATAAGCTATCTGAACAGACTTAGTACGGTAGATGCCGATATAATTTATATAGATCCTCCGTACGGTAAGGGACTCGAAAGAGAAGCAGTTGAAATCCTTGACAGGAAGACCTTTAAAAACAAAGATATTAAGATCATAGTAGAGGCCAGACTTGATGAGGATATGAGTTATATAGAAGATACAGGATTTGTTATTTATAAGATCAAGAATTATAAGACAAATAAGCATGTATTTTTATCATTAAAATAGCAACAGGTGGAATTCTAGTATGAATATGGTTGTATATCCCGGCAGTTTCGATCCGGTAACGCTGGGACATATGGATATTATAAAACGTTCAGCAGGAATATTTGACAGAGTAGTTGTTTGTGTTCTTAATAATGCGGCAAAAAAAACTCCGTTGTTTTCTATGGACGAACGTGTTAATATGTTAAAGGATGTTGTTAAAAAATATGACAATGTCTATGTTGAACAGTATAGTGGTCTTCTGGTTGATTTTGCCAAAGAGAATGACATAAGGATAATCGTCAGAGGACTCAGGGAGTTAACAGATTTTGATAGTGAGCTTCAGATGGCTCAGGGAAATCATATGGTATCTCCCGATATAGAAACATTATTTATGGCTACAGATCCTAAGCTTTCTTTTATCAGCTCAAGTATGGTAAGAGAATTTGCAAGCTACGGAAGGTCTGTCAGGGGATTTGTTCCCGACGAGATACTTCCACTCATAGAGTCGAAGGTAAAGAATAATCAGTAGGAGGATTAGAAAATGGGTAAAAAGGGCGTTGAAGAAATGATCGATGAGATTGAGGTATTTATTGAGAATTGTAAGTATCAGCCTCTTTCATCTAATAAGATCATCGTTCCTAAGGATGAGCTCGATCGTATGCTTAATGAGCTTAAGCTTAAGCTTCCAAGTGAGATTGAGAGATGTAAGAAGATTATGCGTAATAAGGAGGCAATACTTGCTTCAGCAAGAACTCGTTCTGATGCCATTATATCCGAATCTGTTAATGAGGCTAACAGACTTGTAGATGCTCATCATATTACAGAGCTTGCAAATGCAAGAGCTAATGAGATAATCGAATCAGCCAGAGATGAAGCTGCACAGATAGTTGGTGATGCAAATGCAGAAGCAACAGAAGTTCGTATGGGTGCTATGCTTTATACAAAAGAGAAAATCAGAGATATTCGTGATTTCCTTAAGTCAACATATGAAGCTGAGAATGAGAATTATAAGAATCTTATGGATAGTCTTGAAAATGGAATATATACCATGGACACCAACCTTGATGAGGTTGAGGCAAGTCTTGCTCTTATAAATAATGATCCTGCAAGTGCGCTGGCTCAGAGAGCAGATGATTTTGATGATCTATCAGATGATTTTGAGGATACTACTCCTGTAAGAGAAGAGCCTGCAGATGATGACGATGAAGATTATGATGATGAATATGATGACGATGATGATTACGACGACGATGATGATTTTCTTGATGACTAAATAGATAGTATACATAAAAAATATGACAGCAGCGAACCTTACTTCGCTGCTGTCATATTTTTTTATACGGTTCTTACCTGACTTGTTTTTTCGCTTCTGAGGCGGATGTTTGTATGATCATAGATTATCTGATTATACAGATCTGTTGCCAGCCTGTCTATCTGCCACATTCTCTGACCAAGCTCGGTTTCCGGTTTGAATTCTGATTTTTTATTAATAACAGTAAGCTCAGAATCAGCGGATATCTTTTTCAATACTGAAGTATCTTTTTTGTTCAGTCCCAGGAGGTTGATATATTCGCTGAAACCATTATTATATGCAAGCTCTCTGTCAGCATCTATTATACCCAGAATCATATGAAGGAGAACCCTGCTTACTCTGGTCATGGTAAGATTCTTGGTTTTAAGATAATCGGTAATCTCTACATACTTTGCAGGTAACGGCATTTTTCTGAGTCTGTTAAGCAGCTCAGGAGTAATGTCCAGAGTTTTATCAAGAGCAGATATCTTAGGATCCAGATTTCTGTCATAAATGAGCCTTGCCGTTATATAAGGAGTAAGCCAGTCCGGATCGGGCAGTGGCTTCTTTATATATTCACTATAAGCGTTGTAGCTTCCCTTTGGAATACATCCCATAACATCCTTGGAATTATTGATGGCTTTTCTTATGGCAGTTGAACTGGAATAATAACCGGTAAGTGAACTGTTCATATAGCCTTCATCTGTTCTTTTTACGATAACAGGCTTTATTTTTGATTTAGTCTTTTTAAGTGCGGTTATGTAGGATATAGCCAATATATTATTCGGCTTTGATATGGTTGAATCAGTATCCTGACCAAGAAGCTTTACTATTGACTTTTCACTTGCTGAAGGATAATTAAATCCCTTTGCAAGGTAGCTGTTAAGCAGTATGGTGTATTCGGGTGGTTCAAATGCAAGTATATCAGAAACTTTGTCAAATAGTTCAGGCTTATCATCCTCAGCTCCAAACAGAAGACCGTCTATACATCCCAGCTTATTAAGTATATTTACTGCACCGGTTGCAAAATCACGGGCACTTCCTGTAGCGTAGATAACAGGCAACTCAAAAACCATGCTGATTCCGCTGCTAAGTGCGGCTTCGGCACGTGTATACTTATCTGCCATAGCAGGAATACCTCGCTGAAGAAAATTACCGCTCATAAGAGCGATGACATTGTCAGCGCTAAGAACTGCACTTGCATAATCAACAAGGTATTGATGGCCATTATGAAATGGATTGTATTCAGCTATTATCGCTATATTTGACATATCGGTTGATTCCTTTCCGCATACACTTTTATAATAGCATTTTTTTATTTATTATGCTATACTCTTTTTGTTCGTCAGGACTAAAATTTTTTTGTTTTTTAATTAATTATTTGATGGTCTGTTAGGGGACGGACCGGACGAATGAAAGGAGCTAAAATGGCAAACGAAGAAAAATTAAAAGCACTTGATGCTGCGCTTGCTCAGATAGAGAAGCAGTTTGGAAAAGGATCAATAATGAAGCTTGGTGATAATGCCAAGAATATGAATATAGAGGCTGTACCTACAGGTTCACTCAGCCTTGATATAGCTCTGGGTATAGGTGGTATGCCCAGGGGACGTATAATTGAAATATACGGACCGGAATCAAGTGGTAAAACTACAGTTGCCCTTCATGTTGTAGCTGAGGTTCAGAAGCGTGGAGGTATAGCAGGCTTTATTGATGCTGAGCATGCTCTTGATCCGGTATATGCTAAAAATATAGGTGTTGATATTGATAATCTTTATATCTCTCAGCCGGACAGTGGTGAACAGGCTCTTGAAATAACCGAAACTATGGTTCGTTCAGGTGCTATAGATGTACTCATTATAGACTCTGTTGCTGCTCTTGTTCCAAAGGCTGAAATAGATGGTGAGATGGGTGACAGTCATGTAGGTCTTCATGCAAGACTTATGTCCCAGGCACTCAGAAAGCTTACAGCTGTTATCAGCAAGACTAACTGTGTAGTTATCTTCATCAATCAGCTTCGTGAAAAGGTTGGTGTTATGTTTGGTAATCCTGAAACTACTACAGGTGGTAGAGCACTTAAATTCTATGCTTCTGTCAGAATGGAAGTCAGAAGGATAGAGACTATTAAGACCGGTGGTGAAGGCGTAGGTAACAGGACCAGAGTCAAGATTGTAAAGAATAAGGTTTCACCTCCATTTAAAGAAGCGGAGTTTGATATTATGTTTGGTCAAGGTATTTCAAGAGAAGGAGATATACTTGATCTTGCAGCAAAATGTGATGTCATTGCCAAGTCCGGAGCATGGTATGCTTATCTTGGAGAAAAGATTGGTCAGGGACGTGAAAATGCCAAGCTTTATCTGAAGGAAAATCCTGAGGTGATGAAGGAAATAGAAGATAAGGTAAGAGAGATTTATTTTTCAGATAAGGATGCTGATTCAACAGGTGAAACTGCCGATGAAGAAGCTGATAAGGAATCATAGGATAGGCCTATGACATTTCTTACTATAAAAAATAAAGGAAAGCTATACTATATTTATAAGGATAGCGAATATATAGGTTTTCTATATAAAAATGACTTCGAAAAGGCTGGTATCGACTTTAGTGCTGTTCAGAACGAAGGCATGACTGAGGTTGACGATGATTCATTACAGAAGATCAAAGATCTGGTTATATATAAAGCATATGATAAGGCAGTAAGTTATCTTTCGGATTCAGAAAAATGCAGTGATTCCATAAAACTGAAGCTGAGGATGAAAAGTTACCCGGATTATGCTATAGATGAGGCAGTTAATCTTCTTTATGAATATAATTATCTGAATGATGAAAGGTTTGCTGAATCCTACATAAGAACATATATGTATCAGAAAAGCAGATCCTTGCTCAGAAGAGAACTCGATATGAGACATATCAGAATTGATGATTTAGAGAGTCTTATGGACAGAGTTTATTCTGAAGAGGATATGAATGAGGATAAAGCTATCGAGCGTCTGCTGAAAAGATTTGATGGGCAGGATATGACTGATGAGAGAAGTCGTAAAAGAGCAGCGGGTCTTTTGGTAAGACATGGCTTTTCGTTTGAGCAGATTAACAATCACTTGACATAATATTCTTAAAAGTATATTATTAGTTGGTATATGTAAAAAACAATTTAATATAAAGGAGGTACTCCTGTGTCAACTCTTATATGGGTAATCATCGTGGTAGCCGCCTTTGTCGTAGCCGCTATAGTTGGATTTCTGCTTGGTAATACATACAGAAAGAATATAGCAGAAGCCAAGATTGGTAAGGCTGAGGACAAAGCTAAGGATATAATAGATGATGCATTAAAGGCCGCTGAGTCGAAGAAGAGGGACATACTTCTTACAGCAAAAGAGGACGCTCTTAAGACTAAGAACGAAATCGAGAAAGAAGTAAAAGACCGTAGAGCAGAGATTCAGCATATGGAGAAGAGAGTCCTTCAGAGAGAGGAGAATCTTGATAAAAAGAGCGATACTCTTGAGCGCAGGGAGCAGTCCCTTACAGCCAAGGAAGCTAATCTTGTCAAGAAAACTGCTGAAGTTGAAGAACTATCTGAAAAGAGACAACAGGAACTGGAAAGAATATCCGGTCTTACCTCTGAACAGGCTAAGGAATATTTACTTAAAACCGTTGAAGATGATGTAAAACATGAAACAGCAATTATGATTAAGGAGCTGGAATCCAGAGCAAAGGAGGAAGCTGATAAAAGGGCTAAGGAGATTGTTGTCGGTGCTATACAAAAATGTGCCGCAGATGTTGTATCCGAGTCCACAGTTTCACTGGTTCAGCTGCCTAGTGATGAGATGAAGGGACGTATAATAGGCCGTGAGGGACGTAATATACGTACTCTGGAAACTCTTACCGGTGTTGATCTTATTATCGATGACACACCGGAAGCAGTAGTTCTGTCAAGCTTTGATGCAGTGAGAAGAGAGGTTGCCCGCGTAGCCCTTGAAAAGCTTATTGTAGATGGACGTATCCATCCTGCCAGAATTGAGGAAATGGTAGAGAAGGCTAAGAAAGAAGTCGAAGCAAGGATGCGTGAGGAAGGTGAAGCTGCTGCACTTGAAGCTGGTGTTCACGGACTTCATCCTGAACTTATTAAACTGCTTGGACGTATGAAGTTCAGAACAAGCTATGGTCAGAATGCTCTCAAGCATTCTCTTGAGGTTGCTCACCTTAGTGGGCTTATGGCAGGAGAGCTTGGAGAAGATGTTAAGCTTGCTAAAAGAGCAGGTCTTCTTCATGATATCGGTAAATCTATCGATCATGAGATGGAAGGATCACACGTATCTATTGGTGTGGATCTTTGTAAAAAGTATAAAGAAAATAATGTTGTTATCAATACGGTTGCTTCACATCATGGTGACTGTGAGGCAGAATCACTTATAGCATGTATAGTTCAGGCTGCTGATGCTATTTCTGCAGCTCGTCCGGGTGCTAGAAGAGAAACTCTCGATACATATACAACCAGACTTACAAAGCTGGAAGAGATTGCAAATGATTTCGAGGGTGTAGATAAATCCTTTGCTATTCAGGCAGGTAGAGAGATCAGGGTAGCAGTTGTTCCTGAGAAAATCAGTGATGCAGATATGGTACTTCTGGCCAGAAATATTTCAAAACAGATTGAAGATGAATTGGAATATCCTGGACAGATCAAAGTCAGCCTTATCCGTGAATCCAGAGTAACTGATTATGCTAAGTAATTAATGAAAGAACCCCTTGTTCTCTTATGAGGACAGGGGGATTTTTATGCCATATGTCAAGGAACCAAACTTAGTTACAAAAGAAGAGCCAGGTGATAAAAATGAAATTAAAAAACAGACAGTTAAAATATAAAGGACATCGTGTAAAGGTCTATGAAGATACTCTTATCTCTCCTGAAGGAGAGTCTCTTTATTATGATTATGTTGAAAACAGAAATGGTTCAGGTGTGCTTCTGGTTGATGAAGATGGAAAGCTTATTTTTGTAAAACAATATCGTAATGTTATTCAGGACTATGATATAGAAATACCGGCAGGCTGTGTAGAGACCGGTGATTTTGATGATTCAGCTTCTTTTGACATTAAAAAAAGAGAAAGCTTTGAGGCAAAGGATTCTCCTTTCTATAAATGTGCACTCAGGGAGGCGCAGGAGGAGACGGGGCTGATACCTCAGAAACTGGAATTTGTAAATTATATAATTGCGGCAGTTGGTCTTTTCAGTGAACGTACTGCGGTTTATATAGGAACTGAACTGAAAGAAGGCGAGCTTCACAGAGATGATGATGAATTTATTGATATTATAAAACTTGACCTTGAAGAAGCTCTTAAGTATGTTCATGAAGGAAAAATAAATGACAGTAAGACGATTATAGCGATTCTTGCATATTCAGATTCCCTGACTGATCAATGATTACGCAACTGTTACAAAATGATTAACATATATTATGTTAAAACTGTAACCTTTATGTTAAAAAAACATAAAAATTTTTTTCCACAATATTTAGTGATTGGTGATTGATACGTATACTCTATTTTGCGCAAATGCCCTATTTTAGAGGCTTTGCAGATAGGTTGGTATAAAAATTATGGTTGATTTTATGTTAATTTATTACTATACTAATATCACTATCGCTTTGTAACAATAAGCAGAGAATATGACAAAAGTGTTGTGGTGGGTAAAGAATAAGTGAGACAAGAGATTGATAATTACATAGACTATCTGACTTCTGTAAAAAAAAGCAGTCTGAATACAGTCCAGTCATATAAGCGTGATTTGTTGAAGATGTGCAATTTCCTTGAGAAAGATGGAGTTTTAAAACCTGAGGATGTGACACAGACTTCTCTTAGATCATATGTACTTTATATGGAAAGTGAAAAAATGAGTTCTGCGACTGTATCGAGAAGTGTTGCAAGTATCAGATCATTTTTTATATATCTTTTCGAGAATAAAAAAATATCTGATAATCCTACAGAAGGAATAAAACCTCCAAAGGTTGAGAAGAGAATTCCGGAAACGCTTACCATTGAAGAAGTCAGTCTTCTTCTGGATCAGCCTTCAGGAGATACACCGAAGGAAATAAGAGATAAGGCAATGCTTGAACTTCTTTATGCGACAGGCCTGAGAGTAAGCGAGCTGATATCTCTGAAAATGTCTGATCTTAATCTATCTCTTAGTTATATAGAGTGTCATGACAGAACAAAGAGCAGGATCATTCCGATTGAGAATGCTGCCAAGTATGCATTGACAAGGTATCTGACCGATGTACGCCCGAGTATGTGTGCTGATTCAGAATACTTATTTACGAATATTAAGGGTGACGAAATGTCACGTCAGGGCTTTTGGAAGCTACTTAAAGCTTATGCTAAAAAGGCCGGAATCAATAAAGATATAACACCACATATGATCAGGCATTCGTTTGCTACGCATATGGTTAGTAACGGAGCTGATCTTGCAAGTCTTCAGGAAATGCTCGGACATTCAGATATTTCAACTACTCAGGTTTATCTGAAGGGAAAGTCAAGCAGATTGAAAGAAGTATATGATAAAGCTCATCCGAGAGCTGAAATCAGGCATGCATAATATAGACCCGGCAGTCACCGGGTCTTTAAATTTTTTGTATAATAGGAAACGAAGTTTCCTATGCTTGAAATAAGGAGATAAAAGAGTTATGGCTGGATCCACATTTGGAAATATATTTAAAGTATCTACATGGGGGGAATCCCATGGTTACGGTATTGGTGCTGTTATAGATGGCTGTCCTGCGGGACTGGAAATAAGCGAAGAGTATATTCAGAGCTTTATGGATAGAAGAAGACCCGGACAGTCAGATTTCACTACTAAAAGAAATGAACCAGACAAGGTTCGGATAATGTCAGGAGTATTTGAAGGAAAAACCCTGGGTACACCCATATCACTGATGATTGAAAATACTTCACAGATATCGAAGGATTACTCTGATATCGCCAATGTTTTTAGACCCGGACATGCTGATTATACTTTTGAAAAGAAATATGGTTTCAGAGATTACAGAGGAGGAGGAAGAAGCTCCGGAAGAGAAACCGCGGGAAGAGTAGCTGCCGGTGCGGTAGCTATGAAGCTTCTGGAAGAATATGGAATCGATGTATATGCCTATGTATCACAGATAGGAGATATCAAGACCGATGCATCAAACTTTGACAGAAATGAAATTACTTCTAATCCGCTTTGTATGCCTGACAGAGCTGCTTATTTAAAAGCTTCTGAGTATCTTGAAAAGCTTATTCAGGAGAAGGATTCGAGCGGTGCTCTAGTAGAATGTATAGTTTCGGGAATGCCTGTAGGAATAGGAGAACCTGTTTTTGATAAGCTTGATGCCCGTCTTGCATATGCTGTAATGTCTATAGGTGCGGTTAAAGGTGTAGAGATAGGAGATGGCTTTGATGTTATAAAAAGAAGAGGCTCTGAAAACAATGATGAGTTTGCTGTTTCTGATGGAAGGGTTGTAAAAAAGACAAATCATAGTGGTGGCATACTTGGTGGTATGTCGGATGGGGCAGATATTTTATTAAAGGCTGCATTTAAGCCTACACCGTCTATTTATCAGAAGCAGAATACAGTTAACAGTTCTGAAGAAGAAGTAGAGATAGAGATAAAGGGAAGACATGATCCTATTATTGCCCCCAGAGCAGTGGTAGTAGTAGAATCCATGGTTGCCATAACCATAGCTGATATGCTGCTTATTAACAGGGCTTCCAGAAAATGAATAATCTCTTGACATGTATGAGTATATACGTTATCATACATTTGTTTTAAAGACCGGCTCTGAGTTTACGGAATCTCCGACCTTTACTCGGTGCCTGGCATATATTATATAAGGAGGCTAGTAACTATGATTACTAAAGAACAAAAGGCTGAGATATCAGCAAAGTACGGAACAAAGCCTGGTGATACAGGTTCACCTGAGGTACAGATTGCATTACTTACAGCAAGAATCAATGATCTGAATGAGCATTTCAAGGTTCATCCAAATGATTACCATTCAAGAAGAGGACTTCTTAAGATGGTAGGTCAGAGAAGAAACCTTCTTGCTTACCTTAAGGGTAAGGATATTGAGCGTTACAGAAAGCTTATTCAGGAGCTTGGTCTCAGAAAGTAATAATAAAGCGAAAAAGCACACGAAGTCTTCGTGTGCTTTTTTTGGAAAGGTATCAGACTGTTATGAATAAAATAGATGGAAAAACAAAAATACTGGGTGTTATCGGGAATCCTATTCAGCATACATTATCGCCTGTAATCCATAACACTCTATGTGAACTGATGGGAATAAATGCCGTATATGTTCCTATACATGTTGAGAATGATATAGAGGTTGCTGTTAATGGGTTATATGCATCCTCAGTAAGTGGTTTGAATATTACCGTTCCTTATAAACAGGACGTTATGAAGGCTCTGAAAGGAATTGATCCTCTTGCCGAAAAGATAGGAGCAGTTAATACACTGGTGCCGGATGATGGTGGCTACAAAGGCTTCAATACTGATATGCCCGGTCTTTACAGAGCTTTATGCCGTCAGGGGGTTGATCCGGATGGAAAAGAAGCGATCGTTATAGGAGCAGGTGGTGCCTCCAGAGCTGTTTGTATGATGCTGGTGACTTATGGCACTTCTAAGATATATCTGATTAACAGAAGCTTTGATAAGGCTGAAAAAATAGCAGAGCTTTCATCGAAGATTATCCCGGTTCGTCTTTCCGACTGTAACAGTATTCCTGAGGGAAGCTACCTTATGTTTCAGTGTACATCTCTGGGATTGAAGGAGGAAGACGGACTTCTCATTGATGATGACAGCTTTTATGAGAAAGCCGAATTCGGATATGATCTTATATATAATCCACCTGAAACGCCATTTATAAAGAAATTAAAGCAAAACGGGGTACCCTGTGATAATGGTCTTTCCATGCTTCTGTATCAGGCGGTTATTGCTTTTGAATACTGGTTTGATCTGACAGTTCCAGAGAATATAGTTGAAAAAGTATGGAATAAACTCAAAAAGGAAATCTATGGAACCAGACCCAATATAGTTCTGACCGGTTATATGGGGTCAGGAAAAACGACTGTAGGAAAAAAGCTTGCTGAAAGACTGGGGATGACATTTATAGATACAGATGAAGAGATAGTAAAAAGAGAAGGAAGAACTATAAATGAGATTTTTGAAGCGGAAGGAGAGCCTGGCTTCAGAAAAATAGAAACTGAGGTTCTTAAATCACTATCAGATGAAAGTGCTGATATGTCGATGATATCCGGTGCAGGCCAGGTGATTTCTACCGGTGGTGGAATAGTTCTTAAAAAGGAAAATATGCCGCTGCTAAAAGAACTGGGAAAAGTTTTTTATCTCAGGGCTGACGAGGCTGTAACATTTAACAGAGTAAAGAATGACAGCTCAAGACCGTTATTAAAATCTGGGGATTCTGAAGAATTGAAAAACAGGATAAGCAATATGATAAAAGAAAGAAAAGGTTATTATGAGCTTACATCAGATATAATAATAGAAACAGGAGACAAAAATGTTGACGAGGTAGTAAACGAGATAATCAATAGGTTTACATAAAATTATAGACAAATTTCCCTTGAATAGAACTTTGTATTATGATAAACTTTAGTGGACTCTGCGAGGTTGGATATATATACTTTTTATCCTAGTCCCGAGACTACTGAAAAGCTATGAAATCATTATCATAATATAAAGTTCTTTTTTCATGTCTTTTCAGTTGTTTCGGAAAGACTTCGCCGTGTCGGCGCATCTTGTATGTGCAAAAACAAGAAATAAGAAAAGGAGAAACAAAATGTACAAAAAGTATGAAATGGAGCTTGCAGGCAAGACCCTGAGAGTTGATGTTGACAGAGTCGGAAAGCAGGCTAACGGAGCAGTTCTTATTCACTACGGCGATACAGTTGTTCTTTCAACTGCTACAGCTTCAAAGGAGCCAAGAGACGGTATCGATTTCTTCCCACTCTCAGTTGAGTATAATGAGAAGATGTATGCTGTAGGAAAGATTCCTGGTGGCTTCAACAAGAGAGAGGGTAAGGCATCTGAAAATGCTGTTCTTACCTGTCGTGTTATCGACCGTCCTATGAGACCTCTTTTCCCAAAGGATTTCAGAAATGATGTTACTCTTGAGAGTTTGGTTCTTTCAGTAGATCCTGACTGCAGACCTGAGCTTACAGCTATGCTGGGTTCAGCTATCGCAACTTCTATCTCAGATATCCCGTTTGACGGACCATGTGCTACAACACAGGTTGGTATGATCAATGATCATCTTATCTTTAACCCAAGTGCTGCACAGCTTTCAGTATCTGACCTTAACCTTACGGTTGCTTCTACAAAGTATAAGGTTATCATGATCGAGGCAGGTGCTAACCAGGTTCCTGAAGAGAAGATGCTTGAGGCTATTTTCGAAGCACACAGAGTTAATCAGAAGGTTATCGAGTTCATCGAGAAGATTGTAGAAGAGTGTGGAAAGCCTAAGTTCGAATATAAGAGCTATGCAGTTCCTGAAGAGCTCTTTGAAGATATAAAGACAGTTATTCCTCCTGAAGTTATGGAAGAGGCTGTATTTACAGATGACAAGCAGACAAGAGAGAAGAATATAGATGCATTCAAGGAGCAGCTTAAGGAGAGATATGCTGACAATGAAGAGTGGCTGGCATTCCTTGGCGATGCACTTTATCAGTATCAGAAGAAGACAGTTCGTAAGATGATTCTGAAGGATCATAAGCGTCCGGATGGTCGTGAGCTCAATCAGATCAGACCACTTGCAGCTGAGGTTGACATAATACCTAGAGTTCATGGTTCTGCTATGTTCACAAGAGGACAGACACAGATCTGTGACATCGTAACACTTGCACCTCTTTCAGAGGCACAGAAGGTTGATGGTCTTGATGATTTCATCACTGAGAAGAGATATATGCATCATTACAATTTCCCTTCATATTCAGTAGGAGAGACAAAGGTAAGCCGTGGTCCGGGACGTCGTGAGATCGGACATGGAGCACTTGCTGAGAGAGCGCTTCTTCCTGTTATTCCTTCAAAGGAAGATTTCCCATATGCTATCCGTGCCGTATCCGAGACATTTGAGTCTAACGGATCTACATCAATGGGTTCAACCTGTGCATCATGTATGTCACTTATGGCAGCTGGTGTACCTATCAAGGCTCCTGTAGCTGGTATCAGCTGTGGCCTTGTAACTGGTGAGACAGATGATGACTTCGTACTTCTTACAGATATCCAGGGTCTCGAGGACTTCTTCGGAGATATGGACTTCAAGGTAGCTGGTACTAAGGAAGGTATCACAGCTATTCAGATGGATATCAAGATTCACGGACTTACAGATGAGATAATCAAGGGTGCTATCGCTCGTACAAGAGAAGCTCGTTTCTTCATTCTTGATGAGTGTATGCTTAAGGCTATTCCTGCTCCTCGTGAGACAGTTAATGAATATGCTCCAAAGATTGTTTCTATGCAGATAGATCCTGAGAAGATCGGTGATGTAATCGGTCAGAAGGGTAAGATGATCAATACAATTATAGAAGAAAATGATGTTAAGATTGATATCGATGATGACGGAATGGTTTCTGTATGCGGTATCAACCAGGCTGGAATCGATAATGCTGTTAAGACTATCCGTCTTATCGTTGATCCAATCGAGGTAGGCAAGGTATATGAGGGTGAAGTAGTAAGAATCATGCCTTTCGGTGCATTTGTTCAGATCACTCCTAACAAGGACGGTATGATCCATATATCAAAGCTTGCTAAGGAAAGAGTTAACAAGGTTGAGGATGTAGTAAACATCGGTGATGTAGTAAATGTAAAGGTTCTTGAGATAGACAGAATGGGTAAGATAAGTCTTTCTCTTAAGGATGCTGAATAATTAGTTGTTCTGTATAAAGCTAGGTATAAAATAAGGAGGGTTATTCTATGAGGTATGGTTATTTTGACTCAAAGAATAAAGAATATATAATTACCAAGCCTGATACACCGGCTCCGTGGGCCAATTATCTTGGCTCACCTGAGTATGGTGCGATCATTTCCAACAATGCCGGAGGATACAGTTTTGAGAAATCAGGTGCAAACGGCAGAATCCTCAGATATGTTTTCAACAGCTTTGATCAGCCGGGAAGATATATCTATATAAGAGATGATGAAACAGGAGATTACTGGTCAAATTCATGGATGCCGGTAGGAAAACCTCAGGAAAGCTTTATGAGCGAGGTAAGACATGGTACTGCATACACTGTTATCAGATCACAGTATGCAGAGATCATGACTGAGGCAACCTATTATGTTCCATTAAATAAAACCTATGAAGTCTGGGGAGTTAAGGTTACTAATAATTCCAATAGGGAAAGAAATCTTACACTTTCCGGTTATGCAGAGTTTACTAATGAGGGTAACTATGAGCAGGATCAGGTTAATCTTCAGTATACTTTGTTTATTACAAAGACATATTTTAAGAATAACAGAGTTAAGCAGGTTATAAATGAAAATGTAGACAAAGGCTCTGTTAATGGCAGTACTGTTAAACAGAGGTTCCTGGGACTTGCAGGAGCTGAAGTTTCTTCTTACTGCGGAGATAAGGAAGCCTTCCTTGGTGGATATCGTAATTATTCGAATCCTATAGGAGTAGAAACAGGTGACCTGGGTAATAAGCTTAATTATAACCTTAATTCCTGTGGGGCTATTTCATCAAAGCTTACACTGGCTCCCGGAGAGTCAAAGGATATCGTTTTCATAGTTGGTATGAAGAGTGATAAGGAAGCTGATGATATACTTGCATCCTACAGTAATCCGGGAGAGAAGGTTGCTGAGGAATTAAAGGAACTCATCGGTTATTGGCATGGAAAGCTTAATCATTTCCAGGTTAAGACACCAAGTAGTGAGTTTAATGAAATGATAAATACATGGAACGCATTTAACTGTTTCATGACATTTATCTGGTCCAGAGCTGCGTCCTTTATTTACTGTGGTCTCAGAAATGGTTATGGCTACAGAGACACAGTTCAGGATATACAGGGTATCATCCATCTGGATCCTGAGGCTGCAAAGGAAAAGATACGTTTCATGCTTTCAGCTCAGGTTGATAACGGCGGTGGACTTCCACTTGTTAAGTTCAATCATAATGCAGGACATGAAACTGTCCCTGATGAAAATGATGAGAATTCCGTTTATGCAAAAGAAACAGGACATCCTGCTTACAGAGCAGACGATGCTTTATGGTTATTCCCTACTGTATTTAAGTATATAGCTGAGTCCGGAGATCTTGACTTCATAGATGAAGTAATAGTATATGCTAACAAGGATGAGGGAACAGTATATGATCATCTGAAGAGAGCAATTGATTTCTCGATGAACAGACTCGGACCTCACAAGATGCCGGCAGGTCTTCACGCAGACTGGAATGACTGCCTGAGACTTGGAAAGCAGGGTGAATCAACCTTTGTTGCTTTCCAGCTTTACTACGCTTTTACTATAATCAAGAGATTTGCGGATTATAAGAATGACAGCGATTATATAGCTTATATAGATGAGAAGCAGGCTGAACTGGGTAAGATACTCGGTGTTGACTGCTGGAACGAGGACAGATTTATCCGTGGTTATACAGAAGCAGGTCAGATAATCGGTCAGAAATCTGATCCGGAAGCTTCTATGTGGCTTAATCCTCAGAGCTGGTCTGTTATAAGCGGACTTGCTACAGATGAGCAGGCTGATAAAGCACTTGATTCAGTAGAAAGAGAACTGAATACTGATTATGGTGTTATGCTTATGGGTCCTGCTTATAAGGAACATGCTTTTGAAGGAGCACTTATGCTTCTCTTTAATCCATCCACAAAGGAAAATGGTGGTATATTCTCACAGCCACAGGGCTGGATTATACTTGCTGAATCACTGAGAGGACACGGAAACAGAGCATTTAAATATTTCATGGAAAACTCACCTGCAGCTCAGAATGATAAGGCTGAGATAAGAAAGCTGGAGCCATATTGCTATGGTCAGTTTGTTGAAGGAAAAGAAAGCCCTTATCATGGAAGAGCACATGTTCACTGGCTTACAGGAACTGCTTCAACTGTAATGGTTGGCTGCGTTGAGGGTATCATGGGTATGAGACCTGATTTCTATGGGCTTAAGATAGATCCATCTATTCCTTCAGACTGGAAGAGTTTTGAGATATCAAAGGATTTCAGAGGAAAACATCTTTCTATTAAGGTTAATAATCTGAGTGGCGTGGAGTCAGGAGTAAAGAAGGTTGTTCTCAATGGAGAAATCCTTGAGGGTAACTATATACCTGCTGATAAGCTTCAGGCTGAGAATGATATTATAGTAGAGATGTAATTGAAAGGACGAATCATAATGGCTCGTGGAGATGCATCATCTTCAAAAACAAAATCAGGAACGAAAAAGAGTAGTTCTGCAAGAAGCAGTTCTACAAAAAGAAAAACACCTAACAAGAATACTAAAGCTTATCAAAAACAAAGACAATTAGAGATTGAAGAGGCCAAGACACCACCGGAAAATCTTTTAGAGATATATGCCATAGTGTGTCTGGCCATTAATCTCATTCTTGTTCTTGGAACATATGGTCTATGCGGCAAAGTCGGGAAAGCAGTCAGTGGCTTCTTTTTCGGCTTGTTTGGCGTTACATTTTATATACTTCCTTTTGTATTTTTTATTGCTTATTGTTTTCTGCTTGTAAATGGTCCCAAGCCTAAGATTATTAAGAAAATAATCTGGGGGACTGTATTTTTTATGGCCATAGGCTTTATATGTCAGCTTGTGGTAGGTACAAAAGGAATCGGAATCAAGGACCTGTATTTCGATGGATATAGCGAGCATCGTGGTGGTGGAATACTGTTCGGTGGTCTGATAGTTCTTGTTGCAAAGGTTATCAGCAGAGCCGGAGCGGTTATAGTAACTATTCTTGCTTTTTTGATTTCCATTATAGAAGTAACAAATGTAAGGATCATTGCATTATTTAAGAAGCTTTTCTCCTTCAATTTCAGTGATGTTCAGAGATTCGATGAAGATTATGAAGATTATGACGATGAGTATGAAGAATATGAAGATGTGGAAGAAAATTCCCGTTCTGCTAAAGGACGTGATATTCTCCCTAATATCAGAGTATTAGATAAATCAGGAAAGTCGGCAGCTGCTTCAAAGAAGAAGGAAAGAACACATACGAACAAGATTGTTCATAATGAAGAGGTTCATGAGATACTTCCTGAAACAGAAAAAACTATAACCAGAACAGCTTCATCTGCCAGAAGAGACGGCGAACCGAAAATGGAGATTGCAATGCCTGGTGTTATGCGTCCGAGAAATGAGTCTACCGGTGAAGGGAATGATCTACTTTCAGAAATAAATAATGCCAGCGCATTTTACAACAGAAACAGAGATACCGGAAGTATAGCCCCTGATTATAAACCAAAGGATTTCTACGAACTGGAGCCGGATTCACTTACATATGACGATCCTTTGGGAAGCAATACAGATTATAATGAGGAAGTTGGGACTATATCGGAAAAGTATAATGGTCCGAAGAAGAAGGACAGCGAAGCTGCCGGTAATGAAGTAAAAATGAAGGATACTTCGCTTACTGAGCTTAAGGCTGACAAGAAAAAGCAGTCTGTTGCTGAGGATGAAAAGGTTACGGCACAGGATAAGCTAGAGGCTACTCAGGAAATCCAGAGTGAAATAGAAAAGACAAAAGAAGTAAAGAAGAAGTATGTCTTTCCTCCGATGAAGCTGCTTAAATCAGGTGGCAGATCCGCATATAATAGAACCGGTGATGTAATAGTAAGAGAAACAGCAATTACACTTAAGTCAACACTTGAAAGCTTCGGTGTAAATGTAACAATAACAAATTGTAGTGTTGGGCCATCCATAACCAGATACGAGCTTCAGCCGGAGCAGGGTGTCAGGGTTAACAAAGTACTTTCACTGGAAAATGATATCAAGCTTGCGCTTGCAGCTACTGATATCCGAATTGAAGCTCCGATTCCGGGTAAAGCTTCCATAGGTATTGAGATTCCTAATAAAGAAAAACAGGCTGTATGCTTCAGGGATCTGATAGATAACGATGTTTTTGCGCGCTTCAAGTCAAATGTTGCATTTGCTGTCGGTAAAGATATCAGCGGACAGATAATCATTACGGATATTGCAAAGATGCCTCACCTGCTTATAGCCGGTGCAACAGGATCAGGTAAATCAGTATGTATAAATACTATCATTATGAGTATCCTTTATAAGTCAGCACCTGAGGATGTTAAGCTCATTATGATAGATCCGAAGATGGTTGAGCTTGCAGTTTATAATGGCATTCCTCATCTTTTGATCCCGGTTGTTACTGATCCGAAGAAGGCGGCCGGAGCTCTTAACTGGGCTGTAGAAGAGATGACAAAGCGTTATCAGCTCTTTGCAAATTATAATGTTCGTAATATAGAAGGCTTTAACACTAAGGTTAAGAGCGAAGGGCCTAACGAAGATCCTCAGTTCAGACATATGCCTCAGATCGTAGTTATCGTAGATGAGCTTGCGGATCTTATGATGGTTGCTCATAAAGAGGTTGAGGATTCTATCGTAAGACTTTCACAGCTTGCCAGAGCAGCAGGAATTCACCTTATTATTGCTACACAGAGACCGTCTGTAGATGTAATTACCGGACTTATTAAGGCAAATGTGCCTTCGCGTATAGCTCTGTCTGTTTCATCACAGGTAGATTCAAGAACCATAATAGATATGGTTGGAGCAGAAAAACTGCTTGGTAACGGGGATATGCTTTTCTATCCGACAGGATATACAAAGCCTGTCAGAGTACAGGGCGCATATCTGTCTGATGATGAGATATTATCAGTTGTTGAGTTTATTAAGAAGAATTATGGCGAAAGCACCTATGATGAAAATATATCACAGTCAATAGAAACTTCAGCCAGTGGAGCTCCGGCATCAGGAGGTCAGAGTGGTTCTGAGAGTGATGACAGATATGATGAATATTTTGAAGATGCAGCCAGATTTGTCATAGAAAAGGATAAAGCATCTATAGGATATCTTCAGAGAATGCTCAGAATAGGCTTTAACAGAGCAGCTCGTATAATGGATCAGCTAGAGGAGTTCGGTGTTGTGGGTCCTGAAGAAGGAACCAAGCCTAGAAAAGTCCTTATGTCTATTTCAGATTTTGAAGAAGCTATAGGAAATGCATAATCGAAAGGAGTTTAGTTTACCATGAAAACAGATATTGAAATCGCTCAGGAAGCCCAGATGCTGGATATCAGAAAGGTTGCAGAGAAGATTGGAGCAACAGAAGATGATATCGAAATGTATGGAAAACATATGGCTAAGGTCAGTGATGAATATATTAACCGACTCGCATCAGAGAAGGATGGAAAGCTGATTCTTGTTACAGCTATTAATCCTACACCTGCAGGTGAAGGAAAGACCACTATCACTCTTGGTCTTAATGATGCTATGAGAAAGCTCGGAAAGAATTCAGTAGTTGCCATGAGAGAACCTTCTCTCGGTCCCTGTTTTGGTATAAAGGGTGGAGCTGCAGGCGGCGGATATGCTCAGGCTGTTCCAATGGATAAGCTTAATCTGCATTTTACAGGAGATTTTCATGCTATTACATCAGCTAATAACCTGATGTGTGCTATGCTGGACAATCATCTGCTTCAGGGAAATACACTCCGCATAGATCCAAATAGAATAGTAGCAAAGAGATGCCTTGATATGAATGACAGGGCTCTCAGAAATATAGTAGTAGGTATGGGCAAGCGCCTCGACGGAGTAGTAAGAGAAGATCATTTCTGTATAACAGTTGCTACTGAGGTAATGGCTATACTTTGTCTTGCAGAGAATCTTGAGGACCTTAAGGCAAGACTTTCAAGAATAATAGTTGCATATAATTATGATAATGAGCCTGTAACAGCAGGAGACCTTAAGTGTGTAGGTGCAATGACAGTTCTTCTTAAGGATGCAATAAGACCTAATCTTATTCAGTCACTTGAAGGTAATCCTGTATTTGTTCATGGTGGCCCATTCGCAAATATAGCCCATGGCTGTAATTCAGTCAGAGCTACTAAGGTTGCTCTTAAGGCTGCTGATTATGTAGTTACAGAGGCTGGATTCGGTGCTGATCTCGGAGCTGAGAAGTTCCTTGATATCAAGTGTCGTATGGCAGGTCTTAAACCTGATGCAGTAGTGCTTGTCGCTACAGCAAGAGCACTTAAGTATAACGGTGGTGTGCCAAAAGATGAGCTCTCAAATGAAAATGTAGAAGCTCTTAAGAAGGGTATAGTGAATCTCGGAAAGCATATCGAGAATCTTCAGAAATATAATGTTCCTGTAGTTGTTACCATCAATAAGTTTGTATCAGATACAGAAGCAGAAGTAGAAGCTATCAGAGAATTTGTTCAGGATAAGGGATGCCGTTTCGCGGTTTCCGATGTATGGGGACAAGGCGGACAGGGCGGTCTTGATCTTGCTAAGGAAGTCTTTGAAGCTGTAGAAGAGGGCAGCCCTGAGTTCAGATTCTTATATGATGATGAGCTTTCTCTTACAGAGAAGATAGAGAAGGTTGCTACAGAGATCTACGGTGCTGATGGAGTTGATTATACTGCTGAAGCAATGAATGCTATAAAGAGAGCTGAATCACTTGGATTTGGTAAGATGCCTGTTTGTATGGCTAAAACACAGTATTCACTTTCAGATGATCAGAAACTTTTGGGACGTCCTACGGGATATAGAATTAACATCAGAGAAGCTTATGTATCTGCAGGTGCCGGATTCTTAGTTGCTATAGCAGGAGCTATAATGACTATGCCGGGACTTCCGAAGAGTCCTGCTGCAGAACGTATAGATGTATATGAAGATGGGACCATTGTGGGACTATTCTAAATTTTGATATTTCCGCGACGAGCATAATTTAGCTCGTACGATAGAATAGAAAAAAATAAAAAATTAACAAGGAGATATAATGGCTGAGATTATTGATGGTAAGAAGATATCTACCGAATTAAAAGACGAAGTAAAGGAGAAGGTTGCTGCGTTAAAGGAGAAGGGGATTGATGTAACTCTTGCAGTGATCCTGGTGGGAAATGATCCTGCATCTACTGTTTATGTTGGGAATAAGAAAAAGGCATGTGAGTATACGGGGATTATTTCCAAGTCTTTTGAACTTCCGGAAGAAACAACTGAGGAAGAGCTTCTTAAGCTGATCGATGATCTGAATAAGGATGAGACTGTTAATGGTATTCTTGTTCAGCTTCCACTTCCAAAACATATAGATGAAGATAAGGTTATCAGAAGTATAAATCCTGATAAGGATGTTGATGGTTTCCATCCTGAAAGTGTTGGAAGACTCAGTATCGGTGCACCGGGATTTGTATCATGTACTCCTGCAGGTATTATTCATCTTCTTAAGAGAAGTAATACAGAGTTAGATGGCGCAAATGTAGTTGTTGTCGGAAGAAGTAATATAGTAGGAAAGCCTATGGCTATGCTCCTTCTTCGTGAAAATGCAACTGTAACTGTGTGCCATTCACATACAAAGGATTTAAAGGAAGTATGTAAAAAAGCTGATGTTTTAGTTGTTGCCATTGGTCAGCCTAGGTTTATAGATGCAGACTACATCAAGGATGGTGCTACGGTAATTGATGTAGGTATTCACAGAATAGACGGAACCAAAAAGCTTTGCGGTGACGTTGATTATGAAAGCGCTGAGAAGGTAGCGGGTAAGATAACTCCTGTTCCCGGCGGCGTTGGCCCGATGACTATAGCAAGTCTCATTAATAACTGTTATGAGGCGGCTCTGATGCAGAACGGGCTTATGTAGATTTGAGTTTTAGTTTACATAATAATTATAGGTTTTTGCCATGGATGTAGGAGAAAAGCTGGAACAATTAAAGAATCTTTCTATAGCAGATGTTTCATTAAAACAGCGGCTTCTTGATACAAAGACGTCGGAAACTCCGCTTTCGGATTTTTGCAGAATAGCAAGAGAAGCAGGAGTGGAGCTGTATGAGATGGATGTGGTCGCATTTGGCGAGGATTCTTATGCTGCCATGCGCCGAAGTACCAATGGTGGAGGAGAGAATGCTCCGCTTCTTAAATGGGAAAATGATGCGTATGAAATGTTCATGGCAGAGCTGGAGATGATTTAAATGATTAATATAGCTTTGATAACGCTCGGCTGTGATAAAAATACAGCTGACAGCGAAAGAATGCTGGGCCTTCTTATGAAAGAAGGCTTTAATCTTGTAACAGATATTGAAGAAGCTGATGTGGCGGTTGTTAACACCTGCTGCTTTATTCAGTCTGCAACTCAGGAGAGCATAGATAAGCTTTTGGAGCTTTCTGAGTATAAGAAGGGCAGACTACAGTATCTTATTTGTACCGGATGTATGGCACAGCGTTATAAAGACGAAATAGCTGATGAACTTCCTGAAGTGGACGCATTTATCGGAACAATGAGTCTGGACAGCATAGCAGATGTAGTAAATGAGCTGGACAAAAGAAGTGCTTCGTCTCCGATAAAAAGATATGATGAGCTTGATACTCCGTATCCAAACAGGGAAGCTGTTGACAGAGTGCTGACGGAAAGACCTTATCTTGAGTATCTGAAGATAGCAGATGGCTGTGATAAGAGATGTACCTATTGCTCGATTCCTTACTTCAAGGGCAGGTATAAGAGTGTCCCTATGGAGGATGTGATAAAAGAGGCTGAGGTTCTGGCTGAAACAGGCGTAAAAGAACTGATCTTGGTGGCTCAGGAAACTACCTGTTACGGCGTTGATCTGTATGGAGAAAAAAGACTTCACACTCTGCTGAGAGAATTATCAAAGATAGATGATATAAAGTGGATAAGACTTCTTTATTGTTATCCTGAAGAGATATATCCTGAGCTTATTCAGGAGATTAAGACCAATTCTAAGGTGCTTCATTATATAGATATGCCTATTCAGCATACAGAGGATGAAATCCTTAGGAGAATGGCCAGAAGGATAGATAATGAAGGCATCAGAAGAGTTGTAAAAGATATTAAGAGTCAGATACCTGATATGGTTATCAGATCAACCATTATTACCGGATTTCCGGGAGAGACAGAGGAGGAGCATGAGGCTCTTCTTGAAACACTTCAGGAACTTAAACTGCAGCATGTGGGAGTGTTTGATTATTCTCAGGAGGAAGGTACTCCTGCAGCGGATTTTCCTGATCAGATAGATGAGGACATCAAGGCTGAGAGACTTGAGGATATAATGCTGCTTCAACAGGATATATCAGCTGAGTTCCTAAAGTCATGCATAGACAAAGAGCTGGATGTTATAATAGACGGATATCTTCCTGAAGAAGATGTCTATGTAGGCAGAAGCTACATGGATGCACCTGATATAGATGGAATGATATTTGTAGATTCTGACAGAGAGCTTTTGTCAGGTGAGATAGTGAGAGTTCAGATCACGGATTCTGACGTATATGATCTTGAGGCTAAATTGATTTAAATATAGGAGATAAAAACTTATGAATTTACCTAATAAAATAACTGTATTCAGAGTGATACTGATTCCATTTTTTCTGATATTTTTTATGATACCGGGTATACCTGCCGGTAAATGGATAGCACTTGCGATTTTTATTATCGCATCCCTGTCGGATATGGTGGATGGCAAGATAGCAAGAAAGTATAATCTGGTAACAGATTTTGGTAAATTTATGGACCCGCTGGCAGATAAGCTTCTTGTTACATCAGCCATGATAGCACTAATCCCTGTAGACAGGATAATGGCCTGGGTGGTTATCATAATCATTGCCAGAGAGTTTATAATAAGTGGCTTCAGACTTGTTGCTGCAGATAACGGCAAAGTCATAGCTGCAGGCTGGTGGGGCAAGGTTAAGACTGCAGTTACCATGGTAATGATATGTGTTCTTATTGCAAATCTCGGAGAAGATATAGCTTCAGCTGCCAGAGGAATAAGGATATTTGAACTAGTTCTTATATATATATCAGCAGCGCTTACGGTTATTTCACTGATTGATTATCTGGTTAAAAATAAGGATGTTATATCGACATTCAAATAAAAAAAGTGTATATTTAAAGAGGATATTCAATATAGAATATCCTCTTATTTTTTAGTTTATGGGGAGGCGGTTTATGTTACGAAAAAAGATTACTATATTAAAAGTCTTTACTATTGTTTCAATTGCTTTTTCTATGAGCATTATTTCTAGTTTTGGTTATATAAATGCCGCAGATAGATCTTTAGGAGAAGATAGTGATAATATATCTGTATGTGACAAAATGGATGTAAATGTTCCTGAGGGTTACAAAGCATACCAGACTAATAAAAACGAGAGTTTTATAAGAGGTGATTCAGGGACATCTGAAGATAATCTGACATGGAATTATGAGAATGGCACCCTTACTATCAGTGGAACAGGTGCTATGTCTGATTACACTATGTCAGAAACAGATTCGTGGTCTTATACTACTAACAGTCCCTGGAGTTCTTATTCTACAGATATTAAGACTGTAATAGTTAATGAAGGTGTGACTTATGTTGGTCAGGCGGCATTTGCATTTATGGCTAATCTTAATTCTGTGCAGCTTCCATCTACTTTGACAGGTTTTGGAGAGGCTGTATTCTATGACGATTATTCTCTTGTTGAAATAACTGTTCCGGATGCTGTTAAGAAACTTTCTTCCGGACTGTTCGCCGGATGTACCGGTCTTAAAACAATTAAAATGGGACAGGTAGAAGAGATAGATGACTATGCATTTCAGGCTGTCAGACTGGATGAATTCATTATTCCCGGTTCATTAAAGACATTATCATCAATAGCATTCTTTTCCGGCGGAGTAGCATCTTATACAGTGGAGTCAGGTAATACTGTGTATTCATCAAAGGATGGTATCATCTTCAATGTAAAAGGAGATGAGCTGCTCCTTTATCCTAATTTAAAATCAGATGAATCATATACTGTTCCTGATAAAATAGTAAAGATAGGGAACTATGCGTTTTCCGGTACAGAGTATTTGAAAAAAGTATCTTTAGGGAGAGTAAAGGTTTTAGGAGAAGGAGCGTTCTATCTTTCATCTATTTCCGGTGATTTTGTTATACCTGATACAGTAACTGAAGCCGGTGATTTTACATTTGAGGCTTCAAAGATTGAGAGCATTACCTTTGGAAATGGGCTGGAGGAAACTGCTTATAGAATGTTTGAAGATTGTCCGAATCTTAAAACTATTAATTTTGGTGGGCTGAAAATGGTTGGAATGAGAGCATTTAGTAAATGTGACTCTCTTACCAGTGTTACACTTCCCGATAATATGACAGAGTGGGGAGGCTCTGCATTTAACAGTTGTGAAAATCTGGAAAGCTTTTATTCAAAAGGGCTGGAAGTAGTATGGTATGCTGATTTTGCACAGTGCTACAAGTTAAAGACTGTAGTTCTTTCATCTGTAAAAAAGATAAACCGTGAGGCGTTTACTAATTGTACAAGTCTTGAAAGTATTACTCTTCCGGAGACTATCGAATATGTTCATTACAGAGCATTTGCAAAAACTGTTAAGGTTAATTGTTTAAATAAAGAGCTTGTTCAATTTGGCGGTAATGGTTTTCATTATGCAGAAAAGGTATCTTTATCCGGGAAATGTGATTTCACAAGAGCATATGAAGTTTTAGATTTAGTAAACAAGGAAAGAAAAGCGGCTGGATTAAATGAGCTTAAAATGGATGAAAGCCTTCTGGAAAGTGCTATGATCAGAGCTGGTGAAACCTCTGTTTTGTTCTCACATACCAGACCTAATGAAACTTTATGTATGACTATAAATGACAAGATGTATGCTGAGAATATAGCGTATGGACAAAATGATGCAGAAGATGTAATGAAATCCTGGATGAATTCATCCGGACATAAACAGAATATAATTGATGAAGATTATAACATAATCGGAATCGGTTGCTTTTATAAGGACAATCGATATTATTGGACTCAGTGTTTTGGAATAGATTCTATAGATAGCTCATATGCTAAACCTGCCGATGCCAAGGGGCTGAGTCTGAACCTTGAAATCCCAAGAGATTCATTTATTGAGGCTCCATCATCATCTGGGATTATATTTTCTTCCGGAGATGAAGATTACTTATATAAGTATTCTGCTAAGCTTGATACAAATACCATAAAAGTAAATGCTTCTGCAAATCTAAAGGTTATGCTTATAAATCCGGGTAATAATGCTTCGATTACCCTGGATAGTAAGAATATTACTTATGAAACGATGGATTCAAAAATAGCCGGCATAGATAAAGAAGGAAAGGTTACAGGAGTTAAAGGCGGAAAAACTTATGTTTATGCAAAAGGAAAATACTACAAAGAATCAGATCGGATCATAGTAGAGGGTGAAGGATTTGAAGATGGCCCGGTAGCTGAAGGAACACTGTTTGAGGAAACTGAACAATACATTTTAAAACAGAAGGATGATAAAGATTCCAAAGGCTCTATGTATTATCCTTTACAGCTTTCTGCCACAAAAACCACTAAGTCTTCAGTTACTCTGAAGTGGAAGAAGGTTAAAAATGCTGACGGATATGTAGTATATGGAAATAGATGCGGAAATAAATCAAAGTATGTAAAGCTGGCAGATACTGTCAAAACCACCTTTGTAAATAAAAAACTAAAGAAAGGAACTTACTATAAATATATAGTAGTTGCTTATAAAGGCTCCGGGGAAGAGAAATGTGTAGTATCAACTTCCAAAGTAGTTCATTCAGCTACAACAGGTGGTAAAGCAGGTAATGCAAAAAAAATAACAGTAAAGAAAGTAAAGAAGAATAAAATATCATTAAAGAAGAAAAAAACATTTTCTTTAAAGACCAAGATAACTAAACAAAGTAAGAAGCAGACCATAAAGAAGCATAGAGCTTTAAGTTATGAATCAACAAATCAAAAAGTTGCTACAGTTAATTCAAAAGGCAAGATAAAAGCAGTTGGAAAAGGTACCTGTTATATATACATTTATCATCAAAATGGTATTAGTTCCAGGGTTAAAGTAACAGTCAAATAATATAAGATTTAGGACCACTACAACATGTAGTGGTCCTTTTAAAATAAAGTCAATATTTATGGTTGAAATCTAGATTAAAATAGAGTATTCTGTATAAGGCAAAAGTTGCGGTTATTTACAGAAACTCAATAATAACCAAATATAAATATATATGGAGGACAACACAATGAGCGATAAGCTTACTCTGTCAGCAGGCGAGAGAATTACTTCTTTGCTTGATGACGCAAGCTTCGTTGAAATCGGTTCAGAAGTTACTGCCAGAACAACTGATTTTAACGAGAATTCCGCTGTTACTCCCAAGGACGGTGTTATAACCGGTTATGGATTAATAGACGGAAGACTTACTTTCGTATATAGCCAGGATGTAAGCGTGTTTGGCGGTGCCATAGGTGAAATGCACGCAAAGAAGATTTCTGCTATATACAATATGGCTATGAAGGTTGGAGCGCCGGTAGTCGGACTTATAGACTGCGCAGGACTAAGACTTCAGGAGGCTACAGATTCACTTCACAGTTTTGGAGCACTTTTCAGAAAGAGTGTCAAGGCTTCAGGAGTGATACCACAGATAACAGCCATATTTGGTAACTGTGGTGGAGGAGCGGGTGTTCTTGCTGCACTTTCAGACTTTACTTATATGGTTGAAGGCTCAAAGCTTTTTGTGAATAGTCCGAATGCTATAAAAGGTAATTATGAAGAAAAATGTGATACATCATCTGCTGCGTATGTAAGTAAGAATACATCTCTTGTAGATGGAACATATAAGAGCGATGCAGAGGCACTGCTTGCTGTTCGTAATCTTGTTTCTATTCTTCCTGCAAATAACATGGATGAGGCAGTAGCTGCCTGTGAGGATGATCTTAACAGAACTATTCCTGGTATCGATGCTTCCAAGGATGATGCAAGAAAGATAGCTACAGATATTTCAGATGATTGTATATTTGTAGAAACAAAGGCAGACTTTGGTAAAGATATTGTAACAGGATTTATTAAGCTAAATGGTGCTACAGTAGCCGTAATTGCTAATCAGGTAAGCGAGTCTAAAGGACTTATTTCATCTGATGGTGCATCAAAGGCTGCATCATTCGTAAGCTTTGCTGATTCATTCAATATTCCTGTACTTACTCTTACTGCAGCAAAGGGATTTGTTGCAAGCTTCGAGAATGAGAAGACTATTGCGAAGGAATCAGCTCGTCTTACTGCTGCATTTGCTGAGGCAACAGTTCCTAAGGTAAATGTAGTTGTAGGTGATGCATTTGGTTCTGCTTACATCATTATGAATTCAAAGTCTATCGGAGCTGACATAGCTTATGCTTGGCCAACAGCAAAAATAGGAGTTACAGATCCTAAGGTTGCTGCAGAGATTATGTATGCAGACGATATTAATAGTGCAGATGATAAGACAGCTGCTATCAAGGCTGCGGCTGATAAGATTAACGAGTCTCAGTCAAGTGCACTTGCTGCAGCCAGAAGAGGATATATAGATGATATCATCGAACCTGACGCAACAAGAAAGAGACTTATAGCTGCATTTGATATGCTTGCTACTAAGAGAGAGGATAGTCCATATAAGAAGCATATGGCATTTTAAGGAGGAAGAATAAAGTGAAGAAAAGGTTATCTAAGGTTCTTGTTCTTTCTATGATGCTTATAACCCTTCTTATGCTTTCCGGCTGTGGTGAAGAGGAAGCTCTGAACTATGAGATAAACAGAGATTCTATGCAGAGTTATACTCAGCAGCTTATTACTCAATACTATGATACCAGTGAGATGGAGCAGGAATATTATCTGAATGATGGTTCAGAACTTCAGAAGACTGCCGTATCAGGTTTTATGGCTGCTCAGACTACAGATCATGTTGGCGAGTTTATTGACTTCGCTACAGGAGAGGGCTCTGTAGATTTCACAAACGGTGTTGACGGAAAGGTTGTATGCTCTCAGATATGTAAATATGCTAACAGAGATGTAAAGGTTTCAATATCATATAAACAGAACAGGGCTTTTGAACTTGATAAAGAAAAAGCATATGAGTCACTTGTGTCTCAGGCTGCTCAGTACGGAGTAGATGTTACAACATATGTAACGGAAATGTATGGTCAGTATGATGAGCTTGATATGACATCAATGGATAAGTTCCTTGATTCATTCCTTGCTATGGCTTATAACGAGAGACCATATGAAGCTATTGACTGTGAAGTTAGTGCTGTATATTCCAAGAAAGAGCTTATATTAATGGCTGGAAAAAATACAGCAATAGGAATGGGAGTAGTATTCACAGTTCTTATATTTATTTCATTTATTATCAGTCTTCTGAAATATCTGCCTCTTCTTTTTGATGCAGAAATACGTAAGGCAAGAGCCGAGAAGAAGGCTGCTGAATCAGCTGCTAAGAAGCAGACGGAAGATGTAATAATCGCTTCCAGTGAAACAGCTAAAGAGGCTAAGAAGGAACAGATCTCACAGCCTGCAGCTGCTGCTTCAACTGATTTGATGAATGATTCAGAACTTGTTGCCGTTATCACAGCTGCTATATATGCAGCAAGTGCTGGTGCTGTAAGAGGACCTGCATATACGGCAAGTAATGATAAGCTGGTTGTAAGATCAATCAGAAGAGTAAGATAATATGTCATTCTGAGCTTTGGCGAAGAATCTATAAAGGAGAATAAAAAAATGAAAAATTATAGAATTACAGTTAATGGTAATACATATGATGTTGCAGTAGAAGAAATCGGTGGAGGAGCAGCTCCAGTGGCTGCAGCAGCTCCTGTTATGACTCCTGCAGCACCTGCAGCGGCTCCCGCAGCACCTGCAGCAGCACCGGCTGCATCAGGTTCAAAGGGCAGCGTAGTAGTATCTGCACCTATGCCTGGTAAGATCCTCGGAGTTAAGACAGAGGTTGGTAAGGCAGTAAAGAAGGGTGATGTACTCATGGTTCTTGAAGCTATGAAGATGGAAAATGAGATCGTTGCACCTCAGGACGGAACAGTTGCATCAGTAGAAGCTACAGTTGGTGCTCAGGTAGAGTCCGGAGATACATTAGTAACACTTGATTAATTACATTTAAGCTAATGTATAAACTCTAGGAGGTCGAAATGAAAGAGATAATTCTAAATCTTGCCAGTCAGACAGGCTTTGCGACTCTTGATTACAAGAATTACATAATGATATTAGTTGCATTTGTCTTTATGTATCTTGCAATCGCAAAGGGATTTGAACCGCTTCTGCTTGTTCCGATTTCATTCGGTATGTTTCTGGTAAATATGTTTCCTGATATTATTCAGGAGGGTGGACTCCTTCATTATTTCTATAAGCTGGATGAATGGAGTATCCTTCCATCACTCATTTTCATGGGTGTCGGAGCTATGACGGACTTTGGTCCGCTGATAGCGTATCCGCCGAGTTTTATCCTTGGTGCGGCGGCTCAGTTCGGTATATACGGAGCTTACTTCCTTGCTATAGCACTTGGCTTCTCAGGTAAGGAAGCAGCAGCTATTTCAATCATCGGTGGTGCTGATGGTCCTACATCAATCTTCCTTGCAGGAAAGCTTGGAATGGGTGATACACTTCTCGGACCTATAGCAGTTGCAGCATATTCCTATATGTCACTGGTACCTGTTATTCAGCCGCCATTTATGAAGCTTTTCACTACAAAGAAGGAAAGACTTATAAGAATGCCTCAGCTTCGTAAGGTTACAAAGCTTGAGAAGATAGTTTTCCCTATAGTTGTTACACTTGTAGTTGTACTTATACTTCCTACAACAGCTCCTCTGGTAGGTATGCTTATGCTTGGTAACCTTTTCAGAGAGTCTGGGGTTGTAAAGCAGCTTACAGAGACAGCATCAAATGCTATGATGTATATCGTTGTTATCATGCTTGGTACATCAGTTGGTGCTACAACAAGTGCTGAAGCATTCCTTCAGATGACAACAATCAAGATCGTTGTACTTGGTCTTGCAGCATTTATACTCGGAACGTCGATGGGTGTCCTGTTCGGTAAGATCATGTGCGCCGTCACGAAGGGCAAGGTTAATCCGCTTATCGGTTCAGCAGGTGTTTCTGCCGTTCCTATGGCTGCCAGAGTTTCACAGAAGGTCGCTGCGGAGTATGATCCTACTAACTTCCTTCTTATGAATGCGATGGGACCTAACGTTGCCGGAGTTATCGGTACCGCAGTCGCGGCCGGTACATTTATGGCGATCTTTAACGTGCATTAATAAAGCAATTTTTTTGCAGGTGGACGTATTCAAGTCGGTCACGTGTAAGCTTGCTTACTAAGTGACTGACCTTGAAGACGGACTAACCTTGCGAAGCAAGGTTGCTTAAAAGTGTATGAGGGAGGTGTCTGCGGAGCAGACAGTAGAGCACCGCACTCAGCTTGTTTAAGCTTGCTTAAAGACAAGCTGAGTGCGTGTGCGGACGTCCCGAATACATTTTGAGCAACCTGCAAACACGTATATATATTCATTTTAGAAAGGATAAATGAAATGGGCGAAATAAAAAAACTTGGCATTACAGAAACTGTCCTTCGTGACGCTCATCAGTCACTGATCGCAACTCGTATGCCAACTGAGGAAATGCTTCCGATTATAGATAAAATGGATCAGGTAGGATACCATTCAGTTGAGTGCTGGGGTGGTGCTACATTTGATGCATGTCTCAGATTCCTTAAGGAAGATCCATGGGACAGACTTCGTAAGCTTAAGGATGGATTCAAGAATACAAAGCTTCAGATGCTCTTCAGAGGTCAGAATATCCTTGGTTACAGACCTTATGCTGATGATGTTGTAGAGTACTTCGTACAGAAGTCTATTGCAAACGGAATTGATATTATTCGTATATTTGACTGTCTGAATGATCTTCGTAATCTTGAGACAGCAGTTAAGGCAACTAATAAAGAGGGTGGACATGCTCAGATAGCTCTTTCATATACACTGGGAGATGCTTATACACTTGATTACTGGAAAGAGACAGCTCGTAAGATCGAAGAGATGGGTGCTGATTCTATCTGTATCAAGGATATGTCCGGACTTCTTGTTCCATATGAGGCTGACAGACTTGTTAAAGCTCTTAAGGAAGGTTCAAAGCTTCCTATCCAGCTTCATACACATTATACATCAGGTGTTGCAGCTATGACATATCTCAAGGCTGCAGAGGCAGGAGTAGATGTTATTGATACAGCTATTTCTCCATTCGCACTTGGTACATCACAGCCTGCTACAGAAGTTATGGTTGAGACCTTCAAGGGTACTGACAGAGATACAGGACTTGATCAGAAGCTTCTTGCTGAGATAGCAGAGTACTTCAGACCATATCGTGAGGAGTGCCTCGAGAGTGGTCTTATGAGCACAAAGATTCTTGGTGTTAACATCAAGACACTTCTTTATCAGGTACCTGGCGGTATGCTTTCAAACCTTGTTTCACAGCTTAAGGAAGCAAAGCAGGATGATAAGCTTCAGGAGGTTCTTGAAGAGGTTCCACGTGTACGTAAGGACTTCGGTGAACCACCACTTGTTACACCTTCATCACAGATCGTTGGTACTCAGGCAGTACTCAACGTTCTCATGGGTGAGAGATATAAGATGGTTACAAAAGAGTCTAAGGATCTTCTTTCAGGAAAGTATGGTCAGACAATCAAGCCATTCAATCCTGAGGTTCAGAAGAAGGCTATCGGTGATACAGTTCCTATCACACACAGACCTGCTGATGATATCGAGCCTGAGCTTGACAGACTGAGAGGTGAGATAGCACAGTACATGCAGCAGGATGAGGACGTTCTGTCATACGCACTGTTCCCACAGGTTGCTACAGAGTTCTTCAAGTATAGAGAAGCACAGCAGACCGGTGTAGATATGTCAAAGGCAGATACAACCAACAAGACATACCCAGCATAAATACAAAAATATTATTTAAAAGAACAGTCGTTATGACTGTTCTTTTCTAAAAAGGGAGAGTTTCAAAAATGAGGATAAGAAGAAAAGCTTTAGCAGGAGCTATGCTGCTGGTGATATCCGCGACTATGTTGTGTGGATGCCTTGATGATGAGGAGTATGAAGGCAGCTATGGTGAAGACTATGCTGATCAGGATTATGATAATGATCAGGATTATGAGGATTTCTTTGGTGATGACGAAAATAGTGGAAGCTATCAGAATGATGATAACCAGGGCAGTTCCGATCAGAAGATGTTCGCATATGATGCCAAGTATGGTTCTTCAGGACCTTTGGAAGGGGATATTGCGGTGGTTTCAATCTTTGCAGGTGATACGACGACCAGCTGGAATTTTGATAATTCAGAAGATCAAGAGCTTATGCAGAGAGCTTACACCAATTTACAGATAGCAACAGATTATTTAGAAAGCAACTGTAAATCATATGGAAAAGAAGTGAACTTCATTTATGATTGGAATGAACATCCGGAATTGCTCTATATGATGGATACGGATCTTGATCATAATATTGCCAATTCCGACGCCTATACATATTGGGCAAATGCAAGGGAAATCCTGTCGCAAAATATTCCGACGGAAGAAATCCTGAAAAGCCTTAATACCGATCATATTATTTATCTGATGTATTTTAATACTCCGCTCTCTACTACTGTCAGTAACAATGCAATGTGTTTTGAGAAAATATATGATTATGATCCGCCATATGAAGGATGCTTTTTCTATATGCAACATGATAATATTGTTGCCAGTCCGGCAACATTTGCCCATGAGATGCTGCATACTTTCGGAGCACCTGATCTTTATCAGGCGTGGGAATATGGGCTTACGCAGGAATACGTTAGTTATGCTGAAAGCACAAATCTGAATGACATCATGAACATACAATGGGATCCGAATACCATTCAACCCGTATATGATAGCATTGTAAATGAGATAACTGATATTACAGCGTATTATACTGGACTTACTGATCATTCAGATACTGTTGACCAGTGGGGATTTGAAAAGAATATGTATCAGCAATAATTATATAGCGTTTATTTTTGTAGCACTATCCATATTTTGATGATAAAATGTGGATGGTGCTTTTTGGTATTATTCTTATAAACAGCACCTTATTTAAAGAGGAAATATCTAAAATAATAACCGGAGATTTATAGACATATGAAAAAAGCGTTGATTATTATACTTATTATGTTTTTTATCATAACCGGTACCTTAGCTGCGGTATTCTTTTCGAAGACTACTTTTTTAAGTGATGTATCAGCGGCTGAAGTGACCAGAATAGAGATTTTTGACGGGAACAACGGAACGGCGTTCAGTATAACTGATCCATATGAAATTGAGTTTATAGTTGGCTGTTTTAAAAGTACAAAAGCGCGCAAAACGGGTATATCCCTCGGACGTATGGGCTATACCTACAATATGCAGTTTATGTCAGATTCCGGAGAGGTGTTAGAAGAATTTATATTGAATTCTTCCGATACGATCAGAAAGGATCCGTTCTTCTATCAGGCAGAGGATTATATATGCTTTGATCGTATCCAGAGTATTGAAGAAGAATATTTGCAGAAGCAGAGTGTTGAGATATCTTCATCAGATACTGACAGACCTAATGCTGATACTGCAAATGTAGAGCCTAAGGTTTTATCTGAGATGGATATAGCTCCTGATTTCACCGCAGAACTGGTAGGTGGCGGTACATTTAAGCTTTCTGATTATGATGATAAAATTGTTCTTCTAAATATATGGGCTACCTGGTGTCCACCCTGTGTAGGCGAAATGCCTGCTTTTGAGAAACTTAAAAATGATGCAAATCCAAATCTCGAGATAATATGCATCAACTGTATGGAGGATAAAAATACTGTTGATCAGTTTATTAAGGATCAGGGTTATACCTTTAATGTGGGGTATGACACAGATGGCAGAATAGAAGCTTATTATCCGACAGATGGAATACCATATACACTTGTCATAAACAAGGGAAAGATATACAGGATTTATGTTGGTGCAAACGGAGCTGATGAGCAGTATCAGGAATACAAGAAAGCAATAGATGAATGTGCTGCTAAGTAATATCATAATACAAATATACTCAAAAAAATGGATACAATGATGGAAGAAAAGAACAATCATAACAAAAATTATAAAAATGGTTTTTCAGTTATAAATACCATAAGAGTTGTGGTTATTCTGGCTGCTATGGGACTGATTCTTATGGGGCTGGGTAATAACGGCTTTAATGATATAAAAAACAAAGCTATCAGAATATGTTATGAGTGTATTGGAATAGGGTGATGAAAATCAGTAAGAGAAGATATACACAGCTGATTGCGGCTGTACTATACAACTGTAACATAAAGGGGTTTGTCACCGGAAGTATTTATAAGGGGGATCTGAAGGGGCTGTGTGTACCAGGATTAAATTGTTATTCATGTCCGGGTGCAGTGGCGTCCTGTCCTCTTGGAAGCCTTCAGACGGCTTTACTGTCATCTAAATATAAGTTCCCGTATTATATACTTGGAACGCTCTTACTGTTTGGTATCATCTTAGGACGCTTTATCTGCGGATTCCTATGTCCATTCGGTCTCATACAGGATCTTATATATAAGATTCCAGTTCCGAAGATTAAGAAGAACAGAGTGACCAAAGCGTTATCCTTCTTAAAATATATAATACTATTAGTATTTGTCATTATCATTCCTCTGGTAAAACTGGCTCCGGGATTCTGTAAATACATATGTCCTGCGGGAACGGTAGAAGGAGGTATACCTCTTGTCACTGCAAATGAATCTCTGAGAGGAATGATAGGATTTCTGTTTACCTGGAAGATATTCGTACTAGCGCTTATCCTGCTTATCTGCATGTTCTGTTACAGAACCTTCTGCAGATTCATATGTCCGTTGGGTGCCATGTATTCTTTTTTTGCTCCGGTATCTATTGTGGGAATAAGGGTTGATACAGATAAATGTACCGGTTGTAATGCCTGTATTGAAACATGTCCGGTGGATATAAAAAAAGTCGGAGATCATGAATGCATACAATGCGGGAACTGCATAATGGAATGTCCGGTTGAAGCTATTCACTATAATAAACGAGTAAAAAAGCACAGATTCAATTGACTTAAGTAAAAATGTGGGTGTCATATAAAGGAATGTTATGAAAAAGAAAATGATCGTAATCGGTGCAGGAGCTGCCGGAATGATGACGGCAATTCAGGCATCTGATTCTTATGATGTTACTATAATTGAAAAAAATGAAAAGCCGGGAAAGAAGCTTTATATAACCGGGAAGGGCAGATGTAATATAACAAATGCGTCTGATGAAGAAACCTTCCTCAAGAATGTTGTCACAAATCCCAGATTCCTTTACAGTGCCATTTACAGCTATAATCAGGAAGCTGTTATGAGGGACTTTAAGAAATGGGGAGTTGAGTTGAAGCTGGAACGAGGGAACCGTATCTTTCCTGTGAGTGACAGATCCTCTGATGTTATAAAGGCTCTTCAGAATCAGCTTGCTAAGCGTAAGGTTAAGATAATTTACAATACTTCTGTCAGGAGACTTATCTATGAAAAATATGAGTCTGATGATCCGAAGGATAAATATATATGTCAGGTTAAAGGCGTAGAGCTTGCAGGAGAGGGAAGACTTCTTGCTGCAGATGTGATCGTTATAGCAACCGGAGGTTTATCATATCCTGCTACAGGGTCCACCGGAGAAGGTTTAAGATTCTTAAAAAAGCCGGGGATAGAAATATCGGATCCCAGACCTGCATTAGTTCCTCTTGAAACAGATGAGAGATTTGTAAAAGATCTGATGGGGCTTTCTCTGAAAAATGTATCGGTAAAAGTTACGGCAAAGAGGATAAACTACCCGGCATTGAAAAAAGATAAGGTGATATACGAGGATTTCGGAGAAATGCTTTTTACTCACTTTGGGGTAAGCGGTCCCATGTGTCTTTCTGCATCGTCCTATATAAGCTCGTTTGTCTACAATAAAAATAACCTCAGTAATTCAGAAGGAAGGCCTGTGATCAGGCTGGATATGGAGATAGATCTTAAACCGGCTCTTTCGGAAGAAGAATTGGACAGAAGAATCATCAGAGATTTTGAGGAGTTTCATAACAGAGATTATCAGAATGCACTTGGTAAACTTCTTCCAAGACTTATGATTCCTGTTGTAGTTGAGAGAAGCGGTATAAGACCTGATAAAAAGGTAAATGCGATAACTGCTGAAGAAAGAAAAAGACTAGTAAAGCTTCTTAAGCATTTTTATCTGACCATCAGGGGGATGAGGGGGTTTGATGAGGCAATCATAACCGGTGGAGGTATATCCGTAAAGGAAATCAATCCTCAGAATATGGAACTTAAAAAGGTTAAAAATTTACGTGTAGCGGGTGAAATAATAGACTGTGATGCTTTAACCGGAGGGTTTAATCTGCAGATAGCCTGGAGCACTGCATTTCTTGCTGCAAACTGAATAATTTGTTGTCTGTAATGCCACATTTTGGTATACTTATAGTATTACTAGAAGGAGGTATTTACTATGAAAAAGAAACTATCAACAGCTTTAGTATTTGTTTTAAGTTTTTTTCTGATATTTAATAGCTTTTCTATATCAGTTAGGGCAGAAGACGATGATGATGATTTTGCAAAAGATCCCATAGCTGCATCAGGCACTATTGGAAGTAATATTTCATATACCTATGATTCTTCTACTGGAACTCTTACGTTGAAAGGAACCGGAGAAATTAATCTTGAATCGGCTGAGGAAGAACCGGGTATTGAAGGGGATACGGAATTAAAGGTTGTTAAAATTGAAGAAGGAATAACCAATATTCCTGAGGGAATGTTTGAGGATTGTACAGCACTTGTTGAAGTTCAGATTGCAAAATCTGTTAAGTATATAGGCTCTGAAGCATTTGCAGGGTGTACATCACTTACAAAAATTGAAATTCCTGAAGGAATAACGAGACTTGAAAGTGCCACCTTCGCAGACTGTACATCTCTTAAAGAAATTACCATTCCGAAGTCCGTTACATCAATGGGAGTAGGCCTTTTTGATGAGTGCAATAAGCTTGATACAATTAATTATAACGGCACCCAGGAACAGTGGAACAAGATTGAGGTGGATCTTACTTTAAATGAGGATTATGATTCTACTGATGATGATACAGACGATGATGAGGATTCTGATGATGGAGATGACGAGGAAGAGGAAGATGAGGACAGTGGTGACGACGAGGAAGATCCTGATGACGAGGATGATATAACTGATGATATCGAGGATGAAGAAGCGGAAGATACACCGAGAACAGTTTCTCCACAGATTTTCTTCAAGAATGCAAAGGTAAGCTTCTCAGATGGAAATACAATTCAGTATATTACACCATCTATTTCCACATCGAAAACATTGTTTGTTTATAATGGTAAAAATCAGAAGCCTAAAATCACTGTTAAGGATGGCAGCAAAAAGTTAAAAGAAAAGACAGACTATGATCTTACTGCGCCTAAGAAATCAACTAAGGTAGGAAATTATCAGATTACTGTAACTCTTAAAGGTAAATATGCCGGAAGCATTACTATAAGCTATAAGATCATTCCTAAGAAGGTTTCTCTGAAAAAGCTAAAATCAAAGAAGAAAAAGACATTAACGATTAGCTGGAAAAAGTCAAAGGACATAAGCGGCTATGAGATTGCTTACAGTACTTCTAAAAAGTTTACTAAAAAGACATCTGTAATAAAGACAGTTAAAAAATCAAAGAAGTCACTTACAATTAAGAAACTTAAATCAAAGAAAAAATATTTTGTAAAGATAAGAAGCTACAAGACTGTAGGAAAGACTAAGATCTATTCTGAATGGTCTAAGGCTAAGAATATTAAAGTAAAATAATGGGGGTGCATGATGAATATCGCGATTGACGGACCGGCAGGAGCCGGTAAAAGTACTATAGCAAGACTTGCTGCAAAGGAACTGGATTTTATTTATGTTGATACCGGTGCGATGTACAGAGCTATAGCACTTTATCTTCTGGATAAAAAAACTGATATTGATAATGAGGATGAATTAAAGAATGCTCTTGATCAGATACATATCAATATAGTTTATGAATCAGGAGTTCAACATGTTTTCCTTGATCTTCAGGATGTTTCTACAGAAATCAGAAGTGAAAAGGTAGGCAATATGGCTTCTAAATCTTCGGCACTTAAGCCGGTTAGAGAGAAGCTTCTGGATCTTCAGCGGGATATAGCAAAAAAGAATAATGTAATAATGGACGGAAGGGATATAGGTACAAATATTCTTCCTGATGCTGAACTGAAGATATATCTTACAGCTTCTGTAGATGTAAGAGCAAAGAGAAGATTCGATGAATTAAAGCTCCATGGAGAAGAACCGGATCTTGATACTATCAGAAAAGGAATCGAACAGAGAGATTATCAGGATATGAATCGTGATATAGCTCCTCTTAAACAGGCAGAGGATGCTGTTCTTATAGATAGCTCTGATATGTCTATTTCTGAAGTTGTAGACAGAATTATAGAATTGAAGAATCAGGTAAAATAATTATGGAAGTTATACTTGCTGAAAAAGCCGGATTCTGTTTTGGAGTTAAGAGAGCAGTAGAAACAGCTTTTGGTGAAGCGGATAATGTAAAAAAAGGTGACGGAAAAGCATATACCTTCGGACCAATCATACATAATGAAGAGGTTACTGGAAGCTTAAAAAAAGCCGGAATAGATATAATCGATTCACTTGATGAACTGAGTGATCTTGGGAAGGATACCAGGATTATCATAAGGTCTCATGGAGTTGGCCAGAACGTTTATAGAACCATAGAAGAAGCCGGGCTTCAGGTTGTTGATGCAACCTGTCCGTTTGTTGCAAATATTCATAAGATTGTAAGTGAACGGTCCGGATTGGGAGATGAAATTCTCATAATCGGAAACCCCGGACATGCTGAAGTTGAAGGTACTATAGGCTGGTCAGAAAAGACTCCATATGTTATTAACAGTGTTCAGGATATTGATAATCTGCCGGACTTAAGTAATAAAAAAATAACTGTTGTTGCACAGACTACATATAGTTTAAAAAAATTTCAAGAACTTGTTGCAGAATTGCAAGATAGATATTATAATGTTAATGTTTGTAAAACTATATGTAATGCCACTGAAGAACGTCAGACTGAAGCCGAAAGACTTGCCAGGACGGTTGATGCGATGATAGTTATAGGTGGTAGAAGTAGTTCAAACACTCAAAAATTATATGAGATATGCAAGCAGAATTGTAACAATACTTACTATATACAGACACTCGCTGATTTGGATTTAACTGTTTTTGAATCCGTTCGTAGGGTAGGTATTACTGCTGGGGCATCTACCCCGAATCATGTTATTAAGGAGGTTCAAGACAGTATGTCAGAATTAAGTTTTGAAGAAATGTTACAGGATGAGAAGCCTGTATCAATCAGACCTGGACAGGTTATTGAAGGAGAAGTAATTACTGTTAAGCCGGATGAATTAGTAGTTAATATCAACTATAAGTCAGACGGTATCGTAACAGCAGCAGAGTATTCAAATAATCCTGTTGATCTTACAACAGTAGTAAAGCCTGGTGATCCTATTACAGTAAAGGTTCTTAAGTCAAATGACGGTGACGGACAGGTTCTTCTGTCACATAAGAGAGTTGCTGCAGAGAAAGCATATGCAGAGCTTGAGGAAGCTTTCAATAATGGAACTATTCTTAAAGGAAAGGTTTCACAGGTATTATCCGGCGGGCTTAGTGTTCAGGTTGGTGAGTGCAGAGTATTTATCCCGGCAAGTCTTGTTTCAGATACGTTTGAGAGAGATCTGTCAAAGTATCTTGATCAGGAAGTAGAGTTTGTACTTACAGAGTATGAGCCACGTAAGAGAAGAATTATCGGTAACAGAAAGAAGATAGTTGCTGAAGCTAAGGAAGCAGCTGCAGCTGAACTGTTCGCTCGTATAAATGTTGGTGATACAGTTGAGGGTACTATCAAGAACATAACTGATTTTGGTGCATTTGTTGATCTTGGTGGTGCTGATGGACTTCTTCACATCTCAGAGATGTCTTGGGGAAGAGTTGATAATCCAAAGAAGCTCTTTAAGGTTGGTGATAGCGTTAAGTGCTTTATTAAGGAAATCAATGGAAGCAAGATTGCTCTTTCTCTTAAGTTTGAAGATCAGAATCCATGGCTTGCTGCTGAAGAGAAGTATGCAATTGGAAATGTTGTAACAGGTAAGGTTGCCAGAATGACTGACTTCGGTGCATTTGTTGTTCTTGAGCCTGGTATTGATGCACTTCTCCATGTTTCACAGATTTCTCTTGACCATATTGAAAAGCCTTCAGATGTTCTTAAGAGCGGACAGACAGTTGAGGCTAAGGTTGTTGATATAAAGGTTGCTGATAAGAAGATCAGTCTTTCAATCAAGGCTCTTCTTAAGGATAATATGCCTGAGGAAGCTGAAGAGAAGAAGGAAGAGGAAGAGACAGAGTCTGAAGCAGAAACTGTTGTAGCTGAGGAAATTTCTGAGTCTATTCCTGTAGACGAAGCTCTTGCTGAGGCTGTTAAGGAAGAAGAGACTCCTGCTGAGGAAGCAGATGAAGAAGAGGCTCCTGCAGAAGAGTAATATCTTTGAAAATGATCTAAAATAATAATTTAGGTATATTTCGGGCAGTATTGATTTTTTTCAGTACTGTCCGTTTTGTTAAATAAGAAAACATCGGTGCGGATGAAGTTGTCATATCAATAGGCTCGTCTGTTTTGGAAGTCGGTGATAAAAAGTTTCACGATGTTTTTGAAAGAGCAGATAAACTCATGTATGAACGTAAGAAGAAACTCAAATCCATGGGGGCAAAAACAAGATAAAAATCGCTTGATTTATAAAATTTACTATGATATACTACATGAGTTGTTTATTAAGACGGTCCGCTGTATCAGGTATCCGGCTGGATAATATTCAGATAAATTATGATGCCATTCATATGATAGAAAGAACGTCTGAAAATATTTATCATATTTTGGAGGATATAAAAATGAGTTACGAAAGCATTATCAAAGGCATCGAGGATGCGCAGCTTCGTGAGACCCCACTTAAGTTCAATGTTGGTGATACTGTAAGAGTATCAGCTCAGATCAAGGAAGGTGAGAAAACAAGAATTCAGGTTTTCGAAGGTACTGTAATTAAAGTACAGGGTCATGGAGCAAGAGAGACATTTACTGTAAGAAAGAATTCAAATGGCGTTGGCGTTGAGAAGACATGGCCTGTAAACTCACCACTCGTTGAGAAGGTTGATGTTGTAAGAAGAGGTAAGGCCAGACGTGCTAAGCTTTATTACTTACGTGACAGGGTTGGTAAGAGAGCTAAGGTTAAAGAATTAGTTAAATAATCATTTGAGATTTATTGACCGGAGCTTTGCTCCGGTCACTTTATTATTGTTTGAGGATTGTTGCATGAAAAAAAGAAAGGGCTCTGTTGGCTATATATTGCAAAGAAAAGATGCTGCAGTCAAAGAGGATTCTCATATTATAAAGAGGATTCTAAATACTTTATTGATAGTATTTGCTGCCGTTGTTCTTGGTTTTGGTGTTACACAGTTTGTAATGCAGTCGGTTTATATGTCCGGTCCGTCTATGCAGGATACTCTGAATGATGGAGATGAAATGCTGCTTAATAAAGCTGTATATAAGTTTTCAAAAATAAGAAGATTCGATATAGTTGCCATAAAGAAGATTAAAAGTAACGAGTATTATGATATTAAACGAGTTGTCGGTATTCCCGGAGATACTATTTCCGTTGTAGCCGGCAGACTTGTAATTAACGGTAAACAGGTAAGCTCTGACTTTTCATTTTCGGTCATTAATTCACCCGGTGTTTTAAGTGAACCTGTTAAGCTGGCTGAGGATGAATATTTTTGTATTGGTGATAATACAAGTAACAGTGAAGATTCCAGATTTATTAATTATGGAAAGATTCAGAAGTCTGAGATAAAGGGAAGAGTTTCTTATATTATTTTTCCAAAGGAAAGAAGAGGGAAAATCAACTATGGATATTAACTGGTATCCGGGGCATATGACCAGTGCCAGAAGAAAAATAGAACAGGATATAAAGCTGTGTGATGTTGTGATCGAACTTCTTGATGCCAGAATACCACTTAGCAGTGCAAATCCTGATATAAAAAGACTGATTGGCAATAAAAAAAGACTTATAATTCTTAATAAAGCGGATCTGGCTGACGGATGTATTACGGATGCATGGAAGACCTATTATGAAGAATGCGGGATAAAGGTTCTTGCTATGGACTGTCGGAATCGTAAACAGACCTTAAAAGTAAGTGAAGCTGTCAGGGAAGTATGCAGGGAAAAGATTGAAAGAGACAGACAGAGAGGTATACACAACAGACCTATAAAGGCAATGATTGCCGGTATACCTAATGTCGGTAAATCAACATTTATCAATTCATATGTTGGTAAGGTTACTGCTAAAACAGGTAATAAGCCCGGAGTAACAAAGGGGAATCAGTGGATAAGGCTGTCAAAGGATATTAATCTTCTTGATACCCCCGGGATTCTGTGGCCTAAATTCGAGGATCCCGGTACAGGGATGAAGCTTGCTTATATCGGTTCAATAAACGATAATATACTGAATATCACTGAACTTTCAGAAAATCTTATAGTGTATCTTAAAGATAATTATTGCAATACTCTGCATAGTAGGTATATGATAGATGAGGCTTGTTCAAGCTCAGATATATTATATAATATTGCGGTAAACAAGAAATGTCTTCAAAAAGGTGGAGAGGCCGATATAGAAAGAGCGGCAGCGCTTCTTTTGGATGATCTCAGATCCGGAAGACTTGGAAGAGTATCGTTGGAAAAACCCGCTACATTGATAGATAAAGAGGAGAACGAAAATGGCATTTGAATCTGAAGACAGAAAGTCTGATTTTGAATCATGGGCAGAGTCAATGACCTATGAGGAGGAAAGAGAACTAAAAAGACAGGAAAAGATTCAGTTAAAGGAAAAGAAAAAAGCTGAAAGAGCTGCAAAGAAGAGACAGAATAAGGCTTCTGAAGATATCAAAGAAGAGGCAACTTCTGAAGATAATGCAGCTGAAGAGCAGACAGCTGATGTAAAAATTTCAGAAGAAGAGTCTTCAACTAAAACAACATCTGAAGAAAACTCTGCCGAAGAAAAAGCAGCTGATGATGCAGAGTCTGAGGAAAACTCCTCTGAAGATACAGAAGATCAGGATGAAGGTTCAAAAAAGAAGAAAAAGAAAAAAGCGAAGGAAGAATATAATCCTGATTATATAAAAGAGAAGAAAAAAGAACCTGAAGATATAAATATTGTTAAGGAACTTCTCAGTCTGATCATTTATATAGGTGTCGTTATTATTCTCTGTTATTGTATTATTACATTTGTAGGACAGAGAACAACAGTTAATGGACGTTCTATGGAGAGCACACTTCATGATGGAGATAATTTATGGATAGATAAGCTGTCATATCGTTTCTCTGATCCGAACAGATTTGATATAATTGTATTTCCTTATGAAGAGGATACATATTACATAAAGAGAATCATTGGACTTCCTGGAGAAACTGTTCAGATCATGCCGGATGGAACAATTCTGATAGATGGCAAGAAGCTTGTTGAAAGCTATGGAAAAGAGATAATCCTTGAAAGCGGAACAGCTGCTGATCCAAGAACTCTCGGTGAAGATGAGTATTTTGTTCTGGGTGATAATCGAAATGACAGTCGTGACAGCAGATGGGCTGACGTAGGTGATATCAACAGAGAGGATATAATAGGAAAGGCTGCATTCAGACTTTCACCTTTTAGTAAATTCGGAAAGATAGATAAATAAGTTTACAGCTAAAGCTGCTTGTTGGTGATTGGATAACATTATGGGCGATGTCATAAGTATAGGTGAGGTAAAAAACAGATTAAAAGCAATTTCTGATTTTAAGATAATGGAGTACGATGCTCAGATGTCTGCTCTTGAGGAATTCATAAAGGAATTCGAGTCAGATGAACGTAGCGGAGTTATGTCAACCGTCAAAAGCGCTTCAAAAAAACTGGAAGCTTTGAAAAAAGAGATATCCAGAGTGGAAGGTATGACTGTTTTCGAAAAAGAAAACAGTTCATCTTACAAATATATATGTGGAGTTGATGAAGTTGGACGAGGACCGCTTGCTGGTCCTATAGTGACCGCTGCAGTCATCCTTCCCGAAGGAATGATAATTCCTTATCTGAATGATTCAAAGCAGGTTAATGAAAAAAGAAGAGAAGAGCTGTTTGATATAATAAATGAAGTTGCGGTTTCTGTATCCATAGGAATAAGAAGTGAGAAAGAGATAGACGAGGGTGGAATAGCAGTCATGGATTCCGATGCTATGCGGGATGCTGTTCTGGGACTCAAACCTAAGGCGGATATGGTTCTTGTGGATGCCTTCAGGATACCGGGGCTTGATATTCCTCAGATACCTATTATAAAAGGAGACACAAAGTCTGTTTCCATCGCTGCGGCCAGTATCATCGCAAAGGTTACCAGAGATCGTATGATGGATGATTATGCTAAGCTTTATCCTGAATATGGCTTTGAAAGTAATAAGGGATATGGCTCTGCAAAACATATAGAGGCTATTAAAAACATAGGTCCATGTGAGATTCATAGAAGGAGCTTTATTAAAAACTTTACTTAACAGGCAGATATATGGATAATTCTTATAATAAAAGAAGAGTCGGTAAGGCTTGGGAGAAAGTAGCAGAAGATTACCTCAGGGAAAAAGGCTATTTGATTCTGATGATGAATTACAGAACCAGGTATTCAGAGATAGATATTATAGCTGAAACTCGGGGTTTTCTTGTTTTTATTGAGGTTAAGTACAGAAGAAATATATCCAGTGGTTATCCTCTTGAAGCGGTAGATATAAAGAAACAGCACAGGATAAGAAATGCTGCACTTATTTATCTGAGTGAAAATGGATATGATATAGATAAAACCAGTATAAGGTTTGATGTTATAGGGATTCTTGGAAATAAGATAGAACACATAGAAGGAGCGTTCTGATGGCAAAAAAGATGGTTGCTATCGTTGGGAGACCCAATGTCGGCAAGTCTACACTTTTTAATACGTTGGCAGGAGAAAGACTGGCAATAGTAAAGGATGTGCCCGGTGTTACCAGGGACAGAATCTATGCTGATGTCGAGTGGCTTAATTATAAGTTTACCATAGTTGATACAGGTGGTATTGATACTGAGGCTGAGGATATAATCATGCGTTCTATGAGGGAACAGGCAGAGATAGCTATTGAGACCTCAGATGTTATTCTGTTCATCACTGATGTAAGAGCCGGTGTTACAGCTTCTGATATTCAGGTTGCGGACATGCTTAGAAAATCCGGAAAGCCTGTTATTCTTGCTGTAAATAAAGTAGATAATTTTGATAAATATGAATCCTATGTTTATGAGTTTTATAATCTCGGAATAGGTGATCCATATCCTATTTCTGCTGCAAGCAAGCTCGGACTGGGTGATCTTTTGGAACACGTTGTGGAAGAGTTCGGAGAGGATGAAGAGGATGATATAGATGAAGATATTCCAAGGGTTGCAGTGATCGGTAAACCTAATACGGGAAAATCTTCTCTGATTAATAGACTGATAGGCTCTGACAGACTTATAGTATCGGATATTGCAGGTACTACAAGAGATGCTATTGATACCAGAATCAAGTATAACGGCAGAGAATATGTATTTATTGATACTGCAGGGTTAAGAAGAAAGAGCAAAATCAAGGATGAGATAGAGAGATTCAGTATTATTAGAACAGTTGCTGCTGTAGAAAGATGTGATATAGCTGTTCTAGTAATAGATGCTGAAGAAGGAGTTACCGAACAGGATACAAAGATTGCCGGAATAGCTCACGAACGTGGAAAAGGCATGATCATTGTAGTTAATAAATGGGATCTCATAGAAAAAGAAACCAATACAATGAATAAGATGCAGAAGGAAATCAGACAGAAACTGGCCTATATGCCATATGCAGAGATGATTTTTGTATCTGCACTTACCGGACAGAGACTCAAAAAGCTTTACGATCTTATAGATAGAGTTGAGCAGTTTGCCTGCCTCAGAATTCAGACAGGTGTATTAAATGAGATCCTTACAGAAGCTGTTGCTGAAAATGAACCCCCAAATGATAAGGGAAGAAAGCTGAAGATTTACTATATAACTCAGGTTTCTGTAAAACCGCCAACATTTGTTTTGTTTGTAAACAGTAAGGAGCTTGCTCATTTTTCTTATATCAGATATATCGAAAACAAGCTTCGAGAGGCGTTTCTTTTTAATGGAACTCCGATTCGTATTATTCTCAGAGAAAGGAAAGCGAGGGATTTATGATTCTTCTCAGGATAATCTGTCTTGTGGCAGGATATTGTTTCGGACTTATCGAAACAGGAGTGATATATGGAAAGCTTGCCGGTGTTGATCTGAGAAAGCATGGCAGTGGTAATTCCGGCACAACAAATGCACTCAGGGTAATGGGATTTAAAGCCGGACTTGTGGTTTTCCTGGGGGATTTTTTGAAGTCCTTTATTCCATGTCTGGTATGCCGTCTGATATTTAAAGATACATATCCTGACACCTATCTGCTTTACGTTCTGTATGTTGGATTTGGTGCAGTTCTTGGACATATATTTCCTTTTTATCTTGGCTTTAAGGGAGGAAAGGGCATAGCAACAATTGGAGGTACGGTTGTTGGACTTCTTCAGCCGCTTATGATTCTTATTCTTCTTGTTCTTTTTGTTGGTGCCATAGCTATTACAAAATATATGTCTGTCGGCTCTATATCACTTATGGTTGAGTTTTTGATAGTTTACATAATATTTGGAATTAATGGCCTGTTGTGCTTTGATATGAGTGTTTCTTCATCTAAAGCAGCATTTATTGAAAGTGTTATCATTGCATTTTTATTTGCTTCACTTGCAGTATATAAGCATAAAGCAAATATCATCAGGCTTATGAATCATGAAGAGAATAAATTCCACTTTAAGAAACAGGAGGGAGTTTAGATGAAAATTTGTGTTTTAGGAGCAGGAAGCTGGGGTATAGCTCTGACTAATTTGCTTGCCAGAAAAGATAATGAAGTAACTGTATGGTCTATTGATCCTGAAGAAGTATCTATGCTTAAGGAGTTTTCTGAGCACAGAACTAAGCTTCCGGGTGTTATTCTTCCAGGAGCAGTAGAATATACTACAGATATTGAAGGTGCACTTAAGGAAAAGGAAGTAGTTGTTATGGCTGTTCCGTCTCCTTTTGTAAGAAGTACAGCTCATCTCGCTGCTCCGTATATAAATCAGGATATGATAATTGTTAATGTTGCTAAGGGTATTGAAGAGGAAAGCCTTAAGAGACTCTCAGAGGTAATAAAAGAAGAGGTTCCTACTGAGCAGGTTGCTGTGTTATCAGGTCCGAGTCATGCCGAAGAGGTTGGCAAGCTGATGCCTACGACGGTTGTTGTAGGAGCACCTACTAAGGCTCTTGCCAAAAAGGTTCAGGATATTTTTATGACAGATACCTTCAGAGTGTATACAAGTCCTGATATGATAGGAATTGAGCTTGGAGGAGCGCTTAAAAATGTTATCGCTCTTGCTGCCGGTATAGCAGACGGACTTGGATGTGGTGATAATACTAAGGCTGCTCTTATTACCAGAGGAATACATGAAATGTCTGCTCTTGGAATAGCTATGGGAGGAAAGCCGGAAACATTTTCGGGACTATCCGGAACCGGAGATCTGATAGTTACATGTGCGTCACAGCACAGCCGTAACAGAAAGGCCGGTTATCTGATGGGACAGGGAAAGACTTACCATGAAGCTATGGATATGGTGAAAATGGTGGTTGAAGGAGTTTATTCAGCAAAGGCTGCAATGGAGCTTTCTCTTAAGTATGATATAGAGATGCCTATAGTTGAAAACGTAAATAAGATTCTGTTTGAAGACTATCCGGCTAAGGATGCACTTCATGACCTTCTTACAAGAGATAGAAAGAAAGAAGTATCATCACTTACCTGGAGAGAGTAATGAACAAGATAGACGTAAAGCTGGATGTTTTTGAGGGACCTCTTGACCTTCTGCTTCATCTGATAGAGAAAAACAAATTCAATATATTTGACATACCTATTGTTGAAATAACAAAACAGTATCTGGAATATCTGGATTCAATGGAAGAACAGAATATGGATATAATGAGTGAATTTCTGGTAATGGCAGCAACACTTATATCCATTAAGTCCAAAATGCTTCTGCCTAAGGAAGAGACAGAAGAGGAAGAAGATGATGATCCCAGAGCTGAGCTTGTTAAGAGTCTTATTGAATATAAGATGTATAAGTATGCTTCAGCAGAGCTTAAGGACATGTCTATTGATGCTTCAAATGCCTTCTTTAAGAAAGAAACAATTCCTAAAGAAGTAAAGGAGGTTAAGGAGGAGGTTGATCCTGCTGAGCTTCTTAGTGATATTACCATGAAGCAGATGAGTGAGATATTCCAGACTCTCCTAAAAAGAGAAGTTGACAGGGTGGATCCTGTAAGAAGTAAATTCGGAACCATTACCCGGGAGGAAATCAGGCTTGAAGATAAAATGGTTGAAATACGAAACGAGATAAAAGGACTGAAGAGCATTAACTTCAGAACTCTTCTCGGAAATAAACGCGGTAAGATCAATCTGATAGTATCCTTTCTTGCTATACTTGAGCTGATGAAAACAGGCGCTCTTATAATTAGACAGGAAGAAATGTTTGGTGATATAATTATTGATTCACTGGAGTGATAAAATGAGTGATATAAATATAAAAGCAAGTATAGAGGCTGTGCTTTTTGCTATAGGCGGAGCTCTTGAAGAAAACAAGCTTATTGAAGCTCTTTCTGATGAGGATAATCAGTTTTCAAAAAAGGAGCTTAGAAAGCTTATAGATGAAATGAAGGAAGACTACGACAGAGAAGACAGAGGTATCAGGCTCATAGAACTTGATAATAAATATCAGCTTTGTACAAAAAATGAGTACTATGAGATTCTGGCAAAGATAGTAAATATGCCTAAAAAACATGTGCTTACTGATGTTCTTCTTGAGACTCTTTCAATCATTGCATATAAGCAGCCGGTTACCAGGGCTGAAATAGAAAAAATAAGAGGTGTATCCTGCAGTCATGCTGTAAACAGACTTATTGAGTATAATCTTGTTACTGAAGTCGGAAGACTTGACGCGCCGGGACATCCGATTCTTTTTGGTACAACTGATGATTTTTTAAGAAGCTTTGGTATATCATCAATGGACGAGCTTCCTGATATTTCACCTGATAAGATAGAGGATTTCAGGAAACAGGCTGAAGAGGAAGCAGGTATAGAGGTAACCACCTAGATGAAGTATATATTAATTATACTGGCAGTTTTTATAGTCCTGATAATGATTCTTTTTCTGGAATCTGCTCGTGAACTTAATAAACTTAAAGTAACAGAGTATATTATCGATAAAAATGTTCCATCGGAATTAAAAGGAAAAAGTATTGTTTTTATGTCTGATTATCATGAGGCCCAGGAAGGAAAGCTTGATAAAAGGATAATTGACCTTATTCGTGATATTGATCCCATATGTATTCTTGCAGGTGGAGATATGGTTAATTCTAATGAGGATCCTGCAGATAAACATCCCTCACAAAAGCTTTTGAATAAGCTTGCGTCGGAGTACAAGGTTTATTATTCTTATGGTAATCATGAAAAAAGACTTGTTCTGGATTATCATGAGGTGGGGGCTGACTGGAAAAAGTATCTGAAGAGATTGGATGGAAGTATAAAAATTCTGTCAAATAAAAGCATTAAGCTTTTTGATAATACTTATATATATGGTCTGGACATTCCCATAGAAAAATACGGACGTATAAATCACCCGGATCTTTCGGTTGAAGAGATTAATGAAATGATAGGTAAAAAGAATGAAGACTCTTATGTCATTCTTCTTGCTCATGCACCCGACTTTTTCGATGGCTACCGCTCCTGGGGAGCGGATCTTGTGTTGTCCGGGCATTTTCATGGGGGGATAATCAGGCTTCCGCTTCTGGGTGGTTTGATCTCGCCCAGACTAAGAGTATTTCCAAAATATGATTATGGACGATATATGGAAGACCGAAGTGAGATGATCGTTACAAACGGTATAGGCCAGCATTCCATTAAAGTCCGATTTAATAATATACCGGAGATAGTAGTTTTAAGATTTAAATAAATGATTAATTAATCAGGGGAACATGAAAAATGTGGGATAGCAGAATTAAAAGGACGATTCTTATCTCTGTACTCAGTTTGTTTGGACTGGTACTTTTAATATACGAATATGGAATTATTATTTCCAGAGATAATTATGCTCCGGGAACATGGATAAACGGTCATTATTTTGGAATGAAGCCGGTAAAATCAGCTGAAGAAGAACTGTATGAAAATCCTGCAGACTATGTGCTGGAAGTTAAATTCAGGGATGCAGATTATCAGATACATGGTCATGATATCGACCTGAACTACAGCTTTACTGAAGATTTGGAAAAAATCAAAAATGGGCAGGTTGCATATCTTTGGCCGGAAAGCTTTTTTGTCCCGGGTTATGAAATAGAGAAAAAGATCACATATAACGAAGCGAAGCTTATTGATCTTGTAGAAAGCTTTGATTCTATGAGACCTGAAAATATGAAAGAACCCGAGAATCCCACAATAGAGCTTGGAAAAGATGGAATCGTAGTGGCAGTTGCTCAGGATCCCGGCTCAGTAATAGAGGATACAGACGGAGTTATTGCTGCCATAGAAAAATCAGTGATGAACGAAGAGCCTCGTCTGGATATTGAAGAAGAGGGCTTTTATAAGATCTCTGAATACACAGTTGATTCGGCAAAGGTAAAAAAATGTGTTGATTACTGTAATACAATAGTCGGACTGGATGTGATATATCAATATGCCGATACGGAGATAGCACTTGAACCGTTTCAGCTTTACGGAGTGATAAAAATCTCCGATACCTATGATACTATTATAAGCAAGCAGAGAGTAGCAGAAATACTCGAAGGTTTTGCAAGATTACATGATACATATTCAAGCATCAGAAAGTTTAAAAATCATAATCATGATCTGGTAACAGTGACCAATTCCGATTATGGCTGGGAAATGGATGTTGAGAAGGAAACAGATTCATTATATTCTGATCTGATACATCACAGAGGTATGAGACGTCCTCCGGAGTTTATACATTCAGGCTTTACCTATGGAAAAAATGGTGATGATATAGGTGGCACATATGCTGAGGTGGATCTCAATGCCCAGATGATGTATTATTACAAAAATTACAGACTTGTTCTGAATACTGAGGTGGTAACAGGTAATGTTAATCTGGGACGTTCAACACCTCCCGGAATATATGATGTTGATTATCACCAGTCACCTGCAACTCTGAAGGGTGAGGATTATGAGACGAAGGTTACCTACTGGATGCCATTTAACGGAGGTATAGGATTCCATGATGCTACCTGGAGAGGTGGTTTTGGAGGAGATATCTATTTGTATGATGGTTCCCATGGTTGCATAAATATGCCGTATTACATGGCTGAAGAGCTTTTTATGGAAATAGAAGACGGAATGCCTGTTATTGTTTATTAGAGGGGAACATATGATAGCGATTACTTTGGGGTCAGGCCTCGGTCAGCTTGCTGACGAGATAAGAGCCGATAAAATTATTGATTACAGCGAGATAGATTCATCGTTAAAGTCTACTGTGGAAGGACACAAGGGACGGATAGTTGTTGGTGAGCTGGATGGTATAAGGATTGCGGCCATGCAGGGACGTATCCATTATTATGAAGGCTACAGCATGCAGCAGGTGGTGAAGCCCTTCAAATATATGAAGGATGAACTTGGAGTGGATAAGCTGATACTGACAAATGCGGCTGGCGGGATAAACGAATCCTTTTCGGGAGGAGACCTGATGATCATTCGTGATCATATATCATCATTTGTTCCTTCACCTCTTATCGGAGTTGATCTTACAGCTGAGACGGGTGCAAGATTTCATGATATGACAAAGGTCTATGACGAAGAATTTTCTGCTATCATCAGAGATGAAGCAGAAAAGCTTGGAAGAGACATTAAGGAAGGTGTTTATATTCAGACGTCCGGACCTAATTTTGAAACACCAGCTGAGATAAAGGCTTTCAGAACTCTCGGCGCGGATGCAGTTGGAATGAGTACAGCAGTAGAGGCTATGTATGCTCACGCTTTAGGAATTAGAGTCTGTGGTGTATCATGTATATCTAATCTTGCTGCAGGAATGAGTGGAGAACCCCTTTCACACGAAGAGGTTCAAAAAATAGCTGATATGACAGGTGAGTTTTTCAGAACACTTATGAGAAATGTTATCGCCAGCTTAAAAGCGCTTGACATTAAAGAATAGAAAAACTAAAATTAACGGGTAGGTTTATTACAAAGCAGAAAGGATGTGACAACATGAGAACAAAAGTACTTTCACTTCTTGTAGATAATACTTCTGGTGTTCTGAGCCGTGTGTCCGGAATGTTCAGCAGAAGAGGATATAATATCGACAGCCTTACTGTAGGTGTGACACAGGATCCGAGATATTCCAGAATGACTGTTGTTGTTACCGGAGATGACAAGATTCTATCACAGATAAAGAATCAGCTTAATAAACTTGAGGATGTGATACAGATTACAGAGCTTAAGGATGGTGAATCTGTCTGCAGAGAGCTTGTTCTTCTTAAGGTAAAGGCAAGCAATGAAGAGAGACAGCAGATAATCAGTGTGGCAAATGTCTACAGAGCAAATATAGTTGATGTATCTCCTGAATCACTCATAGTTGAGCTCACAGGTACAATAAATAAGATACAGGCGTTTATAAATCTTCTGGACGGCTTCGAGATACAGGAGCTGGTAAGAACAGGTATAACCGGTCTTACAAGAGGCTTGTATGATGATAAAACAGATAATAAATAAATTTATTTATATATTAAAGGGAGGCATTAAAAATGTCAGATTTAAAGATTTTTTATGAAAAAGATTGTAATTTATCTCTTCTTGATGGAAAGACAATTGCAATAGTTGGTTATGGTAGCCAGGGACATGCTCACGCACTTAACCTCAAAGAGTCAGGTGCTCATGTAATTATCGGATTATATGAAGGCAGCAAGTCATGGAAGAAAGCTGAAGAGCAGGGCTTTGAAGTTTACACAACTGCAGAGGCTGCTAAAAAGGCTGATATAATCATGATACTTATTAACGATGAGAAGCAGGCAGCTATGTACAAGAACGATATAGAGCCTAATCTTGAGCCGGGTAACATGCTTATGTTCGCTCATGGTTTCAATATTCACTTCGGACAGATAGTTCCTCCTGCAGATGTAGATGTTACTATGATCGCTCCTAAGGCTCCGGGACATACAGTTCGTTCAGAGTATCAGGCTGGAAAGGGTACACCTTGTCTTATAGCTGTATATCAGGATGCAACAGGTCATGCACAGGATCTTGCACTTGCTTATGGTGCAGGTATCGGTGGTGCAAGAGCAGGACTTCTTGAGACAACATTCAGAATTGAGACAGAGACAGACCTCTTCGGTGAGCAGGCAGTTCTTTGTGGTGGTGTTTGCGCACTTATGCAGGCTGGTTTCGAAACACTTACAGAAGCTGGTTATGATCCAAGAAATGCTTACTTTGAGTGTATTCATGAGATGAAGCTTATCGTTGACCTCATCTATCAGAGTGGTTTCGCAGGAATGAGATATTCTATCTCTAACACAGCTGAGTATGGTGATTACATCACAGGTCCTAAGATCATAACAGAAGATACAAAGAAGGCTATGAAGAAGATCCTTTCTGATATCCAGGATGGTTCATTCGCTAAGGACTTCCTTCTTGACATGTCATCAGCAAGCGGACAGGCTCACTTCAAGGCACTTCGTAAACTTAAGGCTGAGCATCCTGCAGAAGTTGTAGGTAAGGAAATCCGTTCACTTTACAGCTGGTCAGATGAGGATAAGCTTATAAATAACTAATATATGGTTTTAACTCTTAAGTTCAAAAAGAATCCCAGACAAGCTTGTCTGGGATTCTTTTTTGAGTTATACTACGATAAGGGTCAAAGGTCATAAATGAGGTAATAAAAATATATGAATCATCTTGAAGCACAATCATATATTATGCCATTTATAGATGGAAAGGTTCCGGCTAACAGGCGGAATGATTTTGTTCTGCATATGAGAAACTGTAAGAGGTGTCATAAAGAGCTTGAGATTTATTATACTCTTATGGTTGGTATGAGACAGCTGGATAACAATCAGGTTCTTTCCTCGGATTTTGACAGGGATCTTGAGAATGAATTAAATAAACTGAGTCATAAGGCAAAAACAAAGAAGAGAGTTTCACTTTCTGTATTCTCTGCTTTGCTGATAGCAATTATCATCATGGGATTTGCAACCTATACCAGTGGATTAAGCCGTGTGTATCTGTATGAACAGCGTACAAAGATGGAAAGCCAGGGAGATTATTATTTCAAAGATAATCTCGAAGATTATTTGTGTATAGAGGGATATGACAGAGTTTATGTATCCGATGAAATAGCTGATAAGAATAAAGTGACAGCTTTTGACAGGATTCGTGGATATCAGAGAATGGAAAAAGATGTAAACAGGATAATTGATTTTGGGGAGGAAATAAGAGATGCAAAAACTACTTCTGATTGATGGCAACAGTATAATGAACAGAGGGTATTTTGCATTACCCAAGACTTTGACGGCAGGAAACGGCATTCATACGAATGCCATTCTTGGTTTTTTGAACATTTTTTTTAAGATATACGAAGAAGAAAAACCTACACATATAGCTGTAGCATTTGATGTACATGCACCTACCTTCAGACATAAAATGTATGAAGAGTATAAGGGTACCAGACATGCCATGGATGATGAACTCCGTGAGCAGTTTCCTGTTATTAAAGAGATATTAGGTCTTATGGGTATAACCTGTATAGAAAAAGCAGGCTATGAGGCTGATGATATCATAGGTACTCTTTCAAGGGAAGCTGACAGAATGGGAATAAATACCACGATTCTGTCCGGGGACAGAGACCTTCTTCAGCTGGCGACAGAAACCGTGCTTATACGTATTCCCAAAACAAAGGCCGGTAAAACTACAGTTGAAAACTATTATCCTGAAGATGTGATGAAGGAATATGGAGTTACTCCCCTTGAATTCATTGAAATGAAAGGTCTTATGGGTGATGCATCTGATAACATACCCGGCGTTCAGGGAATAGGACCAAAGACTGCATCAAATATTATTCAGACCTATCATACTATTGAAGCTGCACTTGCTGATATAGATAATATAAAACCTGATAAAGCAAGGAAGAATCTTGATGAGATGAGGGATATGGCTCTTTTTTCACGTGATCTTGCCACAATCAAGCTGGATTGTGAACTGGATAAAGGCGTGTCTGACATTGAAGTCAGTGAGAGTGTCATATTTGGGACTGATGTATATGATCGTCTGAATGAACTTGAATTAAAGAGCATCTTGAAAAGATTTGATATATCATCTGAGCAGGAAGAACAGAAGAAGGAATTTAGCTTTAATATTTCAGAAAAAAACTATTCAGATATTGTTAAATATATTGTTGATAATGACCTTACCGAAATAGGCTTAAGTCCATTTATTGTGGATGGCAGTCTTTTCGGAGGCTGTATCTCAGCCGGTGAAAATATATTTCTTACAAGAGACAGCGGTTTATCAGCCATAAGAAATGATATTCCGGAGAATGTAGTTATAGATATGCTGAGTATTAAGGAATATATAGATGTATTCTCCTTTGCTGAAGATGACAGACTTTTTGATATTTCTCTGGGAGCATATCTTCTGGACCCTTTAAAAAGCAGCTATTCCTATGATTATATAGCAGATAAATATCTTGATTTATCCTTGACCGAGGAAAAGGAGCTTATTGGTAAAAAAGAGATAACTTTATTTTCCATCGATGATAATGACGTAAGAAAAGTTCTTGGTTATAAGGCTTATGTTGCATTAAATGCAGCATTACCCGTTAAGAAGCAGATTCAGGAAAAGGGGATGGAAGCCTTATACAGAGATATCGAATATCCGTCTTTATTCGTTCTTGCTTCAATGGAGAAGGCCGGTATAAGAACTGAAAGAAGTATTCTTACAGAATACGGAAATGAACTGGATACAAGGATAAATGAACTTACCTCAGAGATATATAGTCTTGCAGGAGAAGAGTTTAATATAAACTCAACAAAGCAGCTTGGAGTTATTCTCTTTGAGAAAATGGGCCTGAAGAGTCCAAAAAAAACAAAGAGTGGATATTCTACAAGTGCAGATGTTCTCTTAAAGCTTAAGGATGAACACGCTATTATTCCACAGATTCTTGAGTACAGACAGTTGACCAAATTAAAATCCACTTATGTTGAGGGTCTTATACAGACAATCAGAGCTGATGGAAGGATTCATAGTACATTTAACCAGACGGTAACAGCCACCGGAAGACTCAGCAGTACGGATCCTAATCTTCAGAATCTTCCGACGAGAACCGCTCTTGGACGAGAGATAAGAAAAGCCTTTGTACCTGAAGACGGATTTGTGTTTGTTGATGCCGATTATTCCCAGATAGAACTGAGAGTTATGGCTTCATTGTCCGGTGATGAAACCCTTATAAGAGCTTTTAATGAGGCTAAGGATATTCACGCAATAACAGCTTCTCAGGTTTTTGATGTTAAGGTTGATCAGGTTACTCCCGAGCTGAGGAGAAAAGCAAAGGCTGTTAATTTCGGAATAATATATGGAATAAGCTCCTTTGGACTTGGAGAAGATCTTGGGATTTCTAGAAAAGAAGCCTCCGGCTATATAGATAAATATTTTGAAACCTATAGCAGAGTGAAAGAGTATCTGGATGAAATGGTAGAGGATGCCAAGAAAAATGGCTATGTTAAAACCATGTTCGGAAGGATAAGACCGATTCCTGAACTGAACAGTTCTAACTTTATGCAGAGGTCCTTCGGTGAAAGAGTTGCTATGAACTCTCCTGTTCAGGGTACTGCTGCTGATATAATAAAGCTGGCTATGATAAAAGTTTATCGGGAAATAAAGGAAAGAGGCTTAAAATCCAGACTGATATTACAGATACACGATGAGCTGCTTATTGAAGCCCATAAGGACGAAACAGAAGAGGTGAAGGAACTGCTGGCAAGATGTATGATGCAGGCGGCAGATCTGGCAGTTGGACTGATTGTGGATGTACATACGGGAGATTCGCTGTATGAGGCAAAGTGATCTGTCCGGCTGATATCGAAATGAGGGTACTTGCAGGTGGATAAGAATACAATGAAAATAATTGGAATAACCGGAGGTATAGGCTCGGGCAAATCCTGTGTATTAAATATAATTAAGTCAGTTAATGGTTCATATACAGTAGAAGCTGATAAGCTTGCCCACAGTCTGCTTCTTCCAGGGAATGAGACATACAGAAGAGTAGTAGAATGCTTTGGTGAATCAATAGTTAAAGAAAACGGAGAGATAGACAGAACTGTTCTCAGGGAAATAGTTATGAACAGCGCCCCAAAACTGAAACAGCTTAACGATATTATTCATCCGGCCGTAAAACAGTATATACTGGAAGATATTAAAGAAAAGAGAACTCAGAATATTAAGTATTACGTTATTGAGGCAGCTCTTCTTATTCAGGATGGTTATAAGGATATATGTGATGAGATATGGTATATCCGTTCTGATCTTGAAACAAGAATCAAAAGACTTATGGAGTCAAGAGGCTACAGTGCTGAAATTGCCGAAGATTTTATAAAAAATCAGCCGGATGAGGATTACTATATCAGTAATTCTGATGCTGTTATAGATAATTCCGGAACGCCTGATGAGTTATCTGTGAAGGTTAAAAATCTTATTTTATTATAATGGCGTTTATGATATAATTATTTTGGTTATTTTTTATTTGGGGTTTTAACATGTCGAACGAGTTTAAGATAGAGTATTTAAAGAAATTATTTAAATATAACCGAATTGTATATGGAGCCCTTATTGCTGTAGCTCTTCTTTCACGTGGAGCCGGACTTACTAAGAGTAATTTCCTGCTTTTTTATTATTCTCTTACAGGTCTGTTTTTTTTCGCGTTTGACGAGATATTTATTTCCAAAAGAATAACCGGAATAGAAGAGGGAGCGTTAAAATTTCCTGCAATTCTTTTTAAAATCAGAACCTATCTTTTTGTTATCATATTATCTGTGGGATCGATTTTCAGTGTATTGCCGCATATTCTTTTTATTTCAGTATATTTTATGTGTCTGTATATAATTGTTCAGGAAATTCTGTTATGTGATATATTTAACAGCTATTCCAATACCGTAAGAGTTATTACGGTTATGGGTATTGCATCACTTATTCTTTTCTTTATACATCTCAGGTCAGAGGTTGAGGGAGTATGGTTTGTCATGTATGTTGCATCCATACTCATAGTCCTTATAGTGACCTATGTTATTTATGATATGTATTCTTCCACAATAAAGAAGATGGATGATAAGTATACTAAGCTGTACTTTCAGAATACTGATCTTATTGCTGAAAATGATAAGCTTATTGAATTCAGGGAAAAGGTTGAGAAGGTAAACAGCGAGATCAATTATCAGAAGATCAATCTTACCAAGGCTAATGATGATCTTGAAAAATCAAACGAAGAATCAAGATCGCTTATCGAGGTTATGAAATACTTTTCAGCCAGCTTTGATGTTGAGAAGAACGTTCATGTCATGATCGATAATATCATGAAGGTTAAGAAGGCCGGTGCGGTTGGTTTTTATATAGACAAAGGCATCTATATGAATGATTCTCCATATCTGGATGTTATATCAGCAAATGATGTTTCCACAACACTTCTTAAACAGGATTTATATGATATATATAATGCTATAAAAAGAAGAGATAGTCTGGAACCACTTGTGCTTTGTGATAATTATGATTTTAAATATCCATATCTGACCGGTGGAAATATATGTAATGCCGTTGCATTTCCGGCTTATGAAAATGAAAATATATACGGTGTAATGGTTGTTACATCAAGTAAATACGAATTCTTCCTTAATGGATATTCTTTCTATGAATCATCTGTAATGGACTTTACATCAGCACTTATCTCAGACAGACTTTATCTTAAGACTGAAGATATGGCTAAGAAGGACGGTCTTACCAAGATATTTAATCGTATCTACTTTAACCAGTTCTTCCCTGAGCTTAAGTCAGAAGTAACCGGAGAAAGAGTTTCTCTTACGGTTGCCATGATGGACATAGATCATTTTAAAAATGTAAATGATACCTATGGACATCTTGCAGGAGATGAGGTTATCAAGATGGTAGCTTCCATCGATGATAAGTATGCAAAGCTGTATAATGGTACTGCAGTAAGATTCGGAGGAGAGGAATTCCTGCTTATCCTTAAGGATATGGATATAGCTCGTGCAAATGATATACTTGAAAGGATGCACGAGGAAATAGTTCAAAATACTGTTGAGTTCGAGGATCTGAAGATTAAAGTCAATGTCAGTATGGGACTTGCTTCATATCCGGAAACCTGTGAAAGTGTCGATGATGTAGTAGATCGCGCGGATCAGGCTCTGTATTACAGTAAAGAACACGGAAGAGGAAGAATCACAATAGACGGAAGAGAAGGAGAATAAAAAAATGAATATTCTGGTCATCAATGCAGGTTCAACAACACTTAAGTATCAGCTTATCGATTCAGTATCTGAAGAGGTAAAGGCAAAAGGTCTTTGTGAAAGAATTGGCGCAGAAGGCGGTATGCTGAAGTATGATGTTATTTCAAAGGGAGAGAAGAAGGAAAAACAGATCGATTTTCCTGATCATGGAGTAGCCCTTAAAGCAGTTATAGATGTGCTTATAGATCCTGAAGATGGAGCTATCAGCTCATTGGATGAAATAGGTGCTGTAGGACACAGAGTGGTTCACGGTGGAGAATTCTTCAGTTCATCTGTTAAGGTGGATGATGATGTTATAGCTAAGATAGAGCAGTGTTCAGATCTTGCTCCACTTCATAATCCTGCTAATCTTCTTGGAATAAGAGCATGTCAGAAGCTTATGCCTGAGGTTCCTCAGTGCGTTACATTTGATACTGCTTTCCATCAGACTATGCCTGAGAAGGCTTATATGTATGGTATTCCATATAAGTATTATGAGCAGTATAAGATCAGACGTTACGGTTTCCACGGAACAAGTCACAGCTATGTTAGTAAAGAGGCTCTTAAATATGTTGATAAGGACGCTGCTGATTCAAAGGTTATAGTTTGCCATCTCGGTGGTGGATCAAGTATCACAGCTGTTCAGGGTGGAAAATCAGTTGATACATCAATGGGTCTTACTCCACTTGAAGGACTTGTAATGGCTACAAGAAGCGGAAGTATCGATCCTGCTATTGTTCAGTATATAGCTGACAAGGAAAACAGATCAGTTGATGATGTACTGAATATACTTAATAAAGAGTCCGGTATGTATGGTCTTTCTGAGAAGTCAGGAGATGCACGTGATATCGGAGCGGGTGTAAAAGCCGGAGATAAGAAGTCAATCATCGCATTTAATGCATTTGTACATAGTGCGGTTAAGCTTATAGGAAGCTATGTTGCAGCTATGAATGGAGTTGATCTTATTGCATTTACAGCAGGTATAGGTGAAAATGACAATTCAATAAGAAAGGCTATACTTGAGAACTTCGGTTATCTTGGAATTACAGTTAATGACGAAATCAATGATAAGACTCATGGAAGTGAAGCAGTTATCTCAACTGATGACTCAAAGGTTAAGGTTGTTGTTATCCCTACAAACGAAGAGCTTGCAATAGCCAGAGAGACTGTTGCGCTGCTGTAAATAAAGAGTTTTTTAAAAAACCTTACAAAAACTAATTTTTTCGGTTGACAACCGGGTTAGTCATAAGTATAATATGTCAAGTGTGGTTTGAAACCAAGTTTAGTTTTAAGGAGGTGTAATCGGTATGTCAATTTGTCCAAAGGGAAAAATATCTAAAGCCAGACGTAATAAAAGAAGAGCTAACTGGAAGATGTCTGCTCCTACCCTTGTAAAATGCAGCAAGTGCGGAGAACTTATGATGCCTCACAGAGTATGTAAGAACTGTGGCTCTTACGGTCAGAAAGAGATCATTGCGGTAGATTAATTAGATATTGATGAACATAAATAAAAATATGACACTTCAGTAATGAGGTGTCATATTTTTTTTATATAATAGGAAACTGCGTTCCCTATTATATAAAAAACGCTCCGCTAAGGATGCGTCTCGGCGCGATAGGTAGATAGTTGCCTTTGGCAACACGCGCCTCGCGCGGAGAGTGTCGCAAGCGACACTCTTTGTTCATTCTGACAGTAACCATGGCCACGAAGTGTCACGTTTTATACTTGAAAAATAAAGGTATTTAGTCTACAATAACAAGGTTAGTGTTATGTGAATACTTATTTTCCAGATATTAGTGAAGGAAATTGATAGTTGGAGTGTGATCATATGATAAATATTGTTATCGATACAATCGGTGGTGACAATGGAGCATCTGTGTGCGTAAAGGGTGCAGTTGAGGGACTTAAGCAGAACAGAAATCTGAAGCTGTTTCTGACCGGTCATAAGAATGAAATAGATGAGTTGTTAAGTGAATATGAATACGATGTATCAAAAGTTGAGGTAATTGACTGCCAGGAGGAGATCGATCTGAACGAGCCTCCTGTTCGTGCTGTAAGGGAGAAAAAGGATTCTTCTCTTGTAGTGGGCCTTAATCTTGTAAAGGATGGAAAAGCGGATGCTATCATATCTGCCGGCAGTACAGGTGCTATTCTTGCCGGTGGACAGTTTATTGTGGGAAGAGCAAAGGGAGTTAAGAGAACACCACTTGCACATCTTCTTCCGACAGCTACTGAGCCTTCGCTTCTTCTTGATTGTGGGGCGAATGTTGATATAAAACCTGAGGTGCTGGTACAGTTTGCCCAGATGGGTTCCATTTATATGGAAAGTGTTTGTGGAATAGAGAATCCCAAGGTAGCTCTTGCGAATATAGGGCTTGAAGAAGAAAAGGGAAATTCTCTTGTTAAAAGCGCTAATAAAATGCTGAAGGAAAACGAAAGCATTAATTATAAAGGCTATATAGAAGCCAGAGCCATACCATATGGTAAGGCTGATGTCGTTGTTGCTGATGGTTTTGTCGGAAATACTATCATAAAGCTTTATGAAGGCCTTTCAAAGATGATCCTTAAGGAAATTAAAGGTGCATTTCTTTCATCGTTCTCAAGTAAGGTTGGAGCTTTGATGGTTAAGAAGAGCATGAAGAAAACTCTTAAGAAGTTCGATGCCTCCGATAAGGGTGGGGCACCGCTTCTCGGTCTTAAGGGACTTGTTGTCAAAATACATGGTAACTCAAAGGAGGACGAGGTTATTTCGGCCATAGCCCAGTGTGTTTCCTTTGTTGAAAATGACGTAAACGGAAAAATTATCAGAGGTTTTGAAGATGCGTAAAAGTGATTATTCAGAATTAGAGGAAATACTTGGGTATAAATTCAAAGACAGATCTCTGCTGGATACAGCATTTACCCACAAATCTTTTGCAAATGAATCAACAGAAAAGGCATATTCCTATGAAAGATTTGAATTTTTAGGAGATGCTATCTTAGAGTTTGTCACAAGTAAGGAACTGTTTTTGGAATATCCTGAAAAAACTGAAGGTGAACTGACAAAGCTTCGTGCAAGTCTTGTCTGTGAATATACCCTGTCCCAGATAACCAAAAATCTAGGCTTTGGAGATTATCTGTATCTTAGTCATGGTGAGGAGATAACGGGAGGAAAGAACAGACCTTCTATTCTTTGTGATCTTTTCGAATCCGTTCTTGGAGCCATATATCTTGATGGTGGTCTGGAGGAAGCGGAAAAATATATAAAGAAGTTTCTTCTAAGTGATATTGAAAGTAAGTCTACATTTTATGATGCCAAATCAATTTTACAGGAGTATGCACAGGGTAATGGTCTCAAACTGGATTATCGTCTGATTTCTACTCAGGGTCCTGAGCATAACCGGGTATACAGGGTTGTGGCCAGACTTCAGGGTGAGGAGTACGAAGAAGGTACCGGTCCGACTAAAAAAATGGCAGAACAGGTTGCTGCTCATGAAACTATCAACAGGTTAGGTATAGAATAATGTATTTAAAGAGCATAGAAGTAAATGGCTTTAAGTCTTTTGCCAATAAGATAGATTTTAAATTTGAAGAAGGTATTACCGGAATCGTAGGACCAAATGGCTCCGGTAAGAGTAATGTAGCCGATGCTGTAAGATGGGTTCTTGGTGAGCAGAGTGCTTCCAAGCTTCGTGGTTCCAAGATGGAGGATGTTATTTTTTCAGGAACAGAGATGAGAAAGCCTCAGGCTGCTGCATATGTTGCAATTACTCTGGATAATTCAGATCATAGTCTTCCAATTGATTATAATGAAGTCACTGTAGCAAGAAGAGTATATCGTTCAGGAGAAAGTGAATATCTGTTAAATGGAAATATCACGAGGTTAAAGGATATTACCTCCATGTTTTTTGATACAGGTATTGGTAAGGAGGGTTATTCTATTATCGGACAGGGTCAGATAGAGAGAATTCTTTCTGATAAGCCTGACGACAGAAGAGCACTGTTTGATGAAGCTGCAGGTATAGTAAAATATAAGAAAAATAAGCAGATAACAGAGAAGCAGCTGGATAATGAGCATATCAGCTTAAACCGGGTAAATGATATACTATCCGGCCTGGAAGAGAGAGTAGAACCTCTTCGTGAACAGTCTGAAAAGGCTAAGGTATATCTGGAATTAAAGGAGAGGCAGAAAACTCTCGATATCAATTCATTTCTGATCGAACTTGATAAGATAAGGACAAAACTTGATGATAATCAGAATAAGCTTGATATAACCGAATCTGAGACTGCAAGACTTCAGGAGGAATTTGATTATACCAAGGCCGAGTATGAAAGACTTGAACAGACTCTTGAAGAGATAAATGACAAGATAGATGAGCTTAAAAATATTATAAATGAGAAAAAACTCGAAAATGAGCATGCTGACGGAGAAATCAGAGTTATTAAAGAAAAGATTTCATCTGAAGGTGTTATTAATGCTGAAATAAATGCTCAGATCGACAGGTTATCCAGACGTCTGGAGGAACTTGATAATAACAGAAAAGAGCTTGAGGAAAAGAAGAAAAATGTAGCGGCTGAATTAAAGGAAAAGGAAAAAAAGGCTGCTGAAACTGATAAAGCAAGACAAAAGGCTGAGGATGAAGAGAACGAAACAGCTCAAAAAATCGAATCAGCCAAATCTGACATTATTGAATTCATAAATGAAGGTGGTAATCTCAAGGAAAAAATAGCCAGATACGATACTATGCTTGAGAATATCAATCTCAGAAAGACAGAGCTTAAGTCAAAGCTTCTTTCAGATAAGAGTGAGGAGAGTCTCATACTCGCCGAAAAGAAGAATCTTGAAGAAGAAAAGAACTCAGTGGATGAATCAATTGAGAAGAACCGGGTTAAGCTGTCAAAATGCGAAAATGATCTGAGAACTGTATCTGACAGAGCTACAACTGTAAAGAATGAGATACAGAAATATAATCAGAATGTTATAAGTCTTAAATCGAGATACGAAAGTCTTCGTAACCTGACTGAACGATATGAAGGCTATGGCCAGAGTATCAAAAAGGTTATGGAGAGAAAAGATAATAATAAGAAGGTAATAGGTGTAGTTGCCGATATTATTGAAACACCGGCAGAGTATGAAACAGCTATAGAAACTGCACTTGGTGCCAGCATACAGAATATAGTTACTGAGGATGAGGCTACGGCCAAGGAAATGATCAGCTACCTCAGGACAAATAAACTGGGAAGAGCAACATTTCTTCCTATTACAAGTATAGTTAAGAGAGGCTCTGCAAATCCTGATGCGTTAAAGGAAAAGGGTGTAATAGGCGTCGCTTCCCAGCTTGTAAAAACAAATAAAAAATATGAGAATATTATTGACAGTCTCCTTGGAAGAAGTATTGTCGTAGATAATATCGACAGTGCCATCAGGATATCCAAGAAATATAATCAGTCACTTCGACTCGTTACTCCAACCGGAGAGCTGATCAATCCGGGTGGTGCCATGACTGGTGGCGCATTTCGTAATTCCAGCAATCTTCTTGGAAGAAAGAGAGAGCTTGACGAGATACAGAAGGAAATAGGTGAGACAAATAACAAACTCAGTAAAGCGCGCGAAGAAGATGCGAACCTTACTATGAAGAAGGAGACTCTTCGTGAAGAAAGAGTTAATCTTATGAACCAGCTGCAGAAGCTGTCTATAGAGCAGAACTCTGTTAATATAGGTTTGAAGAATGCAGAGGAACGTCTGGAATCCATCAGACTGAGTTTTGCTGCAGTTAAGAAGGAAAGTACTGAGCTGGATGTACAGATAGGTCAGATAGATGAGAATAAGCAGGAACTGTTTGATACAGGAAAGCAGCATGAAAATTCAATAAAAGACAGAGAGGGCACTATAGCCAGTCTTGAGATCCGGCTTTCCGAAAAGAATGATCTCAAACATCAGATAGAGGATAAGCTTTCTACCATGAATCTGGAGCTTGCTGCTGTCAGACAGAATATGGCTTATGCCGATAATGATATAAATCGTGTTAAGTCCGAGATGGAGCAGTATAAGGAAGAAATTAGCTCTGCGAAGAACCGTCTTGACAGTAATTCAGATAATGTTACCAATCTTGAGAAGGAACTGGATAAGCTCTATACTCTGAAGGCTGATAATGACGGCAAGGTCAATGAGGCTCTTATACAGCTTCAGAAAAATACAGAAGAGAAGGATACAATTAACAGAAATCATAAAGATTTCTTCTCGAAAAGAGAGAAGCTGTCTTCTGACATAAATGGACTTGAGAAAGCTGCTTATACTCTTAAGCTTGCCATAGAGAAACTGGAGGAAGACAGGGATAAGGCATCAAACTATATGTGGGAGGAGTACGAGCTCACCTATAGTTCTGCAGAACTGCTTAAAACAGATGATTATGACAATCCTGCGGAGCTTAAGAAGGAAATGACTTCAGTCAGACAGAAGATAAAGTCTCTTGGAGATGTAAATGTAAATGCCATCGAGGAATATAAAGAGGTTTCTGAGAGATATGAATTCCTGAAGGGGCAGCGTGATGATATAATCGAAGCAGAAAACAACCTTCGTGGAATAATCGCAGATCTGGACAAGGCCATGAAGGAAACATTTGCTGAAAAATTCCAGGATATTCAGTCCATGTTCAATAAGGTATTTAAGGAACTGTTTGGTGGTGGAAAAGCAAGCCTGAGTCTTGTGGATGAAGAGGATATTCTTGAAACAGGAATAATTATTAATGCACAGCCGCCTGGAAAGAAGCTTCAGAATATGATGCAGCTGTCCGGTGGAGAAAAGAGTCTTACGGCTATAAGTCTTCTTTTTGCTATTCAGAGTCTTAAGCCTTCGCCATTCTGTATTCTTGACGAGATAGAGGCTGCGCTTGATGATTCAAACGTAGGCAGATTTGCAAAATATCTGGACAAGCTGACTAAGTCCACTCAGTTTGTAGTTATAACACACCGTAAGGGTACTATGGAAGCTGCTAACAGACTTTACGGAATTACAATGCAGGAGAAGGGTGTGTCCACCCTGGTATCGGTTAACCTTATAGAAGATAAATTAGATAATTAATGAGGTATAAAATGGGATTTTTTCAACGATTAAAAGAAGGTCTGAAGAAGACCAGTGACAGCATAGCTAGTGTATTCTCACAAACTACGGAAATAGATGAAGATTTCTATGATGAACTGGAAGAAACACTTATCTCTGCTGATATGGGTTTTGAAACTACAGAGAAAGTAATCGATGATCTGAGAAAGAAGGTTGATGAGCTTGGTATAAAGGATGCAGCCCGGTGCAAGGAATTTGTTATGAATTCTCTCAGGGATCAGATGCATGTTCCTGATAATGCATACTGCTTCGAGGATGCTAAAACTGTAATGCTCATAATCGGAGTAAATGGTGTGGGTAAGACTACATCCATAGGAAAGCTGGCTGCTCAGTATAAGAATCAGGGAAGAAGTGTACTAGTAGCTGCTGCTGATACATTTAGAGCGGGAGCTATAGAACAGCTTCGTACCTGGACCGAGAGAGCAGGCGTTGATCTGATTGCTCAGAATGAAGGTGCCGATCCTTCTGCTGTTGTTTATGATGCTGTTAAGGCTGCAAAGGCCCGTAAAACAAATCTGACACTTATTGATACTGCCGGTCGTCTTCATAACAAGAAGAATCTCATGGATGAGCTGGCTAAAATGAGAAGAGTGATCAATCGTGAATATCCGGAATGCTATGTTGAGACTCTTATTGTCCTTGACGGATCTACCGGACAGAATGCTCTTGAACAGGCCAGACAGTTTAGTACAGTTACGGAGATAAACGGTATCATACTTACAAAACTGGATGGAACGGCTAAGGGTGGAATAGCAGTTGCAATACAGTCTGAGCTTAAGGTTCCTGTAAAGTATATCGGTGTTGGAGAGAAGATAGATGATCTTCAGAAGTTTGATCCTGAGGAATATATAAATGCACTCTTTTCAGACTTTGACCTGAAGTCTGATCTGGAAATGATAAGTCAGGATTAATATTTTACAAATATAGATATAAAAAAATAAGTAACTTATGCACTATCTGATAGTGAGGAAAAAGCTATGGGTAAGAAAAAGGATGATGATATAACTGAAGTACTTACTTCCGATAAGAAGGAAGATACAGGTAGTACCAGGAACCAGTCTGGCAGCAGTCTGCCACATAAGATAACTCTGGATAATCTGAATAAAAAAGATTCTGATGATGATTCAGAAAAGGTGGACTGGTCTTCTGATTCTTCTGATTCAGACAATTCAGAGCTTACATCAGAATCAGAACATTCAGAGTATACTTCTGAAACCGAAAAAACAGAGCTTACATCTGAAACAGAACGAGAAGAGTCTTCTTCTGAAAAAGAAAAAACAGAGTCTGCTTATGAATCAGATCAGACAGAGAGTTCCTTTGAAGCAGACAAGACAGTGCCGTCTTCTGAACCTGAACAAAAATATTCTGATCAGAAAACAGACATACTGGCTGTTCCTGATGTTAGCAAATTAGCTGAAGAACGTGAACGTCATAGAAAAAGAGTAAAAAAGTTAAGAGTTGTATTGTCAATTGCTGCAGTTCTTGTTGTTATATTTGGTTCTATTTATATATGCTTCAATCTGTTATCTTCTCCGGGATTTTCGGCTGATTCAGGTATGAAGCTTGTACATGCTGATGGTTCTTTTACACTTTCCTGGGATACTTCTATGACGGGAAAGAATGAAGACTTTATTGTAGAAATCTATGATGGAGTAAGACTTGAGCCTTATGCTAAGGAGCTGGAAAAGAATAAGGATTATCTTCTTTTTTCTGACGAAGTTAAAAATGCTGAAAGTAGCTCAGGAAGAGCTGAGCTCAGTCTTCCGGGTGGTTCTATTAAAGGTAAAAAAATCATAGTATATGTTAATACCGAAAAGAAGATGAAACTGTTTGGCAAGGATATAGTAAAACGTGGAAAGACACCTATGATTGCCAAGGTGTCAATAGATGAAGCCACCGATTATAATATTATGCCGGATGTAAATACTGTAGATAGCAGAATAGTCTTTAGAACCGGAAAGGGTAGTGCTGAAAACTATTCTTTATATGTTAAATCAGATGGGGCAAGCCTGAATACAAGTACAGATGCAGTATCAAAGGAAGCATATAATTATCTGAATAATGCACATGTTAACGGTGACACAGTAGAGGCTGAGGTTGCTTTTGGAACGGATGTTCTAAAACTTCCGGAAGTTGGCGAGACCTATACATTTAATATCAAGGGCGAAACTGTAAGTGGTGCCCTTGTATATATCGATATGAATTATAATCCTATATCGCTGGACAGAAATAATTTCCTTACCAGCAGTATTGCAGTTAATTCTTCCAATGATGGAAATAACAGGATTACATTTACATGGAATGAAACGAAGGGTGAGGGTTATAAGATATCTGTTTGGAGCGATAAAGAACAGCAGTGGTATGAGCTTAAAACTTTTGGTATTAATGATGAGAGAACCTATACAACGGAGAAGCTCAAACCATGCATAGATGCAAAATATCGTATAGAAGCTCTGAGTGAACCCGGTGCAGCTGATTCTGACAGCGTTCAGGAGATAGAGATCAGAACGAATCCTTCTGTTCAATATGCAACTGTCTGGCCGACAGAGGAGCTTCCGGTTTATAAGGACAGCATCGGAGACGAGCAGGTGGGTACTGTAAGTCTGCTTCATGCAATGACTGTTCTTGATGAAAGTGATGGAAGATTCCATGTCAAGACAGGTATGGGCGATAATGCTGAAGAGGGTTATATAGAAGCTATTAAATGTCTTGTAAACCTTCCTGATTATATGGGTGATCTGTGTAAGTATGATATAACAAACAGCTATGCTTCCTTACTTACGGTTCATGATTATCCGATACCTGAGATCACAGGTTCGACTATATCAGGCTATGGAAATGTACTCCTGTCAGACGGTACATTTCTTGTACCAGTGTTATATCCGACGGCACAGAGCCTTGCGCGTGCAGGTGAGAGAGCCAGAGAACAGGGCTACAAGCTTAAGATATACGATGCATACAGACCGGGCGTAGCATCTGCTGCTATATATGATGCGACAAATGCAGCTATGGATTATATAGTTCCTGATTCTACATTTAACAAAGTTTCAATCAATGATTACATGGACGGAGCCAGAGCTGCAGTAGTTTCACTTTCTGATCTTAAGAATTCTAAGGCGAAGGAAGAGAAAAAAGAAAGTAAGAAGTCTTCAAAAAAGAAAAAGAAGGAAGAGAAGACTACAGAAGAGAAGACAACTGAGGCTGTTGATCTGAACACATATTCAAAGGTTATGCTTGGAAAGGGTGAATACAAGCTTGATGATTTCCTGGAACAGGGAAGTTCAGTACATAGTTATGGAATAGCTCTGGATGTTTCACTTATTAAGATAGAAAGCAGAGACGAGCTTTCAATGCAGTCGCATATATATGATATCAGCACTAATTCAACACAGGGAAGTAATAATGAAAATGCAAATCTCCTGAGAGATATCATGACCAGTGAGGGCTTTAGTGCAGCCACTACAGAGTGGTGGCATTTCCAGGAAAACTCTGTAAGAGATGAGCTGGGTGCTGTTTCGGTTTCAGATGGAGTTTCTGTAGAAGGCTGGAAGAAAGATGACCGTGGCTGGAGATACCGCCTCGCTGACGGAACTTATTATACTGATTCTACACAGACTATCGGAGAGAAGACATTTACCTTTGATAAAGATGGTTATACGGATATTAAGTAGAGGGTGATAATATTATGTTAACTAGAGAAAAATTTGAAGAAGCATATGAAATAGTCTCCAAAGTTGCCCGTAATACAGGACTTGTGGAGAGTGAATACTTCAGTAATCTGACAGGTAATAAGGTTTTTCTTAAACCAGAAAATATGCAGCTTACGGGAGCTTATAAAATAAGGGGAGCTTATTATAAGATTAGTCAGCTCTCAGATGAGGACAGAAGCAAGGGACTTATTACTGCATCTGCAGGAAATCATGCCCAGGGCGTTGCCTATGCTGCAAAGGCTTATGGTGTTAAGGCTACCATTGTTATGCCTACTACGACACCGCTTATTAAGGTTAATAGAACGAAGGGCTATGGAGCAGAGGTAGTACTCTACGGAGATGTATATGATGAGTCCTGTAATTATGCACTTCAGCTTGCAGAGGAGAAGGGCTATACATTTATACATCCATTTGATGATCTGGATGTGGCAACAGGACAGAGTACCGTGGCCATGGAAATCCTGAAGGAACAGCCCTTTATAGATACAATACTTGTTCCTATTGGAGGAGGCGGGCTTGCTACAGGTGTTGCCACATTAGCAAAGATGCTTAATCCTTCTATCAAAGTTATCGGTGTTGAGCCTGCCGGAGCGGCCTGCATGAAAGAGTCTCTTAAGAACGGCAAAGTAACAACTCTTGAAGGTGTAAATACCATCGCTGATGGTACTGCGGTCAAGACTCCGGGTGAGAATATATTCCCTTATATTCAGGAATATCTGGACGATATAATAACAGTAGAAGACAGTGAGCTTGTGGTTACATTTCTTGATATGATCGAAAATCATAAGATGATCGCTGAGAATTCAGGTCTTCTTACTGTAGCTGCTCTGAAGCACCTTAAGCCTGAAGGCAAGAAGGTGGCTGCTATAGTATCCGGTGGAAATATGGATATTATCACACTTTCATCAGTGGTTCAGCATGGACTTGTTGCAAGAAGCAGGATATTTACCGTATCTGTACTTCTTCCGGATAAGCCGGGTGAGCTGGTAAAGGTTTCACAGATAGTTGCCCAGGAGCAGGGAAATATAATCGAGCTGGAGCATAATCAGTTTGTTTCTCTCAACAGAAATGCAGCTGTTGAGCTTATAATAACCATGGAAGCCTTTGGTCCTGAACATAAGGAGAGAATCATGAAGGTTCTTGAAGAGAAGGGTTACAGGCCGAAGGATAAGAGTCATAAGGCGGTGCTTTAATGCGTTTTATGAGTATAGCCAGCGGAAGCAGCGGCAATTCCTATTATGTGGGAACTGATAAAGTATCTCTTCTGCTTGATGCAGGAATCAGCATGAAGAGGATTGACAGCGGCCTCGGGAAGCTGGGGCTTTCCTTAAGGGATATAGACGGAGTCCTTATTACCCATGAGCATATAGACCATGTAAAGAGTCTCGGCTCTTTGGCAAGGAAGTATAATATTCCCATCTATGCTACCTACGGTACCATAGACGGAATAATGACTGTTGGCTCTCTGGGTACATTTGACTATAATCTGTTTAAACCTCTTAAGAATGATTGCAGCTTTGTGCTGGGAGATATGAATATAAATGTGCATCCTATATCACATGATGCCTCCGATCCGGTGTGTTACAGCTTTGAAAATGAAGGACACAAGCTGTCCGTTGCCACAGACATGGGCAAATATGATGACAGCCTCATGGATTTCTTAAGTGAAAGCGAGGCTATGCTGATCGAGTCAAATCATGATATCAGAATGCTGGAGGTAGGACCTTATCCTTATCCACTGAAACGGAGGATTCTGGGAGATAAAGGGCACCTCTCTAATGAGGCGGCAGGTACGCTGATAAGGGGATTGCTTCATGATAAGATAAAGTATATCGGTCTGGGACATTTGTCAGATAAAAATAATTATCCGTCCCTGGCCTATGAAACCGTGAAGCAGGAACTTTCGGACAATATATATACAGATGATGTTCGAGACTTCGGACTGACAGTTGCTTCGAGGAACGAGTGCGGAGAGATAATTGAACTTTAAATTGAGATTGCAGGAGGAGATAATAAATGGATAAGACAATCATAACAGTAGTAGGTAAGGATACTGTCGGCATTATTGCCAAGGTGTGTAATTACCTCGCTAGCAATAACATCAATATAAACGATATTACCCAGACCACCATGCAGGGTTATTTCAACATGATGATGCTGGTAGATACCTCCCAGTCCATGAAACAGCACGGTGAACTATCAGATGAGCTTAAGTCACTGGGTGAGGAGATAGGCGTTCAGATCAAAGCACAGAAGGAAGAAATCTTCCAGATGATGCACCGCATATAAAAAGGTGACAGTTGAACTTTTGTTCAAAGTGTCACCTTTTGAAATAAATATTTGAATGAGGATATAGTATGATTACATTAGATGAGGTTCTGGAAACAAATGAAATGGTTCAGCGTATGAACTTTGATGTTCGTACCATAACCATGGGAATCAGCCTCCTTGACTGTGTGGGAAGCACTGTTCAGGAGACCTGTGACAACATATATAATAAGATAACAACAAAGGCAAAGGATCTTGTAAAGGTGGGTGAGGAGATTACTTCCATGTATGGTATCCCCATCGTTAATAAGAGAATCTCGGTTACTCCAATCGCTCTTGTGGGAGGTTCTGTTTGTAAGTCTATAGATGATTTTGTTGAGATAGCAAAGACTCTGGACAGGGCAGCACATACTGTGGGAGTTAATTTCCTGGGAGGTTATTCTGCACTTGTATCAAAGGGCATGACTCCTGCTGATGAACTCCTTATACAGTCTATTCCAAAGGCTCTTGCAGAGACTGAGCTGGTATGCTCATCTGTTAACTGCGGTTCGACTAAGACAGGAATAGATATGGACGCGGTAAGACTTATCGGTGAGAAGATAAAGGAAGCTGCCGAGCTGACTCGTGAAAAAGACAGTTTTGCCACGGCAAAATTTGTAGTGTTCTGCAATGCTCCGGATGATAATCCTTTCATGGCCGGTGCATTTCACGGTGTTACAGAAGGTGACACCATAATAAATGTTGGTGTTTCAGGACCGGGCGTAGTTAAGACTGCGCTGGAACAGGTAAGAGGCGAAAGCTTCGAGGTTCTGTGCGAGACTATAAAGAAGACTGCATTTAAGATAACCAGAGTTGGTCAGCTGGTGGCTAAGGAAGCTTCTGAAAGACTTGGTGTTCCTTTTGGAATAGTTGATCTCAGTCTTGCTCCGACACCTGCCATAGGTGATTCGGTTGCTGATATCCTTTGTGAGATGGGACTTGAGTATGCAGGTGCTCCGGGAACAACAGCTGCTCTTGCACTCCTGAATGATCAGGTTAAGAAGGGTGGTATCATGGCATCTTCATATGTAGGAGGGCTGTCAGGTGCATTTATCCCTGTTTCTGAGGATCAGGGCATGATAAATGCGGTGGAAAAGGGCGCACTTACTATAGAGAAGCTGGAAGCTATGACCTGTGTTTGTTCAGTGGGACTTGACATGATTGCCATACCGGGTGATACTTCGGCTGCCACAATCTCGGGTATAATAGCAGATGAGATGGCTATCGGTATGATAAATCAGAAAACTACAGCTGTACGTATCATGCCTATCGCAGGCAAGAAGGTAGGCGACAGAGCAGTGTTCGGAGGACTTCTGGGTGAAGCTCCTGTAATGCCTGTAAATAATTACAGCTGCGCAGATTTTATAAACAGGATAGGTCGAATCCCTGCCCCAATACATTCATTCAAAAACTAGGTTGCTGATAAGACATATTTTTGAGTCAATAGGAACGGTTTATTTAGACCCGTTTTAGGTGTTATGAAAGCAGAATATATAATCACAAATTACAACTCAATACCTACGACATTTTTACTAGAGGACGGCAGGCTTGTAAAAGCCTGTCCTCTTTATAGTGACAGTATTCTTGGAAATGTATACACTGCCAAGGTTGTAAACATAGTTAAATCCATCAACGCTGCATTTCTGGATGCTGGAACAGGTGATTATCTGTATTATTCGCTTGCTGAAAATGAGGGCAAGAATATATTTTTGAGACATGGAAATACAGATAAGGTTTGTATGGGTGATGAAATACTTGTACAGATATCAAGAGATCCCGTAAAGTCGAAAAAAGGAGTTGCTTCAGCAGATATAGTTATAAAAGGTGATTATGTGGTGATCAACAGAACCACTGAGATAGGCGTATCCGGGAAGATTGCTGATGCAGATGAAAAGGACAGACTTAAAAAGGCTGTCAGTTCTGTTGTAGAAAAGTATAAAGATATAAATGCAGGGCTGATTGTGCGTACATCTGCAGAGCATGCGACTGAAAAAGAGGTTGTAGCTGAGGCTGAAAAGCTTCTGACTGAATTAAGAGAAATAATAACAAAGGCAGATCATCTTAGTGTTAAACAGCTTGTCTACAGAAGTGAGAGGAGCTACATAGATGAAATAAAAGATATAATCATCAGACAGAAATATGATGATTTCGAAATAATAACCGACATAGAAGAAATATTTGATGCATTGAATGCATACATAAAAGAAAATGATATTGGGACAGGATTAGACTCTGAAAAACAGGTATACTTAAAGCTTTTCAGTGATAACATGACTGATCCCACAAATGTATATAATCTAAAATCAAAGCTGGAAAAGGGGATGGCAAAAACCATACATCTTAAGTCTGGGGGGTCCATAGTTGTAGAGCCTACAGAAGCGATGACAGTTATAGATGTAAATACCGGAAAGGCTATAAGAGGAAAACAGACTGAGAAAACTTTTTTGAAGATTAATATAGAAGCGGCTACAGAAATAGCCAGAATTCTGCGACTCAGAAATATTTCGGGTATTGTAATGATAGATTTTATAAACATGAAAGAGCAGGACAGCCTCAATACACTTGTTCAGCATTTTAAGTCTGAGATTGCTAAAGATGAGGTAAAAGTCAATTATGTGGATATGACAGCCCTTGGACTTGTTGAGCTAACCAGAAAGAAGACAAAAAGACCGCTTACCTTGAAGGATTTTACCTTATGAAATAAATATGAATAAAGTAAGAATCTTGTTTACTTTGTTTGTATTCTAAATTAAAATATATAGTAGGTTTCAAATTTATATTATGGAGGGTGTAACTTATGAAGAAAATGAGAAGGATATTAGCACTGGTGCTTGCACTTGCTGCTATAGTAACAACATTTAGAACCGTTCCGGTTCAGGCTGCAAAGAATTATTATTATGATTATAAGAAGTCCGAGAATTATTATTATTCGAATGGTAAGTGGAAGAAATCAAGTACAACAACCTATAAGTATAATAAAAAGGGACAGGCTACAGAGTATTCTTATAAGACCGACAATTGGTCAGATAAATCAAAGTATTCCTATGACAGTAAGGGAAGAAGGAAAAAAACACTCAGTTATTATAATGGTGATTATGAGGGAAAAACAGAGTATAAATATAAAAAGAACTATCAGTATAAAAATATAAAGCATTACGACAGTAATAATAAGCTGGAGTATACAGAAACCTACAAATATGATTCCAAAGGAAATATGACTAAGTGTACCACAAAGTACACGAATAAAAATCGTAAGAATGAAACAGAAACCTATAAATATACATATAAGAAAAAGAAGGTTTCTAAAATGACTATGAAATCAAGCACCGGTTATACTTATACTTGTTATTATGATTCAAAAGGGCGTAATACCAAATATGAAAGCATAAGTGCTGATGGTTATAAATACACAACTACCTATAAATATAATAAAAAAGGTTATAATACTGAAAGAAAAGAAGACAATGACAACTATATAGTTGTATCCAAGATGACTTATGATAAAAAGGGTTATCAAACGAAATGTGTAGAAACACGTACAGATAAGAGTACTAAAGAGGTTACTACAACAACCTATACATATAAGAGAAAATTAGACAAGAATAAAAATGTTACTGAAATAATTAATTACAGAAATGGTGAACCTTATAGCAAGACTGTTTATTCAGGATATATAAAGATAAAGGTTTCAAATAAGTAATTCAATAACATTATCAGGGGACCGGCTTTTACAGCCGGTTTCTTGTTCGGGTATATCAAAAATGGTATATCAAATGGTTCAAGAGCCTGTATTAAACAAAAAAAGAGGCGAGTTATGATAATAAAAACAAATATAAATATAAAAAGAGTTCTTGGTATTATCCTGTCGTTACTGATTCTTATATCAGAGCTGAATGTATTCAGTTTCAGGACGGAAGCGGCATCCATAGAATATAATTATGCAAAGCTTCTTCAGGAGTCTTTGTATTTTTATGATGCAAATATGTGCGGGACTGAAGTTTCAAAGAAGTCAGCATTTTCCTGGAGAGGAAACTGCCATACTGGAGATACGAAAGTAAAGATAAAGGGTAAAACTGTTGATGTGAGTGGTGGCTTCCATGATGCAGGTGATCATCTCAAGGCAGGACTTCCTCAGGGATATACTGCAACTATGCTGGGAATAGAGTATATGGAGTTTAAGGAGGCATTTAAAGATACAAAAAGCACTTCACATCTGAAAAAGATTACAACGCATTTTGCAGAGTATTTTGAGAGATGTACTGTACTAAAAAGTGATGGCTCAGTGGATTTCTTCGTGTATCAGGTATCTGACGGTGATGAAGATCATAAAAAATGGGAAGCACCTGAAAAGCAGAATGATGTGAGAAAGGTTTACTATACGTCAAAAAATAATCCTGCCACTGATGAGGTAAGCGAAGCGGCAGCTGCACTTGCCGTTCAGTATATTAATTTCAAAGATTCAAAAGCGCTGGATTATTCAAAGAAGCTCTTTGCATATGCCAAAGGCTTTAAGACCAAGAAGGTTACAAAGGAAGGACTCTATGATTCCAGCACAGGCGGTTATCTCTATGATTCCCAGTCCTGGGGCGATGATTATGCTCTTGCTGCAGCGCTTCTATATAAAGCGACGAAGGATGACAGCTATAAGAAGGAATTTGATAAGATAAAAGAATCAAACCAGGGAGGATACAATATATATTCCTGGCTTTCATGGGATAATGTGAGTGCGCTTGCTGATTATTATGGTGCAGGAAATGCGGACGCACTTAAAGCTTGTGCAGATAATATGAAGCAGTCTGAAGACGGTTACAGCTGCCTTCTTGCATGGGGAAGTGCCAGATACAATTGTAATACGCAGTTCCTCGGACTTCTCTATGATAAATCTGCTAAGAAATCCACTTATAAATCCTGGGCTACAAAGCAGATGAAATATCTGATGGGAAATAATAAGCAGAAGAAATGTTTTATTGTCGGATATAATAAGAAATCTGCTAAATATCCTCATCACAGAGCAGCTTCCAACTCTAATGATGCAGGTAATCAGGTGAAGAATCATTATATACTTTTGGGAGCTCTTGTAGGCGGACCTCGTGACAGTAGTGGTTCCTATACAGACAGTCAGTCAGACTATCAGTGCAATGAAGTGGCGCTTGATTATAATGCAGGTCTTGTTGGAGCGGCAGCTGCACTTTATCTTGTTCATAAGAAAAGCTCAAGTGCATCGGCTTCCCTTATGACAAGCAGTGATATAAAGAAAGTCAGTCTAAGATTCAATTATGGACTTGGACTGGCCAATACTTCAATCAAGTCAGCTAAAAATAATAAGAAAAAGACTATTACAGTAAAATGGACAAAGAAGAGTTCGGCAGAAGGCTACCAGCTTCAGTATTCAACTAATAAGAAGTTTAAGAGTAAGAAGACAGTTCAGATAAATGGAAATAGTACCACTTCAACAAAGCTGACTAAGCTGAAAAAGAAGAAAACCTATTATATACGGATAAGAACCTATAAAACCGTTGATGGTAAGAAGCAGTATTCAGGCTGGTCGGCTAAGAAAAAGGTGAAAATAAAGAAGTGAATGTAACATTTATGTGAATTTTTTAAAAATCTGTTTTTATATGTGACTATTTGTGATATAGTAATAAGACACATCTTATGTATTAGTGATCGGAGCAGAAATGAAGAACAGAAATATGAATAAAATAAATATAATAATAAAAACAGTAATGGTGATGGTATTATCACTTATTATTTTGGTGCCTTCTATAAAAGCGAAAGCTGAAGGGATAGATGATTATGGTAATAACGATGATAATAAGGTTTATGGTGAGTTGATACAGAATAAACCAAGTTCTCAAAGTCAATATGAAAGAAAAAATGATTATGAGTATATGTTTAAAATTACTAATGATAGCGGAAAAAAAATAAATGATTGGATGGCTGTTATTAGTGTAAATGGTGAAATAGAAAGCCTTAATCATGTTTCTTGGAATTTAGTTGATTATTTTTCAATAGGTAATCAGATTTATGTATATCCAAGTGATGATTATAAAACTATTAAGAGCGAGATGTATAGTAATTACTTATATCCACAAGGGAATGCATTTATTAGTTATAATGGATATGAGGCTAAATCAATAAAAATTTACTATAGTACCAAAAAAGATGCATTTAGTGAGTTTATAAATAATTGTTTATCAGGTCCTACACCAACTGCTTCCCCAACGGTTAATCCAACACCAACAGCGACACCGTTTTCAGGACCGACTCCTACACCGGCGGTAAATCCAACATCCACACCTACTAATTCAGCGAATGCAACTCCGACTCCATCAGCTGCTAATAATCCTACAGCTACACCAAATGTGACTGCTACACCAACAGCAGCGACTAATGCAACAGCAACACCAACTGCAGCGACTAATTCAACACCTACACCAACAGCAGCTAATGCTACACCTACACCTGCGGTTCCAAGTGAGGTTCCTACAGCTTCGGCTACTCCAATACAGATAGCTGAACCTACACCTGCTGTTGAGCCTACAAAGAAACCAGGTAAGACAAAGAATGAACCGAATTATAATGAGGAAGGTCTTGGATTTGATAATACTCCACTTGGAAGGGGTGCATTACAGGAGATAGCAGAGGCAGCTATAGTTAATTCTAAATTAGAAGAGGGTCCTTCAGGTTCTGTATATGGACGTCTTCAGGCTAAGGTTAAAAAGACTACTAAGAACTCAATAACTATCAAATGGAAGAAAGTAAAGGGTGCCAAGTATATAATTTATGGCAATAAATGTGGTAAAAAGCAGAAATATAAGAAGATAGCCACAGTAAAGAAAAATCAGTATACTAAGAAGAAACTTAAAAAAGGCACATATTACAAATATATAGTTGTAGCAGTAAAGGATGGAAGGATAGTATCCTCATCAAAAACACTGCATATAGCTACAAAGGGTGGCAGTGTCGGTAATCCTAAGAAGGTTACAGTAAGCAAGAAGAGTGTTAAGCTGAAAAAGAATAAGCTCTTTAAGATCAAAGCAAAGGTTATAAACGGTTCAGGTGTAAAAACCCATAGAGGAGTATGCTTTGAATCCAGTGATGAATCTGTTGCTACAGTAACCAAGAGCGGAATGATTAAAGCCGTTGGAAAAGGGAAGGCATTTATCTACGTATATGCCCAAAACGGAGCAATGGCAAAGGTTAAAGTAACTGTAAAATAACAGTAATACGACAAAAATAATAAAAAGCAGATAAAACATATTAAAATATCGGGGATTTGTCAAAATACAGTTGACATATCCCCGATGTTCGTTGTATTATATCACGGTATGCCGCACAACGAGGTAGAAGAAGTGTGCCCATAGGGTGCCACCGCAGTTGGCGAGTCTTGTAAGTAAGGAGGAATAAGCTCATGTACGCTATTATTGCAACAGGCGGAAAGCAGTACAAAGTAGCAGAAGGTGACGTTATCAGAGTTGAGAAGCTCGGCGCACAGGATGGTGCAGAGGTAACATTTGATAATGTAATTGCAATCAATAATGACAAGGATGTTCTTGTTGGTGATAAGGTTGCTAATTCTGTAGTTAAGGCTACTGTAGTTAAGACTGCTAAGGCTAAGAAGGTTGTCGTTTACAAGTATAAGCCTAAGAAGGGCCATCACAAGAAAAACGGTCACAGACAGCCATACACAGAGGTTAAGATTGAAGCTATCAATGCTTAATCGAGTGGTAAACCACGAAAGGTAAATCATGATAAAGGTTTGTTTTTATTCAAGGAATAATACATATTATGGTTTTAAGATAACAGGTCATGCCAATTACGGATGCTGTGGAAAGGATGTTGTATGTGCAGGTGTTTCCGCACTTGTCATTAACACAGTTAACAGTATCGAGGAATTTACAGATGACAGCACATGCTGTGAGGAATTTGAGAGCGGACTTGTAAAGTTTAAGATCATGGGTAAAGTAAGTTCCAAGAGTAAGCTTTTACTTAGATCTCTTCGTTTAGGACTTTGCTCTATATACGAGGAGTATGGAGATAAGTATATTCAGATATTTTTCAGGGAGGTAAGTCATGTTTAAGATGAATTTACAGCTCTTTGCTCATAAGAAGGGAATGGGTTCTACAAAAAACGGTAGAGATTCTGCTTCTAAGAGACTCGGAGCTAAACGTGCAGACGGTCAGTTCGTAAAGGCCGGAAATGTACTTTATACACAGCGTGGAACAAAGATCCATCCAGGACTTAATGTTGGACGTGGCGGAGATGATACTCTGTTCGCATTAACAGATGGTGTTGTTAGATACGAAAGACTTGGAAGAGACAGGAAGCAGGTTTCAATTTATCCTGTTGCTTAATCATGTTCAAATTAATTGATCATTGATATCAGGTTAAACGTAGAACCTTATGGAGCTTTGTAATTACAAAGCTCCTTCTTTATTTAAGGAGAATATAATGGCAAATACATTTGCAGACAGAGCCAAAATATTTGTCAGATCTGGAAAGGGCGGTGACGGTCATGTATCCTTCAGACGTGAGCTGTATGTACCCAATGGCGGACCTGACGGCGGTGACGGCGGAAAGGGTGGAGATGTCATATTTGTTGTAGACAAGGGCATCAATACTCTGAATGATTTTAAAAATGTAAGAAAATATAAAGCTACTGACGGCGAGGAAGGCGGCAAGAGAAGATGCCACGGTAAAAATGGCAAGGATGTTGTTATCAAAGTTCCTCCTGGAACTGTTATCAAAGATTTTGAAACAGGCAAGGTAATAATAGATATGGCCGATAGAGAAGAGCCTTTTGTACTTCTTCAGGGGGGCAAGGGTGGAAAGGGCAATATGCATTATGCGACCAGTACCATGCAGGCGCCACGTTATGCCCAGCCCGGTGAATCAGCTATAGAGAAGTACCTTACACTTGAACTTAAGATGATTGCGGATGTCGGTCTTGTGGGTTATCCAAGTGTAGGTAAGTCAACGCTTCTTTCCATGGTTTCAAATGCTAAGCCTAAAATAGCGGATTATCACTTTACTACACTTGTTCCTAACCTTGGTGTTGTAGGACTTGGAGAAGGACGAGGGTTCGTTATGGCAGATATTCCAGGTATCATCGAGGGAGCTGCTGAAGGAGTAGGCCTTGGGCTTACATTTTTAAGGCATATAGAAAGAACCAGAGTTCTGCTTCATATTGTTGATGCAGCATCGGTTGAGGGAAGAGATCCTATAGAGGATATAGAGAAGATAAATGAAGAACTGAAGATATACAGTGTCGCTCTTTCAGAAAGACCAACAATAATTGTTGCAAATAAGCTGGATGTTTTGTCCGAAGAGGATAGAGAAACTGTTCTGGGTAAGCTTCGTAAGGCGTATCCTGATACTCCTGTAATGGCTATATCTGCTGCAACAGGAGAAGGAATAAAAGAGCTTCTTGAAGCTGCTTATGAAATGCTTGAAACAGCTCCGGATGATGTAATGGAGTTTTCACCGGAGATAGCTCTTGATGAATTCGCATCGAGAGAGGAAGTGCTTCCATACTCAGTTACAAAATCGCCTGATGATGACAATGTATATCTTGTAGAAGGCCCACGTATCGAAAAGATGCTTGGCTATACGAATCTTGAGGATGAAAAAGGCTTCAAGTTCTTCCAGGATTTCATGGTTAAGAACGGTATCATAGATGAACTGAAGGCTCTTGGAATCCAGGATGGAGATGAGGTCCGCGTATATGGATGGGCCTTTGATTATATCGAATAATAATTAATATTTGCAAATCAAAAGCTGCGAAGCAGCGACTTTCCGAGCGGTGTTTTGATTATTCTGCAAATATGAAAGAAGAGAAAGGAAACAAATATGACTACAAAACAGCGTGCCTTTTTAAAGGGACTTGCACAGACAACTGATCCTATTCTTTCGCTGGGAAAGGCGAGTCTTACACCGGAGTTTACTGCTGCTGTAAGTGAAGCCCTTAAAGCGAGAGAGCTTATCAAGATAAATGTGCTGAAAAACTGTGTAGATGTACCTGAAAGTCTGGCTGTTACTCTTGCAGAGAGAACACATGCTGAGGTGGTTCAGGTTATAGGCAGAAAGATAGTTCTGTTTAAAAGAAATCATGAAAATCCAGGGATAATTCTTCCCGGAGAGAAAATAAAGAAAAAAAATAAATAGTGATTTTGGCATTATAGATTCATATCTCCGAAGGAAGAAATGTTATGAAATCTTTAGATAATGATATATCCGGCAAACTATATGATTATAAGAATGAAAAGGGTGATATAGCTATCCTGGGTGGTACATTTAACCCTATTCATAATGGTCATCTGGCTATGGCAGAAGCGGCTTATAGTGAATACAAAGTTCCCGTAGTGCTGATGCCGAATAAATCAACCTATTATAAACAAAATGATAGTCTTACGGATGATACTGAAAGACTTGAGATGGTAAGACTGGCGTCCCTTGAACGTGAGTTTCTGATGTACAGTGATATGGAGATAATCAGAGGCGGAGTGACGCATACGGTTGATACTATCAGGTACCTGAAGAGTGTCAATCCTGACAGAAGGGTATATTTTATAATCGGCGGTGATTCTCTTGAATGGATTGACAGATGGGTTGAAGCTGAAGAACTTCTTTCATCCATGACGGTCCTTTCAGCGGTGAGAGGAGAAACTGATAAAGAAAGATCAAATGCCCTGATCAGGGAATTAAAGATAAAGATACATTCTTCGGACATACGTCTGATAGATATGAAGGCTGTGGATGTATCTTCTACTGATATCAGAAGAAGAGCAGCTCAGGGTGAATCAATTAAAGGTCTTGTGCCGGAGATAATCGAAGAGTATATAATAAGAAAAAACTTATATCGTGGAGTAAATGTATGAACAGAGATGAAATGGTAAAGAAACTGATGACAAAACTTAATGATAAAAGATTTGTCCATTCTGTTGGTGTTGAATATACTGCAGCGACGCTTGCATTTGTTCATGGTGCCGATGTTGAGAAAGCTCGTATAGCAGGACTTCTTCATGACTGTGCCAAGTGTCTGACATCTGAGGAAAAACTTCGTAAAGCTAAGAAGCATGGGCTTCCAATCAATAAAAGTGAGAAGGCTAATCCGGATCTTCTTCATGGTAAGCTGGGAGCATATTATGCTAAGAGAAAATACGATGTGAGGGATGAGGAGATTCTCTCTGCTATTACTTATCATACAACCGGATGTCCGGCTATGTCACTTCTGGATAAAATAATCTTCGTTGCTGATTATATCGAGCCGAACCGCAGAATGGTAAAGGATATGGAAGAGATAAGAAAGGAAGCGTATGAGGATCTGGATAAATGCGTTATACATATCCTGAAGAATACTCTTGATTATCTGAACAGTAAAAAAACTGTTATTGATGAACTGACAGAGCAGACCTATTACTATTATGTGGATAAAATAAATATCAAGGAAATAAAACGAGTTAAAAATGTCTGAACCAGGTAAACAAAAGAAGTGATTCATTGTTAAGATCAAAAAAGAGGAAATGATATGACAGATAACTTAGAAAAAATGATTGATACTGCAACTGCCGCTATACTTGACAGAAAGGGATATGATGTGGTTTCTCTGCATGTCGGAAGTGTGTCGGTGATTGCTGATTATTTCATAATAGCCAGTGCTTCCAATAAGTCTCAGCTTGATGCTCTGGTAGACAGAGTTGAGGAAAAAATGAAGGAAGAGGGCTTCGTTATGAAGGATCGTGAGGGCCGTTCCACAGGAGGATGGGTTCTTCTTGATTATAATGATGTTGTAATACATCTGTTTCTTGAAGAAATGAGAGATTTTTACAGCCTTGACAGTACCTGGAGAGATGTCGAAAGGAAGGAGTATAAATAGCTCTGTAATAATTGATTTATACTTAAGATTTTAGTATAATAATAAATTGTCTTTTTAGAAATAGATTTGTTACATGGTGTGTCAGAAGGGAGCTCGTATGTTCAGGGTCGTAAACGATTATATATCAAAACTGCATATAGGTACTGATTCTGAAGTGTATGATAAAATGTCTGACTTTCTGACCAAGGATAAAAAGGTTGAAAGCTTTAATATTAATATCAACTACAACAGATATATAGTTGATATAAAGATGAAGAAATACTCGGTTGATTCAGCTGACATTTTATATAGAAGATTTGAATCTGCAGTCAGTTATCCGTATTCGCACATTTCCGTGAGATACAATGAGGATAACAGGGTCAGGTACAGATTTGTAACCTGTCAGGAAAATAAAACCGGTGTGTATATGGATGTTATCATATCCGGTAAATAGGAGAGATTATGAGAGAGACGATGTTATCAACTCCCGATGGAGTAAGAGACATATATGGTATTGAATGTGAGAGGAAGCACGCTGTTATAGCTGATATTGAAAGAGTGCTCCATCTCTATGGAAATAAGGATATAGAGACACCGACCTTTGAATATTTTGGTATATTCAATGCTGACCGGGGATCGGCACCTTCAAATGAGATGTATAAGTTCTTTGACAGAGACAATAATACTCTTGTTTTAAGACCTGATTTTACACCTGGTGTGGCCAGATGTGTTGCTAAATATTTTCAAGATGAGACGCTTCCTATAAGGCTGTGCTATAAAGGCAATACATTTGCCAGCCTGGAAAAGCATAAAGGAAAGCTGGCTGAGATAACACAGATAGGAAGTGAACTGATAAATGATGACAGCTCGGCTGCTGACGCAGAGACTGTAGCATGTGTGATTGACTGTCTCAAGGCTTCAGGTCTTACGGATTTTCAGATAGTGATCGGAGAGGTTGATTATTTCAAGGGCATTATCGAAGAAGCTGGACTTGATATAAAAACAGAGAATAAAGTAAGAGATTATATCCAGATAAAGAATTTCTTCGGTTTATCAGAATATATATCCGGACTTGAAATGTCTGATAAAACAAGAACTGCATTAAATGCGCTTTCAAGTCTATTCGGAGGAACAGACATTTTTGAAAAAGCGGAGGATCTTACCAATAGTAAGAGAGCTCTTGAGGCTGTGGACAGGATGAAGAAGGTTTATACAGCTCTTGCCTATTATGGCTATGAGAAGTATGTGAGCTTCGATCTATCTATGATCAATGGATATGATTATTATACAGGCATTGTTTTCAGCGGATACACCTATGGAACCGGAAATCCGGTAGTTAAGGGTGGGCGTTATAATAATCTTTTGTCCCAGTTTGGAAAAGTAGCTCCATCAATCGGTTTTTCCATATATGTTGATGAGCTGATGAATGGTCTGACAAGACAGAAAATTCCCTTCGTATCAAATCAGAAGTCTGCGCTTATTGTTTATACAATAGAACATCAGGAGGCGGCAGTTCTTCTGGCATCAAGTCTGAGAGCCAGAGGAATAATCGCACAGCTTATTCGTAAGTCCAAACGACACGAGGAAGATGAATATATGGATTATTCAGATACTTATGATGTTGGCAAGATATATATCATGCAGAGTGAGAAGACAGTCCGTATCATAAGCGCTGACAGAAGTGTTGATGAGGAAAAGGATATAGAGACCATGATAAATGAGCTCTAAAGTATGGAGGAATATATGAGATATCTTACATTTGCCTTGGCAAAGGGGCGGCTTGCAAAGGAGACACTTAAGCTTCTGGAGCAGATAGGCATAACCTGTGAAGAAATAAATGATCCGAAAACAAGAAAGCTGATCTTTCAGAATGATGAGCTCGGAATGAGATTTTTCCTATCAAAACCCAGCGATGTACCAACATATGTAGAATATGGTGTGGCTGACATAGGAGTGGTCGGAAGAGATACACTTCTTGAAGAAGGAAGAAATCTTTATGAGGTACTTGATCTGGGGTTCGGAAAATGCAGAATGTGTGTCTGCGGACCGGAGAGTGCGAGAGAGCTTCTCAGCAGAAATGAGATAATAAGAGTTGCTACAAAGTATCCCAGTATAGCAAAGAATTATTTCAAGGATAAGAAGAATCAGACAGTTGAGATAATCAAACTGAATGGTTCGGTAGAGCTTGCTCCGATAGTAGGGCTTTCTGAGGTTATCGTTGATATAGTCGAAACAGGTTCGACATTAAAGGAAAATGGACTTACAGTTCTGGAGGAAATAGTACCCCTTTCAGCCAGAATAGTAGTAAATCAGGTTAGTCTGAGAATGGAGCATGAAAGAATAAACAAGCTTCTGGCAGATATAAAGAGTGTTTTATAATTATATAAATAAATTCAGCTTATAAAACAGGAGAAAAAATTATGAAAATAGTTATGTTAACCAACGATACAAAAAATAAACTGATGAATGATCTTCTTAAACGTGCGACAGATGATTATTCAGAGCAGGAATCAGTGGTAAAGGTTATTATTAAGGATATTCACGACAGAAGAGATGATGCTTTATTTGAATATACCAAGAAATTTGATAAGGCAGAACTGAATGCAGATAATATAAGAGTAACTCCGGATGAAATCGAAGCTGCTTACGAAGAGGTTGATGAGGAGCTTATTACAGTTATCAGAAAAGCAATCAGCAATATAAAAACATTTCATGAGAAGCAGAAGAGAAACAGCTGGATCACAACAGAGGATAATGGTGTGATACTTGGTCAGAGAATACTTCCCCTGGAATCTGTCGGAGTATATGTTCCCGGAGGAAAGGCTGCATATCCGTCAACTGTTCTTATGAATGTTATACCTGCAAAGGTTGCCGGAGTAGAGCGTATAGTAATGACCACACCTTGTAATGCGGAAGGTAAAGTTTATCCTACAACACTTGTAGCTGCTAATGAGGCAGGTGTAACAGACATTTTCAAGGTTGGCGGCGCACAGGCTATTGCTGCACTTGCCTATGGTACAGAGAGCGTTCCAAAGGTTGACAAGATAGTTGGTCCAGGAAATATATTTGTTGCCATAGCAAAGAGACTTGTATATGGACACGTAAGTATAGACTCTATAGCAGGTCCAAGTGAGATACTTGTTCTTGCTGATGAGACAGCTAATCCTGAGTATGTGGCAGCGGACCTTCTTTCACAGGCTGAGCATGACGAACTTGCTTCTGCAACACTTGTTACTACAAGTGAGGAACTTGCTATAGAAGTATCAAAGTGGGTTGATACATTTACGGCTAAGCTTGAAAGAAAAGATATAATACAGAAATCCATAGATAATTTCGGAAATATCTTTGTTGCAAAAGATATGAATGATGCTATAGATGCAGCTAATGAGATAGCTCCAGAGCATCTTGAAATAATCACAAAGAATCCATGGGAGACCATGACAAAGGTAAAGAATGCCGGCGCAATATTCCTGGGAGAATATTCCTCAGAACCTCTGGGAGATTATTTTGCAGGACCGAATCATGTGCTTCCGACAAATGGAACGGCAAGATTCTTTTCACCATTAAATGTTGATGATTTTGTTAAAAAATCAAGTATCATCAATTATAATGAAGAAGCACTCAGAGCAGTACATGAAGATATAGAGCTGTTTGCAAAGGCTGAAGGACTTACAGCGCATGCAAACTCAATCGCAGTCAGATTCAAAGGTTAACATAAAAAAGATGACAGTTTGAATCAGGTTCAAACTGTCACAAAGTGTCATCTTATGGTACAAAAGGAGAATACTATGGCAGAACGTAAAGCAAGTATTGAAAGAAAAACAGCTGAAACTGATATAAAGCTGGCTCTTAACCTGGATGGAACGGGTGTTAGTAATGTGGATACAGGAATCGGTTTCTTTGACCACATGCTGAAGAGCTTTGCAAAGCACGGTTTCTTTGATATGAATTGTGTAGTCAGAGGAGACCTTGAGGTTGATTCTCACCACACTATAGAAGACACAGGAATAGTTCTTGGTAAGGCTATAAAAGAGGCTGTAGGAGATAAAGCGGGAATCAAGAGATATGGTTCCTTCGTTATGCCTATGGATGAAACTCTTGTTATGTGTGCTATCGATCTGTCAGGAAGACCATATCTTAACTTTGATCTTAATCTTACAGTTCCTAAGGTAGGTCAGTTTGATACTGAGATGGCTAAGGAATTCTTTTATGCTGTAAGCTATGCTGCTGAAATGAATCTTCATATAAAGCAGCTGGATGGTGCTAACAATCACCACATTATAGAGGCGGCATTTAAGGCGTTTGCAAATGCGCTGGATATCGCTACTGGTTATGATTCCAGACTTGGTGATGGTCTTCTTTCAACGAAAGGAGCACTGTAATATGTCAGAGTATGTAGTTTTATCTGATCATGAGGCTGTTTTTGATGATGTAAAGCATCTTCTTTATGAAGGAGCCGGATATGTTATATTTGACTTCGAGGGATGTGAAGAAGGATCTGCCTTCTATAATCTGTATAAATATTCAAAGGAAAGATTTCCTGAAAAGGTATTTGAAAGCAAAGAGGAACTAGATAAATACCTTGAAGGAAAGGATAAGTCTGAGGCTTCTGAAATCAGCTTTTCTGATTTTAAACTGAATAGTGATGGTCTGATTCCGTGTATAGCGCAGGATTATAAGAGTGGCAAGGTGCTTATGATGGCCTATATGAATGAAGAGTCCTATAATAAGACTCTTGAAACAGGGCTTATGACGTACTGGTCCCGTTCCAGACAGAAGCTGTGGACAAAAGGAGAGGAATCAGGACATTTTCAGAAGGTGATAAGTCTTATTATTGATTGTGATAAGGATACCATACTTGCAAAGGTTGATCAGACAGGACCGGCATGTCATACCGGTAATCCTACCTGTTTCTTTACACCGCTTACTGCTTCGGATAGTTTCGAAGATAAAAGTAAAGATATATACAGTGTTCTGAATGATGTTTACGGTGTGATCGCTGATAGAAAAGTAAACCCTCGTGAAGGCAGCTATACCAATTATCTGTTCGATCAGGGAATAGATAAAATACTCAAGAAGGTCGGTGAGGAAAGTACTGAGATAGTTATTGCGGCTAAGAATCCCGATGCAAAAGAAATAAAGTACGAAATAGCTGATTTCCTTTATCATGCCATGGTGCTTATGGTTGAAAAAGGAGTTACGTGGGACGAGATAGCAGATGAGCTGGCTCGAAGAGAATAAGACTGACTATCATCATAATAATAAATTAGGAGAGAATAAATGAGACAATTTACTTCAAAAGAACTGAGAAAAACCTGGATAGATTTTTATAAGGAGAGAGGACATGTAGATGTAGGAGCTGTATCACTTGTATCTGACGGTTCCACCGGCGTTATGTTTAATGTGGCCGGAATGCAGCCTCTTATGCCATATCTTCTGGGTGAGAAGCATCCTATGGGTACAAGACTTTGTAATGTGCAGGGCTGTGTACGTACAAATGATATCGATTCCGTAGGTGATAAGAGCCATGTTACTTTCTTCGAGATGATGGGAAGCTGGAGTCTCGGTGACTATTTCAAGGAAGAAAGATGTAAATGGAGTTATGAGCTGCTTACTCAGGTTTTCGGCTTCGATAAGGATCATCTTGCTTCAACTGTTTTTGCAGGTGATGAAAATGCGCCTCGTGACGAAGAGGGAGCAAACTATCGTATAGCATCAGGATTTAAGCCTGAAAACATTTATTATCTTCCTGCCAAGGATAACTGGTGGGGACTTGAATACGGTCCATGCGGTCCGGATAGTGAGATGTTTTATATAGCAGATGTTCCTGATTGTGGACCTGACTGTGGTCCGGGATGTGATTGCGGTAAATATACAGAGCTTGGTAATGACGTTTTCATGCAGTATGAGAAGCATCATGATGGAACTCTTACTCCGCTTAAGCAGAAAAATGTTGATACAGGATGGGGACTTGAGAGAATTCTTGCATTCCTTAATGGTACAAAGGATGTATACCAGACAGACCTTTTTACAGATGCCATAGCATTTATCGAAAATGCGTCCGGCACTAAGTATGAGGCTGACGAGAAGCTGACAAAGTCCATGAGAATCCTTGCTGATCATATGCGTACAAGTGTTATGCTTATTGGTGATGCAGCTAAGTTGCTTCCGTCAAATGTTGGCGCAGGCTATGTGCTTCGTCGTCTTATCAGAAGAGCTGTAAGACACGGAAGAACACTCGGCCTCAGCAGAGAAAAGCTTCTTGAACTTGCTGCTATATATATTGACAAGGTATATGATGACAGCTATCCACTGCTTACAAAGAACAGAGAGTTCATCATATCTGAGCTTGATAAGGAGATAGCGCGTTTCGAGAGTACTCTTGAAAATGGAATGAAAGAATTTAAGAAGATTCTTGATGAAAAGAAGGAAAATGCAGATAAGGCAGGAATCACAGGTGATGAAGCATTTTATCTGTATGATACATTTGGCTTCCCGCTTGAGCTTACAGTTGAGATGGCTGGCGAAGAAGGAATAGCTGTAGATGAGAAGGGCTTTGATACAGCTATGGATGCAGCTAAGCAGAGAGCAAGAGAAAATCAGAACTTCTCACAGACACTTGTGGCAGGTGATGATGTATTTGCATCTCTTGATGACTTTGTTGTGTCTGTATTTACAGGTTATGATAAAACGGTTGATGAGAGTGAGATCGCTGCTCTTGCCGGAGAGGATGCTCTTAAGGACAGCCTTTCAGAGGGAGAAAAGGGAATCATTATTACATATAAGACTCCTTTCTATGCTACCATGGGTGGTCAGACAGGAGATACAGGTGTTATAGAAACAGCCAGTGGTACATTTAAGGTAGAAGATACTTCTAAGCTTAAGGGTAACCGCGTGGCACATACAGGTGTTGTAGTAAGCGGTACTATCAAGTCAGGTGACAAGGCAGCACTTAAGGTAGACAGTGCAAGAAGAGCAAGCATCTGTAAGAATCACAGTGCTACACATCTTCTTCAGAAAGCCCTTAAGACGGTTCTTGGAGATCATGTAGAACAGGCAGGTTCACTTGTGGAACCAGGAAGACTTCGTTTCGACTTCTCACATAATCAGGCTATGACTTCTGAAGAGATAAAAGAGGTTGAGGCTATAGTAAATAAAGAGATCAGTGAGGATCTTAAGGTTAATACTGAGATCATGTCTCTCGAGGATGCTAAGAAGACAGGTGCCATGGCTCTCTTTGGCGAGAAGTACGGCGAAGAGGTTCGTGTGGTAAATATGGGCGACTGGTCTATAGAGCTCTGTGGAGGTACTCATGTTCCACATACAAGCGTAATCGGTACATTTAAGATCATATCCGAGCAGGGAATTGCTGCAGGCGTAAGACGTATAGAAGCTCTTACTGCTGACGGAGCTGCTGCTTATTATGCTGATATAGAGGCAAGACTTCTGGAGGCTGCAAAGGCTGCAAAGACTGAACCTATGAAGCTTACTGAGAAGATAGCTTCTCTTATGGATGAGATAAAGGCTCTTCAGTCTGAGAACCAGAGTCTCAAGGATAAGATGGCCAAGGCTGCTGCTTCATCAGCTGAGGATTCAGTAGTAGAAATAGGTGATGTAAAGGTTCTTCCTATGGGAGTTCAGGGAGTAGATCCGAATGCCCTCAGGAATCTTGGAGATGAATATAAGGCTAAGCTCGGTAAGGCTGTAGTTATTATGGCATCTGACCTTGGTGAAAAGGTAAGTCTTGTAGTTATGGCTTCTGATGATGCTGTTAAAGCCGGTGTTCATGCAGGAAATATAATCAAAGCTATTGCTCCTATCGTAGGCGGTGGCGGCGGTGGACGTCCTAACATGGCTCAGGCTGGTGGAAAAGATGCATCAAAGATACAGGATGCACTTAATGCAGGCGTTGAGGAAGTAAGAAAACAGATAGGCTGATGCCTTCAAACATTATAGTTTTTGATGCCTTCAAACAAATCTTGTTCTTGACAAGATATATGAGAATGGTATAAAATAACTTTCGCGTGTGAAAAAACGTGATTTTATTCCCTAGATGAAGGGAGGGTAGATAGATGTCAAGCGTAGTTGTAAAAGAAAATGAAACTCTCGACAGCGCTCTTCGCAGATTCAAGAGAAACTGTGCAAAGGCTGGTATTCAGCAGGAGATACGTAAGAGAGAGCATTATGAGAAGCCTTCTGTAAGACGTAAGAAGAAGTCTGAGGCTGCCAGAAAGCGTAAGTATAAGTAATTACGTATAATGGATACATCGCCGCGGTTATTTAGCCGTGGCGTTTTTTCTGCTATAAATAAACAAGAAGGTTTTTTGCGATAATATACATTTTAATTGGGGATTATTAGATGTCGATAAAGCAAAGTATTATCAGAATTGACGAAAGAAATATACAATTTGTTTTTGGTCAGTTTGATAAAAATATAAGAAAAATTGAAAAGGCATTTGGGATAACATACGTATGCAGAGGAGATTCTCTGATAATTGAAGGTATGGGTGCAAATGTTGATATGGCTGAACGAGTAATAAACGATCTGCTTGTTATCTGCAGAAATGGTGGCGAGATAACTGATCAGGCTGTAGATTATTCCATAAAGCTTGCAACAGATGGCGACAAGTCAAATGTCAGCGAGCTGGAGGATGATAAAGAAATCATCTGCCATACCTTATCAGGAAGACCTATCAGACCCAAAACCTTTGGTCAGAAGGAATATGTTAATGCCATCGATAATAATATGATAATCTTTGGCTGCGGACCTGCTGGAACCGGAAAGACATATCTTGCTATGGCAAAAGCAATAACAGCATTTAAAAAGGGTGAGGTCGAAAGAATCATTCTTACACGTCCTGCTATTGAAGCCGGAGAGAAGCTGGGTTTTCTGCCGGGAGATCTTCAGAGCAAGATAGACCCTTATCTCAGACCGCTTTATGATGCTTTATATGAAATACTCGGAGCAGAGTCATTTCAGAAGAATATGGAGAAGGGGCTGATAGAAGTAGCGCCACTGGCGTATATGAGAGGCAGGACTCTCGACAACGCATTTATTGTACTGGATGAAGCGCAGAATACTACTCAGTCACAGATGAAAATGTTCCTTACCAGAATAGGCTTTGGTTCCAAGGCAATCATAACAGGTGATCAGTCTCAGAAGGATCTGGCAGCCGGAACAGTTTCCGGTCTTGATACAGCCCTCAGAATTGTTAAAAATATAGAGGGAATAGCTGTTTGTAATCTAACCAGCAAAGACGTTGTGAGACATCCGCTTGTACAGAAAATAGTAGAAGCATACGAGGAATATGACAGAAAAAATTCATACAAAAAGGACAGTAATATAAAGAAAAAGAATTTTACCTCTGAAAGGCGTTAAAAAGTAACGCTAGCGTAAAGTTTTATTCGGAAAATTAAATAAAAGAAATATAGAAGGGAACACCCACCTTGTGATAAAGTGTTTAGCGACCAAACCAA
>FZRB01000035.1 GCA_900199595.1 Lachnospiraceae bacterium | reverse complement strand
TTCCTCAATGGATATGTTGTAATTGGGAGCAATATATTCAAATATCTCTCTTAAACGTTTTGATATATCATCATTTATCACTTTTCTGCGATATTTCACTACCATAACTAAGTGATAATGCATCGAGAATACCGAATGATTATTAGATTCTAAATACACTTTATTTAAGCTCCTTTTATATATTTACCACTGAATTAATTATATCATATTGAGACATCTTTTTCAATGAAAGATAGACGATTTATTATAGATTTTTAGAGCCCGTTAGTGCGATTCATCCCCGCCTTAAAGAAGACGGAGTATTCTCGCTTAGAATTGATAAATTCAATTTTGACACATGAATTTTTACTTTAAATGTATCTCTGGCCATAACGAAGATACTCTTGATACTTATCTTCGACTTGTCGCTTTTGTTTCTTGAGAAATTTACTATAACAGGCATCTCCGTGATGGTGAGTCCCATTTTGTTAGCGATTGCCAGCATCTCTATATCAAAGGTAAAACCGCCCGACCTCATGAGTTCAAGCACAGGTCTTATCTTCTCAGTTCTGAAAAGCTTAATACCGGTTTGTGTATCCTTTACCTTCAGTCCGAATAACATCTTAATAAAGGTAAAGTATCCTGCGCTGAGTATCTTACGTACAAAGGGATACTCAACCTGTGAATCCTTATGCATCTTCGAACCAATCACGATATCATACTGATTCTCATCGTCTTCACTAAGACCCTCTGCTTTCTTTAAAAAACCATCCAGCATATGAGGTGGAAGCTCCAAATCTGCGTCCAGAAATGCCACGTACTCAGACTTTGCTGCAAGCATGCCTCGTCTTACAGCGTAGCCTTTTCCTTTATTGTCAGGATATGATATAACACCTATCCTTTTATCCTGAAGACTTGCCCTTTTTATTTCTGCTTCTGTCTCATCACTGCTTCCATCATTAACTGCAAGTATACGGAAGCTGTCGCAGAACCTTTCAACCTGGGTTACCGTCTCTATTAAATTTTTGTATATTCGCGTCCCCTCGTTATAACAGGGCATTACTATTGTTAGCTTAACCATACCTTCACTCTTTTATCATTATCTGTTACTGTACATGTCATCGTAGTATTTCTGATAATTACCGCTGGTTACATTCTTCATCCAGTCTTCATTTTCAAGATACCATTTAATAGTAAGCTTGATTCCATCCTTGAACATAGTCTCAGGATACCAGCCAATTTCAGCCTTGATCTTATCCGGAGCGATGGCATAACGTCTGTCATGGCCCTTACGATCAGTTACATATGTGATAAGGTCCTTGGTCACATTTGCCTTTCTAGGATCTGAATCAGGAAGCAGTTCCTGAAGTGTCTCAATAATAATATTGATGATCTCGATATTCTGCTTCTCATTGTGACCACCGATGTTATATCTCTCACCGAAACGTCCCTGTTCAGTAGCCATATCGATACCCTTTGCATGATCCATAACATAGAGCCAGTCACGAACATTCTTTCCGTCACCGTATACAGGAAGATTCTTTCCTGCAAGACAGTTATTTATAATAAGCGGAATCAGCTTCTCAGGGAACTGATAAGGTCCGTAGTTATTTGAGCAGTTAGTAATGATTGCCGGGAAATGATATGTATCAACATATGCCTTTACCAGAAGATCCGATGAAGCCTTACTTGATGAGTATGGGCTGTGAGGATCGATTGGTGTAGTCTCATAGAAGTAAGCATCAGGATCGTCAGGAAGAGAGCCATATACCTCATCTGTCGAAACATGAAGGAATCTCTTATCCTCCTTGAAGGTTCCGTCCTCATTCTCCCATGCAGCCTTAGCTGAGTTAAGCATAACAGCTGTTCCCAGTACATTTGTCTGAACAAATACTTCAGGCTCCTTGATAGAACGGTCTACATGAGACTCTGCAGCAAAATGTACCACTCTGTCGATATCATTTTCTGCAAATATCTTAGCTATAGCTTCCTTATCACAGATATCAGCCTTTACGAAAGTATAGTTCGGCTTATCCTCGATATCCTTAAGGTTCTCAAGGTTACCTGCATATGTAAGCTTATCAACATTGATGATACGGATATCATCTCCATACTTATCAAACATATAGTGAATATAATTAGAACCGATAAAACCGGCACCACCTGTTACGAGATATGTTCTCATGATTATTCTCCTTTTTATATATTTACGTTGTTAGTTTATTGCCGCGGATACAGTCTATTTCAGCTTAGCGATTTCAGCAGCGATTATCTTGTTGACTTCAGCAGGATCGCACTTACCCTTCATCTCTTTCATTACATATCCTACTATAGCACCAACCGCCTTACCTTTTCCACCTAAAATATCTTCTATTGCCTTCGGATTGGCATCAATTGCCTTCTTTACTACTTCTTCAAGCTCTCCGGAGTCTGTCTTCATGGAAAGATTATTGTCAGCTACGTACTTAACAGGATCCATATCTTCTGAGAATATAGCCTTCTCAAATACTTCTTTTGCTGTAGCGTTATTTATCTCTTTTGAATCCACAAGCTTAACCAACTTGGCAAGATTTGTAGCAGAGAATTTCAGCTTGTCGGCATCTGTTCCTGTTTCTTTCATGAGACGCATGGTTTCAACCATGAGCCAGTTGGATACTTTCTTCGGATCAGCGCCTTCTTTAACTGCTCCTTCGAATATCTCACCCATCTTCTTGCTGCCGGTTATCTGGTCTATATCATAATCAGGGAGACCGTACATTTCCTTATATCTGATCTTTCTCTCATCCTTAAATTCAGGAAGCTTTGACTTAATCTCTTCGATCCACTCATCACTTACCACGATAGGTACAAGGTCCGGATCAGGGAAATATCTGTAATCCTGAGCATCCTCTTTGGAACGCATAGGATATGATACACCCTTAAGGTCATCCCAGCGGCGGGTCTCCTGTACAACCTTTTCTCCGCTCTCGATGATATCCTTCTGTCTCTTAACCTCATTTTCTATACATCTTCTGATGGCCTTAAATGAGTTCAGGTTCTTGGATTCTGTTCTGGTTCCGAACTTATCGCTTCCCATTTCTCTGATGGATATATTTACGTCGGCACGCATGGAGCCTTCGTTCAGCTTGCAGTCTGAAGCATCCAGATACTGAATGGTCTCTCTCAGCTTCTCAAGGTATGCTATTACCTCATCTGCACTTCTCATATCAGGTTCGGATACTATCTCAATAAGAGGAACTCCTGAACGGTTGAAATCTACATAGGTATCATCTGTTACAGGATCGTGGATCAGCTTACCTGCATCCTCCTCCATATGTATCTCATGAATTCTTATATCCTTTGCAGCGCCCTTGCTCATGATCGTCACATGACCGTCTCTGCATATAGGATAATAAAGCTGTGATATCTGATAGTTCTGTGGATTATCAGGATAGAAATAATTCTTACGATCGAACTTGGAATTACGTGTTATCTCACAGTTAGTAGCAAGTCCTACGCTTATTGCCTTATTTACAACTTCCTTATTCAGAACAGGAAGGGAACCCGGCATACCTGAACATACAGGACATACGTGGGTATTTGGAGCACCACCGAACTCAGTGGAGCAGCCACAGAATATCTTTGTTTTTGTATTAAGCTCGACATGCACCTCGAGACCTATTATCACTTCGTATTCTTTACTCATAACCTAGGCCTCCTTTCCGCTTGCGCTCTTGTCGCATCTTAAGTTCATGTTCTGAAGTCTGTACTTTTCGTATGTATATGCTGTCTGAATTATCTTCTTCTCAGCAAAGGTCTGTCCAAGGAGCTGAAGTCCTATAGGAAGTCCTTCCTTATCCTCTCCGCAAGGAAGTGATATACCCGGAAGTCCTGCCAGATTGACCGAAACTGTATATATATCTCCGAGGTACATCTTGATCGGATCGGAAAGAGACTCACCGCACTTAAGCGCTGTGGTCGGAGCAACCGGTCCGAGGATTACATCATACTTCTCAAAGGCTTTATCAAAGGCCTGCTTGATAAGTGCCTTCACCTTAAGAGCCTTTACATAGTAGGCATCATAATAACCTGATGAAAGAACAAATGAACCGAGCATTATACGACGCTTAACCTCTGTTCCGAAGCCTTCGCTTCTGGTCTTCTTATACATGTTGTGAAGATCTGTGTACTCACCTGTTCTGTAGCCGTACTTAACACCATCGAATCTCTCAAGATTTGATGAAGCCTCTGCACAGGCTATAACATAGTAAGCAGGGATGGCATATTCAACCATACCGAGATCAAACTCTTCGACTATGGCACCCTTTGACTTAAGTACCTCAGCAGCAGCAAGTACTGCATCCTTAACTTCCTCATTTATACCCTCAAGGAAGTAATCTCTCGGAACACCTATCTTCATTCCCTTTACGTCATCAACAAGAGCTGAAGTAAAGTCTATCTGATCCTTCGCATTTTCCTTTTCTGCGGAAGTTGAATCCTTTGGATCATGTCCGGATATAACCTCCAGCATAGCTGCGCAGTCTTCTACATTCTTTCCAAGAGGTCCTATCTGATCAAGAGATGAACCGTAAGCGATAAGTCCGTATCTGGATACACGGCCGTAGGTAGGCTTGATACCTGTAACTCCGCAGAAGGAAGCAGGCTGTCTGATGGAACCACCTGTATCCGATCCAAGAGCTATGGCACATTCGTCAGCAGCTACTGCAGCTGCAGATCCACCTGATGAACCACCGGGAACTCTGTCCAGATTCCAAGGGTTCTTTGTTGGTCCGTAGTAGGAAGTTTCTGAAGTACTTCCCATGGCGAACTCATCCATATTTGTATGTCCCAGTACAACTGCTCCGGCCTCTTTAAGCATTTCTACGGCTGTAGCTGTATAGGTGGGATGGAAATTATCCAGAATATGTGATGAACAGGATGTGAGCATCCCTTCGATACACATATTATCCTTTATTGCTACAGGAACACCTGCAAATGGTCCCTTCAGAGTTCCCTCTTTTATCTTTTTATCTGCTTCTTCAGCCGCTTTCAGAGCACCCTCTGTGTCGACTGTAACATATGCATTTATATCTTTCTCAACAGCACCGATATGGTCAAGATATGCCTTGGTTGCTTCAACTGATGTGATCTCGCCGGCGGCTATCTTCTTACCAAGCTCTACTGCGCTAAGTGACAGAATTCCGAGCATTTTTCAAATCTCCTTTATATATTATTTATTCATCCTATATTCGCAATTATATTAGTTTTTTATATAGTTTTTAAATATTTAATAAATTGAAAACACTATTCTTTAAAGAGTATAATAAACTTTGCTACCGCCTCTATACCGGTACAGGAAGGAGGTGAATATATGGATATTATTACAACCCTGTTTATCTCTATCATTGGCAGTATAATAGCCTATTATATCTGCAAATGGTTGGATAGAGATAGAAGGTAGCCAACCTGGAGAGTTAAGCCCTTCTCCGTACATAATGGGAATAGAAAAAGCCACGAGGTGCAACTCGTGGCTTTTTCGTATATGGACATTAACATCACAACCCTGTTATGTTTTGCCTATCCACAATATAACACCACGTATCTGTTTTGTAAAGCACTCTCTTCGAATAATTTATTCAATTATTATCTTAGTATTACCAGCAGTTTTAAAAAGTCTCCGGTACTATATATGCTTCGTCATTTCTCTGAGGAGCATTCTTCAGCATGTTCTCTCTGTCATCCCCATTTGAAACAACATCTTGTCTCATTACATTGGAAACAGGGAAGGTATGACTCATCGGTTCTACATTACTGGTATCCAGCTCGCCCAGCTTTCCGACATATTCCAGCATCTCAGTAAGGTCCTTCTTGGACTTCTCCTTTTCTTCATCGGAGAGTTCCAGCTTTCCGAGGATACCTACGTACTCTATAACCTCATCGGTTATCTCAACTGTACCTGATGCCTTTTCTTCCTCACTGTCACTCGCAGACTTTGCACTTGAAGTCATAGTGATTCCATAGCTTTCGGCAATGTCATCAGGTGTAAGATGAACATCTCTAAGCTGCTGCTCTGTAACATCTCCCGGAGCTCCGCACATAAGGTCCTGACCATTTCCGTTCATAGGGAATGCAATAACCTCACGGATGTTCTCTTCATTTCTGAGGAGCATGATCATACGGTCAACTCCCGGTGCCATACCTGCATGTGGCGGTGCACCGAACTGGAAGGCTGTATAAAGGGCTCCGAACTTCTTCTCAAGTACATCCTTTGAATAGCCTGCTATCTCGAAGGCCTTCTCCATTATCTGCATGTCATGATTTCTGACAGCTCCTGAAGAAAGCTCTACGCCGTTACAAACGATATCATACTGATATGCAAGTATATCCAGAGGATCTTTAGTCATAAGAGCTTCAAGTCCTCCCTGAGGCATGGAGAAAGGATTATGTGTAAAGCCTATCTTCTCTGTCTCCGGATCCAGCTCATACATAGGGAAATCATTTATATAACAGAATCTGTACGCATTTTTCTCTATCAGATCAAGTCTCACACCCAGCTCAGTTCTTATCTGGCCTGCATAGAGGCTTGCCTGCATTTCCTTATCTGCTATGAAGAAAATGGTATCTCCTATCTTAAGGTCTGTCTTACTCTTAAGCTCGTCCTTCATATCTTCAGGAATGAACTTATCGATAGGCCCCTTGTAACTTCCGTCATCCAGAACCTCCAGATAACCGAGACCACCCATTCCGATACCCTGGGCATACTTAAGGAGCTTCTCATGCTGACCCTTTGTAAGTCTCTCATGAATTACGATGGCTCTTACAGTAAGACCATGGAACGGCTTAAAGGTACATCTCTGGAAGAACTCAGAAAGGTCTATTATAATAAGCGGATTTCTAAGGTCCGGCTTATCTGAACCATACTTAAGCATAGCATCTCTATAGCTGATTACAGGATAAGGAGCCTGAGTTACTGTGTATCCTTCAGGTGCAAACTCCGTGAAAACATCTGTCAGCACCTCTTCACCTACTCTGAATACATCCTCCTGAGTAGCAAAGCTCATCTCGAAGTCCAGCTGATAGAACTCACCCGGAGATCTGTCTGCTCTTGCATCCTCATCTCTGAAACATGGAGCTATCTGGAAATATTTATCAAAGCCCGATACCATAAGCAGCTGCTTATACTGCTGCGGTGCCTGTGGCAGAGCATAGAATTTACCCTTGAATCTACGTGAAGGAACGATATAATCTCTTGCTCCCTCAGGTGAAGATGCACAGAGAATAGGAGTCTGTATCTCAACGAAGCCCATATCCTCCATCTTATGTCTGATATGTCTTATTACCTTGGATCTGAAAAGGATGTTATTCTTAACCTTCTCATTTCGCAGGTCCAGATATCTGTACTTGAGACGTACATCCTCTCTTACTTCCTTAGAAGTCATTATCTCAAAAGGAACCTGTGAATAAACCCTTCCCAGGATATCCACACTGTGAGCCTCCAGCTCGATGGTTCCTGTAGGAATCTTAGGATTATAGGTTTCCTCATCGCGGTGCTCAACCAGACCTTCAACTGATATAGCCTGCTCCTTTACGATTCCCTCAAGAAGAGAAGTATCACGCATAACGATCTGCATTACGCCATACATATCTCTGAGATCAATGAAGGAAACTCCACCATGATCACGGATGTTTTCTACCCATCCTGCAAGACGTACATTAGAGCCGACATCAGCTTCACTCATCATATTGATGGTCTTATCTCTGTAAATGTTTTTCATCTTCTTTTCCTTTCTATTCATTCAAAAACCCCGGGATGCATAAACATCCCGGGGCGATTAATCTAAACATACTAACCGCGGTACCACCCGCTTTTATAACTCTGTAAATATAATTGTACCCACTGAAAGTGTTCCTTAACAGTTTTCATGACCTGCGCCGGCTCTCAGTCCACGACCTGCGCTCCCTGTTGCATCATATATAAAGCTATTAAAGTCTTTCAGAATCTTTCGCTTATGAGGTACTATATAACATTTATTCTATAAATGCAAGTGGTAAATCAGATTCCATGTATGAGCATCAGCAGTCTGTTATAGTAATTCAGCTTTGATGCACTGGCATCCACGTCCGTACTGACTATACTGCCCTTTCCAAGCTTACGGGTAAGGGAAGGATAAAGTCCTCTTCCCGCACAGTGGTTGACCATACAGCCAAAGGGCTGGGCAGCAAATACCTTCTCAACGCCATGATTTATATATCCCACAGCTTCAGCTCCTATAAGCCAGCCATCACCATTTCTCACATTGTAATTGACCAGCCCGTGAGCTTCCTTCTTAAACTGCCAGTAAGGCGGAAGCGAGAAATAATCATATTTCTCCAGAGCCTTTATCATGTCCTTCTGAATCATTTCAAAAAGCTTCATCAGAAGTCTGGCTCCCTTTGCTTCCAGGTTATGCTTTCTTATCATATGTGTATCCATATAGTAAAGAGCATAATAGGAAAGAGGATTTACATGTATCTCTGTCCCCTGCTTCTCTATGAAGTCAACCACATCCCAGTTTCCCAGATGGCAGTACTTCACATACAACTCTCCCACAAAACCTATAACCTGTTTCTTAACATCTTTCCTTCTTATCCTTGAAAAATCTCTGCACATCAGTCTGAAATTGCGATGCATATAGAGCAGAGAAAGATTTTTACCGGATATCATATCCCGGGAGAGGATTTTTATCCATTTATTCCATAGTCTGTCTGCGGCACCCTTTTTCTTTTCATAAGGTCTGGTAGCATGCAGCAGCACCATAAGGATATCTCCGTAAAACATCCCGAACATGGCTCTCCATACCATTGGAAAGTCAAATCTCATCATGCTTTCCGGTTCCACCCCTCTTACATTAAGAGTAAGCACCGGAACAAATCCATATCCGGCATCCTGCATGGCACGTCTCAGTGCCCCAACATAGTTTGCTCCCCTGCATGCATCTCCTGCAGCCGGCATCAGAAGCTTTACTCTGTTTACGTCATACCTGCCGCTATTTAGCGCATTTACCATCTGCCCCACTATCTGTGACAGCGGATAGCACATATCATGGTTTATATATTTAAGACCGGTTTCTGTTATTCCATCCTCATCATCCATTACTACGGGATGATAGTCCTTTGAATAGAAGGCATATTTTATAAGCGGAAAATGCATATCAAGCATTGCAGGTACAAATAAAATGCTGTCTGCCCAGTCAATATCCTCATGTATTCGTTTTATTCTCATTGATAGTCTTCCATTAACATTACATTTCTATTACCGGTTTTATATCTGTACAGCTCTTCTGTTGCAAGAGCCATCTTTGTTACCGAAAAATCACATTTGTCAGGATCAGGATATATATACCAGGTATCCTCCAGAGTATTCAGATCAACACAGTCCCCGAACTTTCCCAGATATTCATATTCTATATGGCAGGAATACAGGGATGGAACACTCTTTATCATCTCAAAGGGATCACCATCCACATCTGTTCCTCTCACGGTAAATCCATTCATATCATGTATGAGTGTTCCTTCACCGAGATGAATGAACTTTTTCGCATTTGGGAGTGTATCAACTCTTACAGGCAGTTCTCCGGAATTATAGTTTTCAGCCTCAACCTCTTTTCTTACATTCTCTCGCTCCCATTCGTACCAGTCGGGAATATGTGAAAACTCCGTCTTTCCATCCATTCCACGAAGCTCTCCCAGTTCAGTCATCTCCCATTTCTTACCGCAAGAACCACACGAAAGAAATGTACCCGAAGACTGCATCTTATGTTCAGTCTTGCAGGAAGCGCATTGATACAGAACTTTATGAAGCCCCTCTGCCCGGCCTTTATAGGTTATCTTCATTCCATTTTCCTTCTGCCATGCAAAGTCATCATATTGAAAGGCTTCAACTATCTTTCTGTTTATCTCATCCACCGAAGCACTTGCCAGCTGTTCTTTTGTAAAGAGCAGCCTGTATTCAGCCTCCGTAGGCTTGACACCTCTGTCATGAAGATTCCAGAATGGAGAATTGATATGATGTCCGTGACAGATAAGCACTGCAACCGGTACCTTGAGCAGTTTACATAACTTTCCAAGTGATTCAGGAAGAACTGCGGTGGTTCCGCATAAGGAATACCTGGCCTCAGGATAGATGATTGCCACATCACCATGCTTTATAGTCTTAATCAGCTGTCTTACTAGCATAGTGTCGTTTGTAAATTTACGCTTACATATACAACCCACATCCCGAAGCAGCTTCTCCCGTCCGATGAAACCATCTATAGCAACCACATAATTTGCTCTCATGGGATAAATAGCCTTGGTGGCAACCTTAAAATCCATAAATGCATTATGATTACAAAGAAGGACAAAGGGTGCCTTCAACCCCTCAGTCCCATCCTTATGTATTATATTCTTATGCTTTATAACATCCGGCAGACTGAGAAGAATGGTAATTGGTCTGAGATACCATTTAGTTCTCACCGGATCTGCACTCATATCAAAACGTTCAAACTTCTGTTTCATTACAGCAACCCCCACCATGTGACATACCGAAGATTTCCGTTTAGGAATCCTTAAATGAATGTAGTTTAATCCACTACGTCTGCAAAGTCTGCGTTAACAAGACCACTCAGCTCCTGAGGAGATAACTCTACCTGATTTCCCACTCTTCCGGCACTCACGAATATCTTGTCAAAGCTTTTTGCCGTTTCATGTATAACAGTTGGAAACTGCTTTTTCATTCCTACAGGTGAACATCCTCCGTGCACATATCCTGTCAGGGGCAGCAGTTCCTTCTGCTTTATCATACTGACTGCCTTCTCGTTAACAGCTGATGCTGCTTTTTTAAGATTCAGCTCCGCTGATACCGGAATAACAAAAACGTAGTATCCCCCTGCTTTAGCCTGAGTAACGAGAGTTTTAAAAACTCTGTTCACATCTTCATTCAGAAGCCTGGCTATATCTTCTCCCGACAGAGTACTGTCAGGTGTATATGAATAGCTGTTGTATGGAATCTTTTTACTATCCAGAACCCTCATTACATTTGTTTTATCCTTATCTTTAGCCATGATGTCTACTATAATTCTCCTGTTAAAAATAGTTTAAAAGTACCTTCTGACAATTAGGTCATTTGATTTTAAACTTCAGTGTCTTCTTGTTCCCGTTATTATCGGTTACAACAAGCTTATTCCATTTACTCTTCTTCAGCTTCTTCTTATAGGATTTATGTTTTAAGGTGAAGCTTTTTTTACCGGTCTTGACCTTTACATTTTTCCCGTTCAGGGTAATCTTCTTTATCTTGTCTTTATCCTTGATCTTAATCTTTGAGGACGATTTTACCTTAGCTTTGTTCTTTATGCTGAAGGTTGTCTTATTATCCTTCTTAGTATCCGGTGTTATTGTGGCCGTAGGTGCTACAGTCGGTTGTTTTGTCGGAGTAGCCACTGCCGGCTGCTTTGTTGGCGTTGCTGTTGGAGCTACTGTCTCCGTTGGAGATACTGTTGCTGTTGGTGTAACTATCTCTGTCGGAGATACTGTTGGTGTCGGTGTAACCGTAGCTACAGAAGAAGTCGGTTCCGGCATAGGATTCGGTTTCTCCTCAACGGCAAAACTTCCAAGAAGGTTAGCTCCCAATTTGTCATTCCACACATTTTTCTTTTCTGTTTTATCTTTATTTGCAAATCTGACAGGATATCCACTCTCACCTTCGGAGGTGTCATCATCCGCAAGTCTCAGATATATATTGTAAGTTCCAATCGGTATATCTTCTGGCAGGTCTATCTGTGTTCTGATTGTAACTGTACTGCATGAATCCCAATCAACAGTTGAAAGCTTTTGAACACTCAGGGCATCATCCTTGTTCCACTGAGATGCATTTGTATCTGTCAATGGAAATCTATAGGTACCATTTTCCCCGTCAAGTATTACGACTAATTGTTTATTTCTTACTAGATTTGCAAAACCAACATTTTCTATATCAGCTTCCATACAGAAATCTTCGTAAGCAGTAGTTTCCTTTGTCAGTCTGACATCTCTCACAACAAACCGATAACCCAGATGGTTTCTGACATAATCAAATCCGGACTTACCACTATAAACAGGATCATTACCGGCATAGCTCTCAGTCTTCATGGCATCAACAACATTATTATTCCAATATAGATTCAGATAACTGGTATGGGTGATAAATGCTTCTTTTTCCATATAGGCAGCAGTATTTCTTACTTCACCGAGCCCATCATTTGTAACTATCTCACCACCGTGACATACTCCCACCACTTTCGCTTTGCTAAGAAGTGGGGGCTTCTCGTTCGAGTAATCTAATGATTACAGCATACACGAGCTATCCCCGTCTGTCCGACGGTTCTATTTATACTTAGATACTTAAGTATCTCATTCCTTCATTACGTATATTTATAGCTGCATTTATGTCGCGGTCATGTTCATTATTGCACTTTGGACATATCCATTTTCTTATTGACAGATCTTTTGTTTCTTCGTTTTTATAGCCACAACAATGACATATCTGACTTGATGGATAGAATTTATCAATCTTCACAAAGTGTTTTCCTCTATCCCGAAGCTTATACT
>FZRB01000019.1:27455-82624 GCA_900199595.1 Lachnospiraceae bacterium | reverse complement strand
AAACTGTACTCTTACCTTTTGATACATCAATACCTACTGCGTTCATATATTTGTCACTCCTTAAAAAAAATAGTGCAATGGATATACACCAGTTTTACTCATTGCCTATTCAATCTACTGTGGTGTGACACGAATGCACCTTATGGTGAAACAACCTGCATAAAACGAACGCTGCTAATGAGGAGCTGGTTATCAGTCTATTATACGGACGCAAAGTCCATGGAAACTGCCGATATACCTATTGCCCCATCATTATACAGCTTAAGCAATAAGATAGATAATATCTTAACTGGATGTTAAGAATATTCACTATAAAATCATTGTAGTAGGAAACTGCGCTTCCTATTATATAAAAAGCGCTCCGCTAAGGATGCGTCTCGGCGCATAAGGAAGATAGCTGCCTTTGGCAGCACGCGCTCGCGCGGAGAGTGTCGCAAGCGACACTCTTTGTTCTATAAACTCGAGAGGAAAAAAGATGAATGTAAATGACAGAAAAAACCGAATAGTACTGTTCATATTTACTGCAGCGGTGTTTGTTGTTATGTTTGTTTTCTATTCCCGTATCCATCCGCTGGTTATTTACGATTCAGATGACTGGAAATATATAGTATTTACCCGTCATGCTTTCCCTGTATGGAAGGAATGGAATCCCACAAGAGTACTGCCGGAGATATTCATGTCTCTTGTTGCCGAGATTGGTTCATTTGTCATTTATCCTTTTACTAAGGACTTCATTAATGCAAATATTATAATTAATGCTATTGTTGTAAGTTTATTCATTACGCTTTATATTTATACATTTTATAAAGTTATAGAAAAAAAATACGAGACGTCCCAGCTGACAAATATCTTTATTTCTGTATTATTTCTGATAATGCATTTCTGGATATTCAGATATAAGGATAGCTCAAACGAATATATGTTTAACGGTCTGGATCTTACCTGTTACTTCTATTATATTATTCCGAATATAATAAATGCCTGTATAGTGATGCAGCTTTCCGAAAAGGATGTTCTGACTTATGACAGAAAAGCTATTATGAAGAATCCGGTAAGATATGGCGTATATATAGTATTTATTTATCTGGCACTTCTTTCAAATCTTTATGCAAGTATTATTCTGGCAGGATATGTTGGTTGTAGATTTGTGATAGATATAATTTGGGGATTTAAGAAAAAGGATTCTTTAAAAGAGCTATTAAAAAGAAATACCTTTCGTATAATACTTCTCATTTTCTGGCTGGTGGTACAGATCTTTGAAGTAAATGGCGGACGGGCTGATGATATAAAAACAAAGACTTCTAAGCTGCAGCTTTTTGGAGCTCAGGCTAAGCAGTATCTGGCTCTCGGTGAAACCCTAAGTACATCTTTTTCGATATTCTATATTATTATATGTTTGATATTTATAATTGCTCTCATAATAGGTTGTAAACAAAAAACAAGCAATTACAAAGAAGATGTAAAAACAGTATTATTCTGTATACTTACATCATTTATAATACTAATATATCTGATCATGGTTTCATCGCTTCATTATATAGGAAGTATACAGAGACCTGACATATTATTCGGTCATATATTCTTTCTTTTTATTATGCTGATGACGATGCTGCTTTCGTTGATGAGAGAAAAGCCTGTAATCAGAATTGCGCTGCCTCTTATTGTTATAGTTGTTTTTTTCGAAATAAATACACAGGGCATTACATTTAAAGAAACTAATATAAGAAATATTAATCATCAGAAATGTATAGCAATTGATAATGACATAATAGATCAGATAGTCTCTGCGGGAGAAAAAAATAAGGAAGATATAACAGTTTATGTTCCGAGTTTTAAGGCAGAGTCTAACTGGCCAATCAGCGTCCAGACGGGAGAACTTGTTTCAAATGCTTTATATAAGCATGGAATAACTGATCATAAGGTTAAGATAAAGGAAACTAAGCCTACTCGCAAAAAGAATAAAAAGTACGGTTTAAAGTAGTATGTTATAGAATTACCTTTGTTTTATTGGAGAATTTAGATGAGTGATTTTGTAGTAATTTTAATAGCTGTCATCCCTGCAGCACTTATGATGCTTTATATCTATCTGCAGGATAAATCTGAGAAGGAACCAATAGGTCTTCTTCTGAAAATATTTTTTCTGGGAGTTTTATCTGCCGTTCCTTCTATCGTGGCAGAGTGGCTGATAGGAAATATAATCGACGTAACCTTCGGCGGAACATTTCTCATATATCACATGATAACGGCATTTTTCGGAGTTGCGGTTATCGAAGAAGGCTTCAAGTTCCTGGCTGCATATCTTGTGACCTGGCGTAATAAGCATTTTAATTACAAGTTTGATGGAGTAGTGTACTGTCTTTTTGGATCCATGGGCTTTGCGGCGATTGAAAATGTTCTTTATCTGTTCCGTGTGGAATCAAGCTCGATATTAGGTATGGGAATATCAAGAGGACTTCTGGCGATTCCGGCTCATGCGATGTGTGCTATATTTATGGGATATTATTACGGAAATGCCAAGTATGCTAAGTCCTTTGGGGACAGAGCCGGCTGTAGAAAAAATATGTTTACCGGATTTATGATAGCATGCTCTCTGCACGCATTTTATGATTTCTGCTTAATGACCCAGAGAGTTCTCTTCCTGATAATATTTGTTGTATTCGTAGTTGCCGCTGATATACTAACGATAATTCGTATTCATAAAGCTAAAAAAGAAAATCTTAAAATGTACGAGGCGCCGGAATACCGCCAGTACTGGGCAGGACCGGCAGCAAATCCTTATATACCTTATGGTGGATTTGATGCGCCTATGTATGGAGGTTATGCACAGCCTAATCAGGATAATTCCCGTTTTGCACCTCCTTCCGGAGGAGGAGTGCCTAATCCACAGGTTGTCGGGGTTCAGAATCAACAGCCTGAAGTTGTTATGAATCGATCAGTGCAGATGCATTGTCCTGTGTGTAATGAAATAAACAGCTTCCACGCATTTTACTGCAGAAGCTGTGGTGCAGCGCTTCATAAAGTCGGTCGGGGATAAAAAATCCAGATGAAAAAATCTTCATCTTGGTATATAATAATCCTTAGCTTAATCGAAGGATTAAAGTATTATTTTAGGAGGTAGCAAAATGAATTATCAAATCGATGGAGGAACTCTACCTGTAGTAATCATCAATCTTGATGCGGGGGAGAAGGTAGTAACAGAAGGTGGTGGAATGTCTTGGATGTCACCTAACATGAAGATGGAAACATCAGGTGGCGGACTTGGAAAGATGTTCAGCCGTGCAGTATCAGGAGAGTCTGTTTTCCAGAACATCTATACAGCTGAGGGAGGTCCTGGATTTATAGCTTGTGCATCAAGCTTCCCTGGATCAATCAGAGCTTTTGAGATAGGCCCTGGAAACAACATGGTTTTCCAGAAGTCTGCTTTTCTTGCATCAGTAGGAAATATCGAGCTTTCAGTACATTTTAAGAAGAAGCTCGGCGCAGGCATGTTTGGTGGAGAAGGTTTCATCATGCAGAAAGTTTCCGGACAGGGTGTTGCTTTTGCTGAGTTCGATGGTCATGTAGTTGAGTATGATCTTCAGCCAGGACAGCAGATAGTACTTGATACAGGTCATCTTGCAGCTATGTCAGAGACATGCCAGATGGATATCCAGACAGTTAAGGGTCTTAAGAATATCGCATTTGGTGGAGAGGGACTCTTCAACACAGTAGTTACAGGACCTGGACATGTTTGGGTACAGACCATGCCGGCATCAAGCCTCGCAGGAGCAATCCAGCCATACATCGTGACAAGTAATTAGTGACTATTCACAGTAGATAAAAAATAGAACCAGTTTCGTGCTTGCTAGCAAGCAAAGAAACTGGTTCTATTTTTTATCGTACCTGCGAATTAGCTCTCGATTACAAAGTAATCGAGGGTCCGAGTGAAACGAGGATGCGTTCTGCAAAGCAGAACCAAGCCTTACGAAGGAAGGCTTGCATATCATGAAGTGATATGGCACAAGCAGGAGCTTTGGATGCATGAGGAAAATAGTCTGCGAGAGCAGACGGTAAAGCTCGAAGAGCGGATTTTCCGAATGACATCCAAACTACTGTGAATAAGGCAAAGAAACTGGCTCTATTATATAAAAGTATCCAATGGATACTTTACAAATACTATATGAAATGTGAAAATAAACGTATATTTTGAAGGTTAAGGAGGAGTAACTATGAAGAAAATTTCAAAAATAATGGTTTTAGCATTGGCTTCATTGATCATTCTTTTTATGATGCCCGTGCAGTCTTATGCCAGGTTAGCAGGTCCTGGTGTAAATTCCAGTTTGCCGGTAAGTGGAAAAGGTGGTAATTTAATTGAGTATGTATCATATGAGGATCCTGAAGACGGAACTGTAGCTGTATATGTATCCTTAAATTTTTATAATGGAAATAAGATGCAAAACTTTAAGTTCTACGCATTTGATTTAAACGGAAATGTTCTTGCCGAAGAAGATGGAACAAAGGGAACTGATGTTATTTCAAGTGGTGGAAATATTTCCTACACCTATAAAAAGACATTTCCATCTGCAGATAAGATAAAGATATGGGGTGGAAATGCAGGAGTAACTCCGGCGAATGCATTTAGCGAAGCAGCAGAAATACAGCTTGCTTATTCAGAGACAGATCCTGTAAAGAGCAAAATTAAGGTTGAGATGAAATCAGGAGCTGTCAATTATAAAAAAATGAATGCTGCATACGGTTATACTATATATGAGCTGAATGCAACTGAGGATGCCCTGGTTACTATTTCTGATTACAAGGTTACAAATAAAGATGGTGGCAGCAGTGATAATAACGCATCGCTGGCTATAGTTGATGAGCTTCAGGAAGGCAAAGCGCCTAATATGAATGATTATTTACATACATGGTCTACCAATGCAATTCTTAATTCATGGGATAGTGCAAATGGATTAAAATTCCCTCTTAACAAGGGTACACATTATCTTGTTTCTAAGTCTTCTGCAGGAACAGAGTTCAGCTTCAATATGGAATTCAGAAAATATATCCATTGTAATGTTGTATGGACAGCTAAAGAAGGCGATATAAACGAAGCATTCAAGCAGCAGAAAACTATACATATTACAGCAAAGATAACTAATCCTGAGTCTGACGGAAGATTTCCTAAGAATATGACCTATACTGCACCTGGAACTTCAGGTGAAACTATGCAGGTCTCAGATGACGGCCTCACTGCATCATTTGAGTTTAAGACTAGAAATCAGGCAGGTGTTGATACTATAACTATTAATGCTAAAGAGCTTAATCCTGTAAAGCATGAATATAATCCTACAAGTGTAGATGAAGGAAGACCTTATTCTGTTGATATTATGACAGGTATTGAGATATCTGATATAGGATTAACAACCGGATATAACTATATCAATATTGATACTCAGAGGCTTCCTGATTTCGGAAGTGGAAAGCCTGCTCAGGTTACTATTTATCTTAAGAACGGAAGTAAATGGGTTAAGAAGATCTCAACTACTCCGGGTGGAAAAGGCGGAACTATTAAGAAGCTTAAGGCAAACAAGAAATATGAAGTTAAGCTTGTTATGACTAAGGAGCTTACAAACGGAAAGACAGTTAAGACAGAAAGCGTATTTAAGGTTAAGACAGGTCCAAAGCAGAAGCCTGTTATTAAGTCAGCAAAGATATCAAATGTAAGGAAAACAAAGAGATGGATAGATGGTTACTGGTCAGGTAATGTATGGCATAGAGGTCATTATGTAACTATTACTTCTTATACAGTAACTATTACTCTTAAGTCCAAGCTTAAAGGCTGCAAAGGTATCAGCTGCATGGGCGTTAAGGTTAAGGGTAAAGGAAAGGTATTTAAGTTTACTACAACCGGAAATCCTCCATCAAAGCTTTCTGTATATGGATATTCAAATGATAAATACATGGGATATACACCATGTTCAAAATCCAAGAAGACATCCAGATAAAATAGTTTAGCTAATATATTAGTTACAGATTGAAGAGTCAGGGGCTTTGCTCCTGATTTTTCTTTGATATAATTACTAAACATGTCACAGTTGACTTCAAATCAAAAAAATAATACCATGAGAATGTATTGTTTTTTATATCGGGTATCTGAAAAAATGTTTCCAAGGAGATCTGCATATGAATATTCCTACATATATAGAAAAGGGTGCAGTAAAAAATCATGCTGCTGATATAGCCCGTCTGGGAAGTCGCGCACTTATTATAACAGGCAGAAATTCAGCCAAAGAGAACGGAGCCCTGAGGGATGTACTGGATGTTATGGAAGAAACAGGGACGCGATATGAGATTTTTGACGAAATAAGCGAGAATCCTCCTGTATCTGAGATAATGAGAGCCAGAGGCAGGGGAATAGGAAAGGGCTGTGATTTTGTAATAGGAATAGGCGGCGGTTCGCCTATGGATGCGGCGAAGGCAGTTTCTATACTGTTATTTTATAATAGCGAAAAGGAAGATTTTCTTTATACTAAGCCTGATAAAAATAAAGGACGTGCCGAAACAGATGATTATGGACAGACCATATGTTTTCCGGTTATATGTATTCCGACAACCTGCGGAACAGGCTCGGAAGCAACGGGTGTTTCGGTCCTTTCGAGACCAGATCTCAGAACAAAAGTCAGTCTTCCTCACAGAGTTTATCCCAGTCTGTCACTTCTTGACTCAACCTATCTGATGTACGCACCATATAAGGTGCTCAGAAATACAGCCATAGATACAATGGCACATTTGATAGAGAGCTATATAAATACCGGAGCCACTCCAGAAAGTAAGTCTCTATGTATACAGGGACTTAAGCTGTGGAGTAAGGGTAAGCAGGTTATACTGGGTAATCGTAAGGTAGGCTATGTAAAGGATGAAAAGCCGGGAAATGTATCCGACTACGTGAGACGATCGAGTGATCCTGAAAAGGCCATGGCAGATGAGATAACAGATCTTAAGATACTTGAAGATATGTTGAAGGCATCAAATATAGCCGGAAAAGCAATAGCCATAACAGGAACATCACTGCCACATGCCCTCAGCTACAGGCTGACCTACGAGGCTCGCGTGGCTCACGGTCCGGCTACAGGTATCTTCCAGCCCGGATTTATAAGCTTTGCTGATGAGAAAACTCAGAAAGAGCTTTTCAGAGCGATGGATTTTAAGGATATGGATGATTTTAAGAGCTTTCTCGGGAAGACCTGTGATATCGGAAATATAACAGATGTTGAGTACAGTATTCTTGTTGAGAATTCTATCAAAGATATTCTCGCTGCTCCGGAAAGGATAAAAAAGGTTCCTTATCCTGTAAACAGAGAAGTGCTGGAGAACATCGCGGGATAGATTACATTTTATGGAAATGGAGAAATAAATGTCAGAGATATTTGCCCGTACCAGGATGCTTCTTGGTGAAGAATCATTAAATAAGCTGACTGAAGCAAGGGTTATAGTATTCGGAATCGGTGGAGTTGGAGGTTATGTGGCAGAGGCTCTTGCCAGATCAGGTGTTGGTCATATAGAACTCGTAGACAAGGATGTGGTTGATGAAACAAATATCAACCGTCAGATCATAGCGCTTCATAGTACTATCGGCAGATACAAAACTGAAGTGATGAAGGATAGAATTCTGGACATAAACCCGGAAGCGGAGGTTATTACTCATAATCTGTTTTATCTTCCGGATACTGCAAATGAATATGAAAAAACTAAAGAGTATGACAGAATTGATTTTTCTACATATGATTATGTAGTTGATGCAGTTGATACAGTAACCGCAAAACTGTTTATTATAGAAAAGGCTTCGGAATATAACGTTCCGATCATAAGTTCAATGGGGGCAGGAAACAAGCTGGACCCGACGAGTTTCAGGGTGGCAGATATATATAAGACCAGTGTATGCCCTCTGGCAAAGGTCATGAGAAGAGAACTGAAAAAGAGAGGGATTAAAAAGCTGAAATGCGTTTATTCAACTGAAGAAGCTTTATCTGTCAATGAAAATATGTCAGATAAAGAAGCTGATCAGATTGAAGATAGAGAAAAGAAAACAGGAAGAAAGAAGCAAACACCCGGCTCAGTCGCATTTGTACCATCTGTGGCGGGACTGATAATCGCCGGTGAGGTAGTGAAGGATTTAGCAGAGATTTAGGAAGCCTGGAAAGAAGGAACAGAAGTGATTAAAGTAGACAATATACATAAGACATTTGCATATAATAAGGTTCTACGAGGTGTCAGCTTTGAAGTTGAGGCAGGATCCATCTATGGACTGATAGGCCGTAACGGTGCCGGAAAGACTACTCTTATGAATATAATGTCCGGCCTTATGGAAGCCGACTCAGGAAAGTGCATCATAAAAAAAGATGACAGCACTGAACCTGGTTCGAGGGTGTCATCTTTTTCGCGGATTGGGTATCTGCCGGATCTGCCGGAATTCTATGATTACCTGACTACGGATGAGTATCTGGATCTTCTTTTGATGGATCAGAATCCTGTAAGGCGGGATGAGCTGCTGAAGCTTGTAAGTCTGCCGCCAAATGTGCGGCTTAAGACCATGTCCAGAGGTATGAGGCAGAGGCTTGGAATTGCAGCAGTTCTGGTAAATAATCCGGATATAATACTGCTGGATGAACCCACAAGTGCGCTTGATCCTTCAGGAAGAAATGATGTAAAGAATATATTGATGAAGCTGAAGGAAGAGGGAAAAACAATTATTCTTTCAACACATATACTTGCTGATATGGACAGTATCTGTGATAAGGCAGGCTTTCTTAATAATGGTGTGATAGTCCGGGAGGTGGATGTAGCTAAGGTACGTTCTCAAACCTCAGAGATACTGGTAACATTTAAGAAAGAGCCTGATCTGGATGAGTTATATAAGTATGCACCTGTAATGTATGTAATAGACCCACAAACTATCAGAATTGTTATTGATGAAAATAATAAGCAGGAGAGTCAGCAGAGGGCTCTTCAGGGAATAGCAGCTCAGGGTATCGAGATTGCAAAAATAACCAGTGCGGCACTTTCACTGGATAGTATATTCCAGGAGGTGTGCGCAGGATGATCAGATATAAATGTCTTATAAAAAAGGATATAAAAGAAGTTTTAAGAACAGGTAAGCTCATTTTATTTCTGGCGCTTTCTTTTGGAATAGCTTTTATGATTATGGGTATAACAGTTCTTTTCACTGATATACCGGATGAGCTGACAGTTCAGCTGCCAGGCTTTGACATCGAATCGCTGGAAAGCATGATGAGGATGATCTATCCTAAAATGACAAGAGGAAGTCTGGGTGTTTTTTCCTATTATTTAGGTGTTTTCTTTACACTCATAACTGTAATTGTGACGCACAGCTTACTTCCAAAGGAAAGGGCAAAGGGAAAATGGATCCTTCCCATAGAGCAGGGTTATGAGGCCAGAGAGATCGTTGCCAGCAAGACCCTTTGTTACAGTACATTTGCGGGATGCTCAGTATTTATCAGTTATATGTTTTATTATATGGTTGCTAATACTTTTATGGAGAGAGATATGCCATTTTTAAATGCGTTATTCTGCGCATTTATTCATGGTTTGAATCTTTTCTTTATTCTTGCAAATACCATGCTTCTGTCGGTATGCTTCAGAAGCAGTGTGGTTGCCGCAATATCAACACTTGGAACAGTTCTTTTCGTTCCGGATATAATGAATTATATGCCGATAGGAAAGTATTTTCCGACATATATGCTTACCTTTGTATATGACAGCAGAAGCGATTACTCAAGTGTAACCGGTCCGCTGATTCTGAACATAGTGGTACTGATTATTACCTATTATTGGGCAGTAATTAAGGTTTCGTCGAAGAATGATAAGGTGTGACAGTCACAATTGATGTGAGTGTCACATTTTTAAAAAGAGGGAGTAAATGATATCAGTAGATTTACAAGAAAAATATAATAAGCTAAAGGATATTCTGTCTGAATATTCTTCTGTTGTGATCGCTTTTTCGGGTGGCGTTGATTCAACATTTCTTCTGAAGGCAGCGCATGATGTTCTGGGAAAAAACTGCAAGGCTGTAACTGCGGTAACTCCTTCTTTTCCTGAAAGAGAGAGAAATGAAGCAATCAGCTTCTGTCAGAAGGAAGGAATTGAGTACAAAGAAGTAGAGCTTAAGCAGCTGGATATACCCGGTTTTATAGAGAATCCGAAGGATAGATGCTACATATGTAAGAAAAGTATTTTTTTAAGATTTAAAGAATATATGTCTGAAGAGGGCTTTAGATATGTTGCCGAAGGAACTAATACGGATGATATGGGTGACTACCGTCCGGGTATGAAAGCGATCGAGGAGCTGGAAATAAAGAGCCCTCTCAGAGAGGCAGGACTTAGTAAGGATGATATTAGGATTTTATCAGAGGAGCTTGGACTTACGACCTGGAACAAGCCTTCACTTGCGTGTCTTGCTACAAGGATACCCTACGGAGAATATATTACACAGGAAAAGCTTTCAATGATAGACAGTGCTGAAGAGTTCCTTGTAAAAAAGGGCTTTGACCAGGTAAGAGTCCGACTTCATGAGGTAGGAGAAAAAGCTCTTGCAAGGATAGAAATTCCTGCAGATAATATGGATCAGCTGATAAGTATTAGAGAAGAAGTGGACAATGTGTTAAAAGAAATAGGATTTTTGTATGTAACTGTGGATATGAGAGGCTACCGAACCGGGGCGATGGATGAAATCTTTAAATGACATTTTCAAATGTTGCGCTTTTGTTGTATTAAGTGAGTTACTCTAGGAATATCTATGAAAGGATCAAAAAAGGAGATATTATAATGGCTATAACATATGCAGAGGTGCAGGAGAAGAAAAATAATAATCAGTGGTTCAGTGACAATGAAGCTACAGAGCTTTTTAGTTTGGGAACAGACCTATTAACAGCCGCTACTCAGGCATATAAGGGTGGTATTGATCCTAATGATCATGAAGGAATAGGATTACTTCAGAAGTATATAAGTGAACAATATTCAAGTGCAATTAATGAAATAGCCGATTTTGAAAATGAAAATGACTACAATTATTATATACAAGTTCTAGGAAATCTGAATGAAATGCTTCATAAAAGATCCGCAGATTCAGGAAAGAGCTTTTATGAGATCCTTATGGATCAGCTCAAATTCAATAGTTTAGAGGAAAGAAAGAAGAAGTTTGATATACCTCTTTCAAAGCTGAATAATATGCTGGACCTTGGGCTGAATCTGACAGACCTGGAGTTAGAGTATAACCAAAAGCATAATATAGTTGATCCGGATTTAGAGAATAGGGAGATAAATGATGTTATCGATCTTGGTGCCGGTAATCCTGTAAATATGATGGCGCCTCCTTTTGAAATGGCACCACCAATAGGTGGAGTGGCTGCACCGGGAGTAGGAGCACCTCAGGTTGGACAGGAAGCACCGGGAGTAGGAGCACCTCAGGTTGGACAGGATATGGACGCTCCTCCTATATTAGGGGTGGGAAATAATGTCAATAATGCTGCGGCAAATATAAATGCTGCAGAACCTGATAACCAGCAGGTACATTTCTCAGAAGCAGCAAGGAGAGCTTATTGTTCAGAGTTCTATTTAGATGAGTATTTAATTGGTGTTGATGGACTGGCAAATGATCTTGAAACAATAAAAAAGGATTTGAAAGAGAAGGGTCAGACAAATCAGAATGCCAACTTCGGTAAACAAGAAAAAGAAGGTGGAAAAAAATATCGCGCCATGACAGAGGCACTCCAGAAGGCCATAGATTCGCTGAAGAGCAGGGATATGGCTCCTTCACAGGTTCGTAAGTCACTTTCTGATCTTTATAAAGCTTCGCTGGATTATTATAACGACCATTGCGGACTTCTCTGGAAGCCGAGAAAAGGAACGAAGGGTAGAGAGAGACTCGATATATCAGATAAGCTTACAGAGATACTTCCGGGAATGATTAATCTTCATGATACACTTCGTAATGGAGTTTGTTATACAAAGTCTGAAGATGGTATTATTCACGGAAATAAGCCGATAAATGACGTAATAACAGATCTGCAAAATGAAGCCACGGTGTTTAATTTTGCCAATAACAGAGACGAGATTAGAAGAGAAACAGATATTAAAAGAAGTAAATACTCGTATGATCAGATAAAGACACGTTCTAATAATCAGATAGAGCTTAGGAATAAGATCAAGAAGATGTCAAAGACCTTTGCTAAGAATTATGACATTACACTGGGAGTTGATCATTATCTGAATATAAAAAAGGGTATGAGTATTACAGATAAGGCAAGATATATTATATTTAAAAAATATATGGACAAGGCATATCGTCCTTCAGCTACAAATGACGATATAAAAAAAGTAGCAGATGAGTTTAATCCGGAAAATGTAAAGAAGGAATATGAAGCTCTGGCAAAGAATCCTTTATTTATTGATTGTATGAAGAAGAATCCCCAGACAGCATTTTCAAAGTGGGATAACATTGAAAAAAATACTGATAAAGTAATAAAAGGTTATCAGGAAGAACTTGATAGAATAATCGGTAATCGTCGAGAGACACTCACTGCTAAATACTTATATATTTGGCATAAAGAAAATGGAATAGATTATTCTACAGAGAATGAAAAATTCCAGAAGCTGGGAAGGGTGTTAGCTCTTCAGATCATTACATCACCACAGGGAAGAAATTTGGGAAGAGCAATATCTATAGAAGGTGCTAATGAATTTGATGCATTTGCAGAAAACATATCCAAATACATAAAAGATCGAGATATACTTAATAAATACAATGGTCATTATACAATGGATAAAATAAAGAGCTGTCTTATGGATCCACAGTTAAGCGGAGTTCTCATAAAAGATTATACCGCTAAGAAGCAGGCAGCAAACAGAAACAGAGGAAACGTAGTTCAAAGAGAAGCAAACAATCAAAGAGTGATACATTAAATTAAAAAGGTGACAGTTGAACTTTTGTTCAAACTGTCATCTTTTGTTTGGCATAATATATTTAGTCATCAATTATAATGCTTCTGACCATACCGGGGATATTATAATCTCTCTTTCCTGCACCGATACCGGTTTTTATTATACGGAAGCTTTCCGGCAGTTGATCCTTAGTCATAACTGCAGCTGCAAATGCTGCTCCTGTTGGCGTGACATATTCACCCTGTCTGTTTGAAATAGAAATAGGTATCTGACATTGTTCTGCTATCTTCATGACTGCAGGAACAGGTATCGAAAGAATTCCATGCTGACATCTGACAGTTCCGGTACCATCAACAAGCTTTGTGATTATGGTTTCTTCGATATCATTCTTAGTAACTATATTATCATAGCATACCGATGCAGCTATTATATCTACTATCGAATCGATAGCTCCAACCTCATGAAAATGGACTTCATCAATCCCTCTTCCATGTACCGCAGCCTCAGCTTCAGCAACGATAGTGAATACACGAATAGCGAGCTCTCTGGCTGAATCAGTCATTTCTGCGCTATTAATTATTTCGATAACATCAGATAGCGAGCGATGTACGTGGTGATGGTCATTACTGTGATGGTGATTATGATCATGGTGTTCATGATCGTGATGGTGTTCATGATCGTGATGGTGGTCGTGTTCGTGATGGTGGTCATGCTCATGAAGATGCTCATGATCGTGATGGTGGTTGTGTTCGTGATGGTGGTCATGTTCATGGTGATAATCATGTTCGTGGTGGTGGTCATGTTCATGATGATGTTCGTGTTCATGGTGGTGACCGTGGTCATGCCCGTAAAGATATTCCATGTCATGATCGTGATTATCTTCATCCAATATAACATCAAAATCGCAGGCAACTATCCCTGCCTTTGTAACCTGAGATATCTTTATATCGAAGCCCCCAACCTTCTCCTTCAGACTATCCAGTGTTTTTTGAAGCACATCCTTGTCCGCTCCGAGATCCAGAAGTGATGCAACACTCATATCTCCACTTATTCCTGTATTACATTCTATGTATAGCTTATTACCCATTTTATTTCCTTTCGTGGTTGTGACATAAGGATGTCAAAGATTTTTTGCTTCCGTTTGTTATTTTATAAAAAATTATATCCAAGTACGAATATAAAGTAAATTAAAATATCATAGAAACTCTGTGTTTTTTTGTGGTATCATGTGACTTGAGGATAACGCCAACAAGCGTTCCAGCGTGTTGGTAAAACATATAGTACAGAAAGAAGTAAAGATAATGGATAAGAAAAAAGATAAGCTTGCAATATATTTTCCGGGAATAGGTTATCACAAAGATAAACCACTATTATATTATAGTTCAAGACTACTTCAAACTTACGGATATCAGAATCTGTTTGTTGAATATCATGATCTGCCTTCAAAGGTTAAGGGTGATAAGGAAATGATGAAGAAGGCCTTTGAGATGGCCTATGTACAGGCTGTGGAGCAGCTGGCAGATGTGGATTTTGAAGCATTTACCGAGATAATCTTTGTGGGAAAGAGTATTGGAACCGTAGTAGCAGCCAAGTATGCGATGGAAAGCATGGTTGATGCAAAACAAGTGTGGTATACGCCGGTGGAGGCGACATTTTCCTTTGCGGGAAATGAGCCGGATAAAAGAATCATCAGTTTTTTAGGCGATGCAGATCCCTGGTCGGATGTTGATGAAGACAAGCGACTTGCCGAAGAACTTGGAATCAAGTTATTATCCTATCCTGACTGTAATCACTCACTTGAAGCTGGGGATGTTTTAAAGAATATAAAAATCCTGCAGGATGTGATGAACAAGACAGATGAATTCATAGGATGATATCTGTATTGGTCAGATAAAGTATTGTTAAAAGAAACATATATGTTACTATGAGTGGGTAACATATAAGTTTCTTTTTTGCGCTATTGACGCACGTGTTAATACGTGTTATAAATAAAGAGAGAGGATTATGAAAACATCAGAATTAGTTAAGAAATTAAAAAAGCAAGGATGTTATCTGACAGATCATGGAAAAGAGCATGATGAGTGGTATAGTCCAATAACTCAAAAGTATTTTCGAATACCAAGACATAAAAGAAAAGAGATTCCTAATGGAACAGCAGTAAGAATAATGAAAGATGCTGGAATTAAGTGATTATAGAAGGGAAGTGAATTATATGAGATATGTGTATCCTGCATTATTTACAGAGGAGGAAGATGGTAAATATTCTGTGGTTTTTCCTGATTTAGAAGGATGTTATAGTTGTGGAGATGATTTGGCGGATGCCATATATATGGCAGAGGATGTTTTGGCATTTACTCTTTATAGTATGGAAAAAAGAAAAGAAACTATTCCTAATCCTTCTAGTTTATCTGGTGAAACTATTCCGGTTAATTCATTTGTCAATTACATAGCTTGTGATACTTTAGAATATCAAAAAATGAATAATAATAAGGCTGTAAAAAAGACGTTGACAATACCTGAGTGGTTAAATGAAATGGCTACTGAGGCAGGGATTAATTTTTCTCAAGTGCTTCAAGACGCATTAAAAGCCAAAATAGGTATTAATTGAAGAAAAGGATATAAGTTAGATAGGAGATATTAAAGAATGGAAATGAATATTCAGGATATTCAATTAGAAACAAGAAGAAAGGCTATAAAACGACTGATTGCTTACAGAAATATGCTGGGCATGTCTCAAAAGGATATTGCTGACAAAATAGGTGTTTCGAGACCTAATATAACCAGGTTTGAGAGTGAGGATTATAATCCCACAATTGATATGATTGTTAAAATAGCGGACTGTATGAATCTGGATGTAGAGATTAATTTTTTAGAAAGAGATAAAAACATTCCTGCAGGTAAGGAGAAATAATATGTCAGCTCGTATAGTTTTTATTTTATTAAATGTACTGGATCTTATATGGTCCATGATCAAAGCTCATATAGCTAAGATACAACGCAGTAAGCCTCTTCCGGAGGAAGTGTCTGATATTTATGATAAAGATAGATATCAGACTTTTTTGGATTATAAATCCGATAAAAAAAGGATATTCTTTATAAGAAAGCTGATACAGTTCATTATAGATACGGTTGTTATTTTATCGCCGATTTTTGTGTGGATAGAAGATATATCGAATAAAAATGTATATGTCATTGTTATGATAACAGTAATGATATTAATGTTTATAGATGAAATAGTCGGCATACCTTTTCGCTATTACAATACATTTGTTATAAGGGAAAAGTATAAGCTGAATAAAATGAATTTAAAAGAGTTTGTGAAGGACTCAATTGTAGGAATTATTACTCAGTTAATGGTAGTAACTGCAGTTATGGAGGTATTTACAGCTCTTATTACAGAGATGGATGATTTTGCAGTGACATATAAATTGGATTATTTTAAAAGCTTTCTGGTATGTCTGGCTATAGCTGCAGCTTTCTTTGTTTTTGTAGTTATTATGGTTGTTATTCAGATAGTTTCACTTCGTATTCAATATAAGTTTACGCCGTTGGAAGAAGGTGATCTGAGGAATAAGATAAATGCCCTTCAGGAATCCTCAAAGAAGAAAGTAAAGAGAATCTATGTGTACGACGAGTCTAAGAAGTCGGTTTCAAAAAATGCCTTCTTATTAAGATTTTTGTTCTATAGAGAGTTTGGTATTGCAGACAACTTTCTTAATGAGAACTCAGAAAGAGAACTTCTTGCAGTACTTTCTCATGAGATAGGGCATCTGAAGCATAAAAAAAATATTATGGATTACAGCAAATACATAGTCTTTATATTGTTTATGGTTTGTTTTTGGATAATCCTTGCTATGCCGGAGACGGTACCCCAGGAATTTGGTTTTCTTGAATGGATAAACAGGTCATTTAATATTACAGTGCCAAATAATTACATATTATTTTCTATGATGCTCGGGATAGGAAGACCGGTACTCTCACTATTTGGTATATTTGGAAATTACAGACAGAGAAAGGAAGAGTATGAGGCTGATCAGGAGGCAGTAAAAAATGGATATGGTGAGGAGCTTATAGCAACTTTTAAGCGTATGAGCAGTGACGAACTGATTGATATAAATCCACACCCATTAATGGTTATCCTGTATCATGACCATCCGACGATATATCAGAGGATAGTAGCGATTAGAAATAAGGATAATGTGAAAAGATAGAAGAAGTAAAAATGAGATAGCACTATCCATATTTTGGTGATAAAATGTGGACAGTGCATTTTTTATTTCTGAAATTATAAAAAGTAATGATATGACACCCACATCATGATATTAACTAAATAACATTGATCTTAAAAAGAATTATAGTAATTGTGGAGCGGATAATATGGCTAAAATTAGAAAGATAGTATTACTTAGTAATACAGAGGAAAGAGAATTAATTTCAGTAATCAATCTGCTAAAGAATAAATATACAGTTAAATTTGAGACAAGTGTTGATAGTGCAGTTGATTATATCGAAAAGAAATCCGATGATATAGCATCGGTTATTATTTATAAACCCTCGGAAATCGATAACATCAAAAAACTGCTTGATTATATGAATGAATCGAATACTGTTATTTTTGCTATTCCCGCTCTGGTTATGACTACAGAAAAAACTATGAAGGATGACGAAACATTCTTAGGTGATCCTGTCATAGATATTTTTGATATAAATACTTCTGAAGAATTACTTATCAATAAGATTGAAAGAGCTTCTCAGTTTCTTAACTCAGTATCATTTTCTGAATTTGCAAATATGCTAAGAGTTCTTCCATCCTTGATATATCTGAAGGATGCCAGAGGAAGATATGTTTTCAGTTCTCAATACTGGCACCATCTGGAGCATTATGATGATCCGGACTGGACTATCAGAGGTAAGACGGATATGGAGATCCGTAAGGATACAGAAAATGCCAAAAAGGCCTACGAGTCCGATCTTCAAATGATAAAGGATGGGAATGGACGTTCTTATATTATAGAAGTAAATGAAGACGGTCAGCATGAATTTCTTCAGATCATTAAGGAACCGCTTAAGTATGAAGATGGAAGGATCAGAGGAATAATTGCTCTTATCAATAATGTTACGGAGCAGGAGGAGCTGAAAAGACAGCTGGAAAAGCTATCCTATACTGATAATCTTACCGGTATTTATAACAGAGCATTTTTTGATAATTACATAACAAAAATCACAGAAGATTTACTTCCCTTAGGTATTATTTCAGGAGACTGTGACAATCTGAAAAAGATAAATGACAGATACGGACATATGGTGGGCGATGAGTATATAAGAATGTCAGTAACCCTCATTAAAACGATTCTTCCTGAGGAAACTATCATCTGCCGAACAGGTGGTGATGAATTTGTTGTTTTTCTTCCGGGAGTTGAAGATGATACAGTCAGAAGGTATGTAAATATACTTAATGGAATGGATGATGTATTTTCCATAATGGATCAAAAGCTGGCCATGTCATTTGGAGCACATACGATGACCAGTCTGGAGGAAGATATCAGAGCTTGTATAGCAACCTCTGATGCTGAAATGTATAACTGTAAGAAGAGAAAGAAGCAATTGTATGGATAATGATGAAATGAGCTATGCCAATCTGGATATGGACAGAGAAAACAGAACAGGTTTTCCGGAAGTAGTATTTTGTGAAGGTAAAAAGGATGAACACCTTATCGGAATATACAAGAAACTTCTTGAAAAAGATGGAAGGGTATTCGGAACCAGAGCAAGCAGAGAGCAGTATGAAATAATCAAAAAAGAGATGCCTGATGCAGAGTACGACGAAATATCACGAATACTGAAGGTTGAAACGAAGAGCAACGTGGATAATAAAGGATATTCCGGAGAGGGTGAAGAGGAATCTAAGAATCTACCTCACTATATAGCAGTCTGCACCGGTGGTACTGCCGACATACCTGTTGCTGAGGAAGCGGCTCAGACCGCTGAATATTTCGGTGCAAAGGTTGAGCGTATCTATGATGTCGGAGTCAGTGGAATTCACAGAGTTCTTTCGAAGCAGGATGTTCTTCAGAAGGCATGCTGTGTAATCACAGTTGCCGGAATGGAAGGAGCACTTGCAAGTGTAATAGGAGGACTTGTCAGAAATCCTGTGATAGCTGTTCCTACTTCTGTGGGATATGGCGCTTCCTTTGGTGGAATGTCTGCACTTCTTACAATGATCAATTCCTGTGCTAATGGTATTACGGTTGTAAATATAGACAATGGATATGGCGCTGGATATGTGGCGACTCAGATTTACAGGCTGGCAGCGGGTTCTTCAGTTAATGCAGATAGCAAATGATTTATGACACTTATGTCATATAAATGACAGAATATCTATATTCTATTTGTGATAAATTAGGAAATATGTCAAATTTAGTTTAGTATTTTGTGGTATTTTTCCAAATTTGAACAAACCATGAAAAAAATGTTGCAAAATCAAATCCTTTGTAATATACTAACTTGGTACTTTGAAGAGTACACCGTATATTTACGGGCCGCTAGCTCATTTGGTAGAGCACCTGACTCTTAATCAGGGTGTGCGGGGTTCGAGCCCCCGGCGGCCCACTCCAGGAGGGCTGAGGACTTTGTGTAGACAAGGTTTTTGGCCTTTTCTTATTTGTTTGAAAGCAGGAATATTAAAAATGAATTTTAGAATTAGATTAAAAGATCCCAAAACATGGTTAATAATCCTAATTCTTGCAGTATTATATATTTCAACATATTTCTTTGATTTTGGTTATTTTGATCTTGGGGATATGTCAATAACAATTCTTCATATCCCGGTTATTCTTGTGACTCTTTTTATGGGGCTTCCCGAGGGCATTATAGTGTCTCTTTTCTTTGGATTTTCATCGATGATGGCAGCCGGAAACACAAATCCGGACTCAATTGATTATTTGTTCAGAAATCCCCTTCTTTCTGTTCTTCCGAGACTTATGATTCCCATCTTAGTTTGGCTGGTGAATAGAGCCCTGAGTCGAAGAATAGATGATAATACTTATCTTGCCAGTTATATATACAAGCTGTTCCCTGCATTCTGCGGTTCATTTTTTAATACATTTTTTGTTGTTCTTGCACTTATTATTTTATATCCGGATAAATTAAATATTGGAGGAGGCATTTCTGCAACTACAACTATAATAGCAAGTCTTCTTGAGACAAATGTTACATTTGAGATAGCTCTTGTTCTGCTTTCAACCTTTGTAGTTAATTATATTTATAATGTTGTAAAGGCAAAGAAGAAAGAAAAGAATAATGAAGAAGATGAACTAAAAGAGAATAAGCCTATCAGGAAGACCTTCCAGAAATGGCTTTTTCTGATTAATAATATATCTTTCTTTGTTATATTATATTTTCTATATTCTCTTCTCAGTTATCAGAACATGGCAGGTTTTAAGAGAATAACAGAAGAAAAGGTATATGGAGTCTCCAAGGTGCTCAGTATTGCCGATGCGACTATAGATGATGATGATCTTATTTTTGCAGATCATGGATATGTTATCATCATAGAAGATAATAAAATAGTACGTTGCGGAAATAAGGATCTTGAGGGCGAAGAAATTGACGAAGATAATAATGATTTTAAGCCCGATAATAATATAGGAGATACCATCCTGTCGAAAGAAGGCTACTATAATGGGATATATGGAGTATGCGCAAGCAAGTATGTAGATGGAAAAATCGTGGCAGCATTTATCTCGTCAAGTGAGATATATGCTGGAAGAAATCAAATACTTGCCATACTTCTGATCGGACTTAGCTTTGTATTTATAATTTTTTATTTTGTTATAACCTTCCTCGTTCAGAGAAGAGTAGTTAATAGAATAGAAATAATAAACGATTCGCTTGCTGAAATTCGTGGTGGCAATCTGGATGAAGTTGTAAATGTTACCGGAAATACAGAATTTGAAGAACTGTCACAAGGTATAAATGATACAGTTACAGCTCTTAAGAATACCATGGATGAGATAGAAGAGAAAAATCATCAGGAAAAAGAATTTGCCAGGGAGATACAACTCTCGGCTCTTCCGAATCCGGAATATTTCCAGAATGAAAATAGGGAGTATTCGGTTTGGGGAACCATGGATACAGCCGAAGAGGTAGGTGGAGATTTCTTTGATTTTTATCTTCTTGAGGATGGAAGAATAGGAGTTATTATAGCTGATGTCTCCGGTAAGGGTGTTCCGGCAGCGCTGTTCATGATGACAGCAAAGACTATGATAAAGGATCTTATACTCAGTGGTAAGAGCCCTGCAGAGGCTCTTCAGCATGCAAATGCCGAGCTGGGTGAGAATAATGAAAATGGTATGTTTGTAACTGCATGGCTCGGAATTCTGGATTATCAAAAGGGTACTCTTGAATTCTCAAATGCTGGTCATAATCCGCCGCTTCTGAAGAAGAAGGGATGTGATCCTGTTTATATGGATTATAAAACCTATAGCAGAAGCATTATGTTGGCATTTATGCCTGATACTAAATATGAAAATAATATAATTGATTTTGATAAGGAAGATATTTTATTCTTATATACGGATGGTGTAACAGAGGCCAGAAATGCTGAGAAAGAATTCTTCGGTGAAGAGCGACTTAAGGAATGTCTGAAAAAACATTCAGCTGAAGAAGTGAAGAAGATTCTTACTTCAATCAGATCCGAGGTTGAAGTATTTGTAGATGGTGAAAAGCAGTTTGATGATATTACAATGGTTGTATTAAAGAGATAGCGAAAAACTGAAAGGGGAAATAGAAATGCCAAAGAAAATCGATTATAAAAGAACAGACTATATCAGCTGGGATCAATATTTTATGGGAATCGCCCAGCTGTCAGCACACAGGAGCAAGGATCCCAGCACACAGGTGGGAGCCTGTATCGTAGGAGAGGATAACAGAATACTTTCCGTAGGCTATAACGGAATGCCTGAGGGTTGTGACGATGATGATATGCCATGGGGAAGAGACGGAGCAGCCCTTGATACCAAATATATATTTGTTTGTCATGCAGAGTTGAATGCTATTCTAAATTATCGTGGAACAGGTTCCATGAAGGGAGCAAAAGTATATGTAACACTTTTCCCTTGTAATGAATGTGCCAAAGCTATCATTCAGAGCGGAATAAAAGAGATTATTTATTTGTCAGACAAATATGCATCAACAGACAGCACCATAGCTTCAAAGAAGATGTTTGATATGACAGGAGTAAAGTACAGACAGTATGAAATGGCAGAGCGAGATATCACTCTGACTGTATAGGAGAGTCAATGGGGACAGTTAATTTATTCGAATCTTTTAGTCGAGAGGATACATATAAATTTGCAAAGGCTTTGGGCGAAAAAGCTGAGCCCGGTCAGATTTATTGTCTTAGTGGCAATCTCGGAGTAGGAAAAACCGTTTTTGCACAAGGTTTTGGTGCCGGTGTCGGTGTGACAGAGCCTATGTCCAGTCCTACATTTACTATACTTCAGGAATATACTGAAGGAAGACTGCCGCTTTATCACTATGATGTTTATAGAATCGGTGATGCGGATGAGCTTGAGGAGACCGGCTTCTACGAATATGTGGGAGGAGAGGGAGTTGCACTGATCGAGTGGGCAGAGCTTGTACGTGAGGAGATACCGGACACAGCGGTTTGGATAAAAATCGAAAAAGATGTTGAAAAAGGGTTCGATTACAGAAGAATCACGATGTGACGAAATGATAATAAAAGGAAGATAGCTGTCTTTGGCAGCACGCGCCTCGCGCGAAGAGTGTCGCAAGCGACACTCTTTTTTCTGAGCACCCACATGATAAACAGGGTATAGTTTGTTTTTTTTACTGTGGGATATTTATAGTTACAGGTTCAGATACGAGTTCAACGGTTGTTGTGGATTTTCCATCTGCGTCATCCATATCAATAACCTTTTCAATGGCGAAGGTTATTTGAGAGATTCCGTCAGCCCATTCGCTGGAGTAAGTAATGCCTGTTTCTTTGCTAAATGTTTCAAGTGCGATTGCATTGTCGTAAAGAGGGGCAAAGAAACGATCTACAGGGGCTTTACCATATGGAGTATCTTTTTCGCTTCCATCACCCGGTTCGTTGCACATGTACATTAGATATGTATTTCCTAGGTCATCCCAGGCTTTGATTCTGAGGAAACCACAATATTCGATGCCCTGTTCTTCGCAGGTTTTATTAATGATATCCCAATCGTCCTTACAAATGGTTGTTCCATGAAATTGAAGTCCGGTTGCTCCCATGGAGTAGCTGTCAATTGACATGTATTCATATATTCCATCAAGAGTGTATTCACCGCTGCCACCATTTACACTGATTAATTCACGGTCAGATTCTTCATAATTTCCTTCAAGCTTAGTGGTAAATGTATATGTATCTCCGTAATCTTTGCCAAGATCAATGCTTACTTCAATTGTGCTGTTTAGCGGATCGGGAAGAGTTTTTTCATATTCTTCCCATTCTTTGAACCATGCATCAAACTCTTCCTGAGGGGCATCAGCGGTGAGCGGAGTATCACGCTTAGGAACATTTTCATCATCTGAGTAATCCTCAGGAGTCTTGGAAAGTACAAAGAAATCCAGATAGAGTGAGTTTTCTTCAATCTTGGAGTCGTTTCCCCAGCAGACCATTTCTCTATCAGCTATCTTTGTTTTAAGAGATATGCCGGTATCTTCTGTGGCATTCCAGTATTCTCCCTCGACGGAGTATTTATCTATTTTTTCCTTTAAAGCTTCAAGTCCCGGATCCTTTTCAAAGTTGAATTTGACTCCAATCTTGAGAGTTTCTCCTTCTTTACTGATACTTGTGATTTCTGCATTTGCAAATCCGGCTTTTTCTACTTTTTCAACAAGCTTTATATCTCCGTCAGCAGTTTCTTCAAGAACTGCATCGTCAGCTGTTTCGTTAACTACATCATAGGTGATTTTTCCACCGGTTTCATCATCATAGATTTCCTTTGTAACCTTGTTGCCATCTTCTGAAACTACCTTTGACTCTGAAGCTTTGATTCTTAAGTCATCTCTGGTATTCTTTCTGTAGAAAGCAGCTGCATATGCGCCGCCGCCAACTGTGAGACAGCAGAGAACTATTGCTGCTGCGCGTCCAACCCATATCATGGTTTTCTTTGAACTGCTGCCGTTATGGGAATCCATTTTTCCTTTAAGTCTTTTGTTTATTCTTTTGATTTCAATCTCTGAAAGCTGTTCTTCTTCAAACTCACTGAGATCTGTATCAACATCATTTAAATATTTATATATATTGTCCATAGATTTTCTCCTTACGTATCGGATAGAATTTCCTGATTTTCTTTTTTCCTCTGGAGGTGTGATTATAGATCTGTTCCTTAGAGAGGTTCATATCCCTGCTTACATTTTCTATGCTGTCCTCTTCAAGATAAAGCCTTCTGAAGATCTCCCGGTCCTCTGGCCTTAGACAGGCGAGAATCTTCTCTGTCTCATCATCAATTGATTCTTCTATACTCCGATATCTGTCATCATCAAATCCGGGCTCAAACTGCATATCATCAAGGGGCTGGACCATCTGTCCGAACTCTTCACGTTTTGCTTTTCTCAGATAGTCTATAGCCTGATATCTTGCGATTGCTGCAAGCCAGCCTTTAAATTCACTTCTCGTTTCATCATAATCATTTATATGATCCCATGCCTTAAGCAGGACATCATCGAAGCATTCATCAACCTTATCAGGAAGTAATATCAGCTTCTTTCTAAGTATCGAATATAGAAGGCCACCATATCTTTCTATGACATATTCCAGCGCCGCTTCATCCTTCTTGCGAAGTTGCTCTATGTAGTTTTTATCTGTTATTTTTGGCTTATACACGATTATGCTCCTTAGTTTTTTTAAGATATAGGACGTCCAAATACTTCTGATCAGTTGTTGTACATTAATATATACGTAAAATGTATCTGATTTCTATCCAAAAAAAAATTATAACCGAAAAAATTTTTGGCACTTATCAGGAATTAATGGTAAAATTGGGTTCAAGTGTCAAAAATCAAAATAAGTGAAAAGGTAAATATATAAATGAAGATACTCGGAATAGACAGCTCCGGCATGGTAGCATCTGTTGCCATTGTGCAGGATGATGTGTTAATAGCTGAATATACAATGAATCATAAGAGGACTCATTCAGAGACTCTGCTTCCCATGATAGATGAAATAGTAAAAACATCGGAAACAAAACTGGAAGAGCTGGATGCTATAGCAATTGCAGCCGGACCGGGTTCATTTACGGGTCTTAGAATAGGAGCGGCAACAGCCAAGGGACTGGCCATGTCAATAGATAAGCCTATTATTCCGGTTAATACCTGTGAAGGCCTTGCCTTTAACCTGTGGGGAACCGAAGGACTGATCTGCCCGATCATGGATGCAAGACGTAACCAGGTTTATACAGGACTCTACCAGGTTCTCGGAGGCTTGGAGGTTGTTATGGATCAACAGCCTATGGATATACATGAGCTGATAGAAATAATAAATAACCTGTCCGAAGATAAAATGAGTCAAAATGTAATATCTCCTATGACTCAGGTTACATTTTTGGGAGACGGTGTACCTATATATGAAGATATAATAGCTAACGAGATAAAGATTCCCTGTAAGCTGGCGCCTGCTTCAATGAACAGACAGAGGGCAGCCAGTATAGCAGCTTATGGAGAACTGTTATATAAGGAAAGAAGATTTATAGATGCCGATGATTTTGCTCCGGAATATCTGAGAAAATCACAGGCAGAGAGAGTTCGTTCGGAAAAAAGAGAGTAGTGAGTTAGTTATGGCAGATTTATTTCGGGAAATAGCAAGGCTTGAAGAGAAGTATTTCTCAGATGCCTGGAGCGAAGAAATGCTTGCAGACACATTTGAATATGATTATAATCATCTGCTGGTGGAAAAAAGAGACGGCAAAGTAGCCGGATATCTTATTTACTCCGAAGTTCAGGGAGAGGCAGAGCTGCTTAGAATTGCTGTTGATAAGAGCATGAGACGTCAGGGAATAGCAAGAAGCCTGATGAGTGATATGCTGGAGGAGCTTACCAGTTTTGAAGCGGAAAGAGTTTCACTGGAGGTTCGGGCTCACAACATAGCGGCAGTAAAGCTGTATAAAGCCTTTGGATTTAAGGATATATTTGTACGAGAGAATTATTATCATAATCCCGAAGATGATGCACTGATATTCCAACTGGAATTATAAAAAGATGACAGTTTGAACCTGGTTCAACTGTCACCTTTTAAGAGGATAAAAGAATGATTGACGTTTGTTTACTTGGAACGGGCGGTATGATGCCGCTTCCATACAGAGCTCTGACGTCGCTGATGCTTCGCTATAATGGCAGCAGCCTTCTGGTTGACTGCGGTGAAGCTACCCAGATACAGGTGAGACGAAGAGGCTGGAGCTTTAATCCAATAGATGTGATACTTATAACGCATTTCCATGCTGATCATATAAGCGGTCTGCCGGGAATGCTTCTTGCTATGGGAAATTCTGATCGTGAGGCACCTGTTACTATAGTGGGTCCCAAGGGGATAGAGCATGTAGTCAGGTCACTGCTTGTTATAGCGCCCAGACTTCCCTTTGAAATAAAGTTCATAGAGCTTGATATAGAAAAGGATGAAGAGGTGCTGGAATTAATCGGCCTCAGGATAAAGGCCTTCAAGGTTAATCATAACATGCTCTGCTACGGTTACAGCTTTGAACTGGACCGGGCAGGAAAGTTCGATGCAGAGGCAGCAAAAGGTCTGGGACTTCCTGTACAGTACTGGAGTCATCTTCAGAATGGTGAAACTGTTGAGTATGAAGGAAAGACCTATACCAGTGACCTGGTAATGGGAGAGCCCAGAAAAGGTCTTAAGATAACCTATACAACCGATACCCGTCCTACTGACAAAATAGTCAAAGAGGCTGAGGGCGCAGATATATTTATCTGCGAAGGTATGTATGGAGAAAAGGATGAAGAGTCCATATCAAAAGCCAGAGAGAAGAAGCATATGACGATGTATGAGGCTGCTGAGATAGCAAAGAAGGCGCAGCCAAAGGAAATGTGGCTGACTCATTATTCGCCGTCTATGATAAAACCGGAGCAGTATACAGAGGCAGTTCAGGAGATATTTGAACGTGCTGTAATCAGCAAGGACCGTCGTACGGTTGAGCTTAATTTTGAGGAAGATTAGGATGTCTGATAAAGAAAGAACCATAATACTTGGAATAGAAACCTCCTGTGATGAAACTGCAGCAGCAGTTGTTGCAGACGGCAGAGAGGTTATATCAAATGTAATATATACGCAGATTCCGACACATACTCTGTATGGCGGAGTCGTTCCGGAGATAGCCTCCCGAGAGCATGTCCTGAAGATTAATCAGGTTATAAAGAAGGCTCTGTCGGACGCTGAACTTACGTGGGAGGATATAGATGCCATAGCGGTAACCTATGGACCGGGGCTGGTTGGTCCGCTGCTTATAGGTGTAAGTACGGCAAAGGCAGTTGCATATGCAAAAAATATCCCGCTTGTGGGTGTAAATCATATAGAGGGGCATATCTGTGCTAATTATTTATGTGATAAGGAAATGGAGCCTCCGTATATGTGTCTTGTGGCTTCCGGAGGACATTCACATATAGTAAGAGTTGATGATTATGATAAATATACAATAATAGGAAGAACCCATGATGATGCTGCAGGTGAAGCCTTTGACAAGGTTGCACGTGCAATTGGACTTGGATATCCGGGAGGACCGAAGGTAGACAAGCTGGCGAGAGAGGGTGATCCGAATGCCATTACATTTCCGAGAGCAAGTGTAGGAGATTCGCCCTATGACTTCTCCTTCAGTGGTATAAAGTCTGCAGTTTTAAATTATCTGAATGGTGCTGAGATGAAGGGCGAAGAGGTGAATAAAGCCGATGTGGCTGCTTCCTTCCAGCAGGCGGTTATAGATGTTTTGTGTGATCACACTATCACAGCTGCAGTTAACTTTGGTATGAAGACCGTGGCTCTGGCCGGTGGTGTAGCAGCAAATTCGCTTCTCAGGGAAACCATGAAGGAAAGAGCTGAGGCGAAGGGGCTGACATTTAGATGCCCGGAGCTGGTATATTGTACCGACAACGGAGCTATGATAGCATCTGCAGGTTATTTCGAGTACAAGGCAGGAAGGCGTGCAGACCTGTACCTTAATGCTATACCTAATTTGAAGATTGGTGAAAGATAATGGTAAGTGCTATAATTCTCGCGGCAGGTTCCGGCAGCCGCATGAAATCCGATAAAGCAAAACAGTTTATAGAAATAAACGGAAAGCCCTTAATGTATTACAGCATAAGGGTTTTTGATGCGAGCGTTGTTGACGAGATAATTCTTGTTACAAGAGGACAGGATATCGATTACGTTCGTAAGGAAATCGTTGAAAAATATGGATTTAATAAAGTTCGCAAGGTGATTGCCGGAGGAAAAGAGCGTTTTGAATCTGTAAGTAAAGGTCTTAAAGTCTGTGATAAACGAAACAAGATAGTTATGATCCATGATGCAGCAAGACCCTGTGTAACAAATCGAATGATCCTTGATTCCATATCAGGAGCAAGACGCTACAAGGCATGTACGGTAGCTATGCCGGTTAAGGATACAATTAAGATAGTAAATGAGGAAGGCTTTGGAGTGGAAACTCCTGACAGAAATACGGTGTATCAGATTCAGACTCCCCAGACCTTTGACAGAAAGCTTCTTGAGGAAGCCTATGACAGACTTCGTATCAGTGGTGACAGAGATATAACCGATGATACTATGATCGTAGAAAGATATATGGATGTTCAGTCAAAAATGATAGAAGGAAGTTACGAGAATTTCAAGGTTACAACCCCGGAGGATATCAGACTGGCAGAATTATTTTTATAATAATGATACCCTAATCATAAATAATGCTTTGGAGAGACGTAATAATAATGAATATAAGAAAGATGAAAAGAAATAAAATACTTGCATTGATTCTTCTGTTTTCATTTATTCTTTCAGCAGCAGGCTGTGGAACTAATGATAATTATCAGTATGGAAAGGGGCTTCACCAGCTTGATCTGATGGAAAAGGCTGATACTGATTCATTATCAGGCAGTAATAGCGATAACAGCAGCTCATCAGACAGTAATAATGAAGAGACACAGCAGGATGATTCTAATAGCACTATAGAGTATGCAGATACCGAAAATCAGGAGTTTGAAGACTATATTAATGAAGTATTTAAAAAGGCAGTAACCCAGGATTCGCTGAGCTATAATAATACAATTAAGGATGGAAGCAAATATGGTATAGAACCTCCGAAGGCTACACTGGGTGATGCTAAGATGGACAAGGCTACTATAGAAGCGCAGAAAAAGGAATTTCAGGAGGATTATGACAAGCTTCTGTCCTTTGAGTCTGCTGCCCTAACTGAAGAAGAGCGTTTTATATATGAATCACTAAAAGCTGATAAGGAAATAGAAAGTGTAGCACTTGAAAATGTATATCTTAACGAACCATTTTCTCCTATGCGTGGCTTTCAGGCAAATATAGCAACAAATCTGACAGATTATCGTTTTGATGATAAGTCTGACGTTGAAGACTATGTTACTATGGTAGCTCAGATGAGAGACTATGTTGATGAAGCACTTAAGTTTGAGTATGAGAAATCTGAGGCCGGGTACTTCATGTCTGATAAGACTGCTGATACTGTAATAAAGCAGTGTGACGAGTTTACAGCTGAGGGAGAAAATCATTTTCTGATAGAAAGCTTTGATGAAAGAATAGATCAGCTTACATTTCTCAGTGATAAGGAAAAAGAGGATTTCAAGAAACGGGATAAGGAAGCGGTTTTAAACAGTGCAATTCCCGCATTTCAGGATATAAAAAAGACTCTTCAGGAGTTGAAGGGTACAGGAAAGAATGAGCTGGGTATCTGTAATTATGAAGGAGGAAGAGACTATTATTCGGGGTATTTATTTCCTTTTTATTCAGGATCATCAAAGACCTGTAATGAAGAAATAACGGTTATGGAGTCCCGACAGCAGAATCTTGTACTGCAGCTGTCAGCAGTATACTATGCAAATCCTGACGCATATAAATCTTTTACAGATAATTATAATACGCTTCAGTCAGATTATGACAAGATGAGTGCTACAGAGCTGCTTGATTATTTTATGGAAAATGTAATGGATGAATATCCGGAGCTTTCAAGCATTCCGTACAAGGCTAATTACCTTGATAAGCATATGGAAAAAATCATGGATCAGGTACTAGCATACTATATGTCTCCGCCTATCGATGATAAAGAAAACAATCTGATATATGTTAATGGTGCTCATACGGATGGTATGTGGACAACACTTAGCCATGAGGGGTGTCCGGGACATATGTATCAGAATACATTTTTTCAGTCTACAAATCCGAAGCCAATAAGAGCTATTCAGGGAAATCTTGGCTATATGGAGGGATGGGCAGTATACGCCAGCTATAAAACCTTATCCAAATGTGATTTCGGAGGGTCTGAGTATGCTCAGCAATATGCCCAGCTATATAAGATTAATGAAGATCTTGGTTATCTGTTATATGGTCGAATAGATCTTGGAGTTAATTTCGAAGGCTGGAATCTGGACGATGTAAAGAAATATCTTGAAACCAGTGGTTACAGCTCAGATGGTGCCGAGGAAATAATGGGTGTAGTTATCGGAGATCCGGGACTATATCTCAGCTATACCACAGGTTATTATGAGATGGAGGAGCTTCGTAACTATGCGGAGCAGGAGCTGGGAAGCAAATTCGATGAGAAGGAGTATCATAAGGCTATTCTGACTGCCGGTCCATGCCAGTACAAGGAACTCAGAACCGTGGTAGATAAATATATAGAAGAAAACAAATAAAAATGTAATACTCTCTTGACTTATTTTAAGCAAATATTTATACTAAAGGGCGTTGGCGTTAGTTTATATTAACTTTCGTCGATGCCCTTATTATGTATGGTATATGAAATCAAATAAATTTTGAAAATCACATAATAAAAGAAAATTAATTAGGAGGAAAATAAAATGGCAAATGTTGATTTAACAAAGTATGGCATCACAGGCACAACAGAAATTATCCACAATCCATCATTTGAGGATCTGTATAAATATGAGATGGATCCTTCACTTGAGGGATTTGACAAAGGTGTAGAGACAGAGCTTAAGGCAGTTAATGTTATGACAGGTATCTACACAGGACGTTCACCTAAGGATAAGTACATCGTTATGGATGAGAATTCAAAGGATACTGTATGGTGGACAACAGAGGGTTATCCAAACGATAACCATCCTATGACACAGGAAGTTTGGGAGACACTTAAGGATCTTGCTAAGAAAGAGCTTTGCAATAAGAAGCTTTTCGTAGTAGATGCTTTCTGCGGTGCTAATGAGGACACAAGAATGGCTGTTCGTTTCATCGTTGAGGTTGCTTGGCAGGCACATTTCATCAAGAACATGTTCATCCAGCCAACAGCTGAGGAGCTTGAGACTTATGAGCCTGATTTCGTAGTATACAATGCTTCAAAGGCTAAGGTAGAGAACTACAAGGAGCTCGGCCTTAACTCAGAGACAGCAGTTGCATTTAACATCACAAGCCGTGAGCAGGTTATCATCAATACATGGTATGGTGGAGAGATGAAGAAGGGTATCTTCTCAATGATGAACTACTATCTTCCACTTAAGGGTATTGCAGCAATGCACTGCTCAGCTAACACAGATATGGACGGAAAGAACACAGCAATCTTCTTCGGTCTTTCAGGAACAGGTAAGACAACACTTTCAACTGATCCAAAGAGACTTCTTATCGGAGATGATGAGCACGGTTGGGATGACAACGGTGTATTCAACTTCGAGGGTGGTTGCTATGCTAAGGTTATCAACCTTGATAAAGAGTCAGAGCCAGATATCTACAATGCTATCAAGAGAGATGCTCTTCTTGAGAACGTAACAGTAGATGCAGAGGGTAAGATTGATTTTGCTGATAAGTCAGTTACAGAGAATACTCGTGTATCATATCCTATCGATCACATCGAGAATATCGCTCTTAAGGTTAATGGAAAGTCTTCAGGACCAGATGCTGAGAACGTTATCTTCCTTTCAGCTGATGCATTCGGAGTACTTCCTCCAGTTTCAATCCTTACACCAGAGCAGACACAGTATTACTTCCTTTCAGGATTTACTGCTAAGCTTGCTGGTACAGAGAGAGGAATCACAGAGCCAACACCTACATTCTCAGCTTGCTTTGGTCAGGCATTCCTTGAGCTTCATCCTACAAAGTATGGTGAAGAGCTCGTTAAGAAGATGCAGAAGAGCGGAGCTAAGGCTTACCTCGTAAATACAGGATGGAACGGAACAGGTAAGAGAATCTCAATCAAGGATACTCGTGGAATCATCGATGCAATCCTTAACGGAGATGTAAACAAGGCAGAGACAAAGAAGATCCCATTCTTCGATTTCGAAGTTCCTACATCACTTCCTGGTGTTGATCCTGCAATCCTTGATCCTCGCGATACATACGCAGATGCATCAGAGTGGGAAGCTAAGGCTAAGGATCTTGCTGAGAGATTCGTAAAGAACTTCAAGAAGTATGAGACAAACGATGCTGGTAAGGCACTCGTTGCAGCAGGCCCACAGCTCTAAGATAATCAAAAAAGATGACACCCGAACCAGGTTCAAACTGTCACCTTTTGGATAAAGCTATATTCCCCCAGACTTATGTCTGGGGGTTTTATTATTGAGTTTTCGAAAGCTTTTTGGTATGATTAATCATTGTAAGAACTCTAAAAGAGGAAATAATATATGGTAAAAAACATAATAGCAGTTATTTTTATTATTATATTTCTGGTTGAGCTTTTCTTTTCATCTGCCGGAAGTGCACATAGAAAGAAGAAAAAGCTTAAGGGATGGAATGTAGTAAAGGGAAGAATTAAGTCGGTTGAAAAGATACAGGACGAGCTTACTCATAGAACTGTAATTGAATTAACTATTAAAACTGATAACGGCAACACAGTATATGCAAAGCAAAGCCCTATGTTCTGTATATATGAAAAGGGAGAAGAAGTTGAGCTGATAGAAAAGGATGGAGTTCATAGATTTATTGGAAATGACAGAGTTCATAAGAAGGGTATAAAGGAAACTTTGATAGGAACACTGCCACTGCTGGGCTTTATACTGATTGCAGCGCTTCTCAGCTATCTGTCACATTTGTGGGTCTGAAAGAGGTATGAAATATGGAAAAGAATGGTGTTACAAAGGCAAAATCAGCTGTAAGCATTACTAAAAAGGAATTAAAAAAGGCTGCAAAGAAGGCGAAGAAGGCTGCTAAAAAAGCCGAGAAAAGAGAACGTAAGGATATAAAGGCTGCTTACACAAAAGCACTTCGTAAGCAGAGTCCTGATAAGATGATTGCTATTCTGGCAATTATTCTTGCATCAGCACCAGTTGTTTTACAGCTTATAGTAGATAAAAAGGATGCTAAATAGTTAAAAAAAGTGACACTTTGAACCTGATTCAAAGTGTCATCTTTTTGATTCAAGTGTCATCTTTTTGCATGTTGAAAAAAGCTATATGATATGGTACATTTAAGGGTGGTTAACTTTCAGGAGGAAAAAAATAAGATGAGTAAGAATTTTGATGATTTACTGAAAAAGCTTTCTCAGGTTGAGAAGAAAAAGGTTTCTGTTGCAGTTGCACAGGACAATGAAGTACTTCTTGCAGTTAAGGCTGCAAAGGAAAGAAGTATTGCAGATTCGATTCTTGTAGGTGATGCTGATAAGATCAGCGAGATTGCTACAGAGATAGGAATGAATCTCAGTGATTATGAAGTAGTTGATATCAAGGATCCTGTTGAGGCAGCACGCGAGGCTGTCAGTCTTGTATCAAGTGGTAAGGCCGATATGTATATGAAGGGACTTATTGATACAAAGGACTTTCTCAGAAGTGTTCTTGATAAGGAGGTCGGTCTCAGAACAGGACGTCCTCTGTCACATGTATGTGTATTTGAAATGGAAGGCGTAGATCATCTTCTCTTCCTTACAGATGTTGCATTTGTTCCATACCCCACGCTCGAGGACAAGGCAAATATCATTCGAAACACTGTTGCCATCTGTGAGGCTTGCGGAATCAACAATCCTAAGGTAGCACCTCTTGCTGCTGTTGAGGTTGTAAATCCGAAAATGCCTGTTACAGTTGAAGCTGATGAGCTTACTAAAATGAATGAAAGAGGAGAGATAGAGGGCTGTATAGTTGACGGACCTCTGTCACTTGATCTTGCCACATGCCCTGAAGCAGCAGAGCATAAGGGTGCTACAGGAAGAAAGATAGTCGGTGATGCAGATATACTTCTGTGCCCTGATATACATGCAGGTAATATACTGTATAAGGGAATGGTACATTTTACAAAATCAAGAAACGGAAATCTTATCACAGGTACTAAGGCTCCGGTTATTCTTACATCACGTGCAGACAGCTTCGAGGTAAAGGTTAATTCTCTTGCACTTGGAGCTTTGGTTGCCGATTCACTGAAGAGTAAATAGAGGAGAAAACTATGATAAAATCATTAATTATAAATCCCGGTTCAACTTCTACAAAGCTGGGAATATTTGAGGATACTAATCTCGTATCCGAGGAGACTCTGAGACATACAACTGAGGAGATAGCTCAGTTTGACAAAATAGTTGATCAGATAGATTTTCGTAAGGAAATGATACTTGGATTTCTTGAGAGCAACGGTGTTGATGTTAAGTCCTTCGATGTTATTGTCGGACGAGGCGGGCTTCTCAGACCGATACCAAGTGGTACATATGAGGTAACAGATACTCTTATTGAAGATCTGAAAAATGCGGTAGGCGGTGAGCATGCTTCAAACCTTGGTGGAATTCTTGCTAAATCCATAGCAGATGAAATAGGTGTTAAGTCTTATATAGTTGATCCGGTAGTTGTGGATGAGCTGGAGGATGTCGCAAGACTGTCCGGAGTTCCTGAACTTCCGAGAGTTTCCATATTCCATGCGCTTAATCAGAAGGCCGTTGCAAAGAGATACGCAAAGGAAATCGGAAAGGCATATGAGGATCTGAATTTAATAGTAGTTCATATGGGCGGCGGAGTTTCTGTCGGTGCTCATACCGGTGGAAGAGTTATAGATGTGTTTAATGCACTTTCCGGTGATGGTGCATTTTCACCTGAAAGAGCAGGCGCAGTTCCTCCCGGAGCACTTGTTGATATGTGCTTCTCAGGCAGATATACTCAGGCCGAGATGAAGAAAAAGCTCATTGGTAACGGTGGTTTTAATGCATACCTTGAAACTAATGATGCTCGTGAGGTTTACAAGAGAAGCCTTACAGAGGAAAAAGCAAAGCTTGTTTTTGACGCATTTGTTTATCAGGTATCTAAGGACATCGGAGCCATGGCAGCAGTGCTTAAAGGTAAAGTAGATCAGATAATTCTTACCGGTGGCATAGCTTATGGTGAGCAGGTGACAAATGATATTAAGGAAAGAGTGAGTTTTATAGCTCCAGTCACTGTATATCCGGGTGAGGATGAACTGCTGGCTCTCGCAGAGGGTGCTCTTCGCGTTATAAATGGCGAGGAAGAGGCAAAAACTTATGTTGTATAATATATTAAGTAATAAGTTTCCCGATAATATAATAATTATTATTGCATCAGCCATATGCTTTGGTTTAACATATATGTGTATGGCAAAACCTTTTAAGTTTCTTCCCAGAGACGGGGGTAAATTTGTAATAGATGCAAAGGGTAATAAAGTTGCTGTAAATGAAAGCTCCAGCGGTAAGTTTACCGGAGTCGGACTGGTATTTGTTTGTATATTTCTGGTACTGACTCTGCTGTTTGTTCAGTTTTCAGTAGAGCTTATGCTATACATATGTCTGGCGGGTCTGATGATGCTCACAGGTTATCTGGATGATGCATCCAGAAGCCCATGGGGTGAGCTGATCAAGGGAATGATGGATCTGGGGCTGGCTGTTCTGACCGTGGTGGTATTTCTCGTTTTTAATTCGTCGGATATAACATTTTTCGGTTCTGACAGTCATATTCCACTTGTACTTTATGCGATTCTGGCAGTTATGCTTATATGGGGATCAATAAATGTAACAAACTGTTCGGACGGTGTCGATGGACTTGCCGGAACAGTATCATTAATTGAGCTGCTCGCCATTGCATTTATATTCAGAAAAAGTCTGAATGAATATTCGGGAGTGGCTATAATACTTGCGTTTGCTCTCGTGGCATATCTGGCATTTAACTGGAATCCAAGCACAGTGCTTATGGGTGATGCAGGATCCAGAACGATAGGTTATATGCTTGCTCTTTTATGCATGAAGTCAGGACATCCATTTAGCTTTATTCTGCTTTCATTTGTATTTTTGTTTGATGGTGGACTGGGACTTCTTAAGCTTGCGGTTATGCGTGTTACAAAAAAACCGTTTTTAAGTAAAATAAGATTTCCTTTTCATGATGAGCTGAGAAAGAACAGGGGATGGAAGATACCGAAGATAGTTATTTTCTTTTCTGTTTGTGAAATAGTTTTTGCAGTTATTACTGGTCTTATAGTAAAATTGACCTAATAGCTTTATGTTTTATTATGGAGTAAGGTATGAACGAACTGAGAGTCGGGGATTTTACCTTCGGAAATGGCACACCGAGGATTTGCGTGCCTCTTATTGGAAGAACCGAAGATGAAATCTTAAATCATGCAAACTTAATAAGAAGTGAGATTAACAGACTCGATGCTAAGTATAAGGATAACCCGGAGCTTAAGATTGCTGTGATAGAATGGAGAGCTGATTTCTATGAACAGCTTGGTAATACTGACAAGCTTCTGGAAATACTTAAAAAGATCCGGGAGATATTTATCGACAGGCTGCTTCTTTTCACATTCAGAAGTGAGGAGCAGGGCGGGGAGCTGAGACATGACAGAGTCGGAGGCAATCTGGAGCCTGTTATGAGAGCAGCTATCGGTTCCGGGCTTATTGATATAGTAGATATCGAAGTTACCTGTGGAAATTATAAGATAGCAAGAGCAACAACCGGCGCTCATTCACAGGGGGTAAAAGTACTCATGTCTTATCACGACACGAGACATACACCCCATGATGAGGATCTGATAGAGAAGCTTCGTGATATGGAAATACTCGGAGGAGATATTCTCAAGATAGCAGTTACTCCTAAAAATGAATTTGATACCAGACGTATGATGGATCTGAACAAAAGAATGGTATCAGAATGCTTCAAACCGGTTGTTCTGATTTCAATGGGTGAAAAGGGAGTTAAGTCCAGATTCAAATGTAAAGAGACCGGAGCGTGTCTTACCTTTGCAACGGTGGGACAGGAAAGTGCACCTGGACAGATGGAGGCTGCGGATCTGATCGCGCTTCTAAGGAATCAATAGAATATAAAAAAGATGACAACAGTGAACCAGGTTCACTGTTGTCATCTTTTTTATGTTAACCTATTATACTTTCTTTACATCAGGGCGTTTAGCTGCCACGGTATCTTCTCCCGGAAGAGGATATATCATTTCCCAGGTCTTACGAAGTGTATCGGTAAATGAATACAGAGCCATGATATGACCTCTGGTGTTCTGAGGAGTTTCAAGTCTTCCGACGATTATAGCTTCGCGTGCTGCAAGGAATTCATATTCGTAACCGTTTATGAATTTATCTGTAGGATTTAATTCCTGAACCTGTTTTCCGTCAGGTGCAAATACTCTTACACGCTGTGGGCAGGTAACACCTTCGATTTCTATTCGGCCGCCGGTTCCGTATACAGTACATTTGTTATCAAGGACGCCAAGCATAGAGCTGATAACTGTTGCAAATTTTCCATTCGGAAAGCTCATCTGAATAGTAGAATAAGCGTCTACTCCGGTATTGAGCTTCACGTAGTTGGAAGCAACTGATGTAGGCGGTGCGCCTATAAGCATAAATGCCATTGTAAGAGGATATATACCAAGATCAAGAAGTGCGCCGCCTGCTGTTTCTATACTCTTGATACGTTCACTGTCTCTAAGATTATAGCCGAGACTAGCAACTACTGTTCTTATATCTCCTATGATTCCTTTTCTTATAAGATCCAGAGTCAGGTTCATCATGTGCGTATATCTGAGCCACATGGCTTCACCGCAGAAAACATTTTTTTCCTCTGCAAGCTTCAGAACCTCAGCGGCAGTTACAGCATTGTAGGAAAATGGTTTCTCTACAAGAGAAGGCTTTCCGGCTTCTATACATTTTTTTGCAAGCTCTGCATGGGTGGAATTAACTGTAGCAATATAAACAAGCTCTACTTCAGGATCAGCAATCAGCTCATCATAAGAACCATAGCAGACTTTGATATTATGCTCAGTTCCGAAGGCTACAGCCTTGTCCATATCACGAGATGCTATAGCATAGGGCGTAAATCCGTCAAGTTTATTAAGCGTATCGGCGATGACTCCTGCAATATGTCCTGCGCCGAGGATACCTACTTTAAATTCAATCATATTAATTCTCCTCTATCGATTATAAAGATTCTTTAACTCAGGACTAATGCCCTTTTGCTCAGAACGTCATTAATTATATAATACTTTATTACAAGTGTCAAAAGTGCCTTTGCCTTTTGATTGTAAAAAGATTAAAAGCGTGCTAAACTACGTACTGTAAAACTAATATCAATAAAAGAGGTTATATATTGAAAGTAATAAAAGTTATAATTTCAGAGGTACAGGAATTTGTTTTAGCATCTGTTGCCACGCCTATTTTTATGATTCTCGAGGTTATATTTGAGACCATCATACCTATAGTAATGGGTAAGATCATTGACATATCCGCAGGAGAAACTATAGATATGAAGCATATTATGCTATATGGCTTCATCATGGTTCTTCTTGCGCTGGGTTCACTGTTTGTAGGTATCATGGGCGGTAAGTACGGTGCAAAGGCATCCGCCGGACTTGCAAGAAATATCCGCCGCGATATGTATAAGAATATTCAGAGCTTCTCATTTTCCAATATCGATAAATTCTCGTCAGCAAGTCTTGTCACAAGAATGACTACTGATGTTACAAATATACAGAATGCTTATCAGATGATTCTCAGAATGTTCGCAAGAGCACCGATGAATCTTATATTTGCTATGGTTGCAGCCTTCTGGATCAGCCCGAAAGTGGCTATGATATATCTCTATGCAGTTATATTTTTATCACTGGTCGCAGTGGTTCTGATGGGCAGAGTGACTAAGTACTTTTCAGCGGCATTCCCGAAGTACGACGAAATGAATGAGAGCGTTCAGGAAAATGTAACCTCTATTCGAGTTGTCAAAGGCTTTGTCCGTGAGGATTATGAAATAGAACGTTTCGGAAGAGCCAGCGGAATGATTTATAAGCTGTTTGTAAAGGCAGAGAGCCTGATGGCATTTGTTATGCCAATAATGCAGTCTACCATTTATTTCTGCATACTTATGGTCAGCTGGACAAGCGCAAAGCTTATAGTAAAAGAATTCGGTCAGCCGGGTGCGCTTACTACAGGTGATCTTTCTACACTGCTTGCATACTGCATGCAGATTCTTATGAGTCTTATGATGCTTTCAATGGTTGTTATCATGATCACTATGTCTACCGCAAGTGGAAAGCGTATAGCTGAGGTCCTTGAGGAGAAGAGTAATCTTGTGAATCCCGAAGATCCTGATAAGGACATTCCGGACGGAAGCATAGATTTTGAGGATGTAATATTCAGATACAATGATACTTCTGAAAAACCTGTTCTGGAGGATATAAATCTTCATATTGATTCAGGTGAAACTATAGGAATCGTCGGAGCTACAGGCAGCTCAAAGACGAGTCTTATCAACCTTATAAGCCGTCTCTACGACGTCCAGAGTGGTGCCGTAAAAGTTGGTGGAAAGGATGTCAGAAGCTACGATCTTGAAACTCTTCGTAATAATGTTGCAGTTGTCCTTCAGAAAAATGTACTCTTCTCCGGATCTATTCTTGATAATCTGAGATGGGGCAAGGAGGATGCTACAGAAGAGGAGTGCAGGGAGGCTTGTCGTCTTGCGTGTGCAGATGATTTTATAGAGGGCTTTCCTGAGAAATATAACACAAAGCTGGAGCAGGGCGGATCAAATGTTTCCGGTGGTCAGAAACAGCGAATCTGTATAGCCAGAGCACTTCTTAAGGAACCAAAGATACTTATTCTGGATGACTCCACCAGTGCCGTTGATACAGCTACAGATGCAAGGATAAGAAAATCCTTCCGGGAGTATATTCCGGATACTACAAAGATAATAATTGCTCAAAGAATATCCAGTGTTATGGATGCTGATAAGATAATTGTAATGGATGGCGGCAGGATAAATGGTTTTGGAAGTCATGAAGAGCTTCTTAAAACAAATGATATCTACCGCGATGTATTTGAATCCCAGCAGGGTGGATCTAAGGACTTTGATGATTAAAAAGGATTCTGGAAAGGAACAACTATGGCAAGAACACCACGTGGCATGAAGCCTACGGTAAAGGACCCGGGCAAGATATTTAAACGCCTGATGTCTTATCTTTTTAAATATTATGGTATACAGCTTGTTCTTGTATTCATATTCATATTAGTTAGTGTGCTGGCAAATCTTCAGGGAACTATGTTCATGAAGACTCTGATCGACGAATATATCAATCCTATGATCAGAGATCACAGCGGCGATTTCGGGCCGCTTCTCAAAGCTATTCTTAAGACGGCTACATTTTACGGTATAGGAGTAATCTCCACATATGCGTATAACAGAATCATGGTAAATGTATCCCAGGGAACTCTCCGGCGTATCCGTGACAGCCTGTTTGATCATATGCAGACACTTCCTATAAGCTATTTTGATACACATACCCATGGCGATATCATGTCTATCTATACAAACGATGTGGATACCTTAAGGCAGGTTATCAGTCAGAGTATACCTCAGCTTTATTCCAGTGCACTTACGCTGATAGGTGTAGTTGTTTGTATGGTCATCCGAAATATACCTCTTACCATAGTTTCATTTATTATGGTCGGTTTCATGCTGAGTGTCACTATGAAGATATCAAAGCAGAGTGGAAGCTATTTTATGGCACAGCAGCGAGATCTTGGTATAGAAAACGGATATATTGAGGAAATGATAACCGGTCAGAAGGTTATCAAGGTTTTCTGTCATGAAGAAGAAAGCATACGAAAATTCAACGAGCTGAATGATCAGCTGTATGACAGTGCTTATAATGCAAATAAATACGCAAATATACTTATGCCTGCTATGGCTCAGCTGGGTAATCTCAGCTATGTTGTATGTACGGTTATCGGAGCTCTTTTGGTGCTTTCGGAATTTGGAATCAAGGGAGCGGGATTTGCAGGTCTTGCACCTCTTACTGTCGGAGGACTGGTATCATTCCTTACATTTAACAAGAGCTTTAATATGCCTATAAATCAGGTGTCCATGCAGTTTAATTCTATTATCATGGCACTTGCCGGAGCGGACAGGGTATTCAGGCTTCTTGACGAGCCATCTGAAACGGATGATGGTTATGTATCTCTGGTAAATGTAAAAGAGGACGAAAACGGAAATCTGATCGAGACTAAGGAAAGAACCGGTATCTGGGCTTGGAAGCATCAGCATCAGGCAGATGGATCAATAGATTATAAGCGCCTTGAGGGAGCTATTTTCATGGATGATGTCGACTTCGGATATGTCCCGGACAAGATGGTACTGCATAATATCTCACTGGATGCTAAGCCCGGACAGAAGATAGCTTTTGTTGGTTCAACCGGAGCAGGTAAAACAACCATTACCAATCTGATAAACAGGTTCTATGATATACAGGACGGAAAGATAAGATTTGATAACATCAATATCAATAAGATAAAAAAAGGAGATCTGAGAAGATCTCTTGGTCTTGTTCTTCAGGATACGCATCTTTTTACAAATACAGTTATGGAGAATATCCGTTATGGAAGACTTGATGCGACAGATGAGGAATGTATAGCAGCTGCAAAGCTTGCAAATGCGGATCATTTCATAAGACAGCTTCCGGAAGGCTACAATACCATGCTTACAGGTGATGGCGGAAACTTAAGTCAGGGCCAGCGTCAGCTGCTTGCCATAGCGAGAGCAGCCGTTGCCGATCCACCGGCACTTATACTTGATGAAGCAACCTCATCCATAGATACAAGAACGGAACGTGAGGTTCAGGAGGGAATGGATAAGCTGATGAGCGGAAGGACTACATTTGTCATAGCCCACAGGCTTTCCACAGTAAAAAACAGCGACTGTATACTTGTACTTGAACATGGCCGTGTTATCGAACGCGGAACCCACGACGAACTGCTGGAGCAGAAAGGTAAGTATTATCAGCTCTACACCGGACTCAGTGCATAGAATATCGGTTTACATAAAAAAGATGACAGAAGTGAACCTGGTTCGCTTCTGTCATCTTTTTGTATTTACAGATTTGTTGTGAGACCATGTTCCTCTGCATATTTGCAGATGGCATCGAAGGTCTCCGGTTCAAGATCGTGTTCTATCTTACATGCGTCTTCGGCAGCTATTTTATCATCAACACCGAGAGCTTTGAATATATCGGTAAGAACCTTATGTCTTTTGTATATCTTTGAGGCAATTGTCATTCCCGTCTCTGTAAGAGAAATCATACCATCCTCATTAAATGTTATATATCCGTTCTCGCGAAGTCTTTTGGTGGCATAGCTGACACTGGGCTTTGAAACTGAAAGCTGGTTTGCTACGTCTATAGAACGAACATATCCCTTCTTTTCTTTGATCATTAGTATGGCCTCCAGATAATCCTCTGCAGACTGGTGAATTTCCATTGCCAATTTTATACCTCCCGAATAATAAGAATATATAATTACAAATAATTATTTATAACACTTGTTAAAATATTTTTGTATCCATTAACAGATGTTAACATATATTAACTTATCATGCAAGAACTTTCATAAAAGCTTTTTAATGCAAATATCATCTATATCGGAGGTTTTTGCATATCCTGTACAGCTCATGATAAATCTAAGCTCCTTCTGAACGTCCTTAATGAAATCAAGGACTCCCGCAGTTCCTTCTTTTTCCAGTGAAGGAAGCATGGATCTTCCAACGGCCGCAGCGTCTGCTCCGAGGGCAAGAGCTTTGAAAACGTCGGCTCCGCTTGAGATACCGCAGTCTACTATTATTTTAACATCACGTCCGGACAGAGCTTCCTTAATTTCAGGAAGAATCATCATCGGAGGTACAGCATAAGGAAGTCTTCCGTGATGGTGACTTACTATTATGGCTTTTGCCCCGATATCAGCACATTTGACTGCGTCCTCAGCACTTAGTACACCTTTTACAAAAAATGGAAGTCTGGTTGATTCAACATAGGACTTTAACATTTCAGTGGTTTGAACGGCCATCTTTTCGCCTACTACCAGGTCCTCACCTTCAGGACCGAAAATATGGTCTATATCCATACCGATTCCGAAGGCACCCTTCTCCTCTGCGTATTGCATCTGATCTCTGACCTTGGCGTTATCAGCATAAGGTTTTACGATTCGGACTGTCTTTGAACCGGTGGCAATGATACGGTCGAAGTCACTATTCTCCATCATGCCTACGAAATTAAGTATATTAAGATCCTTTGCTGCCATGGAGTATTCTTCAAGTCCTGTCTTTTCACGTCCATTGAAGCATCCCAGATGAGAAAATGCAGGCATCATAACAGGCATATCAAAGGTTTCATTCAGAAATGATAATTTAGTATCCGCTACTACAGAATCTATAAGTCTTTCCTTGATAAGTATGCTGTCCATATAGCGCGCGGTTATTTCGTTGGCATCCGATATTCTTTTATAATCCATTTAAATCACTCCTTGCTTTGAATCATGTCAGATCCTGAATATATTTCAGATACTTTTTATACTCGTCATCAGTGTTCAGGTGTTCAAGAATAATTGGCATCTCACTATCTATTTCATTCATTTTAGACATATAGTAGCCCAGAGGATATTCGCCACATCCCGGAGCACATTCCTGCAGCTGGAAGGTATATTCTTCTTTTAAATGAACATCCTTGATATGACAGCTTCTTATACGGTCACCTAACAGCTCGGCGCATTCATCTATGAATTCTTCTGCCTGAAAATATCTCTCCATGGAGTTTGTCATATTGATAATATCCATATGAACGGCAAATCTGTCACGGTCGACTTCCTCAATCAATTTTAGATAATCTTTAGGTCCTGTGGGGATCATCCATGGCATCGGTTCAAGTGTAAAGAATGTGTTTTTTACATTTGCCCTGTCTATAATCTCGCGAACCATTTTGATAGTTTCGCATCTTGCCTCTTTTGAGAAATTTGCTTTATAATGCCCGTCCCATCTGGGGCCAAATGCACCTGCTACATTTACGGCACAGCGGGCTCCCAGATAATCTGCCAGACGAAGCTGCTCGATACAATAATCCATATCGGTTTTTCTCTGGTTCAGGTCCGGAGAAAGCGCATTTCTCCATATTCCGACTTCTGCTATTGAAAGTCCATATTCTTCAGCTGCATTTTTGTAGCTGTTGATCTTTCCTATGGGTTCATTGCTTTGAACAGGGAAGACAACCGTTTTACATCCGAGGCTTACCTGCTGCTCGGCCCATTGTTTAGCAGAAGTATGCGTAAGAGGTGATGAAGTTCCTAATCTCATAAAGTTATTCTCCTTGTTATTTTCAATCGAGTATATCAGCCGCTTCTTTCATCAGTTCAATGATCGGAAGGTGCTGCGGACATACTCCCTCACACTGTCCGCAGCCTATGCAGTCCGATGCCCTTCCGCCTCTGGATACAACTCCTGAATAGAAGTTTTTGGATCTCCAGTCATCGGGATATCTTCGAAGTGTATTAATAGTTCTGAATACATCCGGAATACTGATCTTCATCGGACATCCCGGTGTACAGTACTTACAAGCTGTACATCCGATCTGAGGAATCCGGAGTATCTCATCAGTAACTTCATCTACTATTTTCATTTCTTCAGAAGAAAGTGGTTCAAAATCAGTAAAGGTACTGATGTTATCATCCATCTGTTCTTCATTAGACATACCTGAGAGAATAGTCATTACGCCCGGAAGAGTACCTACAAATCTGAGCGCCCAGGATGCGATGGATTTATCAGGACGTGCCGTTTTCATCTTTTCTTCAAGTTCAGGAGCAAGATTTGCCAGCATTCCTCCTCTTATAGGTTCCATAACAATAATCGGAATGTTTCTCTCATGTAAAATGTTATATAACTCTTCAGATCTTACAACCGGATTTGACCTGTCCAGATAATTCAGCTGTATCTGAACAAATTCAATTTCAGGATGCTTATCAAGTATCTGCACCAGAAGCTCCGGACTACCATGATAAGAGAAGCCCAGATGGCGGATACGGCCTTCTTCCTTCATTTTCATTCCCCAGTTAAAGCAGTCATATTTTTCATAGGTATCATAATTTGATCCATCCTCAACAGAATGCAGAAGGTAGAGATCAAAATAATCAACACCTGCACGTTCACACTGTTCATTAAATATTCTGTCCACATCACTTGCCTGTTTTATTTCCCAGGCAGGAAGTTTTGTAGCTATCATAAAGCTGTCTCTCGGATATCTCTTTACCAGAGCTTCGCGGGCAGCCACCTCTGACTTTCCACCGTGATATACATATGCAGTATCAAAATAATTCATATCCATCTGCATATATTTATCTACCATTTTTTTTACATGTTCTATGTCGATCTCTCCATCCTTCTCAGGAAGGCGCATAAGACCAAACCCCAGTTTCGGCATTTTACTTAAATCAATACTCATTTCAATACCTCCATATCTTGTAGATGGTTAACAAAGTGACATAGGCATGACCTATACACTATCATGATTATTGTATAAACAATCTGAGTCAAAAGAAAGAATAAATTTTCTGACTTTTGACTATTTTTTGTCATCCTGCTTTTTATGTTTTTATATATCGTGAATTTGAGTTATAATGAGACATAAGTGTAACAAGATAATAATTCTGATGAAGTATGAGGGGGCTGAATATGGAGTGTTTTGATTTATATGATGTAAACAGAAACAAAACCGGAAAGGTACTGGAGAGGGGAAATAAGGTACCGGAAGGTTATTATCGTCTTGTAGTTCATGTATGTGTATTCGGAAGTGATGGAAGAATGCTTATACAGAAGAGGCAGCCCTTCAAGAAAGGCTGGGCCGGTATGTGGGATATAACAGCCGGAGGAAGTGCAATGGCGGGAGATACGAGTCAGCAGGCTGCATCAAGGGAACTGCTGGAGGAAGTAGGAATAGATTATTCTCTTGAGGGAATAAGACCTGCCATGACTATTTATTTTGATGGCGGCTTCAATGATATATATACAGTTAATCTTGATGTGGATATAGATAAGCTGCAGCTTCAGACAACAGAGGTTGAGCAGGTCAGGTGGGCAACCGAGGAAGAAATCCTGGATATGCTTAAAACGAAGGAATTTGTTTTATACAAAACATCTTTTATTTCGCTGCTTTATTTTCTAAGGAATCATAATGGGGCATTTACCCACAAAGATCCGACTAAATAGCCAGAGGAAGGACCCGGATTAAAGCCAGAGGAAGAGGGGGAAATACATGGGATATACAGATTTACATCTGCATCTGGATGGTTCATTATCATCGGAGGCTGTTAAGTTTCTGGCCTGGATGGATGAGGTGGCAGAAATAGATCTGCCATATGAGGACAGTGATTTATGGTCTCTGCTATCCGTAGGCTCGGTAAGTGCGTCAGGATATGGAAATGGTATCAGGAACATTTCAGAGAAAAGAAGCCTGAATGAGTATCTTAAAAAGTTTGATCTGCCACTTTCTCTTCTTCAGACAGAGGAAAATCTCAGCTATGCAGTTATGGATATAGCAAAAAATCTGAAGAAGCTGGATGTAGATTATGCAGAAATAAGATTTGCGCCGCAGCTTCATACGGCAAGAGGGCTTACGCAGCTCAAGGCAGTAGAAGCGGTTTTAGAGGGCTATCAGAGAAGACTTGATTTTAGTGGAGATGACCGGGACTCGCTGCTTACAAAAAAAATGATGACGTATGAGAATATGACCGGGGTGGATATGGGACTTGACAGGCGGCCTGAGTATCCTCATATCAGATTTATATTATGCCTCATGCGGGGAAGCGCGAAGGATCAGAGGCTGTATGAAATGAATATGGAAACGGTTGAGGTTGCAAGACATCTCATGAGCGAGGGTAATTCTCTTATTGCCGGACTTGACCTGGCCGGGGCAGAGGGGCTGTATCCAACAGATGAATACAGAGATTTTTTTGGACTTGCCAGAAAATATCACATCCCCTTTACCATACACGCAGGTGAGGCTGCCGGACCGGAAAGCGTCTGGGAAGCTCTTGAAATGGGAGCAACCAGAATAGGACATGGCATAGCAGCCCAGGAGGATGAATATCTGATGCAGGAGCTGGCTAAAAGGCACACGGTAATAGAAATGTGCCCGACAAGCAACCTTCAGACAGGAGCGGTACAGGATATGTCAAAATACCCACTGAGACTGTTCCTTCTGCACGATATGAAGGTTACTGTTAATTCAGATAATATGACTGTTTCCGATACAAATGTGGTCAGAGAATTTGAATTTTTGAAAGAAACAACCGGTATTTCTGATGAGGAGAAAAGAATACTCAGGAGAAATGCCGAGGAGGGACATTTATAAAAAAACACCTTTAAAAGATTATGGGAAACCAAACAGTTTACATAAATTCCTAAAATTCTGCAGTTTATATCACTTTTATGCTCTATATTTGTAAAAAATTAGGAAATATTATTAAAAAAGCCACAAAATATAGTGGCTTTTTCTTATTTTTAATGTTACAATAGTTCCGATTATGTTCTGTAAACCAATTATCCGTAAAAATTATAAAAACAGAGAGATAAAAAGTGAAGAGCACATTTAGAAAAAAACTGCTTACTATTGCAGCTACATTCATGCTTATATTAAGTGTGACCATAGGCAGCGGAAAGGCAGGAGAAGTGAAAAAAATTGAAAAAATCCCTTCTAACATAGAAGCAGCAGGTGTAAACCGTACAGATGGTGTCATAGAGACGGAGGGTCTGAATGTTTACGGAGATGTTGACTATATCTATCCGGATGATGTAGCGACGGAAACAGATGCTCCGGAGCAGGAGCTGGTTATCAGCGATATGCAGTCTGAGGAAGAGGTGGATGAGGTCACAGAGTTTGTGAATTCTATGACTGTTGAAGAAAAGGTTGCTCAGCTCTTTATCCTGACACCGGAAATGCTTACAAATAGTGATGGCGTTACTCTTGCCGGAGATGCAACCAAAAAAGCTATAGAAAAAACACCGGTAGGTGGAGTTATATACATGGGAGATAATCTTCAGGATAAAACACAGGTCCAGGAGATGCTGTCCAATACAAACAAATTCAGTGAAGAAAGAATAGGTCTTCCGATGTTCCTCTGCGTGGATGAGGAAGGCGGAACAGTAGCCAGAGTTGCAGGAAGTGGAAGATTTGATGTAAGCGATGTCGGAGACATGGCTGATATCGGTGCGACAGGAACAACAGAAGATGCCAGACAGGCAGGAGTTACCATAGGTACATATCTGTCAGAGCTAGGATTTAATGTTGATTTTGCTCCAGTTGCGGATGTTTTGACCAATCCTGATAATTCCATAGTTAAGAGACGTTCCTTCGGAGATGACAGTAGTAAGGTTTCGGATATGTCAGTTGCTATGGCTGACGGGCTTAGATCTGAGGGACTTGAAGCAGTATTCAAACATTTCCCGGGACATGGGGCAACGGCAGGAGATACACATCTCGGAGCCGCATTTACAAACAAATCAGTTGATGAGCTCAGTGCTTCCGAGCTGGTTCCTTTCCAGGAGGCCATTGATGATGGTGCAAACTTTATTATGGTTTCACACATTTCAGCACCCGGAATAACAGGTCATGATACGCCTGCATCAGTTTCAGATATAATGATAACTGATATACTCAGAGGAAGAATGGGATATGATGGTATCGTAGTTACTGATGCCATGGAAATGGGTGCCATATCACAGAAATATACTTCGGACGAGGCGGCGTGCCTTGCGATAAAAGCCGGAGCCGATATGATACTCATGCCTGAGAATTTCGATGTGGCATATAATGGAATTTTAAATGCTGTAAAGTCTGGTGAAATATCAGAAGAAAGATTAAATGAATCAGTCGCCAGAATAGTTAAAGTTAAAAACACACTTAAATAAAAAATACACGGGGACGTCCAATTTACGGATGTCCCCAAAGATTTGTGTCAGGTGAGGAAAATGAGAAAATTTGAGAAATCCGTAAAACTTAATAATGTCTGTTATGATATACGAGGCCCTGTAATGGATGAGGCAAACCGGATGATAGCAAGAGGCGAAGAGATACTGAAGCTCAATATCGGAAATCCTGCTCCATTTGGATTTAAAGCGCCTGATAAGCTGATAGAAATAATGTCCGGTAATCTTACACATACGGAAGGCTATTCAGATTCTAAAGGAATAGTTTCCGCAAGAGAGGCAATAAAAGAATACGATGATAAGAAGGGTATTCCCAATGTATCGATCGATGACATTTATACCGGAAACGGTGTCAGTGAGCTGATAACCCTTTCAATGCAGGGACTGCTGGACTATGGCGATGAGATTCTCGTTCCATCTCCGGACTATCCTTTATGGACTGCATCAGTAACTCTTGCAGGTGGAACAGCAGTACATTACGTATGTGATGAGCAGGCAGGCTGGTATCCTGATGTAAAAGATATCGAGAAAAAAATAACTCCAAGAACTAAAGGTATAGTAATTATTAATCCTAACAATCCTACGGGAGCACTATATCCAAAAGAAATTCTGGAAGAAGTTGTTAAGCTTGCAAGGATGCATGATCTTATAATATTTGCAGATGAAATATATGACAGACTGGTTATGGATGGAAAAAAACACACATCAATTGCTAGTCTTGCACCGGATCTGGTCTGCATTACCTATAATGGACTTTCAAAGTCCCACCTGATAGCCGGATACAGAGTAGGGTGGATGAGCATTTCCGGAGATAAGAGCAATGCAAAGGGATACATAGAAGGAATCAAGCTGCTTTCCTCTATGCGTTTATGTTCAAATGTACCGGCTCAGTCCCTTATTGCACCTGCGCTCGAAATGCTTGACGAAACTGAAAAGCTGGTAGAACCGGGCGGAAGAGTCTATGAGCAGAGGGAATGTATAGTAAACCTGCTTAATGATATACCGGGAGTGAGCGTAGTAAAACCGGAAGCCGCATTTTACTGCTTCCCTAAGCTGGATATGAAGAAGTTCAATATCCATGACGACGAACGTTTCGCACTGGATGTACTTCGTGATAAGAAAATTCTGTTTACCCATGGTGGAGGCTTCCATTATGAAACACCGGATCATTTCAGAATAGTATATCTTCCTGAAATGGATGTACTTAAAGAAGCCGGAAAGAAGCTGGGAGATTTCCTGGCAACCTATAGACAGATTGACTGATACATTGGTTGACAAAAAAGATGACAGTAGTGAACCTGGTTCAGAAGTGTCATCTTTTTGGAAAAGGAGAAAACATGGATCAAGATTTACTCATAAGAAATAATATTTCAGGAACCTTCCTTGCTGATATCGAGGAGATTGCTTCATCTCCCATCGACTGGTCAAAACTGGAAGGGAAGAGTATAACAATAACCGGAGCATCCGGTTTCATCAGTTCACATCTGGTTCTTTCTCTGCTTCTGAGAAATGATGACCATAACAGTAATATTAAAGTTATCGGTCTTGTAAGAAGCATGGAGAGGGCTGAAAAAAAATATGGAAATATACTTGGACGCGAGGATCTGATTCTTGTAGAACAGGATGTATGTGATGATTTTGATATGGTTCCGATGGCAGACTATGTGATTCATGCGGCATCCCAGGCGTCTAACTGGCACTTTGAAAATGATCCAGTAGGTACTATCAGGGCTAATCTTGTGGGAACTGATAAAGTTCTGAGATATGCTCTTCAGAACAAGGCAGAGGTTCTTATTGTGTCCAGTCTTAAAACCTATGGTCTGGTAACTGACGGATCCCATGAGCTTATGGAGGAAACTCAGGGTTATGTGGATCCTGATTCTTATAAAAACTGTTATGCTATGGGAAAGCGTGCTTCAGAAACCCTTGCTGCCAGCTATAGTAAACAGTATGGAATGAATATAAAGATAGTACGTCCAAGTTATATATATGGTGCAGCAAGTCTGGATGATGACAGGGTATGGGCACAGTTTATAGCAAATGTTGTAAGAGGAGAAAATATCCTGCTGAAGAGTAATGGTGCTCCTTACAGATCCTTCTGTTACGTAACAGATACCGCAGCTGCGATGCTTATGGTTCTTCTGAAGGGCGAGAATCTGTTCCCTTACAATATCTCCAGTGAGGGTGGAAATGTAACCATCAGGGATTTTGCAAAAAAAGCTGTAGAAGCATTTCCTGAAAAAGGGCTTACACTCAGCTTTGCTAATCCGGAGGATGAGAAGGAAGTCACCATAGATTATACAAAGCAGACCCCTGAGATAATGAATAGTGACAGACTCAGCAGCCTTGGATGGAAGGCAAATGTAAATATTTCGGAAGGAATAAAAAGGGCAGTTGCGATTTTGACAGAAAAATGATAGACTATATCTGTAAAAGTGGGTAATTGCACCCAATTGACAAAAAAAGGATGACATCAATGGTTAAAGCAGTCAAGTTTTTAATAGGCCTGTCGGCAGCGTTTCTGCTTTGTCTCATAGTTTTTGACTATGTCAAAGATTTTAGAAATGCTTATGAAGATGAATACACAAGTACATATTCTGCACCTGGTGAAGAAGTTACTATAGAAATTCCCCAGGATTCGTCCGCTAAAGAAGTAGCAAAAATACTTCATAAGAACGGACTTATTCGTTTTGAAAAAGCTTTTGTCAAAAGGCTTCAGGAGTCCCAGTACAGAGGAATGCTTCAGGCGGGTACATTTACCCTCAGAAAAGGTATGAATACCCTGGAAATGATGGAGATAATGTCCAAGGAGGACGAGGACTCTAAGATCGTTAAACAGCTGGTTATTCCTGAGGGTTATACAATAGATATGATAGCAGCTAAGTGTCAGGAAGAGGACATATGCTCAAAGAGCGATTTTATCAATGCTGTTAAGTCTATAACTTCAAATGATTTTGAGTACCTGGAAGATGTTCCTTCAGGTGCAAATGTAAGGTATAAGCTGGAGGGTTACATGTTTCCGGCTACTTATGATATCACAAAGAATACAAAGGCAATCGATATAGTAAATATGATGCTGAGTGCATTTAAGCTGTATTATACAGACGAGTTAAAATCCATTGCGCTTGAAAAAGGATATAATTCGTTCGAAGTGCTGACGGTTGCTTCAATGATAGAGAGAGAAGCTAAAATAGATGAGGAACGTCCTAAGATTGCTTCCGTTATCTATAATCGTCTGGAAGAAAATACACAGCTTCAGATCGATTCGACTCTTCTTTATCCCATGACTGAGGGAATGTACGATAAACCAAAAGTATTAGAAGAGGATCTTGCCTACCCATCTCCATATAATACATATGTTTCAAGCGGACTTCCGGTGGGACCTATATGTAATCCGGGTCTTGCCTGTATAAAGGCGGCTCTGGAGCCTGCAGATACAAACTATATGTATTATCACATTATTGATGAGGAAAAGGGTGAGCATATATTTACTGAAACTTTAGAGGAACACGAGGAAACACTGTCTGATGATGAAGACAGCGGAGAAGATGAATATTAAGGTTTAACATCAATAGATTTACAGGAGGATTAGCAGCGACATGAGATATTTCAGATTTACAGCAAAGAACCTGGGACATGAGCGTTATCTTACATACATTATGGGAGAAGGCATGGAAGTTGACGAGGATGTTCTTGATTACTGCGAGGAAAATAATTTATCAGAAATAGTAGAAATAATTTATGAAGAGGACGATGATTTTGATTATCTTACCTATGATATTACAGGAAAGATGACAATTGATAATTTCTCGCAGGGGGTAATGAAAAGAGAAACCGTTCTGAAGCTTCTGAGAAATGTTGCCTTAGGAATGATCAGCATAAAGGAGCATGCTATTCCTCTTTCATACATTCTTCTTAACAAAGAATTTATGTATATAGATCCGGACAGTATGGATGTTCAGTTTCTGTATCTTCCTGTTGAGAGTGATGCATCTCTTTCAACTGAATTTAAGAGCTTTGTAAGACAGCTTGTAGCAGGCTTTACTTATGATGTAGAAGAAGATCTTTCATACGTAGGTCAGCTGCTTACATATATCAACGGAAACAATTTCAATTTAAGAGGACTGATAGGTCTCTCAGAAGCTCTGATGGAGGATGCCGGTATTGGATTTACTGCAGAGGAAGGAATATCTACAGATGACGGTACAGAGGTAGTAAGTGATGCCGGTCTTGAAGAAATAGCTGAAGAGCAGAGCACCATGGACTTCATGAAAGATCTTGGAGAGGCAGATGAAAAGCTTCCTGAAATCGGAGACGATGATGATTCAGATATAGAAGAGATAAAGGATGTAGAAGAAGCGCCTCTTGAAGAAATGCCTTTGAAAGAAGAGCCGGCTGAGTCCATAGAGGATATTAAGGTTAAGATTCAGGAGCTTGTTGGTGCTGATGACAGTAAGGCTGAGCCAGGAAATGTAGGAATGCAGAAGCCTGTAAAGGTCAGCAGAGCAGCTATGCTTAAGGCAGCAGCAGAGGAACTTGCTGAAGAAGACAAGAAGGCAGCAGAAGAAAATGCAGAGGCAGAAGCTGAAGGCGCAGAAGATTCTGATGCAAAGAATAAAGGGAAGAACAAAAAGGCTGACAGCGATAAGTCAGCTGAAGAAGATAAAGACGCAAAAGAAGTGGCTCCAAAGGGCAAAACTGAGATTGTTGATAATACAATCCTCGGAAGGGGTGGAGCTATCAAGATTAATCCTTATCTGACACGAGTAAATACAGATGAGAAGATAGTTATCAACAAGCCTGTATTTAAGATAGGAAAAGCCAGCAGAGGTGTTGATTACCATATCAGTGGCAATGGTGCGGTAAGCCGTCAGCATGCAATTATCCTTCATAAAGGTGAGTCATATTATATAAAGGACAATAAATCAACAAATCACACGTATGTGAATAATAAGCAGGTTGAAGGAGATGAAGAGGTTCTTCTTAACAACAACTGTACCATAACGCTGGGAGATGAAGATTTTGTATTCAAGTTAAGTTAAAATAGTTTATGGGGCTTGAATAAGTATAGTTCAGGGTGCGAAAACACTCTGAACTTTACGTGTTTATAAAGAAACGATAAAAAATAACGTATTATGGGGTATACGTGGGGAGGTATTTATGATGCAGGATAATAATTTTCTTGGGATTCCTGAAGGGGTTTCATTACCTGATTACTTGATGAGTAAGCTTTCTAGAGAAGAAGCTATAGCGCTTGTCAGAGATTTAAATGACAGGCTGTTTCCCGGCACAGTTATTACGCTGAGGAAGGCTGCGCCACAACCTCAGATACAGCCACAGCCTGTAGCAGAGCCTGTATCGGGACCAGAACCACAACCTGAGCCGATGTCAGAATCTATATCAGAGCCAGAGTCTGCAGCAGAGCCACAGCCAGAACCGGCAGCTACAGAAGAGTCTATATCTGAACCAGAGACTGCAGCAGAAGCAGAGGCAGAGCCTACAGCAGAGCCTGTAGCAGAAGCAGAGCCTGCTACAGAGCCACAGCCAGAACCGGCAGCTGCAGAAGAGTCACAGTCAGAGCCTGCGGCAGAAGCAGAGCCTGCTACAGAGCCACAGTCAGAACCGGCAGCTGCAGAAGAGTCACAGTCAGAGCCTGCGGCAGAAGCAGAGCCTGCTACAGAGCCACAGTCAGAACCTGTAGAAGAACCAGTATCGGAAGCAGAGCCGGCAATTGAGCCAGAGCCACAGCCGATACCAGAACCGATACAGCCGACAATACCAGAGCCAGTATCGCAGCCGGTACCAGAACCGGTACAGCCAACGATACCACAGCCGGTACCGCAGCCGGTACCAGAACC
>FZRB01000019.1:0-26668 GCA_900199595.1 Lachnospiraceae bacterium | reverse complement strand
CGCAGCCGGTACCAGAACCGGTACAGCCGACAATACCAGAGCCAGTACCGCAGCCAGTATCAGAACCGGCACCGCAGCCGATACCAGAACCGATACCACAGCCGGTACCACAACCAGTATCAGATCCGATACCGGAACCACAGCTGGCACCGCATTTGTCACAGCCGGTTCAGCCTGCTTCTTTCCCTGGTTTTACAGAGCAGCTTACAATGGAAACCATTGAAAAAATAAAAGAAACAAATAAGCCGGATTCTGTAATTCCTCAGACTCCAATGGAAGAGCTGAGTCTGGATGCTTTTGGACAGTTTGAACCGCGTCCACATCTGGTGAGAGAGAAAACAGGTGAGAAAATATATATTAACAAAGATACATTTAAAATCGGCAAATCAAAGATACATGCTGATTATTCAATAGAGAACAATACTGCTATAAGCAGAGTTCACGTAGTAATTATCCGAAGAAATGGTGTCTGCTATATGGAGGATAATAATTCAACTAATGGAACATTTGTTGATGGGGAGAGACTTGAGCCGGGAAGAGAAGTACTGCTCAAGGCTAATATGCATATAATACTTGGTGATGAGAACTTTACTTATTTACTGAGAGATGAGGTATAGAGCATGGAGTTTTCAGCAACATACAATACTGACATCGGAATAAGAAAAAGTACAAATCAGGATTCTGTAGCGATCAGAATAATAGATACTCCTGATGGTCAGGTTGCTTTTGCTATAGTTTGTGACGGAATGGGAGGTCTTGCTAAGGGCGAGCTTGCTTCAAAAGAGGTTATCCTTTCATTCTGCAGATGGTTTGATGAAGAGTTTGTAGCACAGGTTTGTGAGGGGACATTCACAGCCCTTAGGCTAAGAGATGACTGGAATAGCATCATACAGACAGAAAACAGACTTTTAGGAATATATGGTTCAGACCACAACATAATGCTTGGAACAACAGTTTCAGCAATTCTTATGTATAAGAATGAATTCTACATCGTTCATGTAGGTGACAGTCGTGTATACGAACTGACCGAGGATGTAAGAATCCTTACGAAGGATCAGACCTTTGTTGCGAGAGAAGTGGCGGCCGGCAGAATGACACCGGAGGAAGCTAAAGTAGATCCGAGAAGAAGTGTTCTTTTACAGTGTGTTGGAGCGTCAGCAACAGTAACACCTGATTTTCTTAAAGGAAGAATTCAGGAGAACAGTGTTTATCTGATATGTTCAGATGGTTTCAGACACCAGATATCAGAAGAAGAAATAATGGAGAAGCTCGGACCGTCATCGGAAAGAACCCTTGACGAACTGAAATACGGCTGCGTATATCTGACAGAGCTCGACAAAAACCGAAAAGAAACAGACAACATTACGATAGCAGTGATAGCAGTGAACTAGGTAGTACAAACACATATTGCGACGGAAGCTTGCTTCCAGGAGCAGATATGTGGTTGGACGTATGTATTTATGCATCATCGCGTTACGGTCGTAATACCTAGTGAACGTATTTTATACAAACAAAACTAACAATTTGGGGTTAAGTTATGCTTAAAGAAGGTACAGTAATAGACGATAAGTACGAGATACTTAAACAGATAGGTGAAGGTGGTATGTCCACTGTTTATCTGGCTCGTAATAACAGAATGAACATGCAGCTTGCCGTCAAAGAAATCAAGAATGACGGTTCAAAAAGCACTGAGATTCTTCTGAAGGGACTTGAGAGGGAGGCAAATATCCTTAAGGATGTTGATCACCCTGTTATTCCTCGTATTATTGACATTGTCAAATACGCAGACACTATCTGCGTAGTTATGGACTTTATAGAAGGAGAGAACCTAGCTGAAAAGCTTAAAGAGGTTGGCTTTTTCCCGCAGGAGGATGTTATAGAGTGGGGACTGGAGCTTGCATCTGCTCTGGAATATCTGCACTCCATGAATCCACCAATCATTTATCGTGATATGAAGCCTTCAAATGTAATGCTTAAGCCTGATGGCGGGGTTAAGCTCATAGACTTTGGTACAGCCAAAACCTATGATATTGAAAATAATGCTGATACTACAGCTCTCGGAACCAGAGGTTATGCTGCTCCCGAGCAGTTTGGTGATGCTCAGGGACGTGGTATCTATAAGACTGATGCCAGAACAGATATTTATAATCTTGGTGCAACTCTCTACCATATGGTTACGGGAAAGAACCCACAGGAGCCGCCTTATGAAATGGTTCCTATCAGACAGGTTAACCCTCTTCTGTCCACAGGACTTGAAGAAATCATCCTGAAGTGTACCAAGCCGAATCCCGAAGACAGATATCAGTCCTGTTCAGAACTTATATATGCGCTGGAACATTATACAGAGCTGGATGAGAGCTATAAAAATGCGAACAAAAACAAGGTTAAGCTTTTTGCTATAAGTGCAGGTCTTACTCTTTTGTTTGGTATAGTTGCCATAGCCGGCAAATCCGGAATGAACAAGGCAAATGCTGCTAATTACGTATCACATATAGAAACTGGAAATGATTATAAGTCAGAAGGAAGATATTCTCTTGCTGCAGTTGAATACAGAAATGCATTCGAGCTCTCAGGAGATGATGCAGATGCTTATATTAAATTTATTGACCTTTATATAGACGCAACCAAGGATGCTGAATCCAAGGAAGAGCTGAATCTTACCGACGGACTTAGTGTAGTTGCAAACCGAATCAAGAACGGCTATTCAGATGTTGATAAGAATAATGAGGTCCTTTACAAGATGGGACTTACGTACTTCACCGAAATCGGAGATTACGGAGTTGCCAATAAGTACTTTGGAATGGTTGACAAGAAGGATGAGGACTACGGTGAGCTGGCAAATTATTACGGAAGTATTGCGCTTATTATGTCCAGTACAAATGTAAATGTATCTGAGCTTATGGATAATGTTAATGGCTTTGCTTCCTATAATATGAAGAGTCTTCCTAATGACAGTAAGCAAAAATATGAGAATTACGAGACTCTAAGTAAGATATATGTAACCTATCTGTCAACTAAAGGAGTTGCAGAGCAGGCTGAAACAGTTCTCACTCAGGCTATCAAGGATCTTGAAAGCTACAATGGAGAAGAGCAGGCTGATTACTACTACGTATTCAGTAATGGTCTGGCAGAGGTTTATTATTCTCTTGCTGAGGCAAGTGCCTCAGAGGCTGATTATAAGATAGCACTTAACTATTCTCAGGAGGTTATCGATCAGATACAGGGTAAGGTAGATGTAAGTCAGGCTCCTGAAAATGATACCGCAAAGGGATATATACAGAGCTATGTAAATATGATTTGCCGTATGGCAGAAATATATGGAAAGCTTCAGGACAAGAAATCTGCAGTAGATACTTACAAGAAAGCAGAAGCTGATATGGGATCCGGAAATGAAAATGCAATAAAGGTATATTCAGAGCATCTGAATTACCTCTATACTCTCTATGAAGCTGAAAATCAGGATCCAAGTAACTGGTCAGCAGCTGATAAAAAAGAGATTCTTGCCGTATATGAAGAAGGCAGTAAAATAAATGGAATAGATACAAATCCTAACTGGATAAAACGCTCTTCCATAATGAACAGCTTAAAGGGAGGGGAGTGATAGGATATGATATTTAGCGTAATGTTTTATGTAGGACTCGTCCTGTTTATACTCTTTCTTATAGCAACAGTCGTTTTGTTCTTTGTATTAAAGATTCCCAAAGCACTCGGTGTTGTTACAGGACAGACCCAGAAGAAAGCAATAGAAGAAATAAGATCCGGAGGATTAAAGGTCACCGGAAGAAGAACTAAACTAAAGGAAAGTGCTATTCTTGCCAGAGATGTAGAAGGTAAGATGGCTGATAAGAACACATCCTCAAAGCTCAAGAAGGGGGCAAGACCGGGACTTAACAGAACATCAGATGCTTCTGAAAGTCTGGCAGAAAAAGCCATCCAGGATGCAAAAGAGGCAGTTGAAAAGAGTGAGCAGAACAGAAAGCTGCAGGAAGCTGAAGAGTCAACAGAGGTTCTTACCTATAATGAGTATCAGAGAAGCGGAAATAATGTATCCGGAGAAGAGAAAACCTCCGTACTTGAAGAAGAAAAATCAACTGATATATTAGAGGAGGATTCTACTGATGTACTTACAGCAAATGGAACCGTAATCAGAAAAGATTCTTTAGATGAAACCCTGGCCTCTTCTCAGACGAAAAGTGACATTAATGGAGAGGATGTTACAGACGTTCTCAGAACTACAGCTGTAAGACCAGACCAGGAGTACGATAACGAGATAAGACTTGAAGGTACTAAGACAGATGTGCTTACTGAGGATATGATGAATGATTTATCCCAGGAAGACGTGTATGGAGTATATAACCCTGAAATGACTGCCGTATTGAAAAGTGAGATGGCACCAAATCAGGATTCTATCTCACCAAGAACAAAAGCAGCGGATATATCCGGAATTACTGTTTTATATAGCGAAACAGTAATACATACTGAGGAAAGTATATAATAAGGAGAGGTATTCGAATGAAAGATAATCTTAGAAAGGAAAAAAGCAGAAGATCATTACATGTAAGACTGCTGGCACTTTTGATGGCTGTTGTAATGATTCTGTCGGTTGTATACGTAAACCACCGAAATGACAAGGTTAAGGCGGATACAGAAGTACATATAGCTCCTATTTCAGCAGTGGATACCAGCTTCCTTCCGGATAAAATCAGTGTGGTACCCGGACATAATTATGTTATATATGTACCGGTAAAGGGTGTGGAGTTTACACTTCCTGAGGTTCCTGCTTTTGAGAAGGAAACAGAAGAGCTTACTGTATATAAAAAGACTTCAGGAGATTCAGTGGAGTACTTAGCTGAAAAGCCGGAAGTAAAGAAACCGAAGAAAGAAAAAACCTCTGAAAAAGAAGAAAAGAAAGAGGAAAAGAAGGAAGAAGAAAAGGCTGAAGCTGAAGCTGAAAAGGCTGCTGAAGAAGCAGTTGAAGCCGAAGAAGAATCTGAGGCTGAAGTTGAAGCAGAGGCAGAAGCAGAGGAAACTGCAGAAACAGCTGAGACAGAAGAAGCAGCTGAGCAGGAGAAAAGTGAAGCTCAGGAAGCACCTGCAGGTGATAAGATTGAAGCGATAAAAGTTACCAAGGTTACCAAGAAGAGTGCCAAATGGGTTGATGACGCAGCTACAGTCAGAACTGATGATAAGGCCAGTCTCAGTATATCAACTACTGTTGAATATCAGTTTGATGATTCAACTATAGATATCAAGGGCCTTGCTTCAGGTACAACAGAGTCCATTGAAGCTTCTATTGAAGTAATAACTTATAGTCTTTCAAATTTAAGAAAGATCGGAACCAATGACGACAAGGATCTTGCATTTGCTGATGATGACAGCAGTAATGTAGATTCTGAAGATGTATATTATTATGGAGATATAACCTATAAATTATCAGGAGAAAAGGAGCTTGTAACAAAGTCTCTGGCTGAGATAAACAGTTTGATTTCTGCTGATAACGGAATAGAAGCAGATGGAGAATATATTCTGGCTAAGGAATATAAGCTTCCTGACAGTGCTTCCAGAAAGGACAGAGACACACTTAAGCTTTACAGTAGTACAGATAAGAATGCTGATGTTAAGCTTACAAGAAATTATTATGTAGTTAAAAGTGTTTCTGCAACATATAAGAGTGGAACATTTACAGCTTCTGACGGAGTACTTGTTATACCGGCAGATGGAAAGGTTAGCCCGAACGAAGATATAATTGTTTCTATAGAAACTGATAAGGATGCATCGCTCAGTATCTCAAAGCCTGAATCAGGTTCTGCAGCTACTGAAAAGAGTGACAGATCTACAGTAAATACATTTAAGCTTCCAAAGGATATTGTAAAGAATAACGGAGTTTCTCCATATTATGAGGTTACAGTATCTGACGGAGATATTTCAGAGAAGATAGCTGTTACCGTTAATTACGGTGACGGTACACCGGTAATATCCTCAGAGGCATTTGACGGAGAGGGTATAACTGACAAGTTCTATGTTAATGATAATTCACATATAATCAGTGCCTTAATTGGTACAGATGATATATCCGGAGCTGTCGTTAAGAAGGCAGAGCTCTACAGAACTACTAAGGCGGGAGTAATAAATAATTCAGCTGAACCAATTCTTAGTGAAAGTCTTCAGCAGAAGGATTCTACCCTTGAGTCTGTAGTCTTTGATCTGGGCAGTCTGGGAGAAGATGTACTGGCAGAGGGAGATAACTACTTCAAGCTTCGCGCTGAAAGCAGCTATGATCTGACAAATACATCCAATGAATTGTTTGATGTATTCTATGATAATACAGCACCCGAGGCAACCAGAGTAAAGGTTTACCAGACCGATCTGTATGGTTTCGGTGGAAATACTATATTTAATAATGCAACAAAGCAGTGTCAGGTTGATGGTAAGATAACATCCAGACAGAGCGCATTTATATCTATTGATTTAAATGATGGCAGGGACGGAAGTGGTATAGCATCAGTAAGCTTTGATCCTGCCGGCGAAGTATCTTTCAACGAAGACAGAACAAAAGCTGAGTATGAACTGGCTCCAAATACTGCATACAGCAGTGGCGGATCCAGAGAAATCACCATGACAGTTAAGGATAAGGCCGGAAATTCTGAGGATTATAAAATAACTGTTAATTATTTTGATGAAGCTATAACAGTTGATTCTGAAGTGGTTTCTTCAGATGAAATCAAATATACTGTTAATTCAGAGGTTCCAGTAAAGGAAGCTGTAGTAATAACAGATGGTGATGAAAAAGAGCTTAAGGCTGTCAAATCTGAAAGCAACGAGACAGAAGGCTTCTATGTATATGAAGAAACCTATGATGCTCCTGCTGAAGCAGACTGTGAGATACAGTTTGTGGCAACAACCAGAAGCGGCGTAGTAGGCGAGAACTATATTGTAGTTGAAGCTTTAGATCTTATGGATCCGGAAACAGATACTACGGCACCTGCTCCAATAAATGATGATGACGTATCAGTTGATACTTCTTCACAGGCAGGAAAAACAGTAGAATCAGTTGACTGGTATAAGGATCTGATTCTCAGCATAAAGGTTGACGCAGATAATATATCCCAGGTTGATGCTGAAGGAACAGATAAGGATTCTTATAACGAATTTACAGAAGGTAAATTTACAGCAACAGTAAAGGAATCTGAGGCTGCAACAGGAACTACAGTAAGATTCTTCCTTGTTGATAAGAATGGAAATAAAAAGGATACACCTGATTTTGAGAAGGTTTACTATGTTGATAAAACTGCCCCTGCTACAGAAATGAAGATAGGTGGAGACGACTTCTCAAAGGTTGATAATGGCGTTGTATCAGAGGATCCTGAGATAAGCTTTTCAGCAACTGATGCAGTAAGCGGTGCAGATGATGCTGAGACAAAGCTTACTATAGAATATGACTCTACAACCATATCTGTAACTGATATGTCCAAGAGTGGAAGTAAGCTCAGCGAGCTGATAGGAACAGACCTTGTAGATGGAACTAAGTATAAGGTTACATTTGACAGTAAGGATAAGGCCGGCAATCAGACTGATTCCAAGACCGCAACATTTACCTATGACAGTTCTAAACCGGAAGTAACTATAGATATAATTACCGCAGCTACAAGAAGCGAGTATCCTGGCATATTTAATAAGGATGTTACCTATAAGCTTACTGCAAAGGGTACAAATCTTAAAGAAGAGGGTCTGGAGGTTACTGAAAACGGAACAGCCAAGACTGTTACATGGACTGTTACTAATGAAGGTGATTATGAAGCAACCGCTCAGGTTACAGTCGTTAAGGACGGTAAGTATAATATTCAGCTCAAGGCAACCAATGAAGCCGGAACTTCTAATAGCGTAAGCAAGGCATTTATTATAGATAAGAAGAAGCCTGTTCTTACTGCTATGGTAAACGGCAAAGTATATGATCAGACAAGTGGATTCTTTGATGCTGATCTGAGTACTTCAGTTCAGGTTGAGGATGATAATCAGGACGATAATGATGTAATCGCTACAGTTAAGTATACTTCGTTTGACGGAACTACCAAGACTGAGGAGAAGAAGGGAACAGGTCCTTTCGCATTCAGCGCTGAAGGTACTTATGAGATAACTTATAAGGCAGTTGATAAGGCCGGAAATGAGAATACCAAGGTTATAGGCTTCAGTATAGATAAGACTAAGCCTGCTGCAAAGATAGATATTCTTACAAAGTCTGAAAAGGTTGACGGATACTTCAAGCAGGATAATGTTGAGCTTGCATTAGAGGTTACTGATTCAACTATCAGCAGTGAAGGAATAACAGTAACTGATAACAATAAGAAGGTAAAGGTAAGCTGGACTGTAAAGGATGGCAAAGCTACCGCGACCTATAAATCCTCTTCAGAGGGTAATCATACTGTAAAGATCGTTGCTGCAGATCAGGCAGGAAATGAAGTAACTGCCAGCAAATCATTTATTATCGACAGAACCAAGCCGAAGCTTACCACAAAGGTTAATTCGCTTGAATATGAAGAGAATGATGAGTATTTCTCACAAAATGTTACGACAAATGTAGTAGTAAAGGATGATAATGAGGATAAGGATGATGTATCCGCAACAATTTACTACGATGCATTTAACGGAAACTATGGTGAAGAGACTAAGGAAGGAAAGGGACCTTTCATCCTTAAGAAGCAGGGTAAGTATAAGATAGTTTATAAGGCAGTTGATAAAGCCGGAAATGTAAGAACAAAGACCATAGGCTTCTTTATTGATAAGACAAAGCCTGTCGGAAATATGTATATCAAGACCGATAAGCCGGCTAAGTTCAGTAAGTATAAATCTTCTTATATTAATAAGGTTAATAAGTTTAAGGCCAGAAAGGATCAGGAGGCATACTCCTACGGTCAGTTCTATAAAGGCAATGTAACTATTGAGTTTAACTATTTTGATTACAGTATCGATTCGGTAACCATTACAGATGGTGATGAAGAGATAATTCCTGAGTGGTCAGAAAAGAAGGGCTATGGTAAGGGAACAGCCACCTTCACAGATGAAGGACATCATGTGATCAAGATGGTTATTGAGGATAAGGCCGGAAATAAGGTCAGCTATAAGAGCGGAACCAAGATACTTGAATTCGATATAGATAAGACAGCACCGGTTGTAAGTGCAACAGTAAATGGTTCAGGTTCATCAGATGGAGCTATCGTTTCTACCAACACGGCTGGATCGGTAAATGTAACTGTAACAGATACAAATAAAGATCCTGATGATATAACAAGAATTGTTTCGAGTACAAGTGCCGGAAGTGGTTCAACTAAGGTATCTGAGGGAGCACAGAGCTTTGACGCAGAAGCTGATTACGACGTTCAGTTTATAGCGGTTGATAAGGCCGGTAACAGCAGCTCGCCTGCATCTGTTAAGTTCAGAGTAGATAGAACAGCTCCTAAGCTCAGTATAACAAGTAATGCGAAGGACGATGCTGCCAATAAAGAAGTAGAAGTGACCTTCAGTATTCAGGAAACCTTCTATAATGATATGGCAAGCAGTAAGATAGATGTATATAAGAAGGTTGATGGTGAGGGTGAAACTCACGACAGAACTATAGACTTCATGCCAGGCAGTTCAAATGATTCCAAGACAGAAACCTTTAAGGATGATGGAGAATACAGACTTGTATTTACAGCAAGAGATAAGGCCGGAAATGAAGCCAGCGAAAGTTATTCATTTATCCTGGATGGTTCAAAGCCTGTTATCACACTTTCAGGTGTAAAGAATTACGATAAGACTGATAAGAGTGTGGCTCTTGATGTTCAGGTAGATGAGACCTTCTATCTGACTAACAAGGTTTCTCTCGAGGGTACAAAGACTGATATTCAGGGAGATACAAAGGCGATAGACTTTGAGAACTTCCCAGCTGACAGTGCACGAGTATCGAATATCACAAAGATGTTCAAGGATGACGGAATCTATGATGTGAAGGTTACATCAACAGATAAGGCTGGAAATACTGATACAAAGACTATTCACTTTACGATAGATACCAAGGCACCGGTTATCGATGATCTGGCAGCCTATGATGGTACAAAGGTGAGCACATTTGTCCTTGATAAGCCGGTTGATGAGCTGGTAACAGACCTTACGGTATGTGAGACCAAGATGTATATGGATGGAGCTCTCTATGATGGAAGCGGAGCGCTTTCAGATGGTACACATGTATTTAAGATAGAGGCTACTGATGAAATGGGTCATACATCTGTGAAAGAGGTTACATTTATTCTGGATACTATGGCACCGAATATTATAGTAACAGGTGCTGAGAATGGTACAGTTCTTAAGAATGATACAAAGGTAACCGTATCAGTAGAGCTGGACGATGATTATCTGGATACAGTTTCTCTGAATGGTCAGGCGGTGGCTATATCCGGTAATCAGGCCGAAATCAACATAGACAAGCACGGAAGATATACGCTTAAAGCTACTGCAAGTGATGGTGCAGGAAATAAGTCATCTACAGAGATTAAGTTCAGCTATGGACACAGACTTCTCTGGTTTATTATCGGAGGCGTGGCAATCCTGTTAGTTATTCTCGCAGCATTACTTCTTCTTCGCAGAAAGAATTCAAAGTAAGAACAAACAAGTTTAATACAGGGGGCATGTCCAAAAGGGCATGCCCTTTAATTATTCACAGGAACTACAAAAATCGGATGAAAAAAGTTCTTTACGAGAGAAATTGAAAATGCTACAATGTAGGTTGCTGTTTTAGAAGGATATAATATATGAAAAAAATTAGAAGGATAATTTCATTACTGCTTATAGCAGCTGTTATAGTTACATCCGTACCGTTTTTGAATTTTAATTTCGGCAGGGGTGTTGAAGCTGCGACCGCAAATGAGATTGTTGCGGATGCACAGAGCTGGGTGCAGAAAACACCCTATGTATACGGCGGTATAAGCCTTACAAGCGGAGCTGACTGTTCCGGCTTTGTATGTGCCATTATGAAGAGGCACGGGCTTGATCTTATAAAGACCTATGGCATAAGAGACTGCTGGGATATGCGGGATAACATCTCCAAATACGGAACATATCTTGGTAATACTATAGATGCAGTACAGCCGGGATGTATAATACTTACAAATCCTGACAGCAAGGGAAGACCGGGTCACGCCGGTATCGGGGCGATAGATGCTAACGGAAACAAGATGATGATACATGCATCCAACTCCACCCGAGGAACGGTTATGGATACTCTTAAATGGTATCTTAGTTCGACTTCTATCGTTGCTGTTATCAGACCCAATATAATAAATGGAGTTACCTACAGTAATGTTACAGGTCCGGGTGCAGTGACACTTCCGGATCAGGACAGTATGATTTCAGATCCTACAACTCCGGTATATCCTCCGGATGTTGAGGCGGCAATGAAGACGAACCCGGGATATCCGTACGCTCTTCAGACTGAAAAGGTAAATACCAAGTCAACTGCAGATGCGGTGAAATGGCTCCAGACAGCGCTGAATAATGTTAATAATGCAGGTCTTTCTGTAGATGGTCAGTTCGGACCATTGACCAGGGCGGCTGTACAGAACTTCCAGACAGCTTATGGAATTAAGGTTTCAAAGGCTGCGACAAAGGCTACTGTACTAAAGCTCACGGAAATACATGTAAGAAATATGGCCATTACCTCCGTCATTATAGATCATGAAGATGAGGATGTACTGGAAGAAGGTCAGAGAATGAACCTGAGTGCCAGTGTAACACCTGCAACTTCAGAGGGAGCAGCTATAAACTGGTATTCCTCAGATGACAGGATAGCAAAGGTAAGTGCCAAGGGTGTTGTAACTGCGGTTTCGGCAGGAAACGTAATAATAACAGCCTCAGCACCAAATGGTGTAAAGAAAGAAAAGAATCTTATCATAGAGAAGTCCTGGCATAAGAGCGAATGGTATAATGGCTGGTACTATAATTCCAAGGGTGTCCAGAAGCGAAAGCTTTCGGCAGGCTGGACGGTTACCAAGAAAGGAAAGAGATCCTTCGGTGATTCATCGGGCTGGAAAGCAAAGAATAAGTGGCTCAGAATCGATGGAAATTATTATTACTTTGATAAGAAGGGCTACGCTTTAACAGGCGGCTGGCGTAAAGTAAAGAAATACTGGTATTACTTTACTGATACAGGCGAAAGACTGGAGAAGCAGTGGGTTGATGGAAGATACCTGTCAGCTAACGGAAGATGGGAACGTAAGGCAGTTGGCTTCTGGGAGGATACCGAAGATGGATGGATGTATAAGGATTCATCAGGCCGATATGCCAAGAATGGTACCATCAAGATAGATGGAGTGAGATACACCTTTGATAAGAAGGGTATATGTACTGATAAGTAATAAGCATAAGTAAATAATAAGTAACAAGGGAGAAACAACATGAAGAAGGCAAAAAGAAATGCGGTTATAGCGCTGCTCATCTTTGCAGCACTCACAGCCGGAGGAGTTTATGCAGTTCTTATGGGACTGGGAAAGGACAAAATAGGTCTTGCTAAAGACATACCACTTGGTCTTGACCTTCAGGGTGGTGTCAGTGTAACCTATGAAGTTCTTGAAACAGATGCAACAGATGAAGAAATCAATACAACTATTGATAAGCTTCAGCGAAGAGTTGACACCTATAGTCCCGATGCAGAGGTTTATCGTCAGGGAAAGAGACGTATCGTTGCAGAGATTCCTGTAGATACAAGTAAGTATGATCCTAATGACATACTTGATGCTCTGGGACGCCCGGGTAAACTGGAATTCATAGATCCGGATAACTATCAGAAGTTTGCCGCTGGTGAAGAATATGAAGCAGCCCTTACAGGTTCTGATGTAAAGAATGCACAGGGTGGACGTATTCAGGAAAATACAGGTGCGGACGAGTATATCGTATCACTTCAGTTTAACGACGAAGGTGCAAAGAAATTTGCAGATGTAACCGGCGCTAATGTTGGTAATCCTGTTTATATCATATATGATGGAAATGTAGTAAGTGCTCCTACTGTTCGTGAGCAGATATCCGGTGGTAGTGCTCAGATAGACGGTATGGCAGACTTTGATGAGGCATCAAATCTTGCAAATACAATAAAGATCGGTGCTCTGCCTCTTACACTTTCAGAGCTGTCATCACAGATAGTTGGTGCAAAGCTTGGTACAGATGCTCTTAGAACATCCCTTATAGCAGGAGCTATAGGACTTTGTCTTATATTCCTTCTGATGATGATCATCTTCAGATTCCCGGGATTCATATCAGCTATAGCACTTTCTGTATACACAGTGCTTGAGCTTTTCTTCTTAAATGCACTGCATATAACACTTACACTTCCGGGTCTTGCCGGTATCATACTTTCAATAGGTATGGCAGTCGATGCTAATGTTATTATCTTCACACGTATCAAAGAAGAAATAGGTCAGGGCAAGACAGTTAAAACAGCTGTAAAGGCCGGTTTTGAAAAGGCTATGTCAGCTATCATCGATGGAAATATCACAACAATCATAGCAGGTATCGTGCTTCTTCTCATGGGAACAGGTACAGTTAAGGGCTTCGCAAGAACTCTTATCCTCGGTATCATCCTTTCCATGTTTACAGCACTTGTAATAACAAGAATTCTTCTTAATTCATTTGTTAATCTGGGACTAGTTAACAAGAAACTTTATGGTGCTGCAAAGCAGCCTAAGATTACAAAGTACACAAAGGGCTTCAGATATGCAGGAACATTCTCTGCAATAATTATCGTAGCAGCTCTTGCATTCCTTGGAATAAACAAGGGAATCGGAACTCGTGGAAATGTACTCAATTTTTCACTTGAGTTTAGTGGTGGTACATCAACATCAGTTACATTTAATGAAGCTATGACACTTCAGCAGGCAGAGGAGAAAGTACTTCCTGTATTTGATGAAGTTGGTATAGATTCAAGTAAGATACAGATTCAGATAGTAGATAATTCAAATCAGGTTGTATTTAAGTCAGTTAACCTTGATGAAAGCAAGCGTAAAGAGCTTTCAGAGAAGCTGAAGAGTACATTTGAGATAACAGATGACAAGATTGATTCAGAGAACATCTCCAGCACGATCAGTCAGGAGACTCAGAGAGATGCTATCCTGGCAGTAGTTATTGCATCTATCCTGATGCTTATCTACATTGCTATCAGATTTAACGATGTAAGATTTGGTGCCAGTGCCGTGCTTGCACTTATCCACGACGTTATGTTTGTGTTCTTTGCATATGCGGCTCTGTACCTCACAGTAGGTGGTACATTTATCGCATGTATGCTTACAATCGTAGGTTACTCAATCAACTCCTCAATCATCATCTTCGACCGTATCAGAGAGAATCTGAAGTCTATGAATGTTGAGAAGGTTGGCTACGATGAAATAGTTAATACAAGTATTTCACAGACATTTACACGTAATATCTATACAAACCTGACTACATTTATGACAATACTCATGCTGAACATCCTCGGTGTAGCTTCACTTAAGGAATTCACCTTCACACTTATGGTAGGTGTTGTTGCAGGTACATATTCATCTATCTGTATAACAGGACCACTGTGGCTGTGGCTTAGAAAGCATGCAGTTAAGAAAGAAGCAGCTGTTGAGACAGCGAAGAAATAGTAATAGAAACATACTTAAACTTTCTAAATGATTATTTAGGGGATGGGGCTGACCCCATCCCCTTGTTTATAGGAGATCATCATGCATCAGGACTGGCGTATATATGCTAAAAATGCAGACTTTAAGGCTTTGTCGGAAAAGTACGGCATAGACCCTGTAGTCGCAAGGGTTATCAGAAACAGGGATGTTGTAACTGATAGTGATTTTGAAAATTACATATATGGAACACTTGAAAGTACCTATGCGCCTGATCTTATGATGGATATGGAACTGGGAGTTGATATAATAATGAGCTCCATCGAGGACGGAGAGAATATCCGTGTTGTAGGTGATTATGATGTGGATGGAGTCATGTCATCATTTATCCTTTACGATGGACTAAAGAAGGCCGGAGCAAATGTCTCCGTAGATATACCACATAGAATAACTGATGGCTATGGAATCAATGAAAGAATAATCGACAAAGCTTATAACGATGGAGTGCATACCATCATAACCTGTGATAACGGAATTGCAGCTGTTAGTGCTGTGGCAAAAGCTACTGAACTTGGAATGACGGTTGTTATAACTGATCATCATGAACCACAGGATATACTACCTGATGCTGATGCCATTATTGATCCGCATCAGGAGGGCGACACTTATCCTTATAAGGACATTTGCGGAGCTGCTGTTGCATATAAGTTTATCAGACTATTATTTGAAACCATGGGTCTGGAACTGGGCAGGGATGATTATATAGAAGAGGTGGCTCTTGCTACAGTTTGTGATGTCATGCCACTTCTGAATGAAAACAGGATATTTGTTAGAGAAGGTCTCAGGTGTCTTGAACACACAGAGAATATCGGATTAAAGGCACTTCTGGAGGCAACAGGACTTAAAGACCATAAGCTGAGCAGTTATTCCCTTGGATTTGTACTTGGTCCATGTATAAATGCTGCAGGAAGGCTTGGAAGCGCATTAGACGCATTTTCGCTTCTTATTGAAGAGGATGAAAAAGCAGCTTTAGAAAAGGCAGTCAGGTTAAAAGAATTAAATGACAGTCGTAAATCCATGACCGAAGAGGGAGAGAAAACCGCGCTTGAAATAATCGATGAGCAGCTGGACGATGTACTTATCATATATGTTCCCGGACTTCACGAGAGTCTGGCAGGAATAGTTGCCGGAAGATTAAAGGAGAGATATTACAGACCGACTATTGTTTTCACCGATACGGACAGGGATGGATATAGTAATATACTTAAAGGATCGGGACGTTCCATTGATGCCTATAATATGTTTGAGAAAATAAATGCTCATAAGGATATGCTTGTCAAGTTCGGAGGTCATCCACTTGCTGCAGGACTTTCCATTGAAAGAGAAAAGCTTGAAGAATTCAGAGAGCTTTTAAACAAGGAAGCAGATCTTTCTGAGAGTGATAAGACACCGAGACTCATGATAGATGTACCCATGCCTATGTCTTACGTGACCATGTCTCTGGCTGAGCAGCTGGCATCTCTGGAACCTTTTGGAAAAGGAAACGAATACCCGTTATTCGCTGAAAAAGACATGGAGATTCTGAGCTACCAGATATATGGTCAGAATAAAAATGTCATGAGACTGAAGCTTAGAAGCTCCAGAGGACGTATACATGAAGTGATCTATTTCAGACCTGATGAATTTGAAAAGAATATAAATGAGTGGTTTACAGCTGAAGAATGTGATAAAATGTCTAGAGGCATAGCCACCGGATGTAAGCTGGCCATAGCTTACGAGGTTGGAATAAACGAATATAATGGAGCAAGAAACGTTCAGCTCCTGCTTAAAGCATATGAACCATAAATATGGTTTTTAGATGAAAATGTATTAAACGCAGAATCTATATAAGAGGAGAAGTGTTATGAAAAAATTAGAAGATTATATTTTAACAATCCCTGACTTCCCTGAACCGGGAGTAATGTTCAGAGACGTAACCGGAGTTCTTGACAGTGCTGAAGGTCTTCAGCTTGCAATTGAAGAATTGTATAAGCTTCTGGATGGCGTGGAATACGATACAATAGCAGGAGTAGAATCAAGAGGTTTTATATTTGGAACTCCACTTGCATATAGAGCAAATAAAAAGTTCGTTCCTATCAGAAAGAAGGGCAAGCTTCCGAGAGAGACTGTGGAGCAGACCTACGATCTGGAGTATGGAACAGCAACCATAGAGGTTCATAAAGACTCTATAAAGCCGGGAGAGAAGGTTATTATAATAGATGACCTTATAGCCACAGGAGGAACCGTTGGCGCAGCAGCTAAGCTTGTTGAGGAGCTGGGTGGAGAAGTAACGAAGATGATCTTCATGATAGAGCTGGAAGGCCTTAACGGACGTGAAAAGCTGAAGGGCTATGATGTTGAGTCAGTCGTAAAATACCCGGGGAAATAATATCCTCATAAGTCACCATTGGTGACATTTTACCCTAAGAGGGGAATCCATAAAAAATGACAGCCACAAAGAAAGGAGGAGCAGTATGTCAGATATCGATAACATTTCAACAGATAACAATAATTCTACAGATAATAACAGTTCAACTGAAAACGGCATCAAAGAAGAACGTGTACCTATTCAGAAGATATTCCGCGACAGTAACAAGAATGATGTGCTGGCAACTCCTGAAGACTTCACTTCTCCTGACGATATCTACAAGGTTCTTGTAGAAAGGATAAAGAAGTATCATCCATCTGATGATTTCTCCATGATAGAGAAAGCTTATCGCATAGCTGATGATGCTCATCAGGGACAGAAGCGTAAGTCAGGCGAGCCATATATTATCCATCCGCTTTGTGTTGCTATAATTCTTGCCGAGCTGGAAATGGATAAGGAAACTATAATAGCCGGACTTCTTCACGATGTTATTGAGGATACAGAATATACCAAGGAAGATCTGGCAAGAGAATTTTCACCCGAGATAGCACTTCTTGTAGACGGTGTTACTAAGCTGACTCAGTTGAATCTTTCCCAGGATAAGATCGAGATTCAGGCTGAGAATCTGAGAAAGATGTTCCTTGCCATGGCAAAGGATATCCGTGTAATAATCATAAAGCTTGCTGACCGTCTCCATAACCTCAGAACTCTTCAGTATCAGACTGCCGCAAAGCAGATAGAAAAAGCAAGAGAGACCATGGATATCTATGCGCCGATAGCTAACCGGCTTGGTATATCCAAGATTCAGGTTGAGATGGATGATCTCTGTATGCAGTATCTCTATCCTGAGGTATATGCAGAACTGAGAGAGGCTATAGGTGAGAGACTTTCAGAAAGAGAAGACTTCATCAACGACATGGTAAATGAAGTTACTCACTATATACAGGAAGCAGACATAGAGGCTGAAATAGAAGGAAGAGTAAAGCACATTTTCAGCATCTACAAGAAAATGAAAACTCAGGGCAAGACCATGGATCAGATATATGACGTTTTTGCCCTAAGAATAAAGGTTGCATCCGTCAGAGACTGTTATGCAGCTCTGGGTATCATTCACGAGAAGTATAAGCCGATTCCGGGTCGTTTTAAGGACTATATAGCCATGCCGAAGGCAAATATGTATCAGTCTCTGCATACCACCCTTATCGGTCGCGGAGGCAGACCATTTGAGATACAGATAAGAACCTATGACATGCACCGTACTGCAGAGTACGGAATCGCTGCTCACTGGAAATATAAGGAAAGCGGAAGTACAAATGTTTCCAATGAAGAAGAGAAGCTGAACTGGCTTCGTGAAATCCTTGAGTGGCAGAATGATACAAAGGATAATAAGGAATTCATCAATGCAGTTAAGACAGACCTGGATATGTTCCAGGATCAGGTTTACTGCTTCACTCCGGCAGGAGATGTAAAGTCTCTGCCAAGAGGTTCCAATACCATAGATTTTGCCTACGCTATTCATACAGCGGTAGGAAACAGAATGGTGGGCGCCAGAATAAACGGACGTCAGGTTCCTATAGAGACACAGCTTCATTCCGGAGACAGAGTTGAGATAATAACCTCACAGAACACAAAAGGCCCGAGTATGGACTGGCTGAAGCTTGTCAGAAGCACACAGGCAAAGACCAAGATCAACCAGTGGTTCCGTCAGGAGCTGAAGGAAGAGAACATAGCAAAAGGCAAGAGCCTGATGGAGGAATACTGCAAGTCCAAGAGTATCGTTCTTTCCGATATAATGAAGCCGGAATATATGAGTGCCACTCTGAAGAGGTACAATTTCGCAGACTGGGATTCACTGATGGCAGCCATAGGTCATGGCGGACTTAAGGAAGGCCAGATAGTCAACAGACTTCAGGAAGAGGTCAGACGCGAGAAGGAGAAGAACTCCACAGATGAAGATGTCGTAAGAGAGATTAATTCCCAACATCACGAATTTGTTATACCTAAAGGCAGCATAAAGGTCAGAGGTATACATGATGTTGCTGTCAGATTTTCAAAGTGCTGTTCACCGGTTCCCGGAGATGAGATAGTCGGCTTTGTTACCAGAGGCCGTGGTATATCGATCCACAGAACAGACTGCGATAATATTATGTGTATGAGCGAGGCAGAAAGAGACAGACTTATTGAAGCCGAATGGGTGGCCGAAGGAGTTTCCGGAGAAGCTGAGTTCACCACAGAAATAAATGTATATGCCATGGACAGAAGTGCCCTTATCTTTGATATCACCAAGGTATTCATGGAAGCGGATATCCCTATCAAGAGAATAGAAGGAAGGGTAAATAAGCAAGGTAAGTCGACGGTAAATGTTCAGTTTGGAGTAAAGTCGAAGAGCGACCTCAACACGCTTACTTCCAAGATAAGAAATATAGAGGGAATCATCGATATAGAGAGAACACAGGGCTGATCAGGCAGTCAATATAAGAACTTAATAATGGATAAAAGCCCCCATGTTTGGTATAATCAGAGCATGGGGGTTTTGTTATTATATAACAGGAAACTGCGTTTCCTATTAACTGGAGAAAAATATGTATAAATTAGCCGCTGTTGTAACAGGCATGGTAGCAACAAACTGTTACACACTATTTAATGAAGATACGAAAGAAGCCATCTTAATAGATGCGTCAGGGAATGCAAATACTTTGTTAAGAACTGTTAGAGAAGAGGGATTAAGTCCTAAGGCAATCCTTCTTACCCATGCGCATTTTGATCATATGGATGGAGTTGAAGGAATAAGAAAAGAATATCCGGACATAGAAGTGATAATAGGAGAAAATGATGCGCCGATTCTGGAGAATCCATCGGTTAATCTCTCGTTGGCCTTTACAGGAACTCCTGTGAGCATAAAAGCAGACAGGACAGTAAAAGACGGTGAAGAGATAGAGCTTATCGGACTAAAGATAAAGTGTATAGAAGTCTCCGGTCATACTATAGGTGGCATGTGCTATTATATAGAAAGCCTTCCTCCTTCTGGAGATGGTGTCAGTCAAAGCATGACTAATAAGGGCGTTCTTTTTGATGGTGACACGCTCTTCCACGGAAGCGTTGGTCGTTCTGATTTTCCTACAGGAGATGCGGAAGCCCTGTTAAAAAACATCCGTGAAAAGCTCTTTACACTTCCGGATGATACGCAGGTTTTCCCGGGACATGACAGTGAAACAACCATCAGATGGGAAAAAACCTATAACCCATATTTTAATAATTGAGGAGAATATAAGAATGATACTTCTCGTTCAAAACAATAATGAATATGAAAATGATCTTCGCACAATGATAAGTGCATTCTTTATAGGAGAGAAGATAAGAGTGGCAACACCCGCCGAGGTTTCGGACTATAAAAGAGAAATCTTCGGTGAATTCAGGTTTGTGCTTACTGCGCTCTTTGATGACAGCTCCACAAGGCTAAGGATAGAGGAAAAAGGATATGTGAGGTATTCGGCATATGCCTATGGAAATTTCCATAACAGAAAGAGATACAGAAACCGCCTTAAGCTGGCGAGCTACAGACTTCTATCAGAGTATACAAAGAGGTCGCTTCCATGGGGAAGCCTTACAGGTATGCGTCCTACCAAGATAGCAATGGCCGGTCTTGAAAAAGGCAAATCCCGTGATGAGATAATAGACTATTATCAGGTTACCTATGAGACCAGCCGTGAAAAGGCTGAACTTGCAACAGATGTAGCCATTAGTGAAAAGAAAACCATTGATTCTGTAAATCCGCTGACGGACTACTGCTTATATGTGGGAATTCCTTTCTGTCCAACCAGATGTCTTTACTGTTCCTTTGCAGCATATCCGATTCATGAATATGAGTCAAAGGTAGGGGACTATATAAATGCGTTGAAGAAGGAACTCCCCTTCATATCTTTTCTGAATCGAAACAGAAGACTTGCAGCCATATATATAGGTGGTGGAACTCCAACCTCACTTTCACCTGAACAGCTGGAAGAGGTAATGGGCTGCATAAAGGACAGCTTCGATTTGTCGAATCTTCGTGAATATACTGTTGAGGCAGGTCGCCCCGACAGCATTACAAAAGAAAAGCTTGAGGTTATGAAAAGATATGGCTGCACCAGAATAAGCATCAATCCTCAGACCATGAACGAAAAGACTCTTCGAACCATAGGACGAGCACATACACCTGCAGACATCAAGAAAGCCTTTTACGAAGCCCGTAAGGCAGGCTTTAAGGACATAAATATGGATATAATAGCCGGTCTGCCTGATGAGCTTCTCGAAGATATGGAATATACTCTTTCAGAGATAGAAGCGCTGGGACCTGAATCCCTTACAGTACATTCTCTGGCGATAAAACGTGCGGCAGATCTGAATCAGGAATTCAATATCTATAAGAATAAAATAAGCCACGATATGGATAAGATGATTTCACTGGCTATGAAAAAAAGTGAAGAGATGGATATGAAGCCCTATTATCTGTACAGACAGAAGAATATAGCCGGAAATCTTGAGAACACAGGATATTCTAAACCCGGCAGGGAATGTATCTATAATGTACTGATTATGGAAGAGAAAGTAGATACATTTGCGGCGGGAGCGGGAGCTGTTACAAGGCTTCTAAATATAGAGAATGGTGAGGTTACACGCATCGACAGAGTAGAGAATGTAAAGAACGTGGATGAGTATATAAACAGGTTAGATGAGATGCTTGAAAGAAAGAGCATGGGAGTGGATTCGCGAATATTAACAATAAATGAATAAATATTGATGCCATTTTGAAGAAATTGTGTAAAAATTTTTTAACAATTGACTTCTGAGGTATGTAGGGTTATAATTAATTCTGCATATTTATCAAATTTTTTTAAAAAGGAGGACTGTGAGTATGACTAATTCCAGAGTAATACTCAAACGTGCGCTGGCTTACGTGCTCGTTTTTGCTTTGGCATTTACTACAGCTTTCACAAGCACAGGATTTCAATCAAATGCTGCTGCTAAGAAAGTAACAAGTATTAAAGTTGCCAAGACAAAAGTTAGTGTGCAGGTCGGCAAAACCAGCTCCGTAAAAGTAACCGTTAAAGGTACTAAGGGGGCTACAAAGTTTACTGCAAAGAGCAGTAAAAAATCAGTTGCTACCGTTAAAGTTTCCGGTAAGAAAGTTAAGATTACCGGTAAGAAAAAGGGTAAAGCAACTATCACTGTAACTACGAAGTATAAGAACAAAAAAGGCAAGAAGCTGAAGAAGAAGATTAAGGTAACTGTAAAAGCAGCTCCTGTTACACCAACAGCAGCACCTTCAACAGCTCCTACTACAGCTCCTACTACAGCTCCTGTTGTTCCTACAGCTACAGCTGCTCCTGTTGTTCCTACAGCTACAGCTGCTCCTACAGCTACACCAGAACCTAAGCCAGAAGTAAAGGTTAAGAGCATTACTGTAAACTTAGATTCCGATTCTGTTTTAGCTGGTAAAACAACAAAAGCAACAGCTGTTATCGAGCCAGAAAATGCAACCAATAAGGATATTGTATGGGATTCAAGTGAAAAAGGTGTTGCTACAATTGACGAAAATGGTGAAATCACAGCAGTAGGCGAAGGAACAACCATTATTTCTGCAATAGCAGCTGATGGAAGCCAAATTAAGGGCGAGGCTCGCTTAACTGTTTCAGCAGCAGCAACTATCAAGTTGAATAAAACTTCTGCTACCCTTGTTCCTAATGGAACACTTCAGTTAAATACAGCTAGTCTTATTCCTAGTGATTCTACAGTAAAATATTCAAGTAATAAAACTACTGTTGCTGAAGTACAGGAAGCAACAGGTCTGGTAACTGCTAAATCTGTTGGTACAGCTACTATTACAGCTGAAACAAACTATGGAGCAACAGCTACTTGCGTAATTACTGTTGCTAGTGATGATACTGTAATGATTTCTGCATTTAGCGGATTAAGTCAGGCTGGAACATTTACTGTTAAAGTTGCTATGCAGGATGAAGATAATAAAGTTACAGAAGCACAGTTAGTTGGTACAAAACTTGTTATTAAGAACACAACTACAGGCGCAACAATTGAAGCTACATATGTTGAAAATAGTTATAGTGAATCTGATGGAACTGCAATTTATGCATTTGATAGTACACTGATTAAATCAGGAAGCTATTCATTAGTTTCACCAGATCCTTCAAAGGTTGCTATAGATGCAAAAGATGATGATGATCTTACAATCGCAGTAAAAGTTTCTGAATTACAGATGGGTATAGTTGGATATATTTATGATTATTATGGTGAACCAGTTGCAGATGCTTCAGTAGCTGTTCTGGCAGGAGATGTTGTAAATAAAACAACTAATACTGATTCTCAGGGAAGATATGAATTCGAGGTTGAAAAGAATACTGGTTATACTATACGTGCAACTAAGGAAGGATACTTTACAACAGAAACAACAGGTATTGCTGTAGCTACAAACAGAATTACTTCATGTAATATGTTTATGGAGTTTATAGATGATGAAAGTCTTGCAATAGCTGGTCAGGTAAAAGTTTTTGATGCATCATCTGAAATACAGGTTGACACTGTAATAAGACCTCGTGCTACTCTTTTTGTAAAAGATGTAGATGAATGGAAATATGTTGCTGATGTTGAAGTATCCAAAGAAGGTTATTATGCATTCGGAAATTATTATGCTGATGATGTGCTTTGGTATAGTGACAAATATTTATTACCTGATGATTCACATAAATTTACTCCATCAAATACATTCCTTTTCAGCTATGCCGATGGTATAAGCAGAGAAAAGACATACAAAGTAGAGATAACAAAAGGTTTTGATGAAGACATGTGGGGTTATGCTCAAAATGTAACTGCAGTATATAATCCTATTTCATCTGAATTTGGTCTTAGCACAACAAGCAAGGTTACTGATGTTAAGACACTCACTTTGAAGAATGTAGCTAAGTTTAAAGGACTTGGAATTGAGGCAGGACAAATGACTTGGGGATCAGAAGATACTAAGCCAGCTGTAAGCCCTGTAAAAGTATATTATGATCTGTATACAATTGATGGAATTCAAGTCGCTTCAGGTAATGTTGACGTTGAGTTGAATGATACATTTAATGCATCAAAAGAAGATGTTACATTAATTCCGGAAAGTGATGCACTTACTTTACCAGAAGGATCATATTATATATCTATTAGAACTTCCGCTAATGCTGGTGTTCTTAGGGATGTTACAATAGATGATAAAGGAACAGCAGTTACATTAGATAATGTTGTATTTAATCCTGCTGTTGATTATGAACTTAATATTAAGATAGCAAAGAGTGGCAAGTTCTACAATGAAGGTTTATATGGTGGAGCTTATAGTGTAGGTGATACCATACAATTAATGGATTTAACCAAAAATACAACTAGTTCTAATGCATACCTTGGAGTATCACTTTATCAGCTAGATGGTAATAGTGAAATATACATGGGATATGATTATATAGATGATTTTGAAGTAGTCACAACATCTTCTAGTGCTATTGAAGTTTCCACATTAGTTACATTATCAGGTCTTGTTCCTGATAAAAAATACCGTTTGTATTTTGATAGCCCTGTACTTTCATTAACAGACACTGAAGGAAAATATGGTTCAGAGTCTTTGGGTGTAAATGAAAACGGCGAATATTATGAGTTCACTTATAAGGGTGAAAATGTAAATAATGTAAAACCTGAATTCAAAGCTCAAGCAAATATTTCTAACATCGAGCTTTCTACAAATGCACAGTTTGAGAAATTTGATTCAAGTAAACCATTATTTGTAAACTATGTAAAGCTTTTAGACAAGAACAAGAATGAATTAAGAACAGTTAATATCAATCGTTACTATTCATGCCATAACTATAGCTCACTTTCCTCAAGTGATAAGAATTTAGTAAACAGTCCTATTTATGGTGGTAAAGATATTATTGATGATGGTATTCCAGTTGGTTTTGGAAACATAGATGATGGAACATATTATCTTCAGCTTGGAATTAATAAATATCAGGCACTTACAGTTCCACTTAATGCTGGTATTGATTTAATTGGTTTGGAAGAGGGAACTTATGTAGTTGCATCAGAAAATGAGTTTAAATTAGTTCCAGAAATCACTATTGAAGGATTATTAACTTATAACGATGATGCTATCACAACTCCGATTGATGTTGTAGCACTTGATTCTAAAGGCCTGATAGCTGGTGCAGCAGTTTCTGATACAGCAACCGGAAGATATGCTATAGTAAATGGTACTAATGCTATTCTCAATGAGAATGAAGTATATACATTAGTATTTAGAAGTGAATCAGTTCCGGGTTATCGTACACAGGCTGTTACTTCTGAAAAGTTACAAAGAGGATCTAATACCAAGGATGTAGAATTTGCTGCTGGTTCTGGTACAATTGAAGCAACAATTCATGAAGCAGGTACTACCAATACGCTTATTAATGATAGTGATGCTCCAACACCACTTTTTGTATATGCTCATGATGACAGATTCGTAGAACCAATAATTACAAATGTAGTTGATGAGGATGCTACTATTCTTACCGCATGTTTGTCACTTTCAAACTTTGGATTATATACTATGTCCAAATCTGGAAATAATGCAGCTTACTGGTCTGTGGATGCACCTCTTGCAAATAATTACACTGTTGTTGTTACAGGTTCAAGATATGAAGAAACTAGCGCAGAGGCTGGTGCTTTAGCTAGTTCTGGTGGTGTTATTTCAGTTGATGATATGCAGGTACCTTTAGCAAATACTATTGCTACTACTCCTGTTGATGTTAAGGTTACTAAGCTGAATTCTGGATCTGACTTAAATGCCGGTGGATTTGATATTATGAAGGTTTATTCTGTTGATGCAGCTGGAAACGAAACTCTGTATGATACTGTTGCAGAATTGTCATCAAAATCATATACATTTGATAGAATATATCTTCCTACTGGAACATATAAAGTTTATGTATATAGTCAGGGATATTATGTAGGTACTGTAAACACAACTACATTCGTTATTTCAGAAATATCAACAAACGTTATGACTCAGGATGTTACTCTGTCACAGGCAGTTCGTCAGTAATATCGAATAGGTATATATTGTTGAATGATAACACAATATACACATTAAATATTTAATAATTACCATCCCATGCCTCGTGCATGGGGTGGTAACTATATTTAAAACAGTTGCCTTGCGCAACAAAAAAAGGAGTAAAAACCAACATGAAAAAGAGAATTTTAAGTCTTATTCTTGCTCTTGTACTTGTATTTGGAGTTGCTGTAGCTCCATCAGCTGGAGTTGATGCAGCATCAAAGAAGACATATACAGGCGTTATTCTTAAGAGTAAGCAGGCAAGCGTTAAGTTTACTATAGCTGAAGCTAAGAAGGCATCTGCAGCATCAAGCCTTAACAAGATCCTTGGTGTTACAGTTAAGTCAGGAAAGTCTTTCGCTATAACAATCGATGGCAAGAAGTTCACAGCTACAAACAAGTCTGGTACTATCTACATCGGATCAAAGAAGCTCGTTGATGTTATCAAGGCTAGCAAGAAGAATCCTTCTATAACAGTTAAGACAAACATCAAGTCAGTTCTTAAACTCGTAAAGCTTTCAG
>FZRB01000033.1 GCA_900199595.1 Lachnospiraceae bacterium | reverse complement strand
ACTGAAAAAAATAACAATATATTTTACAATAAAAAAAGATATCATTTACAGTTATTAATGATATAATGTATGACAAAAGTGCGTTAGCAATGGAGCAATCCGTATGCCATATATAATGACAAAAGTGTCAAAAGTCAAAATCATTATAAAAAGGATAAGCTATGATAATAAGAAGACATATGTTCATATCAGGAGATGTTCAGGGCGTAGGCTTTCGTTACAGAGCCAATTATGCCGCAAAGGGTCTGGGGCTTACCGGTTTTGTAAGAAATCTTTATGATGGAAGAGTAGAGATAGAGGTTCAGGGTGAACGTGAGCTGATTCCGAGATTTCTTGGAGAGATAGATGCCGGCAGATTTGTTCATATAGATGATATAGAATCGAAGGATATTCCGATCATAGAGGATGAGAGAAGCTTCCGTGTAAAGCATGACGGATATTAAAATAGAAATAACATTAGTATAAGTAAGTTTGCTAATAGGAAAATGATATGGTAAAAGGAGACTAAATTGGAGAATACGGGTTCATTACTAAATAAATGTAAAATAATATGTAAAGCATATGAAAAGAAAATACTGAACTGCCCGGAGGATGAACTGTTTTACCAGTTCTGCGATGATATAATCCATATGGCATTTCTGATCGCTGTAAGTGATGGATATGTAGATGTAAAGGAAGTAGATATGATCAATTTTACTTTTGGGGTATCATTTGATTATAATTCCCTTGCGAGAAGCTACGGCCTTGATTATATATCAGATGAAAGTTTTATGAAACAGATTCCAATATCTATAAAAACAGTTGCAGAGATAGAAAAGAGAGAGAATCCGCATCCGAATACATTTCTTGAGGATACAAGAGTTTTATATAGTGCCATGAAGCAGTTCGGAAATGACATGCTCAACTGTACGGGTGCAACCCTTAAGTTCAGTGTCATGATCCAGAGCTATTTTATTAACAATGTGCTTAAATACGTATTCAGGATGGAAGAGCTGGACGGCTTCAACAATTCACAGCTGAACGAAGCTATGACTTATACAAAAACCAGACTTTCACAGAATAATACCGCTGATTTTGTAAATCCGAATATACAGCAGAATGCTTCCAATGAAGAGAAGGAAATAGAAAGAGGCGGGCTGAAGTTAAAGACTCATTCGGTAAACGAGAATCCGGTGAAGACTGACAACAGTGTGCAGGAACCGGACAATAAAGCCGATGCAGAGAAGAATCTGGAAAGCTACAGAGGGGATCTGTCGCTTGCTTCTGGCAAGACAGCAAAAACACATACAACATCTATCACAAGTAATGCTATAGATATGGATACCATTCATGAAATACTAAGTGAAGTGGATAATCTTATCGGACTGGGAAATGTCAAAAAAGAAATACATGATATGGTAAATATGATGCTGATCAATGAAATGCGTCGCAGGAAGGGACTTAAGAATCCTGTTGTTTCAAGACATCTTGTATTTACAGGTAACCCGGGAACCGGTAAGACAACTATTGCAAGAGCTATCGGAAAGATATACAAAACCCTTGGTATCCTTGAAAAGGGACATATGATAGAAACTGACCGTGCCGGAATGGTTGCTGGTTACATGGGACAGACAGCTGAGAAGGTTACGGAAGTGGTGCAGAAGGCTATGGGAGGAATACTGTTTATTGATGAAGCATATTCTCTTGTAACTGACAGCGAAGGAGATTTTGGTCAGGAGGCGATCAATACACTTCTGAAGCTCATGGAAGATAACAGAGACAGTCTGGTAGTAATAGTGGCAGGATATACGGAAGAGATGAAGGACTTTATCGATTCCAATCCCGGACTTCGTTCCCGATTCAACAGATACATCCAGTTTAATGATTATTCAGACGAAGAGCTTCTTCAGATATTTAAGTCTTATGTGGATGAACAGGATTACATACTTGAAGAGGGTACAGACGGCGAGATATTAAGTGCCATAAGCAGGATCAGATCAGAAGATGGGGACAGCTTTGGAAATGCCCGTTCTATGAGAAACTATTTTGAAAAGGTTATATCGAATCAGGCAAACAGACTCATAGATATATCATCATCGGCTGTTATGGATGCAGATGAAGATGAACTCATGACAATTATAAAGGAAGATCTGCAGATTACTTGTAATTAAGATAATAACGACCTATTCGTAAAAAATCGAAAAAAGGTCGTTATTTTTTATAAAAAAATTTATGTAAACCAAACGCAAGATATAGATTAAAACATAAAAAGGTTTACATATCTTGTGATATAACAAAAAATCATACATTTTTCACAAAAAACTGCCTTGAATTGTGGCAGTTTTCATGTTATGGTGTTTGTAACTATATAAATAACGTAGGGAAATTGCGCCCTTTCGACGAATGCTGAGCTCCTCTAAATGCATTCTGACAAAGACACAGGTGAGAGAGTGTGTGTGCATTTTCCTGCAAAAAGAAAAAAATACGCGTAAAAAGTTCTAAGAAATTTCTTGGAGAGGAGAAAAATCTATGAAAAATGTCACTAGGAAAGGAAGTCTGAAATCCAGGGTGTGGGCAATTCTTACAGTAATTGTGATGATTGTTTCACTTATCACGCCTGGAAGTAAGATGAAAAGGGTCGAAGCGGCTTCGCAGGGGTATAAAGTGGATGTTAAATTCTACGAGCAGAATGGAACTACTCCGACAAAACCTGTAGAACCTGAAATTCAAGGGAATATTTATATGCTTGTGGAGGCGAAAGGAGGTCCCGGAAAAAGTTATACCACTTATGCAATAAAAAGAGTTAACTTTGATAAGAATAACGAAACAACAACAGTTAATTTTGATAAATCAGATTTCTGGGCTGATAAATATAGTGGTGGTAATTTTACTAGTAGTGATAACAACGGTTGGCAAGGTCACTATGATACTGGTTCACCGAACTATTATTCTGTTGAAAATGGTCAAATAAGACTTTACACTTCGGACGTTGACTATATTCCTATGGTTGACACTATGAAGGAACAGGATTATATTGATCAGTATTTTACAAAGGATGGAAGAACTACTGATGTTGCCCCGCCTGAAGGATGGGCTTTTGCTGGTACTACAAAAGGAAAAAATGATGGAACAGTAAAGTTTAAGAAGGCAGAACCTGTTTCTTATGAAATGCGATTCAAGTTTACTGGGGATGGCAGTGCTATTTCTTCAGATGATGGATATATTGCAATTCTTAAGGTTGAACACTATACAGGCGATGATACATATTATTTTACTCCAAATTTAGAATATAATGGAACTGATGGTAGCAAAACATATACAGTTACATCATCAGATTGGTATGATAATACTGGAAAGCCATTGTCATATGAATACTTTTCTGGCAATGAAAAAAGCAGAACTATTTATTTTGTAAAGCTTAAGTCGGGTGTTGATCGACCAGAGAGTTCTCAGTTAAAGGACATGCAAGCTTCCCAGATGGATATAATAACAGCAGGAACTACTGTTGGTTCGTATAAGTATAAAGGAACTACTTATGGGACAGAAGCAGTGAAAAACGTAGTTTATGATGAATTATCATTTGAGGCTATCCCTGTAGATACAGATATGAATTTTCTTACAATCTTAGGTGGTGCGGCCAATTATGGTATTGTTTCCGATAAATTCAATGCGAGAGATCATTATGAGTCTAATTTAGCTACAAATGTTTATGATGGTGCTCAGCCTGTACAGCCTGACCTTTCAGGAGATGGAACAGATCCTGTGCCAGGTGTTTTCCTTATTGGAGAATTTACTGAAGGCTCAGTGCTTCAGATGGGAAAATCATATCCTACAGCTTATGTTGTCACTACAGATGAAGCTGCGAAGAATGTTGCTCTCGTAGGAGCTCCTGATGATGAAGTGGTAATAGCAAAAACAAGCAAGAGCAACATTAACAGTGCAGTAAATGGAATGATTTCCCATATGCAGGATATGTCAGCATATTTAAGTGGAAAACCGACGATTTCATTTAGTGGAGAAGGAACTGGTTATGTGGTTATTGATACTACCAGCTTCCCTGAAAATGCAGTTATTTATGTTGATGGTGACAATTGTGTTGAAGCTCTGAAGAATAATGCAGATGGTACAACACAGGGTGTCAATATCAAATGTAAAGATTCTCAGCTCATAGTTTTCAATTTTGATAAAGATTATGGAGATGAATCTGTAAACATTGGTAGAATAACAGTGAACGGTCGAAATACAGAAACATCGCCGGGAAGTTTTAATAACCAGAAAAATCAAGATGCTGATTATGCGTCTCAACATGTAGTGTGGAATCTTGCAACTGTTAAAAACGTAAATCTTTGTATGTCTGGTGGAGTACATCTGCTGCCAAGAGTTGATTCAAAAGTAACAATGTCCAGTCCTCCTTGTGGTTGGATTATTAATGCGGGTACCACAGAAAACACTAGTTGTGAATTTCATTTTGTTTATCAGGGACTCAAACCTAATAAGCAGTTGAATCTTTCTCTTGCTAAGACAGTAAATGGTATTGCTCCTACAGATGAGCAGAAGTTTAGTTTCACAATAGAGACATATGATGTTGTAAATAAGAAATTTGTTAAGGAAACTGTTATAGATAATAAAGGAGAGACTACTGATAAACTTGTACAGAATGTAAATAGTAAAATATCTGTGAATCTTACAAACATTCATGAGGGTATTAATACAGTCAGGATTAAGGAAAAGCCAGCATTTGGATACAAGAAGAATAATCAGGAATTTTATGCACAGTTCACTGTAGATGTTATAACCGTAGGAACTGTAGATATCATGATTCCGAGTGGCGTCACTTATTATACTTCTTTTGATGAAAGTACTGGAACAGCTTCAGGAAAGATCACATCTACTCCTACTTTTGAAAATGAATCGACAGGAGCTCTTAAACTGACAAAGACTGTTGAAGGAGATGTAACAAAAGCTGAAGCAGAAGGGGCTCTTACATTTGAAATCACAACAGTAAAGGGTGGCAAAACTTATTATCTCAAGAATGACGGAAGTCTTGTAACAGAAGATAAGAAAGCAGAAGCTGTTCTTAAACTTACAGATGCTGGATGGACATATGATTCTTCAACGAAAAAATGGACCAGAGAATTCAATGATATAGAGCTTGGTACATATAATGTAAAAGAAACTAATACAGAGATTATAAATTCTGAAACAAACGAGAAATATACATTCGTTAAGGAAAAATCTGTTACTGATGGAAAGACGACAGTAACTAAGGATGTTGAGGGAGAGCTTAATCTTACGAATGTATATGAATCAACAGCAACACCAACACCAACGGAGACACCGACGGCAACGCCAACAGCTACTGCAACAGCTACACCGACAGCAACTCCAACAGCAACAGCAACCGCGACAGCTACCGCAACTGCGACAGCTACAGCTACAGCAACAGCAGCAGCAACACCTACAGGAGTACCAACAGCAACAGCGGCAGCAACACCAACGGGAGCACCTACAGCAACAGCAGCAGCTACACCTACAGGAGTACCTACAGCAACAGCGGCAGCTACGCCAACAGGAGCACCAACAGCAACAGCGGCAGCTACAGCAACAGCAGCAGCTACGCCAACAGGAGCACCTACAGCAACAGCAGCAGCTACGCCAACAGGAGCACCTACAGCAACAGGAGCACCAACAGCAACAGCAGCAGCTACACCTACCGAAAAGCCGACGGATGCACCAACACCTACAAGCAAGCCTACAGAAGCTCCGACAGCAACACCTACAGCTGAACCTACTCCGGTACCTAAGGGTAAGATTAATATTACCAAGACTATCGAAGGTCCTGTAACGGATGAGGATAGAGCCGGACTGACATTTACAGTTAAGGATCAGGATGGAAAGACAATTGGTGTTTACAAGCTTGGTGAAGACTTTAAGGAAACATCAAAGGATGTTTATGAACTTAAGACACCTATAGAAGTAAATGCAACCGGTGACGGAGAATACTACACAGTAACAGAAACCCTGAAGATGCAGGATGGACAGACTGTAACAGTTACTTCGACAATAAATGGATCCGGTGAGGTTAAGGGTACAACATCCGGTAATGCAAGCGTTACTTCAGACAATACTACAGTTGTAGCATTTAAGAATGTTTATTCAGAAGTTAAGGAGCTTGAAAAGAAGGCTGAAATAACTATCGTGAAGACTATCGAGGGTCCTATCACCGATGAGGATAAGAAGGGACTTATATTCGAGATATATGATACTGACAAGGTATACTATAAGGTAGTTAAGCTCGGTGAAGATTTCAAGGAGGATGGTGATAATAAGTACGTTCTCAAGAAGCCTTTAGAGGTTCCTGCGGAAGATAAAGGAAAGACTTATACAGTTAAGGAAACTCTTTATAAGACAGATGGATCTACTGTAGAAGTTACATATAAGATAGATACAGGTGATGAAACATCCGGTGATACAGCAGACTTCAAAGTTAAGACGGATGATAAGGTTACAGTGACATATAAGGATGCTTACACAGCAAAGCCTACACCGACACCTACACCGACGCTGGCGCCTACAGATGCACCAACAGCTACACCTGCACCTACTGAGACACCTGCAGCTACAGCTACACCTGCAACTACACCTACAGTCGCACCTACAACAGAAACTGCATTATCACCTACACCTGAGGTTACAACAGAAGATACCGGTGATGATGAAGACGAAGATGAAGATGAAGACGAAGATGACGACGACGATGAGGATGATGACGATGAGGATGAAACAGGTACTCTTGTAGTAACAGTTCTTGATGAAAAGACAAAGAAGCCTGTTCCAAATGCAACAGTTCAGATCACAAAGCCTAATGGAAAGAAGACTACTTATACCACAGATGAAAATGGTAAGGTAAAGGTTAAGAATCTTCCTGAAGGAAAGTATGATGTTGTAGTTACTGATGTGCCGGAAGGATATTCAGTTACAACAGGAAAGACTGAGACTGTAAAGGTTGTAGCAGGTGAAACAAAAGAACATACAGCACTTATTGCTTCAACAAGCAGTAATGGTTCTACATCAACTGCTTCAAGTACAACATCGGCAAAGACAGGAGATAATACAAAAGTAATTCCTATACTTGTATTAATGATCTTATCACTTATCGGAATTATAGCTCTTGTAATCCGTAAAAAACGTTGTTAATCCTTCGGACAGCTTCTCTGATTCTGTCCATAGGAACAGAAGAGTAATTGATCATATATGAGTTCTTAGAGACAGGGGATATATTTATCCCCTGTTTCTTTAATTTTTCAAGAAAATCTTTTTCTGATCCTTTCATCTTAAGATTTATTATAAAATGAAGACCTGATTCTTCTTCGTTAATAGTTGCTGCGGCTCCAAGTCTGCTTTCTTTTATACAGCTAAGAAGCAGATCTCTTTTTTTTCTGGAAGTGGTACGCATTCTGTTTATGTGTTTTTCGTAATAGCCTTCAGAAATAAAGTGTGCCAGTGTCAGCTGTTCAAAGGTTGAAACTGTACATGAATAAAAAGACAGCTTTTTATAATATATTTCCATAAGGTGAGATGGAAGTACCATATAGCTGATTCTGATGGTGGAAGCAAGGCTTTTGGTAAATGTATTCATGTATATTATTTTTTCGCTGTTATCTATACTGAAAAGAGATGGTATTGGGCGGCCGGACAGACGGAACTCGCTGTCATAATCATCCTCTATTACATATCTCAGATTACCTCTTTTATCATGTCCTGTGTCTGATTCATTGCTATCAGAAAGATTATTTAATGAATTTGCCCATCCCAGAAGTTCATATCTTCTTTTTACAGGCATAGTAATTCCGGTAGGAAAATGATGCGAAGGAGTGGTGTGAATGATATTTACATTTTCATCCTCAAGAATGCTTATGATTATTCCGTCCTCATCCATGGGTATCCTGACGTTCTTAACACCATTAGAAGTAAGTATGCTTGCTATTTTTTCATATCCGGGATTCTCGCTTGCGTATATTAGTTCGTGTCCGAGAAGCTGTATAAGAATGTTGTACATAGTTTCCGTTCCTGCGCCGATTATTATATTGTTGGGACTGGCTTTCATACCTCTGAAGGCGAGAAGATAATCGGATATAGCATTTCTTAGCTCAACAATTCCATTTGAAGGTGAATTCTTCATCAGATAATCCTGATTATCGAGAAGGATTCTTCTGCTGAGCTTAGCCCATGTTGCAAATGGGAAAGTAGCCGGATCGGTTGCATTACTTGAAAAGTCTGCATAATAGGTATCCTGCTCCGTCGAAGAGGATAATCTGTTCTTTCCAAAAGTCGGTGCAGTAGAAACAGGATTATTTAGTTGATTCATGAAATCATCATTATCAGATAATTCAAATATCCTGCTTACGTAGAATCCTTTTTTCGGAAGAGAGTAGATGAAGCCCTCAGACATAAGCTGATTGTAGGCATTTTCCACGGTTATTACACTTACCGACAGCTGTTCGGCAAAGCTTCTTTTGGATGGCAGTCTGGTATCAGGTTTAAGTGTTCCGGATAAGATGTCCTCTTTTATAAAATTGTAGAGCTGTTCATACATGGATACTTTATTATCTGAAAATGAATATGAGAGCATATATACCTCCTCTGGTATATCAGTTTTTAATTAACTGACTAGATCTGTATCTGACCTTATCAAATATATTAAAACTGACTATTTTAAAAATGTCAGTTTTGAGTATACTATGTATCAATTATTGAATCAAGGGTTAAAGTGCCTGACCATTTAACAGGTCAAAACACTTGATCATATTAATATTAAGTTCATAGCAAGGAGGTTTACATAACTATGAAACGTGTTTTAACTATTCAGGATATTTCGTGCCTTGGAAAATGCTCTGTAACAGTTGCTCTTCCAATCATATCAGCAATGGGGGTTGAGACAGTCATTCTCCCTACAGCAGTTCTTTCAACTCATACTATGTTCAGTGATTTCACAGTGAAGGATCTGACAGACCAGCTGATTCCGATAACAGATCATTGGAAAAAGGAAAATGTACACTTTGATGCTATTTATACAGGATATCTCGGTTCTGCTGAAGAAATAGAGATAGCAAAGAAGATATTTGATGAATTTGGTGGTGATGATACACTTATATTTATCGACCCTGTAATGGCTGATAACGGAAAGCTGTATCCTGCATTTGACCTTGAATATGCAAAGCTGAACGCCGGTCTCTGCGGTAAGGCAGATATTATAGTTCCAAATGTAACAGAGGCATGCTTCATGACTGATACAGAATACAAAGAAGAGTATGATGAGGCTTATGTTCTGGAGCTTCTTGATAAGCTGGCAAAACTGGGTGCAAAGAAAGTTGTGCTAACAGGAATAGGACTCAGCGAAGGAAAGACCGGAGTTTATGGTCTTGATACAGTAACCGGAGAAAAGATCATTTATCAGAATGACCGTGTTGATGCTGCATATCATGGAACAGGAGATATATTTGCCAGCGTAGCAGTTGGTGCTATAACAAGAGGCCTCTCATTAGAGGATTCCTTCAAGATAGCGGCTGACTATACAGCAGATACCATCAGAGCTACACTTGATAATCCTGCTGAACCATGGTATGGAGTTGATTTTGAGACTACAATTCCTGCGCTGGTAAATACACTGGCTGAGTACACTAAATAAATACATAGCAGCCGTGAATAGTAACAATACATACGGCTATTAAAATGACAGAGTATATTTGGTGCTTTATGAATTACTCGATTTATGATATCATAAACATTTGAAGTACTGATATAAACAGTCAATAATGACAGTTTGAAGTCTGACTTCAGATTGTCATTTTTTTACTCGATAAAAGAGAGGGGGTAGTAATAATATGGGAAGACTAATTTGTGACAATATATCAGAAATCATTTCTGATATTACCTATGATTATCGTAAGCATCGTCCGATAGATAAGCAGGATATATTCGGACAGCCAGACAGAGATGCTGTTAAGGATATTATCTATAAACTTAATCGCATCGTGTACGCAGGTTATTATGTGGACAGAACTTATAAGATCTATAATCTCAGCACGACTATAGCATCAATGACAGAGGATGTTGCATACAATCTGAATAAGCAGATCGCTCTTTCGCTTCACTTTGATCAGAGATTTGCAGAAAGAACAGAGGAAGAAATAAGACTGGTTGCTGAGGATTATACAGTTCAGTTTATGAAGCAGATTCCTATAATCAGAGAGTATCTTGATACAGATATAGAAGCTCTGTATATGGGGGATCCGGCTGCAGAAAGCAAGGACGCTATTATTATTGCATATCCCGGACTTTTTGCAATTACTGTTCAGAGATATGCGCACGTTCTGTATCTTCTGGAGGTTCCTATCCTTCCACGTGTTATGACAGAGATAGCACATTCCAAAACAGGTATAGATATCAATCCGGGAGCGACCATCGGAAGATATTTCTTTATAGATCATGGAACCGGAGTTGTTATAGGTGAAACCACCATAATAGGTAAAAATGTAAAGATATATCAGGGCGTTACTCTTGGCGCTCTTTCAACAAGAGGCGGACGCGGTCTTATGGATAAGAAACGTCATCCGACCATAGAGGATAACGTTACCATTTATTCTGGTGCATCCATACTCGGTGGTGACACAGTAATAGGAGAGGGCTCAGTTATCGGAGGAAATGTATTCCTTACCAAGTCCGTTCCGGCAGGTACAAAGGTTCATGTAGCAAACCAGGAACTGAGATTTGACGGAAAGAATGTCAAGTCCAGTGCAGAAGATGATAAGGCATGGTTTTATGTCATTTAACAGGTGAAAAGGAAAATTATGAAATACTACTTAGAAGAATATGACTCAGTCCTTCAGGACAAAAAATCAACTCCCGACGGTATATCCCAGGAAGAGGCAAAGAAGCGTCTCGGTGAATTCGGAGAGAATAAGCTGGTTGAAAAAGAAAAGGAAAGTATAATAAAAAAGTTCTTTAAAGAGATATGCGAGCCGATGACGATAGTGCTTATCATAGCCGCTGTCATTTCAGCCATTACAGCTATCTTTTCACATGAAGGCTTTGCGGATGTATTTATTATCCTGACTGTTGTAATAGTAAATGCAATCCTAGGAGTTTATCAGGAATCAAAGGCTGAGTCAGCCATAGCAGCACTTCAGCAGATAGCTGCAGCAACATCAAAGGTTATTAGAAACGGTTCGCTTTCAGTCATACCTTCTGCAGAGCTTGTTCCCGGAGATGTAATTGCACTTGAAGCAGGAGACAGTGTTCCCGCAGATGCAAGAATCATAGAGGCTGCTTCCCTCAAGGTTGAGGAGGCTGCACTTACCGGTGAATCAGTTCCTTCTGAGAAGACTGCAGATGTACTTGATCTGGGTGGCGCTACAGACATTCCTCTGGGTGACAGGGCAAATATGATCTATATGGGTTCCTCTGTTCAGTATGGAAGGTGTAAGGTCGTAGTAACCGGAACGGGAATGGACACTGAGATGGGCAAGATAGCAGATCAGCTCTCTCAGGCAGCAGATGAAGAAACCCCGCTTCAGATAAAGCTGAAGGAATTATCAAAGATACTTTCAATTATGGTGCTGGTTATATGTGCCGTGATATTTGCCATAAATATTATAAGAAATCTTGTCACAGGACAGGGCCTTAACGGAGAATTCTTTATCAGTACATTTATGATCGCCATATCACTGGCTGTTGCAGCTATTCCTGAGGGACTTGCTGCAGTTGTTACAGTGCTTCTTTCCATTGGCGTAACCTATATGTCCAAGAAGCATGCGATCATCAGAAAGCTTACTGCTGTTGAGACTCTCGGATGTACTGAAATCATTTGTTCGGATAAGACAGGTACGCTTACCCAGAATAAGATGACAGTTGTAGAGCATGTAACTGTCACCGATGGAGAGGTTGAAGTTGAAAAGGATGAAAACGGAAAGCTTCTTCCTGATGATGATCTGTCCGAGGATGGCCACATACTTATAATGGGCATGGCTCTCTGTTCTGATGCAGAGTGGGAGACTGATAAGGCTGTAGGTGAGGCAACAGAGTGTGCCCTTGTTACTGATGCTGCAAAGAACGGAATGCCTAAGGGTACTCTGAGTGATACCTATAAGAGAATCGGAGAGGCTCCATTTGACTCTCTCAGAAAGATGATGACAACGGTCCATGAAGATCCGGAAAATGGATACCTTCAGTTTACAAAGGGTGCTCCAGACTGCGTCCTTGCATGCTGTACACATTATCTTCTGGATGGAGAGATATATGAGTTAAATCCTGAAGTAATCAATCGAATAAAAACATCCAATAAGGGAATGGCTGACAGAGCACTTCGTGTGCTTGCTCTGGGCTATCGTAAGTATGATAAGGCTCCGGAGGATTATTCGCCTGAGGCTCTTGAGAATGAACTAATATATGTGGGACTGATGGGTATGATCGATCCTATCAGACCTGAGGTCAAGGTTGCTATAGGTGAGTGCCGTAAAGCTGGTATAAGACCTGTTATGATCACCGGTGATCACAGAGATACAGCCGTTGCCATAGCTAAAGAGCTGGGTATACTTGAGGGCGTTAATGAAAAGGGTGAGAAGGTTGTCTACGAGGCAATAACCGGTGCAGAGCTTGAAGAACTGTCAGATGATTATTTCAATAAGCATGTTGCGGATTATTCAGTATATGCCAGGGTTCAGCCGGAGCATAAGGTAAGGATAGTAAATGCGTGGAAGGCTCAGGAGAAGGTTACTGCCATGACAGGTGATGGTGTAAATGATGCTCCATCGATCAAGTCTGCAGATATAGGCGTTGGTATGGGAATCACCGGAACCGATGTTACGAAAAATGTAGCCGACATGATTCTCACTGATGATAACTTTGCAACAATAGTTGCAGCAGTAGCAGAAGGAAGAAGGATCTATGACAATATTCGTAAGTCAATCCAGTTCCTGCTTTCATCCAACCTGGCAGAGGTTATAGCGATATTTATTGCAACCATTATGAATTTCACAATACTTAAACCTGCTCATCTTCTTTGGATAAATCTTATTACAGATTGTTTCCCTGCCATCGGACTTGGTATGGAGGAAGCTGAGGCTGATACAATGACTCAGGCTCCACGTAAAAAGACAGATGGTATCTTCTCGGATGGCCTGGGGGTAGATGTAATACTTCAGGGTCTGGTAATAGCTGTCCTGACTGTTGTTTCATATCTGGTGGGACACTATATGGAAAGCGGCTCCTGGCAGGTAGAAACCTCGTCTGATGGTATGACTATGGCTTTTCTTACACTTTCACTTATGGAAGTGTTCCATAGCTTTAATATGAGATCAAGAACAGCATCGTTATTCTCACTAAAGAAGCAGAATAAAACACTGTGGCTTACACTGGCAATGTCACTTGTACTTACAATACTTATACTTTACGTGCCGGTCCTCAGAAATCTGTTCTCCTTCAGTGCAATAGATATAAAAGATTTTCTTATAGCAGTCGGTATAGCAATCCTCATCATACCGATAGTCGAAATATCTAAGATAGTAAAGAGAACTAAAAAAAGATGACAGTCGAACCAGGTTCAAAGTGTCATCTTTTGGAAAGGAAGATAAATGGCTGAGCAATTATATACAATTCCCGTAAATGACGCATTTTCTGCTGACTGCGAATGTCCTTTATGTCTTTTGGCTAAGGAGCTTGAAAAAAATGCAATCGAATTCACCATGGGACCTAGTTATATGGAGGACGATAACCGTGAGATGACGGATACACTGGGATTTTGTCCCAAGCATATTCGTATGATGTATGCGGATAAGAATAAGCTTGGTGTAGCGCTGATGCTGAACACACATATGAATAAAACTATCCGGGAGATGAAAGCTCTTGCCGAAAAGGACAAACCACAGGCAGGAGGGCTTCTTGCCAGAAAAACGGGAGGTCTGTTCTCAAAGGGGGCTGATAAGTCTCCACTGGTGGAATACATAGATAAGCTGGAATCTACATGTTTTGTGTGTCAGAGAATAACGCCTGTTTTTGACAGATATGTTCATACTATATTCCATATGTGGAAGAAAGATCCGGAATTTAAGGATAAGCTGAAAGCATCAAAGGGTTTTTGTACATATCATTATGGAATCCTTTATGAGAAGGCACCGGAACAGCTTAATCAGGCTCAGCTGGATGAATTCATAGCAGTTCTGAATGATATCTATTTTAACAATATCGAGCGTGTGAATGGAGATGTATCCTGGTTTATCGATAAACATGATTATCGTAACAAGGAAGCCGACTGGAAGAATTCAAAGGACAGCATCCAGCGTGCCATTATAAAAACAGAACATACAATTATTGAAGAATAGAAAATATGACACTGTTGAACCAGGTTCAATGGTGTCATTTTTTTTGATT
>FZRB01000031.1 GCA_900199595.1 Lachnospiraceae bacterium | reverse complement strand
GGGTTTGGGGCGGAGCCCCAAGCATAACAAAAGCCCTGGAAAATCCAGGGCAAATGTTTTAATCATTTCGGGACATAGTCAAAAATGCTTGACACTACTTCGAAAAATGTTGAAGAAGGAGCAACTTATATCGGAGCTATGGAAGATAATCTTCAGGCTATGAAGAATGCTTTAGGAAGCAAATAAGGAGTTTAATTATGAGCTACATTGATGTAAAGGATGTATCCACCGGTTATGAGGGGATACCGCTTACAAAGCACATAAACTTCAAAGTAGAAAAGGGCGACTATCTCTGTATAGTAGGCGAAAATGGTGCCGGGAAGAGTACTCTCATGAAGACTCTTCTCAGGCTTCAGCCTGTTATCAAGGGCGAGATCACATATAGTGACGAGCTGGGTAAAAATGAGATAGGTTACCTGCCGCAGCAGACTCTCATTCAAAGAGATTTTCCTGCAAGCGTATGGGAAATAGTTCTTTCGGGTAATCTTGCAAAGACAGGACTCAGACCGTTCTATAACTCTGAAGAAAAGAAAAGAGCGAAGGACTGTCTTAAGAAGCTGGATGCATGGGATCTCAGAAAGCAGACATTTCGCAATCTTTCAGGCGGACAGCAGCAGAGAGTACTTCTTGCAAGAGCACTTGTTGCCACCAGCAAAATCATACTTCTGGACGAACCTGTCAGCGGTCTGGATGCTAAGGTAACAGAGGAAATGTATTCTCTTGTTGAGAAACTTAATAAGGATGGCATAACCATCATAATGATTTCTCATGATATTAAGACTGCTGTAAAATATGCCAGTCATATACTTCATCTGGGACATAAGCAGCTGTTCTTCGGTAAGACTGAGGATTATCTGAAGAGTGAAGCATATAAATACTGGACCAGCGTAGGAGGTGACGATGATGAGTGAACTCATGTATTATCTTCAATTCAATTTTGTCATCTATGCACTTATCGTAGGTGTTCTTATCGCGCTGTGTGCTTCCCTTCTTGGAGTAACACTTGTGCTTAAGAGATATTCCTTTATAGGAGACGGACTGTCTCACGTTGCATTTGGCGCTATGGCCATAGCAACGGTTCTGAAGCTCGTAAATATAAATATTATCGTAATGCCGGTAACGATCATTGTTGCAGTTATACTGCTCAGAACCGGAAGCAAATCCATGCTGAAGGGAGATGCGGCAATTGCCATGCTTTCAGTTACATCACTGGCATTCGGCTACATGATAATGAATGTTTTCTCTGCATCATCAAATGTATCGGGAGATGTGTGCAGTACGCTTTTTGGCTCAACCTCGATCCTGACACTTGATGCTGCTGAGGTTACCATATGTATAGTTCTTTCAGTGCTTGTAATAGCAGCTTATATTCTTTTCTATAATAAGATATTTGCGGTAACCTTTGATGAAACCTTTGCAGATGCTACCGGCGTTCCATCAAAGAGATATAATCTTCTGATAGCCATTATCATTGCAGTGATAATAGTTCTCGGAATGAATCTGGTAGGCAGCCTGCTGATATCAGCGCTCATAGTTTTTCCAGCTCTTGCAGCAATGAGGCTCAGCGGTACATTTAAGGGCGTAGTTATTCTGTCTGTTATCTTTTCAGTAATCTGTGCTCTGCTGGGAATGATCGTTTCAATTCTATATTCAACACCGGTTGGTGCTACTATAGTTGGAATGGATCTTCTGTGGTTTATAATCGCAGTAATAATCGGAAAATTTGTCATATGATGTCATAATATACTTTAGAGGGAAATGTGATGTATAAAAAACAAATAGCAGCAATATTACTTTTATTAATGATATTTAATCTTGCGGCCTGTGGCAGCAAGACAAGTGAATCAAAACTGGAATCAAAAAATAATGTTCAGAGTGCAATAGATGAACAGATAGCGAAGGAGACTTCAGAGGATGGAGAGGCGAAGGCTCCGGCTGCTAAGGTAGAGAGTGAAACAACCGAAGCAGATACAGAGAAAAAAGCTGAATTAACTACAGAAAAAAGTACAGAAGCTTCAACAGAAGCAAAAATAGAAATGGCATCATCAAGTGATGCGGATATAGATCTTACCGTAATGAGCAGTGATATGGTTTATTCAACTGTTTATCAGCTACTGGCAGATGCTGACAGTTATGTAGGAAAAAAAGTAAAAATATCCGGACCATTTTATTCGGCATTCTTTGAGGATACAAATCAGCAGTATTTCTTTGTTATCATCCGCGATGCGACAGCCTGTTGTCAGCAGGGAATGGAATTTATATGGGATGATGGAAGCCATGTGTATCCGGATGAATATCCTCCAGAAAATGCAGAGGTTGAGGTTGTCGGAACCTTTGAAACCTACAAGGATAATCCTGATGACGAGTTTCAATATTGCAGGCTGAAGGACGCTTCACTTGTAGTTCTCGATTCTACTTCAAATAATGAATAAATAATGTTATAATGACACGAAGGGTCAAAAGTTAAATAGCGTTCCTGCTTGCAGGATAAGCAATTTTACCTTATGACCCGCGTGTCATATTATTATTTGATAAGGATTAAGTATATGAGTACACCGAGATTATGGATAGTAATTCCATGTTATAATGAACAGGAAGTGCTGCCTATTACGGCACCGATGTTCCTGGAAAAGATAAAACATCTGATATCTGCCGGAAAAATTTCAGAAGAAAGCAGGATCCTTTTTGTTAATGATGGTTCAAAGGATGAAACCTGGAATATAATAGAGAAGCTTTCACAGGAGAATAAACATTTTATAGGTATCAGTCAGAGCCGTAATCGCGGACACCAGAATGCTGTGCTTGCCGGACTTATGGAGGCAAAAGACAAATGTGATATTACGATTTCAATTGATTGTGATGGACAGGATGATATAAATGCAATGGATGAGATGGTGGATGCTTATCTGGATGGCTGTGAGGTTGTGTATGGTGTCAGAAAGAGTCGGGACAAAGATACCTGGTTCAAGCGAAGTACAGCCCAGGGCTTCTACAAACTGATGAATTCCATGGGGGCTGAAGTAGTTTATAATCATGCAGATTACAGGCTGGTAAGCTCAAAGGTACTGGAACATTTTGCGGATTTTCAGGAAGTAAATATATTTCTCAGAGGAATGTTCCCACTGGTTGGCTTTAAGAGTACCAGTGTATATTATGACAGAGAAGAGCGACTGGCCGGAAAGAGCCATTATCCTCTCAGAAAGATGCTGGGACTTGCCTTTGACGGAATAACAAGTCTTTCCATTCAGCCTATTAGAATTATATCTGGGCTGGGAATATTCTTCAGTATCGTAGGTTTTATCGGGGTCATATGGGCTGTTATAGTCAAGATTATCGGCTACAGTGTAGACGGATGGGCTTCAACTATGTGTATAGTTGCATTTCTGGGTGGATTGCAGCTCCTGAGTCTTGGTGTGATAGGAGAATACGTTGGTAAAACCTATATGGAGACTAAACATAGACCACGATATATAATAAGTGACAGAACCTGGGAAGATGAGGGGGAACATGAAACAAGAAACTAAGAATATAAAAAACAGACTGTCAGAGTTGAGTGAAAAAGATAAGACAACTTCAGTAAATGAAAAGGCAGTAGCTGTTAAAAAGGAAAACGAATCGCAGACAGGAGAACGATGGCTCGACATTTTTCTTCAGAAATCCTTTACAATAAAGGGCATTTCCTTTGAAATGATAGATATCCTTTTTGTAGCAGTGCTTTGGATATTTGCATTTTTGATCAGATATAAGCTTTTCCCAATCGAATCTGCTGACTATTATGGATTCCTGGAACAGTGGATGGAGCAGATAGAGGAGCTGGGTGGCTTCAGTTCCATGGGTACTGAGATATCCAATTATGCATGTGGATATATGTATCTGATGTGTCTGGTGCAGTCTGTTACCGATGACTGGCTGACCGGTCTGAAAATGATATCGGTAATTTTTGATTATGCCTTGTCAGTGGCTGTGTTCCTTATCGTTTATCATATGACAGGGAAGACTCGAAGATCTATCGCAGGTATGGCATTTGTTCTTCTTGCGCCAACCACAATCATAGACAGTGCATACTGGTGCCAGTGTGATGTGATATATTCTTGTTTTATTGTATATGCCATATATTTCATACTTAAAGATAAGAGCTCTATCGCATTGATAATGCTTGGAATCAGCTTCAGCTTCAAGCTTCAGACAGTATTTATACTTCCGTTTATTGTGATTCTGTGGCTTAGAAAATATACTGTTAAGCTACTTCATCTTTTATGGATACCGGTGGTATATATTATCAGTATATTCCCGGCATGGATGTTTGGTCGCAGCTTTAAGGATCTGCTGCTTTTCTACTTCAAACAGGGCAGTTATTATCCTTGGGGAACCCTTGAATATCCAAATGTCTACGCATTTTTAGATGAAGTTATTCCAGATGGCCATTATAGTGATGAGGTATCAGGAGCAGGTTTTTTCCTTGCATTAATGCTTCTGGGAATAATCGCATATTATATATATGTCAAGCTGGGAGAACGTGATAAGAATCTGGGTGTTACAAATATTTCCAGAGAGGCCAGTGGTATAACAAATGAAATCTTTATACTTACGGCTCTTCTGACTGTGGCAATTGCGGTATATGCACTTCCTCATATGCACGACAGATATGGATATCTGATAGATATTATCGCAATTATCTATGCAGTCATCAGACCAAAACGAATACCGCTTATGTGTGCATTTTTCGTGGTTTCCATACTTACATTCGTTCCATATCTTACAGGAGTACATGTATTCTCCCTGCAGACCGTGGCTGTTGTGATGACAGCACTTATCGCAGTGGTAGGAAGAGATCTCTATTTAGAATTAAATAAATAATATGTTCATAAATGATAAAGATGACACTTTGAACCTGATTCAAAGTGTCATCTTTTTTTCTCTGTGATTAGATTAATGTCCAGCTGTCAAACCAGTTCAGTTTATGTGTCCATTCATAGGAGAACGGAACGCCTGATATGAGCGGGAAGAACAGGCAGAAGATAAATAATACAACTGCCATATAAATGTTTACTGCTTTTTGCAGCTTAGGTTTCCAGTTGATGAGTGTATTTATGCTATAGCCGATCATCAGAACTGAGAATATAAATGATGGGAAGTAATGATAGATGAATACACATCTGGAAACGCCCATCCATGGAACATATTGTGCGAGATATGAGACAGTCAGGAAAATAGCCATCTTTTCGCTTACAGTTATACTATAGGTGCTTGCTACCGTGTTTTTGGCTTTTTTACCTTTGGAAGCCTTGACAGGTTCAGCGTTTTTATTTTTTATTATATCCTTTACTATACTGATACAACCGCGTACAGCCTTATAGAATACAAATAATACACAGGGGATGGCTGTCCACCATACAGCAACATTTCCTATATAGTTAACGGTTGAACGAATGGTTACATCACCATTCTGGCTGACCAGATTGTTTGCTGCCAGAAGAGGTTTATATACTACAGGCCATGTATAAAAGTCGGACATGTAAGGATGCGTTGCATCTAGATGAGCATGATAATTGATCATATAGTTTGTGTTACGCAGAGTCCTCGCTATCAGACCGGTCCATCCATAACCGATATTCAGACCATTCTCGTCCCAGGATATGGTCTTGTCAGTGTAGCCCATCTGCGCGTAGGCTTCGACAGCGGGAATATAAGCTAAAGTATAAATAAACAGAGGTATTACTATAAAAAACAAAATACAGAAGGCTGCAAGCCTACCGACCTTCTTAGGCGGATAATGGGTAAATGTATGAACAAGAAAGATAAGTGCGAGTCCTGCTGCAGCGTAAACACCTGTGAGCTTTGTTGCGATGGCGCAGCCCATAGTAAAGCCGGATAGAGCCAGAAGTCCGGTTATATTTCGTGGAAGAAGCTTTCCTGACATCTGATCCTTACCCTTATATACAGAATTAAACTCAGTGATATAAAGGTACATGTAATAGTATGATTGTATGATAAAGAATGCCACAAAGATATCGATTGTAGATATTCGTGACAGCGTATAGTGCATGCAGTCAAATGTAAAAAGCATCGCTGTACATGTTGCAACATAAGTATTCTTGAATAAAGCTTTAGCAAAGCAGTACATCAGTGGTACAAAGAGTACTCCGAATACAGCAACAAAGAATCTGAAGCCAAATGGTGTCATGCCAAATACTTTAATGCCAAGTGCGATAAAACATTTACCTAACTGTGGATGTGTTGTTTCATAGGTCGGAAGACCATGAACAAATTCATAGCCGGTACGTCCGTGATAGATCTCGTCGAACATGGTTCCATCCATATAGGTACATTCTGCAGTTTCATAGTACATTTGCTGTTCATCGAAAAGCTCAGGATATTCATCTGTATTTACGGGAGTGACAATCTCGCCATTTGCACCCCTGCAGACTATTTCATTAAAAACACCTCCGTTTTCATCTGTACATACTATTCCAAGATATCTGAGAGTATAATAAACATCTATCCTGTTCCATTGAAAAACCGATGTGACAGTTCTGTCGCCGATAGTTTCCCATTCCTTTGTTACTTCATTATAAGTAGAAAGCGAAACTGATCTGCTCTCCAGGTTACCAAGATATATATCAAGCTGTTCAACGGTTATATAATCACCAAAATCAAGAATGATGTCTCTGTTTTCTGAGGTGGTCGTATAAGTAGTCTGTGGAGCGTAGGTATTTCCCAGACGGTAGAAAACCAGGCAGGTAAAAATTAATGTCAGGGTAAGCATGCATATCCAGTCTTTCTTCGAGAGTAGTCGTACGGACGGAAGAGCAGAGAAGTAGCTGTATAGGCTGCTTTTTTTTGAGCTATGATTCTTGCTTTTTGATTTTTTATTCTTTGACATAAGAATTAACACTCCGATAGTGATATAATTGCAAATAGAAGTATAGCACCTATCATAAAAATACACAAGAAATCATCATAATTGCTTGAATGGCGGTTCACATGTTATTATAATACACAGTGTAATACTATAACTTAAAAAGCAAAATCGGAATAAAAGTATGAATGACAAAAATCAAAAAATAATAAAAGCTGCTATCCCTTATATTGTAATAATTCTGGTATCACTGTTATCAGAATTATTTCTGTTTAATTATAAGCATTGGCAGACTATAGGATATAAGGGAAGTAATCCCGAGGTTCATTTTTACGGAATAAGTAAGGATAATGATGTTTATACAGTAGATGATGGTGACAGGTATCTGGAGATAACTGATATAAACGGATACTTGAAAAATGCCCTCATAGAGATCGTAGATATAGATAAAGAGGAATATGATGACTCTTCATATATCAATGTTGGTTTTGAAGCAACGGATGAAGGACATTCATTATATTATGGTTTATATTCTCGTAAGATAACACATAAAGAACCAAGAAGCTATTATGTGACATTTCATTTATATGGCAAGGCAAAGAATCTGAAGATAAAGACTGATGTTCAGCCCGGTCAGAGACTCAGAATAAAAATTATGACAAATGTAAAGGTCCCAATTTTCTTTTACTGGGAAAGATGGCTGTTTGTTATGGTCATGCTTCTATGCCTTTATGCACTGAGACCGGCTTCAAAGCTGCACAAAATTGAATACGCAGCCCTCAATCGAAACCGTGTTCTTTCCCTTGTTTTTGGCGTGTTTATAATAAATGCGATTGCATTTCTCTGGATAACAAAACTGAATGGATTCTATCAGTATGAGCCACAGATCAATCATGAACAGTATCAGAAGCTGGCTGAAGCCTTTACCCAGGGAAGTCTGTCTATTCTGGATGAACCCACTCCCGAACTTGTTGATATGGAAAACCCTTATGATATGGCTCAACGTTCTGCTGACGTGGGAGAGGGAAACTATTATTTTGACTATGCATATTTTAATGGAAAGTATTACGTATATTTCGGTGTGGTTCCGGCTGTGCTGATATATCTTCCTTATTATCTTTTTAACGGAGAGCATATACATAATCATACTGTTTGTTATATAGGTATTCTGATATTACTTGCAGCTATACTCATGCTTTTTGATGTGATAATCAGAAAATACTATAAGAAATGCGGTATAGGAGTATGGCTTCTGACCTTTGAACTGACAATAATAGGAAGCTTTCTTATCTATATAGCAAAGCGTCCTGATCTTTATGCCGTTCCGATTATCTTCGGTCTGGATTTCGCATTGCTGAGTATGAATTGTTTCATAAGAAGCGAGAGGAAGGATGGCAGTCTGAACAATACGCTTATAACGCTCGGCTCCTTGTCAGCTGCATTGATCGCAGGCTGCAGACCACAGCTGTTTTTATTCTTTATTCTGGACTTGATTATTGTAAGAAAGTTTGCTTTCTCAAAAAAATATCTGCTGTCCTCCGGCGGCAGAAAATCTATTCTGGCTGTAGGAATACCTATGGTGGTTATTGCTGCAGCTCTGATGCTCTATAATTTCAAGAGATTCGGCTCACCCTTTGATTTCGGAGCCTATTATAATCTCACCTTTAATGATATGAGAAACAGAGGTAATGTATGGGACAGAGTTCCACTAGGCATAGTGGCATATCTTCTCAGACCACTGGAATTATCTCCTGAATATCCGTTCTTTAAGAATCTTCAGCTGAGTTCTGTATATATGGGTCAGACTATTCAGGAAGACACCTACGGCGGGCTGTTTATGGCATCACCGTTTTCATTGCTTGGCTTTTTATCTCTTATTTATTCGAAACAATTAAAGCAGAAAAAAACACTCTGGCTCTTATCAATCAGCTCGATGATAATAGCTCTTGTTGTTATTGTGTTTGATATAGAAAATGCGGGAATAGTCGGAAGATATTTCTTTGACTTTTCACTGCTGTTCATGCTTGCCGCAGTATATACGGTATACAGCGTCCTCGATATATACGGAAATAGAGCATTACTGTTCAGAACAATTGTTCTGGCTTTATTAGGTCTGATTGTATTCCAGGTATTATATCAGACACAGATATTTATGCTGGATGCGGGAGATCTGTTAAAAAATGACAGACAGGATCTGTTCCTGCACTATTATTATTTATTTGAATTTGGCTTATAATTTTATGGTTTGGGAGATAGGAAATGTTATATATTAATGCACTGTTTTTGATGATTATAATAGCAGCCATCGTCCTCTTTATTGTTGATAATGTAAAGAAAGAGGATGATGAAGATTGTAAAATTGTTGCGATCATTGAGTTTAACAAGATTGCCAGATATGTTTTGATCGCATTAATAGCTGTATTTGTTTTTCTTAGAATTTATGGCTTCGGGGAATTTCCGGGTGGAGTTAATCAGGACGGCGCCATGGCTGCTGTGGATGCAAAAGCCCTGGCGGATTATGGTACAGACAGATTCGGAACTAAACTGCCGGCACATTTATATGCCTGGGGCTATGGTCAGATGAGTTCGCTCATGTCTTATTGTATGGTTCCGTTTATAAAGCTTTTCGGGCTTAATGTAATAACAATGAGACTTCCGATTCTACTTGCAAGTTTAATGGGTATAGCTGCATTTTTTTTCCTTTTCAAAAAGCTGTTTTCCCAAGATGCTGCTCTTATAGCGGCACTTCTGGTTGCTGCTAATCCATGGCATTATATGCAGAGCCGCTGGGCACTTGACTGCAATATGTTTCCGCATATGTTCATCATCGGACTTATGTTTCTGGTATATGGAATAAGCAGAAAAAGATATGTATATATATCCATGATCTTTTTTGCTCTGTGTATGTATTCCTATGGAGTGGCATTTTACATGGTGCCATTATTCCTGCTGGCGGCTGCTATAGTATTACTGGTTATGAAGCTTATTAAGCTGAGGCAGGTAATCCTTGCAATAGTGATATATTTTGTAGTATCACTTCCGATTTATATTACCATGCTTATCAACGCAAAAGGCTGGGATACTATTTCCTTACCTTTTGTTACCATGCAGTCTTTCCCGGATAGTGTAAGAACAAATGATATGCTGTTCTTCTCAGATACTCCGGTAACACAGCTGTTTCAGAATATAAAGACTACAATCAATCTGGTATTTCTTCAGAAGCCGGATCTTATCTGGAACTCCATTGATGCTTTCGGAACCATTTATCTCTGCAGTATTCCACTGGTATTTATGGGATTTGTTATATGCTTATATAAGAGTATTAAAGAAAAAGAAGATGATAAAAAGGCGATGTACAGGCTTCTTGTTATTTACAGTGTATGTGCAGCTCTTGTAGGTGTATTTATTAACGGAGTAAATGTCAATAGAATAAATATCATCTTCTATGCAAATATTATTTTCATGGCAGTAAGCATATATCATATAGTTTCATGGAAGAAGTATTCTTCGGTTGTATTTGCTGTGGCATACGGATTATTAAGTGTATTATTCGTCGTAAATTATTTTAATGCCTGGGAAGAGCAGATAGAGAAATGTTTTTATTCTGATTTTATGGATGCGCTTTATTACATCGAGGATTTCGATTTTGATAAATGTTATATAACCCCGGATACACAGTACGAAGGCAGCTATGCTGTAAGTGAGATACTTACCATGTTCGGACTGGATATTGATGCTGAGTATTTCCAGGGAAAGACCAATGAATTCAACGGAAAGAGTATTCCTTACAGCGAAAGATTTGTATACTCTAATCCTACGGAAACTAAACCTGTATATGATGAAAAAGTGGTATATATCATCAGAAGCAGTGCATATTCCAACTATGATTTTTCAGAATGGATAGTGGATGATTTCGGAGATTATATAGTCGTATCATCTCAATAAATAGTAAAAGAATACTGTTGCTTTACATCATATTTTGAACTTCGGATAAGGAAATCAAGCTATGAAAAATAATAAGAAAACCGAAAAATATACTATAGTAGTTGCAATCCTTTTTTTATTGATAATGATATTTACAGCTATCAAAGCTTTTTCTATTGATAATCTCGACTACGAATTTTCGAAAAATGAAATTGAATATGATGATGTTAATAATATATACAGTGTTAGATGTGATAATGTTTGTGAGGGTATTTATGATGTAACAATACATAGTGCTGCAGAATCTGATTATCGAGTTGAAGTAGTATCAGAAAAAAAGTATCATAACTCGTTAGTTTCAGATAATCCCGGTTTTTTAAATAAATATACTCAAAACTCGTTTAATGTATGGGTTAATGACAAAACAGATAGTATTCAGATTAATATATTTCCAAATAATGATTGTAAAATAGAGTCGGTAAGCTTTAATACCAGTTGGAATTCTGTTTTATATATATGGACTAAAGCATTATTGTTGGCATTATTAGTGGTAATTGGGGGAGTAGTATACAATCAACGTACTTTTATAAAAAAATACTTTTTTGAAATTGCCGGAATATGTGTAATATCAGGGATCGCATCATTAGGTGTAATGGTAAGATACATTCTTCCGGGAGATGATCTTAATTTTCATCTCATGAGAATTGAAGGATTAAAGGAAGCATTTATACTGGGAGATATCCCGTGTAGAATTCAAACTAATTGGCTTGATGGATGGGGATCTGCAGTATCTATAATGTATGGAGACTTATCAATAGTTTTACCGGCATTAATGAGATTTGCAGGATTTACACTTAATACATCATATAGTACTTTTGTTGTATTTATAAATGTATTAACAAGTATATCTGCGTATTGTGCGTTTAATAAAATATCAAAAAATAAGTATTTATCCATATTTGTGTGTGGCCTATATGTTTTATCACCGTATAGACTGTGTGATATTTATATTAGGGGAGCCTTTGGTGAATATGTAAGTATGATTTTTCTTCCATTGGTTGTTTTATGTATTTATTATATTTTTGCAGATGATACCGGAAGCGAAGATTATGGAAAAAAGGTTATACTTCCGGTTGTTGGATTATCAGGAATAATTCAAACTCATGTATTAACAATAGTAATGATTATTATATTCGGAACTGTTTTTCTGGTGTTTGAATATAAGAAATTATTTGATATTAAAAGAATAAGATATGGATTAAAAATATGCGCAATAACTATATTATTGAATATGTGGTTTATTGTTCCATTTATAAAGTTTTTAGCAGAAGATTTAAATGTAAATAAAAAGGCTTATCATCCGGATGATTATCAGTGGTATGGCTTGAGTTTGGTTGAGATGATAGCTCAAAAAGCATCTCCTTCAATTAGTTTCAACTGGGCTGATAATACTTCTCTTTCAAATAGAATGGGATTAGCAATAGGAAATGGATTTTTGATTTTTTTGGGTATTTTTATATATCTTTTAGTATTCAAGAAAATTAAGAATAACAAAAAAGCTTCTTATATAACTGCTTTACTGGGAGTATTGGCATTATTCCTAACAAGTATTTATTTTCCATATTCAAAAATAAAACAGACAATACCGTTTTTGTTTTCGGTATTAGCCAAAGTTAATATCCCATTTAGATATATGTCAATAGCAATTATAATGTTTTCATTTTTAATTGTCTTTTTATATTCCAATATTCAGGATTGTTTTTCCAAATCGATAAGAATATGTATATTTGTTATGGCCGGATTAATATCCTTTTCCCAGAGTTGTGATTATTTATATACATATTTATATTCCGGTGTTTATGAGAATTATTATGATGGCAGTATAGTAAATGTAGATAAATCTAATTTGGGAGAGTATATATATCAGGGAATAAATGTATATGAGAATGAAAATAAGGATATTATTACGAGTGGATGTAGTATTGTAGAAAATAAATCAAATCATAATAGGTTTAATACTAAGATAAAGGTTGATAACACTGATGCATTTTTAGAGTTTCCGATATATTATTATCCCGGATATTCAGCCGGAGATATTAATGGAAATGCATTAGTGACTGAAAAGGGTACAAACGGTAGATTGCGAGTATATGTTTCTCAATTGGGAGATAATTCAATTACTGTTAGATTTAGAGGTCTGATATCCTGGAAATTTGCAGATATTATATCATTAATAACATTAATAATATTATTGTTCATTTATGTTGATAAATTCAGAAATATAAAAAGATATATTTCAGATTTTTATATAAAAAAAACTGAAAAAATAATACAAAGAAAAGCTTTATTCTTTTTATTTGTGATTTGTATTTTAAGTGTTGTTTTCATTGGAATATTATTTCTTAATCTGCATACGGGACTTGTATCAGATGATGTAATGTATTTATACAATTTCAGAACGGGATGGCCGGAAACAGATACTCATAGATTTAGAATAACTGATTTAATACAATCCATGAATTATCATAGAAAAATATGGAATGGTAGAGTAGTAGCCCATGGTTTGTTGCAAATTTTATTGATGCTTCCTAATGTATCATTCAGAGTTGTAAATTCATTATTATTTATATTATTAGGATTATTGATATATTTTCATTCTTCTTACGGACAAAAAAAATCAAAGAGTTTAATTGTATTGATATATGTAATGCTCTGGTTCTTTATTCCGAATTTTGGGCAAACTATTTTATGGGCTTCGGGGGCTGCAAGCTATTTATGGTGTACTTGTATTATACTTGGTATGTTGATCCCGTATAGAATATATATCGAAAATGGAAAGAAAAGAGGAGCTTTTTTTCCGTTTATTATATTAGTGTGTGGGATAATTGCGGGATGTACTAATGAAAACACGGGTGGTGCATTAGTGCTTCTTTGTCTGAGTTATTGTTTGATATTTTATATTCAAAACAAACATATACCTTTGTGGGCTGTAACCGGTATAATAGGAGAGATTATAGGCGTTTTATTTCTTGTATCTGCCCAAGGTAATCAAAGAATTGATTCAACAACGGATTTTAGTGGGTATATAAACAGATTAAAAGACATTTTGCAAATGTTTCGGGAACGTTTTATTCTGTTGCTTATTTTTATTTTTCTTGGATTGATATTAAACTATATTGTACGAGTGAAGAATAATAAAACTATAAAAAATAAATATGTGATTTATAGTCTCTTAGTAGCTGCATTTTTTCTATCAGGATTTTCTTCTGTTGTTGTACTGATGTTTTCTGCTATTTATCCGCCAAGAGCAATGTTCATAGCATGTATATTCATGATTATTTCATTTGGTCTTATGTATAACAGTATTGTTTTTGAGTTGGGTAAGTATTTTGTGTATAGCATATGTGCATTGGCAGTTTTATTATGCATAGAATCATATAAAGAACAATCGTCCAATATATTAAAAACATGGAAGCAAGTACAATATGGAATTGATTTAATTGAAGAAGCTCGTGAATCAGGGAAGACTTCTGTTGAAGTACCGATTTTGGTTTTAAATGGTAGTGAATATGATGCTTTTAGTGAGACACAGTATTTTGAAGAAGATAGTGGTACTTGGTTTAATACCTGGATGAAATATTTGTATGGAGTAGAAATAAAGGGATATTCAACGGAAGCTAACTAATAGAATTATAAATGTGAGAGAAGTCATGAAAATACTGGTTATAACTACCGGTGGTACTATCTGCAGTACTGCCTCTGCTGAAAATGGAAATAAGAATAATGTGAATACAGGAGCGGTGCTTCCGGTACTGGTGGATGAGGCAAAGAACAGTCTTAAGAATGATTTGGATGTTTCAGACCTTTCTTTTGATATAGTAAGTCCAATAAATGTACTCAGCGAGAATATGACCATAGAAGCATGGAATGTGCTGCTGGCTGCGCTCAGGGATGTGGATTATGGAAAGTATAGTGGGCTGATCATACTTCATGGAACGGACAGCCTTCATATGACTGCGCCACTTCTTTCGGTTCTGATGAGAGGACTGGAGTGTCCTGTTATTCTGGTATCAGGTAATCGAATCATTACAGATCCTGAAAGTAATGCAGTGGAGAATTTCGCAAATGCAGTCAGGATGATTAATGTCATTTCGATTAATAAACCGGAAAATGAATCGTTAGAAAGTAACGTTTTCCCAGCGGATAATACATATGTTGTATATAGAAATATGAATGGCATTTCCTATGTGCACCGGGCTGCTTTGCTGGAAGAGTGCGCTGATTATTCAGAGGATTTTTTCAGTGCGGGCATGATCAGATTTGAAGAATGGATAGAAAAAGAAACAATCGAAGGAAAATCGGTTAATAAGATATATATCGAAGAAAAGGTTTCTGTAGAAGAAGCTTTAGATAATGATCATTTTGAAGGTCCCCCTCTAATTAAAAAGAACATATTACTGACAGACGATGTCCTGTATATAAAACCATATGTTGGAATCAATTATAACAGGTTTTCGCTGGAGGGAGTCAGATGTGTGCTTCATGGTCTGTATCACAGCAGTACAGCAAATGCTGCCGATGATTCGGCTCATTCTGCGCTTCATTTGCTAAAGAGGTGCAAGGATGCTGGAATTCCTATGTATATATATCCTTGTAACAAAGACTCTTACAGATATGTTACGACAAAAGCTTTACTTGAAGCTGGGGCAATACCCCTGAATGGAGGGACGTGGAATCTGACATATTCCAGATTATTGGTAAATAATTGTAAAGATTCTTTAGATAAATAGCTTTAATGGGACATAAGGTTGTTTTGACATAATTAGGGCAAATAATCTCAAGAATGGTAAATAGAGGAGTCCGGCATGAAAAAATCAACTCATATGAGAAAACGAGATAAGAATTTTCGGAAGCTGAAAAAGAATAATGTGTGGTTTTCACAGCTTACATTTTTGCTTTTCATATTCATAACTATAGCTGCCTTTGTGTTATTTGCCAGCGAGCTTATTGTTTATCTGACGCTTACACAGCTTTTTGATGGAAAAAGGCTTCTGGATATTAAGGCAGATCTATATAGTAATGCGTCAGAAGCTGAAAAAACCTTTATATATAAGAGTCTGGATAAAGAACTTGAGGCTTATATTATTGAGGATGCTTCAGGAAATGTAATCCACAGTAATGGAGAAGATACTCACACTGATAATGGCGGATATGTTGAAGCTGTTGATGGCGAGAATACAGTATTTGTTTTTTCAGATAAAGAAGATTCATATTTGATTCCCAAGGGTGGAGATCTGCACATAGATTTTAAGAAGCTGGAGAATGATTCTAAGAAAAATAAGCTTTTTGTAACAGAAGAGATAGAAAAATACAGCGAAGATGTGGTTGATGAAAAGACCGGCGTTGTGTATAAAACCATCTCAATGGACGATGAAAATTCCAAACAGATAATGGCTATCAATGTGATCAGATCATCGGTCTGGATAGTTTCTGAGATTAAGGGCGGTGGACGGATTATCGGTAAATATGTTTATTCGGTAAAAATGTCTGACATATTTTTTGCTGCCGGCCTGACTATTATAATTGCCATACTGCTGCTTATTTTGATTTTTGTAATTATAGGCAGAATTATTTCGAGCATAAGGAATCAGAAAAGGCTTAATAATATATTCCTGAAGGACGAAATAACCGAAGGTAATAACTGGACATTTTTCAGGATGCGGGGCAGCCGTCTGTTGAAGCATAAAAATGTAAAGTATGCAATGGTAAATATTGATTTTGTTAAATACAGAAATTACTGCCTCTGCCATTCCATAGAGGAAGGTGAGGAGCTGCTTCAGAAGCTTGATAAAGCAATTAGTAAAAATATAGATAAGAAGAAAGAGCTTTCGGCACATTATGCTTCTGCAAATTTTGCTTTACTGCTAATGTATGATGAGCTGGATGAGTTAAAGATAAGGCTTTCTGAGTTGATTGATGTCCTGAAACATACCGATGAAGAACATGACCTGAATTTTCATGTTGGAATAGATCCTCTGAATATAAAACTTGATGAGAAGGGTAAACCTGTGAAGCTTCGGGATCTGGATATAGAGCTTGAGTATAATAATGCCTGCGCTGCAAGGGCAACTCTCGAGGAAAGTGATGATACTGCAATAGCTGTATTTGATGAAAAGCTTTTTGAAGAGCAGAGATGGTTTGATACTGTAGTTGAACATCAGAGAAGTGCAATAGAGAATGAAGAATTCGTAGTATATTATCAGCCCAAATATAACCCGAATAATGATGAACTTTCAGGGGCTGAGGCGCTTATCAGATGGAATTCGCCGGAGTTCGGTATAGTGCCTCCGGGAAGATTCATTCCGATATTTGAGAAAAATGGTTTCATTACTGAGATAGATCATTATATGATAGAACATGTAGCGAGAGACCAGAAGAGGTGGTACGATCAGGGTTATAAATGTGTGCCTGTGTCCGTAAATGTATCCAGAGCACATTTTGTTGAACCGGATTTGGCTGAGCAGATAAGAAACATGGTGGATGCGGCAGATGCACGACGCAGTCTGATAGAAATAGAACTGACAGAGAGCGCATTTTTCGATGACAAAAAGGCCATAATAAACACTATCAAGAAGCTTAAGGAATACGGCTTTGCTGTTTCTATGGACGACTTTGGTTCGGGCTATTCATCACTTAACTCACTGAAGGATATGCCTCTGGATGTATTGAAGCTGGATGCTGAATTCTTCCGTGGAGATCTGGAGGATGAGCGAGGGGAAATAGTTGTTTCCGGTGCAATTAATCTTGCAAAGAATCTTCATATGCGTACTGTGGCAGAGGGAGTTGAAAAACGGGATCAGGTTGAGTTTCTGGCAAAGCAGGGCTGCGATATGATTCAGGGCTACATCTATGATAAGCCGATGCCTGGGAATGAATTTGAAAAGAGAATGAAATCACCCGCATCATGATATAAATTACATGGAAAGGAAAAAACATGCTTAACATAGTTCTTCACGAACCGGAAATACCACAGAATACGGGCAATATAGGAAGAACCTGTGTAATAACAGGAGCGCGTCTTCATCTTATCAGACCGCTGGGCTTCAGGATAAATGAGAAAACAGTTAAAAGAGCCGGACTGGATTACTGGCCGAAGCTGGATGTGACAGAGCATGATAATGTTGAGGCTTTTTATCGTTATGTTGAGGAAAGTGATAAAAAGAGCGTTGAGGATATAAATGAATTATATGCCGATAGAAATATAGAGAAAAATCCAAAGATATACTATGCCACAACCAAGGGAAAACATAGATATACAGATGTTGAATTTCATGACGGTGACTATATAATGTTTGGCCGGGAGAGTGCCGGAATTCCTGAAGAGATTCTGGCAGAGCATCCTGATGAATGCATCAGAATTCCCATGCTTCCGGAAGAGAGATCACTGAATCTTGCAAACAGCGTGGCAATAGTTCTCTATGAAGCGCTTAGACAGCTGGACTTTCCGGGACTGGAAGATGAAGGAGAACTTCATCGCCTTAAATATATCAATGAAGTATAATTAAAAGACACAAAAAAAGATGACACTTTGGATTATTCAAAGTGTCATCTTTTTTACGTTCTATATTTACTGAGGTCCAACATACTGTGAACTTCCGAAGGCAAGAACCAGATAACCTACAATAGGTATCAGGATCAGAAGTGCGATCATTCCGCCTCCGCATCCAAATGCTGCTGAAAGCTTGATTGCCATAAGAATGAGGTAGATAAGAGAACCTACACAAGGAATAAGGATGATAAGGAAAAGCCATCCATTTCCGGTAGCAATCTTTGTAATCCAGTATGTGTTCAGGAAAGGTACCCATGCATACCAGGTTGTTACGCCGGCTTTCTCAAAAATCTTCATATATGCTACAGCAGAAATAACATACGATACAAGGAATGATCCAATGTACGCAGGCATCATCTGAGCATACATATCCATGATTTGCTGTTGATCCATAATAGAATCCCCCTTTAAAATTATTTATCTGTTTTTAAACACAGACGCATATATTGTAGCATATTAGTTTGAAATACACAAGACCTTGCTAAATAGCATTTTAATAATTTGTTATTTGGTTTCTTTATAATAAAAAATTGCGAGATTAGTCCGGTCTCTTAAATCCAGCTTGCTTAAAATGGTACTTATGTAATTTCTGACAGTCCCTTCTGACAGGAAGAGTTTTTCTGATATTTCTTTGTTAGACAGACCCTCTGCAACGCATTTTACAATTTCATATTCCTGCTCGGTGAGACCGTGAACGGTATAATCGAAATCTTTTTCTGTGTCCGGCTTAGAAGCAGGACTTTCGGGAGTGTGTAGTATATTCGGAAGCTTTTCGGTTATTTCATTTCCGAAGACACTTTGTCCGCTGAAAACAGCCTTGAGGGAAGGGATGATGGAATCAAAATCCTGTTTGATTATATAGCCCTTGGCTCCCATGGAAAGAGCCTTTACGATATATTCATCATCATTGAAAGTGGTGAGATAAAGGATTCTTGCTGTGGGGTAGTCATTAAGAATCTGCTCCCCCGCTTCAAGACCGGTCATGCCGTTCATTCTTATATCGGTAAGCAGTATGTCCGGTTCGTACTCCTTATAGAGAGCTATGGCGTCCTCGCCGGAATAACCGGTAGCAACCACTTCTATATCTTTGTCTGATTCTACAATTGTTTTAAGTGATGTGGCAACAAGCCTGTCATCATCTACGATTACTACTTTCATAATACCCTCCTAATTGTTTCTTACGTGTCATAACTTAGGACTATTTGTGCAAAGGCTGCCATGTCCCTCAAATCATTTGGGAATTGATACAAATATTCTGAAGCCGTTTTCGTTTGTTATGTGCAGGGTTCCGTTTACAGACTCCACACGTCCGCGGATATTTTCGAGTCCCATGCCGGGTTCGTTTATGGAGTCTTCATTAGTATCTGAGTTTGTTATTCTGTTTGAAGAATGCGTTGAGCCAGTTTCCTGATTATAGTCGTGAATGATCAGCTGATATATGGAAGGATGCTCATTCAGTCTGATGTCTACGTCGGTATTTGAACTGTGCTTGATTATGTTGGATACACATTCCTTTGTTATTCCGATGATTGCATACTTGACCGGACGTGGTGTATCTTCTCCGATATCTATATCCATATGAAGATTGTATTTGCCTTTAAGGGGTTCGCACAGTCCGATGATATTTGATCTGACATCAATGGAGTCATCGTGAAGATCGTGAACGCTGCTTCTGATGGAGTTCATGGCATCGTCCAAAGTCTGTCTTACGCCTTCCAGTTCACTGTGAACAGGCTCCTCTTTATGGATGGCAAGAAGAGCACCCATTTGAAGGATGGCACGGGACAGGGTGTGTCCTACATTATCATGGATTTCTCTGGCTATTCTGTTACGCTCTGAGAGCTGTGCATTATATATCTCTGTGTCTCTTGCCTGAAGCAGTTCTGTGTTACGGGATCTGAGAAGGGTGTTTTTTTCCTCGGAATCATCACGAAGTTTTCGATAATCTCTTTTGATGGTATTTTTCTCTTCGGTGTAAATGCTGATTATCACTGAAAGTAAGATGACAGTCAGTACATAAAGTATGGTTTTTGTGTCATAGACCGGTGAACCGGTGCAGCGTAAGAATGCTATGATAACCAGTGCCAAGCCGGGATAGTTTCTGCTCCTTGTAATGTCATAGGTTATTATGGGAAGAGCGGTTGCGGCAGGCGGGAAGATGATGCAGATGATGGCAGCAAGTATTTCTATGACAAATGCGCATTTTTCTCTTACATTTTCCAGCCTCATAGCAAACTGAAGATCCTCCCTGCTGATCAGATAATAGTTCAGAGCGCTGCAGGTGATGGATATATAAAAAACAACAAGAAAAGTATTGCCATGCATTATAGAACACATGGCAAATACTGAAAGTACGTGTATTAATATTTTGTCTATTAATCTGCTCATGAACCTAGTTTATCACTTATTTATTAATCAGTCTAGGTGAATAATCCTTTAATTTCCTTTGTTTCCGAAGAACTTGGTGAATACCAGACCTATTGACAGACATACCATTCCGAATAGCAGCTGGAAGCCGAAGCAGCCTATTAGATCGGAGAGACCTGCGCCGTCATACCATATCTTTCTAGTGGCAATGGAGTACCAGTAATTAGGAATGAATCTTCCGACTGCGGCAACCTTGTCACCGAGTATAGTAAGGTCTACGAAGGTTCCACCAAGGAATGCAAATGACAGACCGATTATGTTGGTGACGTAAGCAGATGTATTTGCTGTTCCTTTCTTATCTATTCCAAGCGGAAGACTAGTGATCATTGAAAGCAGCAGTGTGATAGTAAGCGTGTAAACCATTGCATTTAGTACCGACAGCCACCATTTGGTTGTGAAGAAATACTCGGTTGAACGGTTAAAGGTTGCAATGGTTATCAGTACTGAAGTAACCACAACGGCAACTGTCAGAACACCTAAGACAAGAGCTATATTTCTGCTGGTCATCTTGTAGGACGAAACAATGGTTCTGTTTTTTCTTTCCTTTTCGTTAAAGCTGAGTATTACTGATATTACACTCGAGAAGATGATGGAAAGGATTCCGTATGGGAGAAATGTAAATGAGGAATATATCCTGTCGTAAGTCTTTATTTCCTTTTCCTGCATAGTTGCGAATCGGCTTATATCAAGTGATTTATCAGCTTTAGCTGAGGCTTCATCCAGTGTGCTTCCAAGCTTCATATAGTCAGCTACTGCATTCAGATATTCATTGATCTGCATATTTACGAAGATTCCGCGAGGCATTGCATCATCATAGGTTGAATCAAGAAGAGCAGTCATATCTGTCTGCTTGCCTGAGGAAATCGCTTCCTTATATGAGTCTCCAAATCCCTCTGGAATAACTATATATGCAGCTATTGCCTGGTAATAAAGCATGCTTCTTATCTGGTCATCGGTATACTCGCCGTTCTTAAGGTTGTGCTTTTCACCCATATAACTGATGAGCATTTTCGATATATCGGACTGATCCTCATCCACTATGAGAACAGAGTACTTTTTAAGGGTTACAGAGCCCATATTTGCATCGGAAGGTCCTCCGGTCATTGCCAGCAGCATAAATATAATGATGCAGATATACATTATGATGCTGACCTTATGTTGTTTTGAAACTTTAAAAAATGTTTTATATATTTGCATGGTGTGCTCCTTTTAAAGGCTTCTGTAAGATTTTCTTCCGGACAGTATCAATCCGATTGTAAGCATTACGGCATCAACAATCAGTATATATATGATTGATCTGTAGTACTGACTTCCCACGCCATATAGGTTGAGGGAGAGAAATGCGTCGGTTATTACTGCGGATGGATTGATTCTGTTGATTATCGGACAGTTCGCTTCTATGATTGCCTTCATATCTCCGTACATAAGACCTGAAAGGAAACCTCCACCCAGGATAAGAACCATAAGAAGACCTTCCTTTGCTTCCATTTTCATTTTTCCCAAATGACCTACCAGGAATCCGAAAGCGGTTCCTACCGTACTTGAAAGGACGGTGGTCAGATATATCATTCCGATGTCTCCACCGAACTTGAGTTTTAGACCGAATATGAGATAAGTGAGCATTATCATATTTATTACTATTTGGATCAGTGTTACTGCAGAAAGCTCTGCCAGTTCAAGTACTGCCTTATTAACAGGAGAACTGTCTATTCTTATTCCGGTTACATTCTGGTTAGCCTGTGCATTTACTACACTGGCCATGGATGCTATGGAACCCATGATGCATACCATTGCAATGAGATTATAGAAATAACTGATAAAAGGATCTTTGTTTTCGCCGCCGGTGCTCTTTTCACTTACATAATCAAGATTAAGTGTTGAAGCATCGATAGCATCTTCCATTTCTTCGGTTTCTTCAGGATTATCATTTATCCTGTCTATGGTAAGGTCTACCTGAAGGAGATACTCACTTATGATGCTTGACAGGATGCTGTGATTTACACCTTCACCGTTTACGAGAAGCTTTATATCACGGAGCCCGTTTACGGTGATTATTCCTGATATGTCTCCGTCTTTCAGAAGCTGTTCAGCATCTGCTCTGTCCTTATAAGAAACCTGCTCGATCATTTTGGTTCCGTCTTCATATTCCAGGTCTTCAATTACCTGCATAAAAGGAAGATCGGAAGCTTTAATAGAGTCGGTGTCCTCGGTCAGATATTTTTTATCAAAGGTATCCAGAGGAACCTTTATCATGTCGTCGAAGCTTTCCGCATCCTGAAGAGTATTGAGAGCATCCTCTGATATAGGAGCTTCTTCATCAAAAGCCTGTCCCATGGCTTCTGCAGTGGCTTTATCTTTATAATATTTTTCCAGATCCTTTTCCATCTTGTCTCTGTCAAGAAGAGCGAAGGACTGCATAACCTTATATTCATTTATGACTTCATCAGTAACCTCCACAGCTACGGGAATCGGCTCAGACTTTATGGAGTCGTATACCGAGCTGAAGGCAAAGTAGAAGAGAGTTCCCAGACCCAATGGAAAGAACAGAGTCCAGAACATATATTTTTTAGAACGGACGGCTGACTTCAGTCGTGCCATGAAAAAACGTCCAAACATTTCAAACCTCCTGGTTTTCTTTTTACTCTTTGTCGCGAAGTTCCTTACCGGTTATTTCAAGGAATACATCATTAAGGGTCGGAAGCTCAGAGTAAATTCTGTCGTAATTGATGTTGTTTTCCGACAGGTATTCGATGACATGTGTGATGTTGTGACGTCCGCCGTTACATTTGATGGTGAGCTTGTCAGCTGCATACTGAACGTCGTACACATGATTGATCTTTCGGATAGCTCCAAGGTGTTCTGCAGGAAGCTTTCTGATGTCTACGATTACATTTTCGGTGTTTTTGATCCTGCTCTTAAGCTCTTCGCTGGTGCCGGAGGCTATCTCTTTGCCCTTATCCATGATGAGGATACGTGAACATATTTGCTCAACCTCTTCCATGTAATGGGAGGTGTAGATGATGGTGGCTCCCTTTTGATTCAGCTCCACAACGCCTTCCAGTATCTTGTTTCTGGACTGTGGGTCGACTGCAACAGTGGGCTCATCAAGAATTATGAGGTCCGGCTTATGGGCTATGCCACAGGCGATATTAAGACGTCTGAGAAGACCGCCTGACAGCTTGCCTGGATAGAATTTTCTGAAGTTATCCAGGTCAACGAACTTAATGGCATCCTCGATATACTGTTTACGTGTCTTTTTATCCTTTATATATAAGCCACAGAAGTAATCTATATTCTCGTAAACTGTCAGCTCATCAAAGACTGCAACGTTCTGGCATACAACTCCGATCCTTGATTTGAGGTCCCTTCTGTTAGGTCCCATCTTCTCGCCGAAAACTTCGATTTCGCCCTTATCATAGGTGAGCAGTGAGAGAAGGCAGTTTATGGTGGTGGTCTTTCCTGAACCGTTTGGTCCAAGGAGTCCGAATACCTCGCCCTTTTGTATCTCCATACTGAAGTTGTCCAGCGCAATCAGTTCTTTATAGCGTTTAACAAGATTTGATATTTTTACAACTGTTTCACTCATTATGTTCTCTGTGTTACTAATTAGCACCGCTGAATAGTAACTTTCCTTTCTATAATTTTAGAGCGTTTGTTTTTTTATCATGCAGGATTATTGATAGGCTGCGTGATCTTTATGATGATAATTTATCATATGCAGCTCCTGCCGAGTAGTGAAGCGTGTCACAAGGTAAATATGACAAATGTCATAAAAAAAGATGACAGCCTGAATTGAACCTGGTTCATCTGTCATCTTTTTATTTGATTTAATGATAATGTTGATTTAGTGATAATGTTGGTCGTCATCATAATCATCGTAGCCGTCGTGATCATGATCAACCATGTATTCACGACCGGTGATACGCTTACGCTGACGTTCTTCTTCAACAAGCTGAGACAACTGCTCCTTTGTTTCTTTAGGATTTTTAATATTCTTCAGCTCGAAACATTTTAAGGTTTTGTCGGAACTGTCCACTTTGATGGTTCCCATCTTGAAGATTCTCTGAAGGAAAGAACGCTCCAGGGAAAGATCAAGTATTCTGTACAAACGAACTTCATCCTCTTTCTTACTGAATACGCCGCTTTCAATAAAGATACGTTCCTCATCAAAGCTGTAAATAGTAAATGACCATGGAAGTCCACACCAGTTTCTTTTTCTCTGTTTAAATAATAATTCGCCCATTACAAAATACTCCTTCAATATGTATAATAGCTGCCCGGTTAAAGGCAGTCTTTTTCATAACTATGAATGATTATAACAAATGTTCCGGATAGTGTCGAGATAAAAGAAAGGCATTACCATGAATAGTAAAAAAACAGAACAAAAGATGCGGCATTTTCTGGAAGGTATGCTATAATAGTGATATACTGTAAAAAGTTGATAAGTTAGATAGTGAGGATATAAATATGAAGAAAATACTGGCCTTATGTATAATCATGCTCCTGGGATGTGGAGCGCTTTCGGCCTGTGGATCCGATCCAATGATAGTTCAGGAAACTAAGACAGGAACTAATCTGGAAGATAAAGCAAGAGACCTGACCGGACAGCAGGGTGATGAATCAGAGGAAAACGATAAGAATCTGGATACTCCGGCCGAGTAAAACTGTCGGTTGTTCCATTTCCTTTGTTCTTGATTTATTGCTGATAAACATTTACAATGACATAAGTGTTAAGAGAAAATGTACTATATGTATATAAGGAGGTTAAAAGTATGCCGGATTTAAATGATTTAAAAAATATTGCCGATAAGGCTGCAGATCTGGGAAAGAAAGCAGAGGATGCTGCTAAGAAGGCAGGTATCTCGGAAAAGGATATCGAAGGCGTAAAGGATAAGGCTATCGATGCTGCCAAGGATATAATCGAGAAGAAAACGGGTAAATAAGGGGGAACCATGTCAAAATGTCCTAACTGCGGAGGTAGTCTCAAGTTTGACATACCTTCTCAGAAGATGAAATGTGATTCATGTGCGTCATTATTTGGCCCATATGAAATAAAAGAAGGCGGAGCAGAAGAATCCACAGAATATGATATGACCATATTTAAGTGTCCTAACTGTGGTG
>FZRB01000018.1 GCA_900199595.1 Lachnospiraceae bacterium | reverse complement strand
AAGGTTGATAAATTCTATCCATCAAGTCAGATATGTCATTGTTGTGGCTATAAAAACGAAGACACAAAAGACCTGTCAATAAGAAAATGGATATGTCCAAAGTGCAATAATGAACATGACCGCGACATAAATGCAGCTATAAATATACGTAATGAAGGAATGAGATACTTAAGTATCTAAGTATAAATAGAACCGTCGGACAGACGGGGATAGCTCGTGTATGCTGTAATCATTAGATTACTCGAACGAGAAGCCCCCACTTCTTAGCGAAGCGAAAGTGGTGGGAGTATGTCACCAAAATAACGATGCGCTTTTGTTGCGCTTTGAATGATATAATATGTGTGTTAAAATAGTTTAGCACACATATTTTTTGTATGTAGGTAAGCTCTAGATACGCTGCCTAATAATGAGGATAATATCATGAAAGAAGTTGAAGTAAATAACATTCAGAAAAAATCAAGACTAAGGAAGAGGCAGGCTGGTTATGCGAAGAATATAACCGCATTTGCAAATGTCAGACCGGGACAGGCATTTTATGAAGAAAAACATGCCCTTATGGAATCGCTTCAGACTCTCAATAGCAGTATTCAGGATAAGGATGAATCACTGGATGTTGAGAAGATGACAACTCTTCGTGCGCTTTATGCTGATTCCATTTCCAAACTGGATCAGCTTAACCGTGCCATCAACAGGAAGATAGGAATGTATAAAAAGGACAGAAATGTTGAAGAAGAGGAGCCTTCGGGAAAGGAACGAAAGCTTACTTCTGAGGCTATGCAGAATGATCTTCTTGCAAATACACTCTCAAAGGATTTAAATGCATTTGATGCAGCAATTAAGAAAGGGGAGGAAAAGACTCTTTCTGAGATATATGAAAGCTCAAGAACAGTATCCTACGGAGTAAAGAAGGGTTCGGTTCTGCAAAATGCAAGCGGAAACCAGAACTCACGTATTCCGCTTACTATAATCGATGGGGAGGGACATGAAGTTGAAGGCTTCTTTACACCCGATAAGAGTAATGATAAATCCAAATCTCCGGATGATGTTATTGAGGATGTAATAAAGAAATCGATAAAAAAATATGGTAAAGCAGGTTCAAGCTTAGTATCTGCAAGCAAAGCAAAAAATATATATGATTATATATCAGGAAACAAAGAAATATATGCAATCTTGTTATCATATCATAAGGAATACAGTCTCGCAAATACTGAAAAGATGAGAAAAGTCATCAGCAAAATGGATGAGGAATCACCAGTTGATTTGAGGGCGCTGCTTAATACAAGAGAGAAGTACAATACATTTTTAAACATTATGCACGATGCCGCTATGGCTGATAATGCACGCTCAATACTCGATGAAGTAGATCTTGCCGATTCAGGCAGACTTAACAGAAGAAACACAGCCATGAGCAAGATGGCTGAAATCTTAGGTGTTCCGAACATCATTGCAAAGTCGGATAATGTGAAGATAAAACTTGGCGGAAAAGAATTCAAGGGAACCTTCATGAAAAAAGCTGACGGAGCAGATGAGAAAAAATATTATAAGGAACCGCTTTTCATGGAGGCTACATTTGAAAGTGCCGAAAACCTGAAGCTTAAAAAATGTGTTGCAGACCTTCAGGTGCTTGACTATATATGTGGTAATCCTGACAGACATGCTGCTAACGTAATGTACAACTTCAAAAGAAGAAAAGACGGTACGGTTGTACTTGATTCAATTCAGGGAATAGATAATGATCTTTCCTTTGGAGCAACTGATTTTGAAAAAGATGTAAAAATGAAAGCCGCTGTAAAGCTCGAACAGATGAAAGTCATTACGAGAAGTATGGCTGACAGAGTAATGAATCTGACAACAGACAGTCTGAAACAGATATTCTATGGATACGAACTGACTGCTGAAGAGCTACAGAACATGGAGACCAGATTGAAGGATCTTCAGAACAAGATCAAGAAGGATAATCTTGAATTTGGAAAAGGCTATGGGAAGGGAGCCTTAATTCCGGGAACAATCAAGGTTGTAGAGGATGATGAGCTTGAATTCATGTCCTTTAACGATGATCTTTCGATGATCGGGAAAAAGGAGAATCTTTTTAACAAGGTCAGAAGAAGGACAGATGGTTTTAAGAATATAGAGAAAGCAAGGATTCAGCTGATAGATGATTATAAAAGCGATGTCTATGATGCTACGATAGGGAACTTTCCTTCAATTGAAAAAATATATAAAGAAATAGACAGCGATACGGTGATGCTCCAGGGCGATCAGAATAAGTACAATATTATGCTCAGGAATATTAAAGAGCTTAAAGAAGCGATGCTGTCTTATAAGGATCCTGATTGTGGAAAAATGAGCGAACAGGGGGAGACATCCCAGAATCTTAAGGATCTGGTAGAAAAAACTCGAAATGCTTTAAAGGAAGTAAACAATTATATATACTATAAGGACAGTAAGAAAACCGGTGAGGATTGGAGAAATGATCCGAATCTGAATAATCCAAACAGAAAGCCGGGAAAGACTGAGCGAAGATATAAGCATGCAATTGATGCCAGGGAAGCTCTGAGTAAACAGATGGACGTTCTTATGAAGCTGGAAGAAAAGGCGAAGCAGATAGGGGATTACAAGAATAAAGAACGATCCATGATGGAAAAAGTCAATAAGAACATGAAACTGTCCGAGGGATATGTGGATGCTTTCAATTCTGTAAGAGATGAGAACCGCTATCAGACGCATAAATCAAGGTGTGAATATGAATTATATGAAATACATTTTGATGCTGTAGGTGCCAGACATGACGGAAACGGAGCTCGTGAATTTATGGCAAACCTTCGCTTTGATGCGGGTATTGGTTTTGCGATAAACAGTCTGAGACCGGAAGATAGACCTGCACTTAGAGATAAGATGTCACAGATTACGGGTAAGAAGTTTGAAGCAGATGAGGATCTGCTGAAAAGATCGTTTGCTACTATTCTGGTCACTTCAAAGCTTGCTCTTATGGAAAAAAATAAAAAATATATGTTAGATAAAGCAGAACAGTCATATCTTGAACATATGCAGGATATTAAACTGGATAATCCAAAGAATTATGTTAGTGATCTTATGAATTCAAACGAATTCAAGCGGTTTTTTGAAGAGAACAGAGAAGATATAAATTATTATCTTAAATCTGATAAACCGGAGATAGGTATGCCTGAAAAGCCGGAAATGGGAAGAATTATCAGGACGTTCGGATTAACGTGCCTCGACCTTCATCCGGAAAGAAAGGCCGCTAAGGAAGCACAGAAGAATAAAAACAAGGGTAATAATCATAAAGCACTTCAGAATGGTAAGAAATAAGTGCTTTAGTTGAAGAAAGTGGAAGTATGTATGAATAGTAAAAGATTGTCTAAAATACTAAAGGCATGGATTATTATGGGGGAAAGTATTATGTTTCATATAATGAACAATGTATAAGCGACGGAAAACGAGTGAACCATTCTTTTGTAAATTATATTGTAGCCTTTGATTCTAGTTCAGGAAAAATGACAAATGTTTATAAATTAAAACTCCTTCAAAGTATTTAGATGATGAAAAATGTGAATTAGAAGGGGTTGTTATGGTTGAAGGTAAGTTGTCAGTGTTAATGTATAGCAAAAAGCATTTAGAAATATTTTCTTTTAACCCCTGACCAAAATGATAAATACAATTTGTTAAAATAATGTATCATAAATGAATTGATATGTATTCATTAAACAAAAAAGCTTTCTATAAAAATTTTATTGTATATTAATACATATGATTAGCATTAAATAAAAAATGAGGCAAAATGTATGAATAAAATAAAAGTAACAATCGTATTATTGTGTTTAATTATGAATGTCGGTTTTCTTCCGGTTAATTGTTTTACCGTTAAAGCTGCTTCATACAAATGTGATCTAAAGGCAAATATAAATTATATAATGGTAAGCTGGCCCCAAAAGAAAAAAGCAGTAGAATATGGTTTATATAAAGCAGAAGGGAAGAATAATCGTTTTAAAAGAATTAAAACGATAAAAGGAAAGACCACATATAAAGATACTGATGTCATTAAAGAAAAATGGTATGCATATTATGTTGTAGCCTATGACCATAATGGAAAAAAGATAGCGAGCAGTAAAGAAGATTATAATGGAGTGTTCACTGGATTGTTGACTCCCAATATATATTCTGATTTTTATGGGGATAGTAGACTTCATAATAATCATTCGGCCAAACAAATATCTTTTTATATAAACAATAATTCACAGGGACTTCAGAATAAAAATAATCGAATAGAGATTTATAGAAAGAGTTCAAAAGAAAAAAAGTATCATAAAATTGATGAAATAAAAGGCTGTAAAGAGGAAATAAAATATATTGATAAAACAGTAAAAACTTATGAAAAATACCACTACAAAGTCAGATTGTTTTTGAAATATAAAGGAAAAAAAAGTTATTCGAATTTTTCTAATACAATAATGGAACAGGCGGCAAATACCTTAGGCAAATTTGATGTTACGAGTATTACGCCATCAGGAAAATATGTAAATATTGACAAACTGGATGTTAAAATCAAAGTAAAGAGTAAGAAGAATAATGGAGATTTAATAATTTCTAATAATCGAGTAAATTATTATTACGCAGAAACCGACATGTCGAAAGATGCATATCAAGATACTATAGATTATGATGATGAATACACATATGTTGCTGATAATAATTCTCACAAGTATGATATGTGTTTTACACATTATAGTGAAGATGGAACTAAATGGAAAAGAATCCCCCAAAAAGGTTATGTATTAAAGGGTGAAAAAACTATATATTTAAAAGGAGAAATATATAGTGAAAGCAAGATTATATTATATGGGGGCAGCGATTATATGGGGGGGACTTCATGTATAGGAGTATGGCAAGATTATATTTATTTAAGTTCTGCATCCGAGGATTCAGTTACTTTCTTTAATCTAATTGATGGTTATGGTGAAGTATTTGGTTTAGAAATGAATTAGTTATATTGTATTTTTGTGATTTATTGCTTCAAACAGTTAATATTAGTTTTTGATTGTAAAATCATTTTTTACCATGGAATAATTAAGTGGGGTAATAATCGTAAATATGAAAAAAAATAAAATATTAAAAAATCTATTGTTATTCATATTGTTATTAGGTGTTATGCTTAATAGTATTTCTTCTTATGCCGGCAGTCGTCTCATTAAGTTAAATACTAAAAAGAGTATTGAACTTTACGGTCACAGAGGCTTTTCCGATTCATATACCGAAAATACCATGGCAGCTTATAAAGGTGCAGTAAAGAATGGTTTTAAAGGGATAGAGATAGACCTTTGGGAAGCTGATAACGGCGATATCATGATATTTCATGACAGCAATACAAAAAGACTCTGCGGGAAATCATCTTTTATATGGAAGGTAAATAAAAAGAACAGAAAGAAATATCTTCTGTCAGATGACAAGGGAAAGGATCAGCTTATTCCAACCTTTGAAGAGGTAATGCAGTATGCTTCAAAAAACAATATCACAGTTCTATGTCATTTAAAGAATCATAAGAAGTATAGCCTCAGTAATAAAGGGGTTAAAAAGATAATAAAAACTATTAAAAAGTATAAGATGCAGAAGAAGGCAGTTATATTTGCATCGAAGACAAAGGAAATAAAACCTTTTGTAAATAAAGGAGTGCGTATAGGACTGGCTGCAGGTGAGCTGGACAGGAAGCTGGTGGATAAGAAGGTAAAATGGCTTGCTAAAAATGGTGGAGATACCCTTATTGTTACAAAGACAGCCACCATGAAGCGTGAAGATTTTGGGAAGTCTCTTGTAAAGAAGTGTCACAAGAATGGAATTATGATAGGAACCTACTGGACATACACAAAGGATGAATTTGAATATCTGGACAGCATAGATGCTGATTTTGCTATGTCAAACTATTGCCTGTTATAGTTAGAATAAATTGTTTTTTTGGTATATTGTGTAGTATAATTACCTGCATAAAAAAGACAGATAGGATTAAGGAGAATTATAATGGAATTAATACAGAGCTTTACAGTAGACCATACACGCATTGTACCCGGTATTTTTACAAGCAGGGTTGATTATTTAGGCGAATATCTGGTTACAACCTATGATGTACGTCTTAAAAAACCTAACAGAGAGCCGGTTGTTGATGTTGCAGCCATGCATTCGCTTGAACATATAATTGCAACTTATCTTCGTAATGATCCTGATTGGAAAGACGAGGTGATTTACTGGGGACCTATGGGATGCCTTACAGGTTTCTATATTATACTCAAAGGTGGTCGTCCTTCAAAAGACATTTATGAGCTTATCTTAAAGGCATTTAAGTCTGTGGACGATGTACAGGAGGTGCCGGGAACCACACCTGAAAACTGTGGTAATTACCTTATGCACAACCTGGGTATGGCAAAATGGTATGCAAATGAATTTGCTGCTTATCTTGAAGCAAATGCAGGAAACAGTGCTATCTTTGAATATCCTAAGACAGAACGACTTGTGACAGATGACGGACAGCATTTCTTCGATTCATAAATCTAAAGGAGTTTCAATTTATGGGGACATATTTAAATCCAGGTAATTCCGGTTTTGAGAATATTGTAGCAGGCCAGTATGTAGATAAGACTGGACTTATTAAGATTATCAATAATTCTCTTAATACATCGGATAAGCTTACCTGTGTGAGCAGACCCCGTAGATTTGGCAAGTCTTTTGCGGCAAAGATGCTTTCTGCGTATTATGATAAATCCTGTGATTCTCATAACCTGTTTAATGGACTTAGTATCGCAGGGGATGAATCATATGAGAAATATATAAATAAATATAATGTTGTATATCTTGATATCACTAGTTTTATTTTCGCTGCTAAGAGTCCGGATGAAATAGTTGATCTGATACAAGACTCTGTTATTAGAGAAATAAAGGAAAATGTACCTGGTACTGCAGATGAACAGGAATTAATAAGTGTTTTTCTGACAGCAAATAAGATAAACAATGAAAAGTACATTTTTATTATTGATGAATGGGATGCTCTGTTCAGAGAGTTTCCACAGAACAATCTGCTTCAGAAAAAATATGTTGATCTGCTTCGGGGATTATTCAAGAATGGGAGTTTCACAGATAAAGTGGTTGCCGGAGCATATATGACAGGAATTCTTCCGATTAAGAAATATGGAACCCAGTCTGCGGTTTCTGATTTTCTGGAATATACTATGACCTCGCCGGGAGCTTTTGCCGGATATATCGGTTTTACAGAACAGGAAGTAAAAGAACTATGTGATATTCATGATGTTTCCTTTGAAGAGGCCAGAAGATGGTATGACGGATATCGTTTTGAAAAGGTTGGTTCGGTTTATAATCCCAATTCACTGATGACTGCTATAAAGAAACACAGCTTTTCAAATTATTGGGGGAAAACAGAATCCTATGAGTCGATTATTCCTTATATCGGAATGGATTTTGATGGGCTTAAGCAGGATATTATCACGTTACTTGGGTCAGGTTATGTTTTGACGGATATTGATTCATATCAGAATGATATGATAACGATAAATAATAAAGATGATGTTATGACACTGCTGGTACATCTGGGCTATCTTGGGTATGATTCAAATAATAACTCAGTATATATTCCGAATGAAGAGGCAAGGAGAGAACTGTTAAGAGCGGTTAAGAATAGTAACAGATCCGAGGTTATTAAACTGATTAATAAATCAGATGAATTATTGCAGTATACTCTGAACGGTAATGAAACGGCTGTTGCTGATATACTTTCACAAATTCACGAAACCGGAGTAGCACCTCTGTATTATAATGATGAGCAGTCTTTAAGATATGTTATCAGATTTGCTTACCTATCAGCAATCGATTCCTATGAAAGGATAGAGGAACTGCCATCAGGTCATGGCTATGCTGACGTAGTATATCTTCCTAAGCAGGGTGAAACTAAACCTGCTTTGTTGATAGAATTAAAGTGGGATAAAAGCTCAGATGGCGCTATAGCTCAGATTCACAAGAATAACTATCCTAGGGTTCTGGAGCAGTATGGAGGAAATGTAATCTTAGTTGGTATTAATTATTCAGAAAAAACCAAACAGCACACCTGTGTAATCGAATCACACAAAAAGGAGGATAACCAAAGCTAATAAAAGAAGTATTTAAAATACTTTCCGTTTGATCTTTCTAAGTACTCTTAATGGAAATGAATTCTTCAGTTTTGTTTTTGAATCTTGTTTAGGATTAAGGGTGTTGGTACATATGGTATCGACACCCATTTTAAATAGTTTTTCTGCGGTTTTTGGTTTGTCGCTGGAATATGCCAGTATGAAGAGTCCGGCATCTTTTATGGTTTTTACATACTCTTCATTAGCATCCTTAACACTGAGTGCTATGGAGATAATATCATGCTTCCTGCAGAAGGAAATAGCTTCATCCAGTTTCTCAGGAGTAGTTCCTTTATAAAGCAGATACTGATAATACTTAAAGTGATAAACGCTGTCGACTCCCTCAAACATCTCTTCGGAATTGACCTGCACAAGAAAACGCTCAAACAGTTCTTCATCGTTATGAAAATCTTTTATAAGAGTCTTTGTTATTTCAATTGCAGCATCCTTCTTAAGTCCGTGAAGATCCAGCTCCCAATAGAAATTCTTATACTTTTTCATATAAGAATAAAGCAGCTCTGTATCCATGGTTGGCATATCGTGGACAGTCTGCTTCAGAAAAAGCTCTTTTGTCATATTTTCAAATTCCGGGGAGTAGGGCATGCCGCATCTTTCGGCATTGGCAGGAGTCCATCCGTGTGAAGGAACCACATGGCCATCGGTAGTGAGTGTGAGATCAACCTCGTAATACTTGTGACCATTTTTTATAGCTGCCTTTAAGGCCGGTTCGTTATTCAGATATTTATATCCTTCGTACCCGCCCAGGGCGTGGGCGAGATACTTGTTCTTAAACATGGGTGGGATGTTATTGTTCATGGTACACCTCAGAAGCCTTTTCCTATGAGTGGGAAGGCTAAATCTTATTCCTGGGGACGGGCTCCGTCTTCTTTTATCTTAGTGGTGCTGATCTCCGGTGTTCTTTCAAGGTATACGACCTCTACACCCTCGTCTTTAAGAAAGTCGAACTTTCCCTTCCAGTCATCGCCGATAACAAAGGTATCGATATGATATTCATGTACATCGTTCTTTTTCTGTTCCCAGTTTTCCTCGGGAATAACCAGATCGACATACCTTATGGATTCCAGAAGCATTTTTCGCTGTTCATAGCTGAAGTAGCATTTTTTCTGCTTCTCGTTCCAGTTAAAGTCATCAGTTGAAAGAGCAACTATAAGGTAGTCGCCTAATGCTTTAGCTCTTTTCAGAAGATTTATATGACCATAGTGAAGAAGGTCAAATGTACCATATGTTATAACACGTTTCATAGTTATCTCACTTTCCGTATATTATGATGTGGGTGTCAAAAGTACCTTTTGACACCATATGACATACGGATTGCTCCATTGCTAAAGCAATTCGTGCAATCCTATAAAGCAAGTAATCCGTTCATGTCCTCTACGCTCTCAATTACAGAAACCTTATTCTTCCAGGTCTTGGACAGGAGCTTTTCTGCTGTTTCTTTATCTGCCTTATCTGTTACTGCGACTACAGAACAATAATCAGCTGCATATGCAATGCTGTCCTTTAAGAAGGTATTGCCATTTTCTATTTTTGAAAGAATATCTTTATTTATGAACAGAACCTTATTCTTTGCAGAGGACAGGGCAAGTGACAGGATCATCTCCGGATTCGGAGTATCATATATCACCATAGTATCAAATACAGTATATCCATATTCCTGGATACTGATAAGACCATATTCATGAATCAGATACTTTATGGCAGTACCAAAATCTATCTTGCCTGACAGGTACAGCTCCTTTATCGGAGCGCCTATGGTTGACAGCCTGATGTCATCCTCTGAGGATATATTCTGAACCTCCAGCAGCATAGGATATGCTCCGGATATGTGCTTCTTAGTTTTATTAGAATCACATCCAACCCAGTAGTCTGTTTTGTCAGAATCAACCTGAGTGGAGAAGCTGTGTAACAGTTCTGTTTCCGCTCCTTCTCTGCAGCATTCACTGTAGAAGATAACCTTTTTACGGCTGTCATGAGGATGCTCATCCAGAACAAGTCCCTCTTCATCATCAGCAAAGAGCTGGCAGAGCTTAGCCGGATTATCGGCAGAGTCATATGCGCAGAGCTTCTGTCTTATCTCGGTGTCATCATAGCCCTTGCCGTTATTCAACATATTTATTACATCATCCTTGGATTTTGCCATGTCAAATGGAAGCTCTCTGATATCCATATTGAGACCCTGGAAGGATGAATAAGTATCGTAGTCTTCTATATAAAGGATTATCTGCTTACCGAGTACCAGATAATCAAAAAATACACTGGAGTAGTCCGATATAAGTGCATCGGTTGCAGTCAGCAGCTCATAGCTGTCTATGAGTGGTGGAAATGTATGAATATGTTTAAATTCTGAACAGTCCAGTCCCTGTGATATATGATGATGTAGGTTTACATAAAGTATCTGGTCATCTGTCAGTTTTTCGTCCAGGAAGCTTAAGAATTCCTTCTCACGTTTTATGGTCTCTTCATCATCCAGATATCCACGGAAGGTTGGCATATAGGCATATACCTTCTCGCCATTCGGACCAAGGATATTTCTGATCTCGGCAGTTCTTTCCTTGCTTACCTTAAGAAGTCCTGCAGTTCTGGGATAGCCAAGCATCAGTTCCTTACCCTGCATCAGGGTAGCAACATTATAGGAATTGATCATTACGTCCTTGGTGAAATCATTGGGGTAAAGGAAATAGTCAGTACACAGAAAATTCTTCTGCTGCTTTGACTGCATATGAGCCTTGTTTCCATTTTTAATTACACCCAGCTTCTTAAGCGGAGTACCATGCCATATATCGATAAAGACCTGATCCTTTTTCTTTATCCACTGGTATGGAACATAGCTTTCTGTGAATATATACTTGCAGCTTTCAAGCTTTTTGTAGTAGCCCTTGGGAACTGTGGAAGTTCTGGACCAGTTATTCTGTTTTATATATTCATTAACGGTTTCGTCAGTATGATCCTTTGTTCTTACATATATCTTATATTTTGCGAATTTCTTGTCGTAGTTAAGCTCATTTAAAATGTACTGCACGCTTCCGCGGACACTTACGCCAAGTCCCTGGATAAGTACAGTATTCTTTTTGACATCCTCATCATAGAAATGATCGATCACGGTCTTGGAACCCGGCTCGAGCCCCTTTTTCTTAATGATTTTTGCGTATTTTTTTCTAAGCTTTAAAGCAGCCTTTTCATTTACCTCAAAGGTGAGAGGATTACTATTTATGAATAATTGATCAGACATATATAAACTCCATTATGATAGTTATTTAAGAATCTGTTTTTTATAATTTGAAATCCGTGTATTAGAATCATCACTAAGATAACATAAATAAAATACGTCGGCAACACGAAAAATACAAAAGAAAGGTTGACAAATGGTGGTAAAAAGATTTAATCTTTCGTATGTCACATGTTGTAAAAAAACACTTATGACAAAGTTAAATAAAATGTTGAAAGCAGGTGTATCAGATGGCAGAAGAAGTTTATAATGCAGGAAATGCAGATCTGGATAAAATAGAAGCCCTTCCCGTAGATGAGGATGGTATCATACAATATGTAAATAAGGATATGCTTATCGGAGATATAATAGCAAAATACCCGGATGCGGCGCTTGTCCTTATGAAATGCGGCATGCATTGTGTATCCTGCGGAGTATCACAGTTCGAGTCACTGGATCAGGCGTGTGCGGTTCATGGCCTTTATACAGATGATATAATGAAGGTTGTAAATGATTTCCTTACACAGACACTTGCAGGTGAGGCTGCAGAACCACAGGAATAAATGAAATTATAAGAACGGGGGGCAGTAAATGAACTGCCCCCATTTTCAGTTATGAGGGACTTATGAAGAAAAAGTACTACATAGCCGGCGGATATTTCGCCTTAAGGCTGAATGAAAAACTGAAGAAAAAAATGAAGTGTGAGGCTGAAAGCTATTTTATTCCTGATGAAGGTGAGACTGCCGAAGCTTATCTTAAGCGTATCAAGGATGAGTTTAAGAAAAAGACAGCCGACGCCTCTTACGATTTTATAGTGCTTGATTTTCAGGCTCTTCTGGAATTTGCTGATGCAACAGAAGAAAAAACCGAGCAGAGCTTTAAGAGTCTGACTGAAGAAGTAACCCGAATACTAAAGAAAAAAAGCATTAGCTCCGGAGTATACGTTATCGGAACAAATGTACCGAAGGCTTATATAATCCATAAGCAGGGGATGCCATCTTCTCCAAAGCTGATAATAGGTCTTCCTGACTATGAAAGCAAAAATGAAAAGGTTCAGATAATCAGAAAATATGAAAAACATTTTACTGAAAAAACCGGCGCTGTATATATAGACACTACAGCTGATCATCTGTATAAAAAGAGGGCAGGCTATAAGTTTAATTCCTTAAGATATGAAGATGATTGTTATAAAGATGTCTGCAATGTTATATGTAAAAAAATTTCCGCAGATATAAAGACAAAGGACATTTATAAGATAGATAAGACAAAACAGGATAATGCTGCTGCCCAGAGTAATTATGAGATTTTTATAAGCAAAATGAGAAGGGATTATCCCGAGTGGTTTATCGCAGACATATATGAGGTTATTTCAAAATATCTGGTGGGCTCCGAGCTGGTGGATGACAGCTTTATATATGACGAAATGCTGAACGACAAGATGGACATCATTTTCTCTGAGCTCAGTAAGATATATGTGGACAAGCTTCTTATCCTTGATATGAAGAATACAGAATACAGACTTGGCGATGATAATGTGATCTATAAGGGAAGCTTCAGATACAGCCAAAGAATTGATGATATATATGAATACCTCAGAAGCAGAATAATACAGAGCCAGGCCGGCTATTGTATAGAGATATCAAAAAGCTTTATTCCCGAGTATATAGAAGGAATAACACGTCCTTCGTATGGAAAGGAATATTACGACGAGGCAGAAAAACTGATAAGCCATATAGTCAGAAAGTGGCCGAAGGAAAGAATATTTGATAAGATCAGCGGACATGTTAAGGCTGATTACATATCTGCTGTATTGCAGCAGAATCCGAAAAGACTCTGCTACAGCATTTTTGACAGCCCGCTTGACAGGATGGTGATGAATCTTTCTCCTGAAATGATCAGAAAACATTCGGGTGTAATAGCTAAATGGTATGACAAGAGCCTTGACAGTGAGGATAAGATAAAGAAAACTATCGGATATTTATTGAATAAAGAATTAAGAAACAGCATTACATTTATTGAAGATAATAAGGCACATGAAAAAGATGCAGAGATAATAAATGATGTAATGGACAGCTATCCGGATGAACCACATATGGGAAAGCAGCTTTCATACGAAGACACTGTTCCAAATGCAGTCCAGCTTTATATGAATCAGGAAGTAACTGATACCATAGATAAGGTAAATCGTCTGATGACTCCGGATGCCATTACATTTATCCTGGTTACAGACATTCATTATAAGAGTGTGAACAAGAAGAGTAAGAAGCCGACAGAGATTACATTTCAGAGAATGCTTGCGAATATGAAGGCCGTCATGGCCGGGACGGATATAGATTTTATTATCAATCTCGGAGATGACACTGACGGAAATTTCAAGGATACAAATGATCTGGAAAAAATCAGCAGATACATCCTGGACAGGTTTCTGGAACTGAAAATGCCTTACTACAGGGTAATTGGAAATCATGACACGAATCACTATGCGAAGAATCTGATCGACGTAAAAACCATGCATGATTTTTATACCGGCTATCTTGATGGGGCTGAGGAGCTTACTTTTAATCCGGATTCGGAAGGAACAGAGTATTATATGGATATTCCTGATAAGGGCATCAGGATGATAGTTCTTAATACACAGTATGGAGAGCTGTTCGCATATTCAGAGAGTACCGGAAAATGGCTTAAGGACGTGGCGCTGGACACAGACTATCTGATACTTCTGGCTGAACATCTATCATGTATTCCAACCATGAACATGAATGCGTCACCTCTTAAAAACAGAGAAAGCGTTATAGAAGCACTGAAGAGTCATAAGAGAAACAAGATAATTCAGATATGCGGACACAGCCACTGCGATTATTCCTTTACGGATAATGATCCCGAATACAGCCCGTGGCTGACTGTTTTTTCAAATCTTGCAAGATGCACCAGAAGAAGACAGTATGATATCGGAGATACGACTGTAGGACACACAGATAACAAGTTTGGATGCCCTCACAGAACCGGTGAAACCATATCCGAGGACTGTTGGGAAGTGGTTGTGTTAGATCCTGAAAAGAGGAAAATCAACTTCGTGAGATTCGGTGCCGGAGAGGACAGAGAGTTCGATTTTTAGATAGTAGTTTACATTTCCCGGTTTATTTGACAGTGCTGGGCTTGAAATGGTATAATTACGAGATAATTGTTGCAAATGAAAGGATAAGAAACTATGTATAACAAGGTTTCGACAAAACTGAACTTTGTTCAGAATGAAGCAGAGGTTTTAGACTTCTGGAACAGAGAAAAAATATTTGAAAAAAGTATAGAGGAGAAGCAGGATCTTCCAACCTATACATTTTATGACGGTCCCCCAACCGCCAATGGTAAGCCACACATAGGACATGTGCTTACCCGTGTAATCAAGGACATGATTCCGCGTTACCAGACTATGAAGGGTCATAAGATCATTCGTAAGGCCGGCTGGGATACACACGGACTTCCTGTTGAACTTGAAGTTGAAAAGGAAATAGGAATAGATGGTAAGGAACAGATAGAAGAGTACGGAATTGAACCGTTCATCGGCAAATGTAAGGAATCCGTATGGAAGTACAAGGGCATGTGGGAGCAGTTCTCCGGCAAGGTCGGTTTCTGGGCTGATATGGATGACCCTTATGTAACTTATCATAATGAATATATAGAATCAGAGTGGTGGGCTCTGAAGGAGATATGGAACAAGGGACTTCTTTATAAGGGCTTTAAGGTTGTACCTTACTGTCCACGTTGTGGAACTCCGCTTTCTTCTCATGAGGTTGCCCAGGGCTATAAGGCTGTTAAGGAACGCTCGGCTGTAGTTCGTTTCAAGGCTAAGGTTGCCGAAGGCGAAGAACAGTATTACTTCCTTGCATGGACAACTACTCCATGGACACTTCCTTCAAACCTTGCACTCTGTGTTAATCCTGAGGAAAGCTACAGCAAGGTTAAAGCCTGTGACGGATTTACTTATATAATGGCAGATGCTCTTCTTGATACAGTTCTCGGACCTCTTGCAGAAGAGAAGGTTAAGAACGAAGAAGGAGAAATGGTACTTAAGTATGATACTTCATCCACAGATGGAAAGGCTTATATAAAGCTTGAGTCTTACAAGGGTATCGACCTCGAAGGAAGAGAATATGAGCCTCTTTACGAGGCAGCAGCTGCTGGTGCAGCAAAGCAGCATAAGAAGGCACATTTCATAGTTGCAGATGATTATGTAACTATGTCAGATGGTACTGGTATCGTTCATATCGCTCCTGCATTTGGTGAGGACGATGGACGTGTCGGACGTAAGTATGATCTTCCGTTTGTACAGTTTGTTGATGCTGCCGGTAACATGACTGATGATACTCCGTTTGGCGGACTCTTTGTAAAGGATGCAGATCCTAAGGTGCTTGTAGATCTTGATTCAAGAAAGCTTCTTTTCTCAGCACCTAAGTTCGAGCATGATTATCCGTTCTGCTGGAGATGTGATACTCCGCTTATCTATTATGCGAGAGAATCATGGTTCATAAAGATGACAGAAGTAAGCGACCGTATGGTTGCCAACAATAATACAGTTAACTGGATACCTGAAGGAATCGGTCAGGGACGTTTTGGTGAATGGCTGAAGAATGTTCAGGACTGGGGTCTCAGCCGTGATCGTTACTGGGGAACTCCTCTGAATGTCTGGGAGTGTGCAGACTGTGGCAAGCGTGATGCAATAGGAAGCATCGCAGAGCTCCGTGAAAGAGGAAAAATGGAGGATGGAAGTGAGGTTCCTGAAACAATAGAGCTTCACAGACCATTTGTTGATGGAGTAGTACTTACCTGCCCTGACTGCGGCAAGCCGATGAGAAGAGTACCTGAAGTTATCGACTGCTGGTTCGATTCAGGTGCCATGCCATTTGCACAGTGGCATTATCCGTTTGAAAATGAAGATATCTTCAAGGAGCACTTCCCTGCAGACTTCATATCAGAAGCTGTGGATCAGACCCGTGGATGGTTCTATTCACTTATGGCTATATCAACACTTCTGTTTGATCAGGCTCCTTATAAAAATGTAATCGTTCTTGGACACGTTCAGGATAAGGATGGACAGAAGATGAGTAAGTCCAAGGGAAATGCAGTAGATCCGATGGAGGCTCTGGAGAAGTTCGGTGCAGATGCCATAAGATGGTATTTCTATACAAATTCACAGCCATGGCTTCCTAACAGATTCCATGAGGATGCAGTCCTTGAGGGACAGCGTAAATTCATGGGAACCCTTTGGAATACTTACGCATTCTATACACTCTATGCTGAGATAGATCAGTTCGATCCTACTAAGTACAGCCTGGATAAAGCAACTCTTTCAGTAATGGATAAATGGCTGCTTTCTAAGCTGAATACAGCAGTTAAAGAATTTGATGAAAATCTTGGTGCATATAAGATTCCTGAATCAGCAGCAGTACTTACTGAGTTTGTAGATGATCTCAGTAACTGGTATGTAAGACGCTGCCGTGAAAGATTCTGGGCAAAGGGCATGGAGCAGGATAAGATAAATGCGTACATGACTCTTTATACAGCAATCGTTACTATATGTAAGGTCGCTGCTCCGATGGTTCCTTTCATGACAGAAAGCATCTATCAGAATCTTGTAAGAAATGTTGATAAGAGTGCACCTGAGAGTATTCATCTTTGTGAGTATCCTGATGTTGATGAATCACTTATAGATGCTGATCTTGAGAAGGCAATGGGCGAGGTACTCGACATCAAGACATTTGGTAGTGCAGCACGTAATGCAGCAAATATCAAGAACCGTCAGCCTATCGCAAATATGTATGTTAAGGCAGAAAACACTCTTGATAATTTCTATATAGATATAATCAAGGATGAGTTAAATATTAAAAATGTTGAGTTCAGAGATGATTTATCCGAATTCTCATCCTATACATTTAAGCCTCAGCTTAAAACAGTAGGTCCGAAGTATGGAAAAATAGTCGGGGCTATCAAACAGTATCTGGCTGATATAGAGGACACAAATAAGGCATATGATGAACTGAAATCCAAAGGATCACTTGATTTCGAGATAGAAGGTCAGGCAGTTTCGCTTACAGAGGAAGATCTTCTGATAGATGTTGCAGAAAGCGGCGACTATGTAACCTTTGGAGATAACAAAGTTACTGTTGTTGTAGATACAAGACTTACACCTGAGCTTATAGAAGAAGGCTTTGTAAGAGAGATAACCTCTAAGGTTCAGTCAATGCGTAAGGAAGCTGACTTCGAGGTTACAGACAGAATCAATCTTTATATCAATAATAATGAGAAAATAGCTCAGATAGTTGTAAGAAATGATGATAAGATTAAGTCAGCAGTTCTGGCTGATCATATTCTCATCGGAAAGATGGCTGGTTTCACTAAAGAGTGGAATATAAACGGTGAAGAAGTTCAGTTTGGAGTAGCCAGATAACAAGGAGGATAATTCATGAAGAAATTAGCGAAATTTGACAAAGAGGGTTTTAAGAAGGAAATAGCTGCTAACGTAAAGAAGCTCTACCGTAAAACTCTTGATGAAGCAACACCTCAGGAGATATATCAGGCAGTAAGTTATTCTATCAAGGATGATATCATCGACAGATGGATAGCTACTCATAAGGTTTACAGAGAGAAAAATGTTAAGAAGGTTTACTATCTTTCCATGGAATTCCTTGTAGGCCGTGCTCTGGGAAATAATCTTATCAATCTCGGATACTACAAAGATATAAAAAAGGCTCTTGATGAAATGGGTCTTGATATAAACTTTATAGAAGATCAGGAGAGAGATCCTGCACTTGGAAATGGTGGTCTCGGACGTCTGGCAGCATGCTTCCTGGATTCCCTTTCAACACTTGGTTATCCTGCTTATGGCTGTGGTATCAGATATCATTATGGAATGTTCAAGCAGGCTATAGTTGATGGTTATCAGCTTGAGGAGCCGGATGACTGGCTTAGAAATGGATATCCTTTCGAGGTTAAGCGTGCAGAGTATGCTGTCGAGGTCAAGTTCGGCGGTTATGTACGTGTAGAGAATAAGGACGGACGTAATCATTTCATACAGGAAGGATATCAGTCAGTACGTGCAGTACCTTATGATATGCCAATCGTTGGTTATGGAAATAATGTAGTTAATACCCTTCGTATGTGGGATGCAGAAGCTATTCAGGAGTTCAACCTGAATTCCTTTGATAAGGGTGAATATGAGAAAGCTGTTGAGCAGCAGAACCTTGCAAGAACTATCTGTGAGGTGCTCTATCCTAATGATAATCACTATTCAGGTAAAGAGCTTCGACTGAAGCAGCAGTATTTCTTCGTATCTGCTTCACTTCAGAGAGCTATCCTTAAATATAAGGAAAATAATAAGAAAATAGAGGATCTTCCTAAGAAGGTTACCTTCCAGATGAACGATACACATCCAACTCTTACAGTAGCAGAGCTTATGCGTATCCTTATGGATGAGGAAGGACTTGAATGGGATGAGGCATGGGAGATTACTACAAAGACCTGTGCATATACAAATCATACTATCATGTCAGAGGCACTTGAGAAGTGGCCTATTGAGCTGTTCTCAAGACTTCTTCCAAGAGTATATCAGATAGTCGAAGAGATAAACCGCCGTTATGTAATGAAGATTCAGGAAATGTATCCTGGAGATCAGGATAAGATCAAGTCAATGGCTATCCTCTACGATGGAAAGGTTAAGATGGCTCATCTTGCTATAGCTGGTTCTTATTCAGTAAACGGTGTTGCAAGACTTCATACTGAAATACTTAAGAAGAGAGAACTTAAGGATTTCTATGAGATGAATCCTAAGCAGTTCAATAATAAGACTAACGGTGTTACACAGAGAAGATTCCTTGCACACGGAAATCCTCTTCTTGCAGAGTGGCTGAATGCCAAGATAGGTAAGGAATGGATTACTGACTTCGAACAGATGAGCAAACTGAAGACATTTGTGGATGATAAGAAGTATCAGCAGGAATTCATGAATATCAAGTATCAGAACAAGCTTCGTCTGGCTAAGTACATCAAGGAGCATAACGGAATCGATGTAGATCCTAATTCTATCTTCGATGTTCAGGTTAAGAGACTTCATGAGTATAAGAGACAGCTTCTGAATATCCTTCATGTTATGCATCTTTACAGCGAGCTGAAGGAGAATCCAAGCTTTGATATGTATCCGAGAACATTTATCTTCGGAGCAAAGGCTGCTGCAGGATATAAGAGAGCAAAGCTTACGATCAAGCTTATTAACTCTGTTGCAGATGTAATTAACAATGATCTGTCAATCCAGAATAAGATCAAGGTTGTATTCATAGAAGATTACAGAGTATCCAATGGTGAGATAATCTTTGCTGCTGCTGATGTATCTGAGCAGATATCTACAGCATCCCGTGAAGCATCAGGAACAGGTAATATGAAGTTCATGATCAACGGTGCTCCTACTATCGGAACCATGGATGGTGCAAACGTTGAGATAGTTGAAGAGGTTGGTGCTGAGAACGCATTTATCTTTGGTCTCTCTGCAGATGAGGTTATGAGATATGAGCGTGAGGGCGGTTATAATCCTTGGGATATCTATAACAACAACCAAAATGTAAGAAGAGTTCTGACACAGCTTATCAATGGAACTTACAATGAAGATACTGAGCTTTTCAGAGATCTGTATGATTCACTTACAAAAGAAGATATCTACTTTATTCTTAAAGACTTTGATTCCTATGCAGAGGCTCAGTCAAGAGTTGATGCAGCTTACAGAGATAAGGAAGCATGGGCTCGTATGGCTATGATGAATACAGCATGCTCGGGTAAGTTCTCATCAGACAGAACTATCGAGGAATATGTAAAGGGTATATGGAAGCTTAAAAAGGTGGAAGTGAGCCTTGATCAGTAATTCTTCACTTACAGACGAAATGATCGTGCTTCGTGAGAAGCTGGATATGCTTGAGAAAGAAAGATTCGAGATGCATGAGATCGGAGAGGTTATCGAAGAGATAATAGACGATATAGACTGTATTATGCCTTTCCTTCTCTGGTATGAATCACAGTGTAAAGATTCAAGTCTTGATAAGTGTTAGTATTTATGATAATATTTTTAAAGTTTAATAGATAGGAGATAAAGTTATGGAGAGAATTAAGACTCTTGAAACAAGAGACCTCTGTGAAAGTGCAAAGACAGGCGGATGCGGCGAGTGCCAGACATCATGCCAGAGTGCATGCAAGACCAGCTGTGGTGTTGCAAATCAGAAGTGTGAGAACACATCAGAGGAGTAAATGAAGATGCGCCGCCACTAACGTGGCGGCGTTTCTGGTTGTATGCTTTTTTGGATATTATTGTACATGATTTGTGATTAGTATACTCATGAATCACGCTAGTGATTTTCTAAATTCTTTGAGACACCTTCTGCGAGTTAAAAACCGCTCGGCTTTAACTCGTCCAAATGCCCTTTATCATATAAGGAAGGCATTTGGACTTCAGACAATTTCGCTCGCGGTATAACTCGCGAAGCTATCTCTTCGAATTTGACGAAAATCAAGCTATCGATTCATTGAGTATATAATCACAAATCATGTAGCTACATATTGTCGCAAGCAAGCTAATGAAGTAGGACATGCGATGATACGTAAAGTCGCGAACGAGCTGACGCAGCTGGGCACGAGTGTATGCCTGAGGGACCGTTTCGGGTCTCGGCGCTTAGCGATTCGCGAGTCAAAGACGAAGCGAGAGCTTAGCGAGCGAAGCGACCGCTAGGGGTACCCGAACCGTACGATTTAGCTCTCGATTCGTAGAATCGAGGGTCTGTCCAAAGGACAGAAGCGTTCTGCATAGCAGAACCAAGACTTGCTCAGCAAGTCTTGCATATCGCAAAGCGATATGGCTCAAGTAGAGTCCTCTCAGGCATATCATCTCGTGACAGCGAAGTTACAGCTCGACGCGGAAATAATCTAAAAAAGCATACAATAATAAACGGAGGTACGTTAGTAGTGGTACATCAATATAAATTGAATGGTTATAATATAGTGCTGGATACCTGCTCGGGTTCGGTGCACAGTGTGGATGATGTCGCTTATGACATAATCGAGCTCTTTCCGGAGAAGGATGAAGATGAACTGGTTAACATAATTCTGGAGAGGTATGGTGACAGAGATGATGTTACTGAGGAAGAGGTGCGTCTCTGCATAGATGATGTAAGGACTCTTGTGGATAATCATAAGCTCTATACCCCCGACACTTTTGAACCGCTGGCAGGTGAGTTCAAGAAGAGGAGCGGTGATGTTATCAAGGCTCTATGTCTTCATGTGTCTCATACCTGTAACTTAAACTGCGAGTACTGCTTTGCCAGTCAGGGCAAGTATAATGGCGAGAGGGCTCTTATGAGTCTGGAAGTGGGAAAGAGAGCTATTGATTTCCTGATAGAACATAGTGGCAGCAGGCATAATCTTGAAGTGGATTTCTTCGGCGGTGAGCCTCTCATGAATTGGGAGGTATGTAAAGATATTGTAAGATATGCAAGATCCATTGAAAAAGAGCATGGAAAGAATTTCAGATTTACTCTTACCACAAATGGTATGTTGATAGATGATGATGTGATTGATTTCTGTAATCAGGAAATGAGTAATGTGGTTCTTTCTCTGGATGGTCGTAAGGAGGTTCATGACAGGACCAGAGTTGATTATCAGGGAAATGGAAGCTTTGATAAGATCATTCCTAAGTTCCAGAAACTCGTGAAGGCCAGAGGCGGCAAAAATTATTATATGCGAGGAACCTTTACTCATCTTAATACTGATTTTACAGAGGATATTTTCACTATGGCAGATCTTGGATTTAAGGAGCTGTCCATGGAGCCTGTTGTTTCAAAGCCGGGTGATCCTCTGGCTCTGACTGCTGAGGATCTCCCGGTTCTTAAGGAGCAGTATGAGATTCTTGCAAAGGAAATGCTTAAGAGAGACATAGAGGGTAATGGGTTTACATTTTATCATTATATGATCGATCTTAAGTCAGGACCGTGTATCTATAAAAGAATTTCCGGCTGTGGTTCCGGAACAGAATATATGGCTGTTACTCCATGGGGTGATCTGTATCCCTGTCATCAGTTTGTAGGTGATGAGAAGTTCAAGCTCGGTGATCTGTGGGAAGGCGTTACTAATAAGGACAGGCAGGAGGAGTTCCGTGTTTGTAATGCTTACGCCAGACCTGACTGCCGTGGCTGCTGGGCTATGCATTACTGCTCGGGAGGCTGTGCGGCAAATGCGTATCATGCCACAGGTGATGTAAAGGGTATTTATGAGTATGGCTGCGAGCTTTTCAGAAAGAGAATAGAGTGTGCCATAATGATACAGGTGGCACATGATGCTCTGGGTCTGGAACCTGTGAAGGGAGCTACAGCGGGAGAAGACTTTAGTTGTGAAGGCTGTGACGAGGATTGTAAATAATTATTACTCTGAGTCAGGTGAGGAAGAGGGGATTAATAATGAATTACGATTGTCTTATTGTGGATGATGAGGTAGAGCTTGCCAAAATGACGGCTGAATATTTCCAGATGTTTGATGTCACTGCTGCTTATGTTGGCAGTGCTAAGGCCTGCTTTGATTTTCTTGAAAAAAATACAGTGCAGCTTATTCTTCTGGATATTAATCTTGGAGACGGTTCAGGCTTTGAGGTGTGCAAGAAGATCAGAGAAGAGAATATAGCACCAATATTATTCATCAGTGCAAGACAGAGTGATGATGACGTGCTGATAGCACTTAGTATCGGCGGAGATGATTATATAAAGAAGCCATACAGCCTGTCGATTCTTCTGGCAAAGGTTAAGGCGAATCTAAGAAGAATGCAGCAGATAGGTGCGGCAAATCAGGACGGTATATCAGCAGACAGAAATGATAAGGATGACACAAATAGTGATCAGGAAGAAAGCTCAGTATTAAAGCTTGATGCACCGACTATGTCTGTAATATATAAGGGCGAAAAAATAAGTCTTAAGGCAAAGGAATTTGCACTTTTAAAATCTCTTTATGATCATAGAAATACTATCGTTCAGAAGGACACGCTGTTTGAAGAGGTATGGGGAGATACATTTTTCAGCGATGGGACGCTGAATGTCCATATCAGAAAACTGAGAGAGAAGCTGGAGGAAGATCCCAACAATCCGAAGATGATTAAAACGGTATGGGGTACGGGGTATATACTGGAGATATAGCCGATGAAGCAGCTGATTAAAATAGCCATTATTTTTACTGTGCTTATGGTGATTGCTTTCATTTTACTGATGTACATAAATAAAAGCACAGATTTTAAGGGCAGGGATATAACTGAATATAACAGAATGCAGTATGATATCTATGATGATTATAATGCCGGAGAGACCATAGAAGCTTTGGAAAAACAGTATGATTGTTCGATCATTCTTACAACTGAGCTGGTGGAGGCCGAAATCACAAAGTTTTACAGAGAGGGTGCACTGGTTATAGATTTTGCACCTGAGGGAGAGATAATCGGTAAGATAGCCTGGAATGATCTCAGCGATGTGTATGAAGATAAAGAGAATACACTCCTTAAGGCAGTGATAATTATGTGGTTTGCCATTCTGGCAGCCGGATATATATTCCTTGTGTTTCTATATTTTAGCATAGTGAGACCTATCCGTGATTTTGAGTCTTTTTCCGGTGAGATAGCAAAGGGTAATCTTGAGGTTACTCTTCCTATGAGAAAGGACAATCTTTTTGGTAATTTTACTGAGAGCTTTGACCAGATGAGAGAGGAACTGATCAGGTCACGTAAGAGAGAGGCTGAGGCTGAGAAGGCCAAAAGAGAGCTTGTGGGTGAGATCAGTCATGATATAAAAACTCCTGTTTCAACTATCAAGGCTACCTGTGAGGTTATGGATATGAACCTCATAAAAAGGGAGAAAAGTGCTGAGTCCGATGATGAAATAAGATTTGCTGAGGACATGAAGGAAAAGGTTGGATATATATCTGAAAAGGCTGAGATGATAAACCAGCTTGTTCAGAATGTATTCCATGTTACGATGGAAGAGATAGATGAACTGCAGACAAATGTATCAGAGAAGGATTCAAAGCAGATAGAGAATTATTTCCTTCGCCTTAAAAATTATGGAAAAATAATACTTGATAATCACATACCTGAATGTCTGGTTTATATGGACAGTCTCAGGATGGAACAGGTTATCGATAACATAGTCGGGAACTCATATAAGTATGCCGGGACTGATATACATGTAAGCTTTGAGGAGACAGAGGCGGCGTATGATCTGGATGGAAACACCATAAGATTTATCAGGATAAAGGTAAGTGACAGCGGTCCCGGAGTGGATGATGAAGAGCTGCCGCTCCTTACTGAAAAGTTTTATCGTGGTAAGGACACGAAGGATAAGAATGGTTATGGCCTGGGACTCTATCTTGTAAAGTGGTATATGGAAAAACAGGGTGGAGGAATGGAATACTATAATGATAATGGATTTACTGTCGAACTGCTTGTAAAGAAGGTATAGTTATTTCGATACATCAGTTTACTATGGGGAGGACATATGTCTATAGCTATCAGAACGGCCACCAGTAAGGAGATGACCAAGTGCAAAAATGTTGTCAGACTTCTTACAAAGGGCAGGGAATTTGATGAGAATATGCTGACAGTGGACTGGGAGAAAGCCCGTATCATACCAAATGTCAGTTATACATTTCTTCCGAAGGAAAAGGGCGTGAAGGGGTATCGCGTTCCTATAGGTGGAACTGTATCAGAACTTCTTCTTCCTGATGATGTGAAAAATGATGCTGTTATTCTGTATATTCATGGGGGAGGTTTTGTATCCGGCTGTGCTTCAGCATCAAGAGCGTACTGCTCCAGTCTAGCTTCATATTCGGGCTACAGGGTCATATCAGCTGAGTACAGACTTTCGCCTGAGAGTACATTTCCAGATGGGATTGAAGACTGTTACAATATTCTTCGTACTATAAGAAAGAAGTACCCTGATTCGAAGATAGTGCTGGCTGGGGAGAGTGCTGGAGGAAATCTATGTCTTGCGCTTGCTCTTAAGGCAAGAGACAGAGGCCGCAGAAGTATTGCAGCTGTCATAGCACATAGTCCATTGGTTGATTTTACCGGAATACTGGACAGATCTCAGCATGAGATAGATGATTTTACAGTGAAATCGGGCTTTATTGAGCCTATGAAAATAGCTTATGCAGGAGATGCCGATCCTTCGAATCCGTATATATCTCCGGTTTATGGGGATTATAGTAACTTCCCGCCGGTATTCTTAACCTGTGATTACAATGAAACACTTTATGCAGATTCAATGGCTATTTATAAAAAATGCAGGGATGCAAAAACACCTGTCAAAATGGTGCAGATGAAGGGCGCATTTCATGCATTTGCTACTATGGGAACGAGGACTCCCGAAACTGAAAGAATACTGGTGGATAATATCAATTTTATCACTCAGTATATTCCTCACAAATTACTGTAGTATTCTTCGAGCTTGGGGCGTGCTTTTATATAGTACTCCTCAAGTTTTTTATCGAAATGCTTTCCCATGCCCTCCATGATTATGGCATTTGCCTGTTCAAAGGACATGCTTTCCTTGTAAACTCTCTTGCTTACCAGAGCATCGTATACGTCGGCAATTGCCATTATTCTTGCCTCGAGAGGGATTTCATCGCCCTTCAGACCTTCCGGATAACCTGATCCGTCTATTCTTTCGTGATGATAATGAGCTACATTTTCTGCAACGATCTTAAAGGATTCGTCGTCTGTATCCTTCAGGATTTTGTGAACGATCTTAGCGCCTTCAGCTGCATGAACCTTCATCTTCTCAAATTCTTCATCTGTAAATCTTCCAGGTTTTCTCAGAATAGCATCATCTACGGCTATTTTTCCCAGATCATGCATAGGAGCGGCTTTGATTATATCCTTGCAGAACTCTTCAGATATATTGAACTTATTATCTTTTCTTATTTCATTTATCAGTATCTTGACGCCGTCGCTGGTTCTTTTGATGTGACCTCCTGTGGAATTGTCACGGCTTTCTACTACAACAGCCATGCTTAAGATAAGGTTGTTGTGCATTTCTATTATCTGGTCTGTCTTGGCAGACACTTCTTCTTCCAGTTCATTATTATATTTGTCCAGAAGTGTGATATATTTCTGGTTCTTGGTATCATCGCGGAGGAATATCTGATAGCCCTTTTTTCTTGAACCGATATAAAGATAATTGATGGTAACATCAAATACCTGAAAATCATCCTCATCTTCGGGGTTTCTTTTTACAAAGAGATTTTTTGAAACATCATTATCATCCTCAAAATGCGCCAGCCAGTGTGAGATATTATCCTTCAGTGATTCATAGCTGTCGATGGACTGGTCGACACGAAGAGTATTAAGCTCGGGAAGGATAGTCTTCGCAGTTGCATTGCTTCCCAGATACCTGTGATTGAAATCGATTGATATGAAACCGGTTTCGCCGGTCTGAACCATGGAATCAATAACTGTATCATCTATGTTATAAAGAGACATTCTTCTTATAATAAGCAGAAACAGAAGCTGTGCCAGATTATAGGAAAGAGGTGTGATCTCCATATGCTTGGAGATTACATTTGTCCCCACATACCCAAGAAATGTAACGGCCTCAGGCAGTATAAGGAGATGAAGTATTTCCTTTGATATCTGTCTTTTTCTGTGAAGCGAATATAAGATCGCGCAAAGACTGCATATAAAGAATATTCCCAGGTAAACAAACAGTACGGTGTGCAGAGGACCGTATTCCTTTGCCACTATGATCCGGTTTTCATTTCTCTGGAAGAAGAGTCTCTTATAAAATACTGGGAAATATCCTATGGTCAGAACTCCGACATACATCAGAAGACTGATCAGAAAAAGCAGTGTACGCACCCATCTCTTTACTATGATTCCGCAAAGTCTGAACACACTCATGTTTATGAAAAAAATCATAAAACAGGATCCGATGTATATGATCTTAACTGCAAGAATATAGCTTTCTTTAGTCTGGGCATTCCAAGCAAACAGATATCCCAGGTTGGCTATAGGGATAAGAGTGAAGATAAGGGATATGTTAACCTCAAAATGCTTGTGCCATTCGTAGATGTAGATGAGAGAAAGCACAAGAGAGGTGATAAATGTCATAAAATAGAAAATTGATATCATAATACAGTCTCTCTCAAAACTATTATTCAATATATAATACGACGTGGTTTTTAAAACTTTATATGTTAACACCATAGTATACCAAAACAGTTGAGTTGTAAATGTCAAATGGGTGTCAAAAGGTACTTTTGACACCCATATCAATATGTTGTTTAGTAACGTTAGAATTAACGTTTAAGAATTAATTAAGGAATAGAGAAGAAACAGATTAAGACTTCCATACCGCGTTGTTGTATATTAACATCAACAAAGAAAAAATCGTTAAGAAATTAAGTATTCTGAGCTTTGCGAAGAATCATATATCAGATTAGGAGAATTAAAATGAGTAAAGAGGCAATACTTACAGCAAAGGATTTATCGAAAACATTTTCAAATGAATCAGTTCAGCAGCATGTTCTGAAGAATCTGAACCTAAGTATATATAAGGGAGACTTCACAGTAGTAATGGGGAACTCCGGATCAGGAAAGAGTACACTGCTATATGCACTCTCAGGAATGGACAGACCATCACTCGGAACCATTACTTACTTCGTGGATGAGGATAATAAGAAGCTTAGATCAAAGACAGGCAGCGGAATCGAAATATCAAAATTCTCAAATGATAAGCTGGCACTCTTCAGAAGAAATCATGCAGGCTTCGTATTCCAGCAGAATTATCTGAACGACAGTATGAGCGCTCTCGACAACGTAATGGTGAGCGGCCTCCTTAGAACAAAGGATCGCAGGGCTCTCGCCGGTAAAGCTAAAGACCTCCTGGAAAAGGTTGAGATCGGTCAGAATGATTATAAGAAGTTCCCTACACAGCTTTCCGGTGGTATGCAGCAGAGAGTTGCAGTAGTAAGAGGGGTGATAAATGATCCGGAAGTCCTCTTCGCTGATGAGCCAACCGGAGCACTTAATTCACAGAATACAACCAATGTTCTGGACATTATGACAGATCTGAATAATCAGGGCCAGAGCATAGTAATGGTAACACACACAATAAAGGCTGCTGAAAGAGGCAATCGTATAATCTATCTTTCGGATGGAGTTATCTCAGAAGAGCTGGATCTTGGGCCATACGTAGGAGATTACAAGGATGAATCAAATCCAAATCAGGAGCAGGCACTTGAAAGACACCGTAAGCTTAAAGACTTCCTTCAGGAGCAGGGATGGTAGAGAGCAAGATTTGCAAAGCAAATCTTGCTGGTAGCTCAAAAAAAGGAGAATTGATATGTATAAATTATTCAAGATTGCAAAAGATAATATGAAAAAGCAGAAGGGTGATATGATCACCTTTCTCGTCCTCACCTTCCTGGCAGCATTTCTCATCTTTGACTGTGCTTCAGCTATAACAGGAGTTGGACACGTCCTGGATAATACATTTGCAGATATAAATGGTGGTCACGTAATTCTTTACTGTGGCGATAGTGACGAGGAAACAGAGGCAGCTGAGAAGGTTTTTAAGGAACAGGATGAAATCATATCATATGAGCAGACTCCACTTCTGAGTATTCATTGCAAGTACAGGAAGAAGGGTGACAAGGAATTTATGGATTACTGGTTCCTGGCACAGAGCTTTGATTCCGAGCAGACTATTATGAATGTGAAAAGACCTGTAAGTGAGTGTAAGAAGGACGACATATTACTTCCGTTCAACCTTCATACAGCATTTAAAGAAGGCGATACTATAGAACTTCAGTTTGATGATGATGTATATGACTTTAATGTCGCAGGTTATATAGAAGATCCATACTTCTGTTCAACTATGAATATTACTACATACAGCGTGATCATTTCACAGGATATGTATGAAACACTTGAAAAAGATCAGGCAAACTTTGCAGTATCATACATGGCACATAAGGGTAGAGTTGACGAGAAAAAGCTTGAAGATGGTACAATTAAAACTGATGATATAGAGAAAAAAATAGGAAATGCTTACAAAGATGAAATAGTAGAAATTGCAAAGAGTAATCCTGAAAAGAACTATACAACTTATCTGCTTATGAACTGGCAGATGATGAGAGGCGGATCACAGTTCCTGCCAATGGTCGTAATAGCAATAATACTTATATTTGCAGTCCTTATACTGGTAATTTCTATCGTAATCATATCCTTCAGTGTTAAGAACTTTATTCAGAAAAATATGAAGAATACAGGTATCCTGGAAGCAAGCGGATATACAGTAAGCGAGCTTAGATGGGCACTCACACTTCAGATAGTAACTATCGGACTTGTAGGAAGCATTCTTGGAATAGGTGCAGCTGTTATGACATTTGGCGGATTTGGAGATATAGTAGCATCGTTATTAGGACTTAGATGGAATCAGCCGGTTAACTGGGAAGCAGCAGTATTAACAGTTCTTGGTGTAGTATTTGTACTTGGTCTTGTAGCAAGATTCATCAGCCGCGGTTATAAGAAAATCTCGGTTCTGGATGCACTCAGAGGTGGAATAAATACACATAACTTTAAGAAGAATCTCTTCTCATTTGAAAGTACACCACTTCCAATCTCTGCAACGATGGCACTTAAGGATACATTTGGTGGATTAGGCAGAAATATAATTATGGTGCTTATATCAGCCATTCTTGCAGTATCAATGCTTACAGGCTTTGGTTTCCTGGAAAACTTTGGAAAAAATCCTGATACAATTGTTGATCTAATGGGATTTGAGATGGCAACAGCAATAGTATCAGACTCAGATATGCATACAGACTATGAAAAGGTGGCTGACGATATTGAAGAGCTGGATTCGGTAGATCACGTGTTCACACTCGTTGGTTTTGAACCGGTTGTAAAGTTCGGCGATAAGGAATCTACATTCTATACATATGCAGCTGATGATATAGATAAGGCCAATAATGTTGTTGTTACTGAAGGAAAAGTCCAGAAGAAAGATAACGAGGTTATGGTCACAAATGCTGTAGCTGAAGACCTTGGTGTAAATGTAGGCGATGTAATAACTATCTCATTTGCAGACGAAAAGGCCGATTACATTATCGTTGGAATCAATCAGAGAGTGGAGCGTATGGGACGCACCATCTATATGACAATCGATGGAGCAAAGAGAATAATTCCCGGAAATATGCAGTATCAGTATTATACTACTGCAAAGGATGGAAAGACCTTTGACAATATAGTGAAGGATTTAGATAAACTTGAAGAGGATAAGGATTACAGCTTTACATCTACAGATGAAGAGAAGATGATGATGTCAACTCTCGATTCTCTGTCCATATCCATGAGACTGATCTGTGTGATCATATCTATTATCACAATATTAGTAGTAGTATTCGTTGAGTCACTGGTTATTCGTGCAAAGATCAGCCGTGAGTGGAAGGGAATGGGAATCAGCAAAGCACTTGGTCAGACTAGCGGCAATCTTATCTCACAGATCATGCTATCAAATATGCCGGCAATTCTTGTGGGTACAGTGCTTGGAGCATTCATCGCTCCGCTGGCCGGAAAAAGCGCAGTTAAGGCAGCATTTTCACTCTTCGTAATAAAGAGCGTACCATTTGATATACCTTCATACTACATGATCATTACTGTAGTTGGAATAGCGTTAGTAGCTATAATTACATCAGCATCCGCAGGCCTTAAAGTAAGAAGCCTGAAGCCGGTAGAGATGATAACGGAAGAGTAATCAATAGAGGTTTACATAAAAAGATGACAAAAATGAACCTGGTTCGTTTTTGTCATCTTTTTTGTGCTCTGGTTGATTTGACACCTGTCCCCTAACTGTTGTAAGATGATGTGTATGTTCTGCCTTGGTAAGGACATCATACATTATTTGGGATATAAGTCAAAAAATTATTAAATAATCATAGTAAGATAATCATGAAAACAAATATAACTAACAACCAAAAACTCTTTCTTACTGATCTGGATGGAACGATCCTGAATGATCAGAAAATAATAACTCCCGAGACTATTTCGGCACTCACGGAGTTTGTTTCTGCAGGAAATGTATTCGCCATATGCACGGGAAGAGACATTAACAGTGCAAGGTCTGTATATGATGGCCTTGGGGTAAAGCTGCCGGGAAGCTTTGTTATAGCATTTAACGGTGGGCAGATATATGATGTGGATAATAAGAAGACAGTTTACCGCACTGGGATAGATGTAAAAATGGGATTGGAGATCCTGAAGCTGGCCAGGGATCGTGGAATTCATGTCCATACCTATAATGACGATTTTATACTAACAGTCGATTATAATGAATGTGTTGAGTACTACAGAAAGGTCATAAAAACGCCTGTAATTGTATGTGATGATATAGGAAGATTTATGGATAAGCCGCTCTGTAAGATGATCTGTATTGAACTTCATGATCATGAGAAGCAGGAGGATTTCAGAAGAGAGATAGAAAGGCTGTATGGTGACAGCCTGGAGCTGATGTATTCAAATGAGTACTATCTGGAACTGATTCCAAAGGGGTCCGGCAAGGGAAGTGCCCTCAGGTGGCTGGCAGACTATCTGGAAATAAAACCCGGAAATACCATGGCAGCCGGTGATGCTGATAATGATTCATCTATGGTATCGGCGGCAGGCCTTGGAATAGCCATGATAAATGGTGATGATAAGATAAAGCTGGCTGCGGATGTAATAACAGAGAAAGATAATAATAATGACGGACTGGCTCCGTATATTAGTAACTTTATTTAATAGACACTTCAACATATAAAAGTATATTTTGAAAGAAGAAATGCTTATATAGAATTGAAAACGAGGTACAAGGTATGATAGTAAAAGATGAAGTAAGAAAAATGAAATCTGTTGCACCATTGGTTGCTGCAACAAGTAATGAAACAAGATGCGCAGCTCTTAAGCTTGTGGCAGAGAGACTGCAGGAAAGACAGGCGGAAATTTTTGCCGAGAATAAAAAGGATCTTGATGCTGCAGCTGAAAATGGTGTCGCAGAGCAGATCGTAAAGAGACTTAAATTTAACGAGGGAAAGCTTGCTGATGTGGTGGCCGGTATCAATCAGCTGATACAGCTTGAAGACCCTATCGGAAAGGTAACTCTTGACAGAGAGCTTGATGAGAATTTAAGACTTACAAGAATTGCTACACCTATCGGAGTTATCGGAGTAATCTTCGAAGCACGTCCCGATGCGCTGGTTCAGATATCTTCGCTTTGTATCAGAAGTGGTAACTGTCCTGTTCTGAAGGGAGGTAAAGAGACCACATTTACCAACAGAATTCTTTTTGAAATTATATACAGTGCTGTTCTCGAAGCCGGATTACCTGAGGGCTGTATGCTTCAGGTTGAACAGCATAATGAGATAGATGAACTGCTCACCTGTGATGGTCTGGTAGACCTTCTGATACCACGTGGTTCAAACAAATTCGTCCAGTACATCATGAACAATACCCGTATCCCTGTTATGGGGCATGCTGACGGTATATGTCATATATATGTTGATAAGGATGCTGATTTTGAAAAGGCCATCCCTATAATAATTGACGCAAAGATTCAGTATACAGCTGCCTGTAATGCTGTTGAAACTCTGCTTATTCATAGAGATATAGCCGGGGAGTTTTTACCAAGGCTTGCTGAAGCACTTAAGGAAAATGGTGTCAAGCTCAGAGGTACTAAGGAAGTAACAGATTTACTTTCGGATGATAGTAACAGATATAACTATGAAACAATAGATGAATCAGAGTTTAAGGAATATCTTGCTCTTATAGTATCTGCAAAGCTGGTTGATGGCGTAGATGAAGCGATAGATCATATAAATACCAGAGGATCCCATCATACTGACAGTATTATTACCGAGAATAAGGAAACTGCTGAAAGATTCCTTCAGCTGGTGGATTCTGCAGGAGTATATCTTAACTGCTCCACTAGATTTGCCGATGGCTTCAGATATGGCTTCGGCGCTGAGGTAGGAATCAGTACCAGTAAGATTCATGCCAGAGGACCTGTGGGACTTGAGGGGCTCGTAACCTATAAATACAGACTTTGCGGAAACGGTCAGATAGTCGGCGACTATGCAACCGGAAAGAAGAGTTTTCACTTTAAAGACTTATAAAAAATAGGAGAATACATGATAAACAATAAAGAAGCTGTGATTTTTGATATGGACGGAGTTATCTTCGATACGGAGAAGCTGTATATCGATTCCTGTGTTGAAGTAGGTAATAAGTATAACCTGAAAAATGTTGAAGAGGCCTGTTTCAAATGTATAGGTATTAACAGCGAAGCTTCTGCTGAAATAATGTATGATATCTTCGGAAGAGATTTTCCACTGGATAAATTCAGAAGTGAGGTGGATGTGCTTTTCAAAACAAGATTCGAGGAGAAGACTCCCGTGAAACCCGGGGTTCAGGAGATTCTGACATATCTTAAACAGGAGGGATACAGGATAGCAATTGCATCCTCAACAAAAAAGGAAGGGGTTACCAGAGAGCTTAAGCAGGCAGGATTTCTTGAGTTTTTCGATGAGATCATCTGTGGCGATATGGTTGAAAAAAGTAAGCCGAATCCTGACATTTTTTTAAAAGCTGCTGAGTGCCTTGGGGTTGAACCTGAAAAATGTATCGTAATAGAGGACTCTTTCAATGGCGTGAGAGCGGCATATGCTGCAGGCATGTTTTCTATTATGGTTCCCGACATACTGAAGCCAGACGACGAGATGAGGGATAAGGCTTCTGTGATTCTGGATTCACTTCCTGACGTCGTTGATTTTTTAAGGAAATCTTAAGGAAACTATATTGTAATTACGGATAGTCATTTGTTATACTAACCGAGATAATGATAAAAGTGTCACAATATATAACTTTATGTTGATCAATGCGCCTTTGAAAGATAGTGGAGGAAACAATGGAAGAAACAAATGTTTCAAACAATGGATTAAACGAAACAGCTGCTGATAAGAAGATTTCATGGGATGAAAAATACGGCAGGAAGAAGGGTTCAAAGAAAAAAGGAAAGCCCGTTATAATAATTATTATAGTAGTTGTTGTGCTGGCTATTGCCGGTGCGGCTGTTTACGGCTTTAGTAATGTTATGAAGAAGGCAACAGATTCTCTAGGTAACGAAACTCTTGTCGAAGAATATAAGAAGCAGGATATGACTACCTATATAAACAGTACAGGAGTTGTAGCAAGCCGTGAGGTACAAAGTGTGGTTACTACGCTTCAGTACCCTATCAAAGAGATAAAGGTTGATGTAGGTGACAGAGTCAAAAAGGGTGACACTGTCTGCGTTATAGATGATAAGGATATTGATGAGAGAATAGAGGCTCTCGAGGCTCAGGCATCTGATGAAGACAGACGTCAGGCAAAGGAGCTTGAAATAGCAGACAGACAGCTTAGTCAGGCAATCAATTCATCTGCAAGAACTGTATCCAGAGCTGAAGATAGTGTGGATGATGCACAGGAAGCCTATGAGGATGCCAAGGAAGATTATGAAAAGGCTGAAAAGGCATATAAGAAGGCTGCCAAGAAACTTAAGAAGAAATCAAAGGCTACAAATACTGATGCTTTAAAGAAGAGTAGTGATGAAGTTACTGCAGCTAAGAAGGTTATGGATGCAGCAGAGCTTGCAATGAAAGAAAAGCAGGTGGCCTATGAAACAGCAATGGATGGCTATGATCAGACCGTAGATGGACAGATAGATGCTGTTGCATCTGCAGAGAATTCCAATGAGATGACACATTCAAATGTATCAACTTATTCTGCAATAGCTACAGAGCTGGCAAATTATTACGTCATGAAGGAAAAGACTATAATAAAAGCCGATCAGGATGGAATAGTAACTTCAGTCAGTGCAACAGAAGGTCTGGTTCCAAGTGGAGTTATTCTTCAGATAGAAAATGATCAGAACCTTTCTGTAACTGTAGATATAAAAGAAAGAGATATCTTTAAAATGGATGAAGGCATGGATGCTATTATCTCAAACGGTTCCATAGAAGAGGTAAGTGGAAAGGGTAAGGTATCCAAGGTAATAGATTTTGTTTCAGGAGAAGCAGAAACAGATCAGCTGAATGCTCTTTCAGGTGCGCAGACTGACAATCAGTCATATAAAGTAGTTATAGATATAAATGAATTCGAGAAGCTTCTTCTCGGAATGAAGATAAAGGTTAAGATTGCTACAGGAAATGAAATAAGCGTTATGGCCGTTCCTTATACTGCCATCATGGAGGATGAAGACGGCAAGGAATATGTATATATCGCAAAGGATCAGGGCAGCGGAATCTGTATGGCAACAAGAGTTGATATAGAGACCGGTGAAACAGGAGATTATTATACAGAAATAACAGGTGGAGATCTCGAGGAAGGCGACAAGGTAATATGCTATCCGGATACAATAACCGAGGGATCGATAGTTAAGATATCAGAATAGGAGATGTGCTGATTTGGAAGAAAGAACAGTAATTGAAATGCAGCACATCAACAAGAAATATTATGAAGGTCAGGAAAATGAGCTGCATATACTTCATGATATAGACCTCACGGTGAAAACCGGTGAGTTTGTATCTCTGGTAGGTGAATCAGGTTCCGGAAAGTCTACAATGATGAACATTATTGGTGCTCTGGATCGCCCTACCTCAGGTAAATATTTTCTGAGCGGCGAAGATATATCCGAGATGGATGATGATTATTTAAGTGAGATCAGAAATCAGGAGATAGGCTTTGTTTTTCAGAGTGCTTACATGATTCCAAGAATCTCTGCCGTGGAAAATGTAGAGGTACCGCTTATGTATAGCGGCTTGTCAAGAAGAGAACGCCGTGAAAGAGCCATGGAACTGCTCGAAATGGTGGGAATGGGTGACAGATATAAGCATAAGGCAAATGAGCTGTCCGGTGGACAGAATCAGAGAGTTGCAATAGCAAGAGCTCTGGCATGTGAGCCATCTATCATACTTGCCGATGAGCCGACGGGAGCCCTTGACTCAAAGACCGGTCATCTTATTATGGATATTTTCCATAAACTGCATGATGAACAGGGAAAAACCATCGTGCTTATAACCCACAGTAAGGAGCTTGCTGCAGAGACTCAGAGAATAGTGACCATAAGTGATGGTTACATTATTTCTGATGAAAAGAATGAATTGTTTAAGCTGAAACGTGATGCGAGACGTAATGATCCGAATGCGAATAAGATGCATTACGAAACAACGAGTCATACAGCTGAAGACATAGAAAATACAGAAGGAGGTGCTGTTAATGAATTTTAGTGAAAACCTCCGTCTCGCCTGGTCGTGCGTTAAATCAAATAAAATGCGTTCGATACTTACTATGCTTGGTATTATTATCGGTATCAGCGCAGTTATTACAATATCGACCATAGGCAGTTCGCTTCGGGATACAATCCAGAAAACATTTTCAGATCTTACCGGAACCAATCAGCTGGCAGTATACTGGTATAGTATGGATTACGGAATAGATACTGATGGTGTATTTACGATAGAAGATCTCGAAAACTATGAAAGGGCTTTTAAAGGTCTGGTATCAACCGCATTTTTTTATGGTGGAAGTGATTCGGCTACATATGAGGAGGATGGCAGAAAAGCAAATATAAACATAGTGGGTTCTATTCAAAGCTATGCTGTTGCCAATAATGTTGAAATCCTCATGGGCAGGGATATAACTATTCAGGATAACAAGGATAACCGTAAGGTGTGCCTTGTATCTGACCATTTTGTAAAATATGGTCTTGGTAATATGAAGAATCCAATCGGAAAGAGACTGGAGATAACTACTAAGAGCGATAATGTGATTTCCGTTTATATTATCGGAGTATATAAGCATAAGCAGAGCCAGCTCATCAGCATGGGACAGGCAAGTACTAAGGAAGAAGACAGTACCACAGATCTGGTAATTCCGATGCAGTATGCCTGGGAAATAACAGATACTCCTGTAGAAGAACAGGGTTCACCAATTCTTTATTTTATGAATGAGCCGGGTGCTGACATGGATATTCTTAAGGAAAATACTAAGTCTTATGTAAGACGTACCATGTCAAATCGTGTTGATCCAAAGAGTACCGTAAGGATAGAAAGCCTTGAGGAACAGCTTAAGAGTATAAATACTGTATTAAATGTTATCACAGCTGCTATTTCGGTAATCGCCGCTATATCACTTATAGTTGGTGGTATCGGAGTTATGAATATTATGCTGGTATCGGTAGTTGAAAGAACAAAGGAAATCGGTATTAGAAAAGCATTGGGAGCCAAGAACAAGGTTATAGAAATGCAGTTTCTGGTAGAAGCAGTACTTATCTGCGCCATAGGTGGTATACTGGGAATACTTCTCGGTTTATTTAACGGAGTACTTATTTCAGTTATAGTAAAGATGATAGTTCAGAGTCATGAAACCCTCAGCATGCTTACAGTATCAGTAAGCCCACCTATTATGGCAATAATAGTTTCATTCCTGTTCTCATCACTGGTTGGTGTGGTGTTCGGACTATATCCGGCCAGAAGAGCAGCAAGGCTCAGCCCGATTGATGCACTTCGTTACGAATAAGTGATCAAACAGATAGAATGTATAAAACCATACTTTACATTTTAAAATATTGTGATATATTAAGGGGACAGTATAAATGTCCCCTTATTTTTTTCGGGGATTATAAAAGAGGGAAAATCTAAAATGGATAAACTGGGAATTCTTCGGGATTTATCAATTATAATAATCACAGCTAAGTTTTTTGGTCTTGTTGCACGTAAGTTCAAAATGCCGCAGGTTGTAGGCGAAATCATAGCCGGTCTTCTGATAGGACCGAGTCTTCTGAAATGGGTGCATCCTTCGGACTTTATTTCAGGAACTGCAGAGATAGGTGTTGTACTGTTAATGTTCAGTGCCGGGCTGGAAACAAGTATCCCACAGTTGAAAAAGACCGGTTTAAAATCTACACTGATAGCATGTACAGGTGTTTTCGTTCCCCTTGTATGCGGTGCTATTCTGTATATGTGTTTCTATGGCTTCGCACCACTTGGTAGTCCTGATTTTCTTAAAGCAATATATATTGGAACGATTCTGACGGCCACCTCAGTAAGCATTACTGTTCAGGTTCTGAAGGAGCTGGGCAAGCTGACTGAAGAAACGGGAACAACCATCTTAAGTGCAGCAATCATCGACGATGTAATCGGAATTCTTGTACTTACTGTTGTTATAGGCTTCAAGGATCCGAGTAATAAAATATCTGATGTAATCTTAAGGACGGCAGGCTTTTTTGTTCTGGCCATTGTAGTCGGAATAATCATATTCAAGATATTTAAGAAAATAGATGAGAGATATCCTCATACTCAGAGGATTCCTATAATCGGTCTTGCGCTGGCGCTTGCCCTGTCCTATGTGGCAGACAGATATTTTGGAATAGCAGATATTACCGGAGCGTATGTGGCCGGAATAATACTCAGCTCGCTGGATGATTCGAAATACATAGATCGTAAGATGGATGTTAATTCCTATATGATATTTGGTCCGGTATTTTTTGCCAGCATCGGTCTTCAGACAGATATCAGAAGTCTGGATACAACGATTCTTCTGTTTTCACTTTGCTTTGTAATAGTAGGACTTGTGTCTAAGATAGTCGGTTGTGGTGTGTCAGGATGGCTGACAGGCTTTAAAGGGAAAAATGCGCTTAAGGTCGGTATCGGTATGATGACCAGGGGCGAGGTTGCCCTTATTGTAGCCAAGAGAGGACTTGAGGCTGATATGTTGGAGAGTAAATTCTTTACATCAGTTATCCTGCTTATCATTACAAGCTCAATACTTACTCCTATACTTTTAAAACTTCTGTATAAGGAGGAACTTTCAAAAACAGCCTGAAATGGCTGTTTTCTTATATTATTCTATTATTTTAGTGTCTTTTTATCTCCAATTAAGTGTGTTATAATAGCGTTACTATTTTGGGTTGGGGTGCGTTATGATAGATAGAATTTGCAGTGATAATTATAAAAGTTTCATTCGGGGGATTGATTCAGAACACTGTACGATATCTGATATAGCTGATTATACAAGAAAGTCTATGCAGTCTATAGCTGATTCATTATTTATCGGAAGACTGGAAGCTTTGATTGAGGCGAGTCCGAACGAGATAGACAGAGTCGGTTTTAAAGGCAGAGAAATGCTGTATCAGTCTCCGTCAGGATATGAACCGCTTCTTTACAAGATGGATTTTATGACGGGAAGCGGTGTTGCCATAACCATGAATGCTTATCCTACAAAGGGGTATGAATGGAATGATGTGGAGAAGGATGATCTGTATTTCCTTTGTTCTAATTTTTTTGCCCTTTATGAGAGGGCAAGACTTGCAAGCGTCATGAAGAAAGCGGTATTTGTAGATGGAATGACCGGTGCGCTAAATTTGAGCGGTCTTATGAGAACAGCGGGAATGCTTAAAGCTCAGGGAAAGCTACAGGATTATACTGTTGCATTTTTAAATATAAAAAGCTTTAAGCTTATAAACAGACATATAGGAATGAAGCAGGGAGATAAGATACTCAGGAGTTTTATAGATGATCTTTATAGCTTCAAGCTTCAGGAAGAAATGATAGGACGTCTGGGGGGTGACAATTTTGTTATTGTCATGAAGGATGACAGGGTAGATGCATTTATTGATCATCTGAATCCTCTTCCTCTTGAGGTTACCACAGATGGTAAGGTAAAAACCGTTGAGCTTACATTCAGGATAGGTCTGTTCGATATAACTGAAGATGATAATATGGGTGAAGCTATAAATAATTCAAGCACGGCACTGGCACTGACTAAGATTCACGGAAATGAAGATGTTATTTGGTTCACTGATGATATGAGAGAAGAGAAACTGAGTGAGCAGAGAGTTACTTATTTCTTTAACAAGGCTCTGGTTAATCGTGAGTTTGTTGTTTATTATCAGCCTAAGGTAAGTCTTGAAGATAGTAAGCTGTGTGGTTCTGAAGCTCTTGTAAGATGGGTAAGTGAAGGAGAAGTCATACCGCCGCTTTCATTTATTCCTACTCTGGAGAGAGAAGGAACCATATGTGAACTGGATTTTTATGTGTTTGAAACTGTCTGCCGTGATATAAGAGAATGGCTGGACAGAGGGGTAGAGCCCATAAATGTATCGGTCAATTTTTCTAAGAATCATCTTAAGAATGATGATTTTTCGAGTCGTATATTATCTATAATCAGCCTGTACAATATAGATCCCAAATACATTGAGGTAGAGCTTACAGAGACTGCCTGTTATGAGGATTATAATAAACTGAAAAAGTTCTTAAGTGAGATGAAGAAGAATAATATAGCGGTATCCATTGATGATTTTGGAACGGGCTATTCTTCTCTCAGTCTGCTTAAGGATCTGAAGGTTGATGTAATAAAACTGGATCAGTCATTTATAAAATCCATAGATGAATCTGAAGAAGCTCAGTCTACAGAGGTAGTAATTAAGAATATTGTCCATATGGTGGATGAGCTTAGTATGAAGATAATTGCAGAAGGTGTTGAGACAGAAAGAGAGGCAGAATTTCTGAAGAAAGTATGTTGTGATATGGCACAGGGGTATCTGTATGATAAGCCTATGTCACATGATGACTTTGAGATTATTCTTCGGGGAGGTCGCGTCTATAAAAAATAAAGAGAGAACAAATGAGAAGAAGGCTTACAGCTGTCATATTGATTCTGATGATTACATTTTCCATAGTATCATCAGAATATCTAACTGCATATGCTGAAGGAACCAAGGATGGTCCTACAATTAAGATCCTTTTCGTGGGAAACAGTTTTACTGAGAGAAATAATCTCCATAAGATATTTAAGGGAATATCTAAGGCAAATGGCTACAAGGTCAAGACAAAAAAGCTTGCTTATGGAGGTTACAAGCTGAGAAAATATTCCAGCAGTAAAACAAAGGCCGGAAAGAAGCTGAGAAAGCTCCTGAAAAAGGACTGGGACTATGTTGTTATTCAGGGACATTCTGAAGAATTTGTCAAATCATATAATAAGAACTCTTATAAGGCTGTATCAAAAATCATAAAAATGGTAAGGAAAAGCGGAGCGGAACCGATTCTTTATATGACCTGGTCCATGAAGGACGGTATGGAATACAAGGAACGTGGCAAGAAGCGTTCACTTACCAGAGAAGAGACGACTAAAGCGGTTTCGGATGTTTATTACAGACTGGGAAATGAGTTCGGTGTCAAGGTTGCTCCGGTGGGACAGAATTTTCTGAGGTGTGCTGAAGAATATCCTGATATAAAGCTTTATAAAAGTGATGATAAGCATCCGAAGTATGCAGGCAGCTATCTGTCAGCCTGTACCATATATGAGACTATTTTCGGAAAGTCTGTTATAGGAACAGAGTATTTTGATACTGATGAAAAAAAGATCGGAATAAAAGAAGAAAATGCTGTAAAGCTCCAGCAGCTTGCAGATGTCAGGATGTCAATTGATAAAAGCTATATGTATATGGCTCCCGGCGGAACAGGTAAGGTGGAGGCAGGGATTACTGTATCAGAAAAAAACAGTCTCTATATGGACAAGTATTATGGAAAAGACGTTATAAGATACGTATCCCTTGATCCGGACATAGCAGAGGTTGATGAAGCCACGGGAGAGATAAAGGCCAACAACACGGGAATCACCTATGTGAGAGCTGAGTCAGATAGCGGTCTGTATATCAATACTACTGTTGAAGTAAAGGACAGGGAGTTTTTTGATATCAGTGTAAGATCTGAAAAATCAGGGAAGGGTGATAATTACAGAAACAATATAATAAGGTGGAATTATTCCGGAAATGATGATGTTTTTGAGGTGTACAGAAGTATATATAACACTAATCATTTCAAAAGAGTTTACTGTGACAGAGATAATTACTTTGTAGATAAGGATATGATAAAGGGCAGAAAATATATCTACAAGGTCAGAGCTTATAAGGTAATTAATGACGAGCTTCTGTGTACCGGGGAAAGCACGACAAGAAGCATATATGTAGAAAAGACAAAAAAGAAAAAGTGAGGAGGATTATATAATGGATATTAGGGGTATAATTAGCAGGATGACACTTGAGCAGAAGGCATCCCTTGTTTCAGGTCATGATATGTGGACCACTGAGGAGTTTGCCGAGCTTGGCGTTCCTGCTATTTTTATGTGTGATGGTCCTCACGGACTCAGAAAGCAGGATAATGATCCGGATGATCAGGCAGGTATTTATGATTCTATCGATGCTGTCTGTTTTCCGACTGCGTGTGCTACGGCGTCTTCCTTTGATAAGAAGCTTATGTTTGATATGGGTGTAATGCTTGGAAAACAGTGTCAGGCTGAAAATGTTTCAACGGTTCTCGGCCCTGCAATAAATATAAAGCGTTCACCTTTGTGCGGACGTAATTTTGAATATGTATCGGAAGATCCTTATCTTACAGGAGAAATGTCTGCTTCATATATAAATGGTGTTCAATCTCAGAATGTGGGCACCTCTCTTAAACATTTTGCAGCAAATTCTCAGGAAACTGAAAGAATGTATTCAGATGATATCGTAGATGAAAGAACCCTGAGAGAAATATATCTTGCAGGATTTGAAAAGGCTGTAAAGAAAGCTCAGCCATGGACGATTATGGCATCCTATAATCGTATAAACGGAGTGTATGCCAGTGAGAATAAATGGCTTCTTACAGATGTCCTTAGAAATGAATGGGGCTATGAGGGACTGGTCATGTCTGACTGGGGAGCTGTTTCAGACCGCATAAAGGGTATTGATGCAGGTTTGGATCTTGAAATGCCCGGATGCTACGGAATTAATGATGCATGGATTATTAAAGCAGTAGAAAACGGAGAACTGTCTGAACAGGCGCTTGATACTGCTGTGGAAAATATACTCAAATGGGTTGAAAAGTTCGTAGAGCATAGACAGGATGAGGTATTTGACAGAGATGCAGATCATGAAAAGGCTGTCCGTTTTGAAGAGGAAAGTATAGTACTTCTCAGAAATGATGTTATAGTTGAGGGCGTTACCGATATAACTGATGACGGCGAACTTGTAGGAGATAACATTAAGGAAAAGAGTGTTCTTCCGCTCACATCGGATGAAAAGGTTGCTATCATAGGAGGCTTTGCTGAAAACCCCAGATTTCAGGGAGGTGGAAGCAGTCATATTAATGCTCACAACATTGTTTCCGCATTATCAGTTATGGATAATTATGTTGATGATGATTCAGAGGGCTGGATTAAATATTCAGAAGGCTTCCCATCAGATGCTGATGTAAGTGATGAGAATAAATTTACTGAAGCAATAGAACTTGCAGAGAATTCTGACAAAATAGTTGTATTTGCGGGCCTGCCTGATTCTTTTGAATCCGAAGGCTATGACAGAGATCACATGAGACTTCCTGATTGTCAGAATGAACTTATAGAAAAGCTTCTTGACCTCGGGAAACCGGTTATTATAGTTCTTCATAATGGTTCTCCGGTTGAGATGCCATGGGTTGATTATGCTGCCGGAATAGTTGAAGCATATCTCGGAGGAGAAGGCGTAGGAGAGGCTGTAATGAATGTGCTCTACGGAAAGGTTAATCCATCCGGCAAACTGGCTGAGTCATTCCCGATTAAACTAGAGGATAATCCGAGCTTCCTTAACTTCCCTGTGGCAAGACATAAGGTTGTATACGGAGAAGGTGTTTTCGTAGGTTACAGATACTATGATACCAAGAAGATGGAGGTTCTGTTCCCGTTTGGACACGGACTTTCATATACAGAATTTGAATACAGTAATCTTAAGTGTCCTGAAGTAATAGATATTAATAAAGAAACTGAAATTACAGTTGATGTGACTAATACTGGTTCTGTAAAGGGTAAGGAGATAGTTCAGCTGTATATCAGAGATATGACAGGTGCTATCAACAGACCGGTTCATGAACTTAAGGGTTTTGAGAAAATAGAGCTGGAACCGGGTGAAACCAAAACAGTTACATTTGTTCTGGATAAAAGAAGCTTTGCATGGTACTCAGTTGAATTAGGAGACTGGCATGCTGAAAATGGAAGCTATGTTATCGAGATAGGAAAATCATCAAGAGATATTCCATTGGAGCAGGAGATAAGTCTTACGGGAAGCTTCCAGATACCACCGGTTATTGATCAGGATGTTCAGCTTGGAGAACTCATGAGTTATGATAAAACAAGGGAATACACAGAGAAAGCATTTGCAAATGCATCAACTCAGTTTTCAGATTTAAGTGCCGGTGAAATGGATGAAATGACGAAGGCTATGCTTAAATATATGCCGATCAGGTCCCTGAGACCATTTGGCGGAATGACAAATGAAACCATAGCCGCCATCCTTTCAGAACTGAAAAAAATGTTATAAGTATAAAAAACATGACAGAATTGAACCAGTGCCAATTCTGTCATGTTTTTTCTGTCATCTTTTTTAATTCTATGATCTATAAACGATATTTCCGCTGCATATTGTATAGTGGATTTTTCCCGGCAGCGTCCAGCCTTTAAATGGACTGTTATCTGCTTTCGATGCAAAGCTGTCGGCAATCCATTCTTCATCTTCTCCGAAAATAACTATATCTGCGACTGCACCCTCTGTAATGCTTCCGGGAATCATACGGTATAACTCAGCCGGATTTTTACTCATCAGTTCCATCAGCTTCAGAAGAGTTATGTGTCCGGGCTTTACCAGTGACAGGATTCCCAGTCCCAGAGAGGTTTCAAGACCGATAATTCCGCTGGGAGCATCACTGAATGGTTTCTCTTTTTCTTCTTTGGAATGAGGGGCATGATCAGTTACTATCATGTCAATGGTTCCGTCTTTTATTCCTTCGATAATGGCAAGTCTGTCTTCCTCGGTTCTGAGAGGGGGATTCATTCGGGCATTCGTTCCATATTTTAGAACAGCTTCCTCAGTCAGAGTAAAATGATGAGGCGTTGCTTCGGCGTGAATATCCCCACCCAGCTTTTTAGCAGCTCTTACATATTCAACACTGTTTTTTGAACTGATATGCTGTATACAGAGAGTGGCTCCGGTATGAAGTGCTATGGCTGTATCACGGGCAACCATTATATCCTCTGCGGCAGCGGCAGCTCCGCCAAGCCCCAGCTGTTCTGATATTTTACCCATATTTACTCCAGCCTGGGAAATAAACAAAGGATCCTCTTCGTGAAGACTGACCGGAAGATCCAGATCCTGAGCAATTTCGAGTGCCTTTAAAAGTATTTTTTCATCCATCAGAGGCAGACCATCATCTGTGAAACCTGCCGCTCCTGCATCAGCCATCTGTTCCATTTCTACCAGCTCTTTTCCCTGCATTCCTACTGTAACCGTAGAGGTCTGCAGAACATGGACAGGAGCAGCTTCAGCTTTAGCCTGGATATATTCAAGTGTTTTAAGATTATCAACTGCTGGTTTTGTGTTGGCCATACATACTACAGTGGTAAAGCCACCTTTTGCAGCTGCATTTGCACCTGTTTCGATATCCTCCTTATAAGTAAAGCCCGGATCCCTGAAATGTACATGGGTATCTACCAGTCCGGGGGCAACAACCAGACCGGATGCATCAATTATCTGTATCTCCGAGTCGGATATATCAAATCGTGCCTTGATAAGCTCTATATCAAGCTCAGGTCCGGCACCGATAATAGTATTTCCCTTTATGGCAACATCACCGGGACCGTCATATCCTGAAACACTGTCAACTATTCGTCCGCTTTTTATATATATCATGGTAGTTTTTCCTTTCATATAATTAATAATCGGTTTTATTATTTTGATAATTATAATTATAGTTAACCCAGGGGGTTAAATACAACTAATTTTTATTATATATATTGTACAAAGATTTAATCAAAAGATGCCATTATTTGTTCACAATCTAGTTGTTTTGTGTTATTATGGTAGCTAGCTTTATGCGCCTTTTTGGCGTGTCCGAGGTTCTGGTCAGAACCCAAAAAGAAATAAATCTAGGAGGAATCAACAATGGCAAGATTCAAAAAGACCATGGATGGTAATGAAGCTGCTGCTCATGCATCGTATATCTTTACTGATTGTGCAGCTATCTATCCTATCACACCATCATCACCAATGGCTGAGCATACTGATGAATGGGCAACTGCCGGAAGAAAGAACATCTTCGGCAACACAGTTAAAATCTTAGAGATGGAATCTGAGGCTGGTGCAGCCGGTACAGTACACGGTTCACTTGTTGCAGGTGCTATGACATCTACTTACACAGCTTCTCAGGGACTTCTTCTTATGATCCCTAACCTTTACAAGGTTGCCGGTGAGAGACTTCCGGGTGTATTCAATGTATCAGCTAGATGCGTTGCTTCACACGCTCTCAATATCTTCGGTGATCATTCAGACGTTTACGCTTGTCGTCAGACAGGTTGTGCAATGCTCTGTGAGTCATCTGTTCAGGAAGTAATGGACCTTACACCTGTTGCTTATATGGCAGCACTTGAGGGAAGACTTCCATTCATTAACTTCTTCGATGGTTTCCGTACATCACACGAGATTCAGAAAATCGACTGCTGGTCAAATGAAGACTTCGAGGATATATTCCCATATGATGCATTGGATAAGTTCAGAGCTGAGGCTCTTAATCCTAATCATCCATGCGAGAAGGGATCTGCTCAGAACCCTGACGTATTCTTCCAGACAAGAGAATCATGCAACCCTGCTTACAATGATATGCCTGCTATCGTTGAGAAGTACATGGACAAGATCAATGCTAAGCTCGGTACAGATTATAAACTCTTCAATTACTATGGAGCACCAGATGCTGAGAAGGTTATCATCGCTATGGGTTCTGTATGTGATACTATTGAGGAGACAATTGATTACCTTACAGCTAAGGGCGAGAAGGTCGGTGTTGTAAAGGTACGTCTTTACAGACCATTCGTAAATGATAAGTTCATCGCAGCTATTCCTAAGACAGCTAAGCAGCTCATCGTTCTTGACAGAACAAAGGAGCCAGGTTCAATCGCTGAGCCACTTGCACTTGATGTTATGGCAGCTGTTCGTGGAACAGAGTTCAAGGATACTCCTATTACAAGAGGTCGTTACGGACTTGGTTCTAAGGATACAACTCCTTCAGAAATCGTTGCTGCATTCAATAATACAGAGAAGGAAGAGTTCACTCTTTCAATCATTGATGATGTTACAAATCTTTCACTTGATTCAGGTGAGGCTCTTGTTACAACTCCTGAAGGAACAGTTTGCTGTAAGTTCTGGGGTCTTGGTGCTGACGGTACTGTTGGTGCTAACAAGAACTCTATCAAGATCATTGGTGATAACACAGATAAATATGTTCAGGCTTACTTTGATTATGATTCAAAGAAGTCAGGTGGTATTACAATGTCACACCTTAGATTTGGTGATAAGCCAATTAAGTCAACATACCTCATCCACAAGGCTAACTTCGTTGCATGCCACAATGCTGCATACGTAAGAAAGTATAAGATGGTTGAAGAGCTTGTTGATGGTGGTACATTCCTTCTTAACTGCCCATGGTCAGGAGAAGAACTTGATAAGCACCTTCCTGGACAGGTTAAGAAATATATCGCTGACCACAATATCAACTTCTACACTATCGATGGTGTTAAGCTTGGTATCGAGTCAGGTATGGGACCTACACGTATCAATACTATCCTTCAGTCAGCATTCTTCAAGCTTACAGGTATCATTCCTGAGGCAGAAGCTATCGAGCATATGAAGGCAGCTGCTAAGAAGTCATATGGAATGAAGGGTGATGACATCGTTCAGATGAACTGGAAGGCTATCGACCTTGGTGCTAATGCAGTAGTTAAGGTAGATGTTCCTGCAGACTGGACAAATTGTGTTGATGAAGGTCTTGATTATCCTGCAGCTACAAAGGGAACTAAGGAACAGCAGGATTTCGTAAACGACGTTCAGATCAAGGTTTCAGCTCAGGAAGGAAATACAATTCCTGTTTCTGTAGTTGCAAGATACATGGATGGTTCTACACCTTCAGGTACAGCAGCTTACGAGAAGAGAGGTGTTTCCGTATCAGTTCCTGTATGGAATCCGGATGAGTGTATCGAGTGTGGTCTTTGTGCATATGTATGTCCTCATGCTGCTATCAGAACAGTTGCTCTTACAGAGGAAGAAGTTGCTGCAGCTCCAGAAGGCTTTGCTGCAAAGGATCTTACAGGAATGCCTGGTTACAAGTTCAACGTAGCAATTTCTACTATGGACTGTCTTGGATGTGGATCATGTACAAATGTCTGTGCTAAGAAGGCTATTGAGATGAAGCCACTTGATGATGCTCTTAAGGCTCAGCAGAATCTCTTTGATTATGCTATTTCAGTTCCTGATAAGGAAGAAGTTATCAATAAGTTTGGTATCGCTACAATTAAGGGATCACAGTTCAGACAGCCACTGCTTGAGTTCTCAGGAGCTTGTGCTGGTTGTGGTGAGACACCTTATGCTAAGCTTATTACTCAGCTCTTCGGTGACAGAATGTACATTTCAAATGCTACAGGATGTTCATCTATCTGGGGTAACTCTTCACCTTCAACACCTTATACAGTAAATAAGGCAGGTAAGGGACCAGCTTGGGATAACTCACTGTTCGAAGACAATGCTGAATTCGGATTTGGTATGTATCTTGCACAGAAGACACTTCGTGAGAGCCTTTCAGCTAAGGTTAAGGCTGTAGCTGAGACTAACGCAGAAGTTAAGGCTGCTGCTGATAAATTCTTCGAGACATATGATGATACAATGACAAATACAGAAGCTGCTGATGAATTAGTTGCTGCACTTGAGAAGGTAGACAGCGCAGATGCTAAGGCAGTTGTTAAGGATAAGGATTTCCTTGCTAAGAAGTCACAGTGGATCTTCGGTGGTGACGGTTGGGCATACGATATCGGATTCGGTGGAGTTGACCACGTACTCGCTTCAGGAGAGGATGTAAACATCTTCGTATTCAATACAGAGGTTTACTCAAATACAGGTGGACAGTCTTCAAAGGCTACTCCTACAGGAGCTGTTGCACAGTTCGCTGCAGGTGGTAAGGAGATCAAGCAGAAGGATCTTGCCGGAATAGCAATGAGCTATGGTTATGTATATGTTGCTCAGGTATCTATGGGTGCTAACTACATGCAGTTACTCAAGGCTATCAAGGAAGCTGAAAGCTATCATGGACCATCACTAATCATTGCTTACGCTCCATGTATCAACCACAGAATCCGTGTTGGTATGAGCAAGGCTATGGCTGAGGAGAAGAAGGCAGTTGATGCTGGATACTGGAATCTGTTCAGATTCAATCCTGATGCTGACAAGAAGTTTATTCTTGATTCTAAGGCTGCTACAGTTCCTTATCAGGAATTCCTTGCAGGAGAGGCTCGTTACACAGCTCTTCAGAAGGTTAACAAGGATAAGGCTGACAAGCTCTTCGCAATGGCTGAGGAGAACTCAAAGAAGAGATTCGCTCACCTTCAGGGTCTCGTAGATCTCTACGATGGAACAAAGGCTGAGTAAGTCATTAGTTAACATAAATAAGATGACACTTTGAACCAGGTTCAAAGTGTCATCTTTTGTTTTAAAAGCTGCGCTTTGGCGCGGCTTTTTTCAATCTGATATTTGAAAAAATTAATTTTTGGGGGTAGATAATAAGAAATTAAAGTATTATAATTGAGAAGGTTTTTTTAATTAAGTTTCAGGAAGATTTTGTTATGATTGATAAGGATGGATACATAGAAAAATTGTTGCAGGAATATTCCAAATCCTTTGATATTACAAGGGATTATGAAATAGGCGGAGTAAAGGCCAGAGCCTATGGTTATTTCTCGACAATCAGTGAAAAGTATGTTATCAGTCCAAAGGCAAATCTGTGGAGCATTCATGGGTTTGAGCATATATTGTTTCTGGATAAGGAGACTGTTACATTAAGTGATCTGGATGAGGCAAGATCACTTATGGAGGAGCATATGGCTCCTGAGCTTGTATGTAAGGGTAACAAATATCCTGAAAAGGATCATATGTATTCCTATCTTACAATAGCTTATATATGTGATAAAACGCCTGATCAGGAAACGCTTAATGCGTTAAAAAAGTTTAAATATGAAAAGAACTACCTCATGACCATACGTGGTCATGTTGAAGCTCATATGGTACTAATGGACCTTTCCACAGGGAAGGCCTATGCAAATAGGGTGGCAAAACACCTGTCAGATTTCTATATGAAAGTGAGGGGATGATAATGAATGCAGCATTAGTACTTATTGTTAGTATCGTAGTTTTGCTCTGCGGTTACATTTTCTATGGGAAATGGCTTGCTGAGCAGTGGGGAGTCGATCCTTCAAAGAAAACTCCTGCACATGAGATGGAAGACGGCGTGGACTATGTTCCGGCTAAGACACCGGTTCTTATGGGACACCATTTCTCATCAATAGCAGGCGCCGGACCTATAAATGGTCCTATTCAGGCAGCAGTTTTCGGCTGGGTTCCGGTTCTTCTGTGGGTTCTCATCGGTGGAATCTTCTTCGGTGGTGTGCATGATTATGGTGCGCTTTTTGCATCTATACGTCACCAGGGACAGTCCATAGGTGAGGTTATCGAAGATGCCATGGGCAACTTCGCAAAGAAGATATTCATCGTATTCGGATATCTTACACTGCTTCTTGTAGTTGCAGCCTTCAGTTCTATCGTGGCCAGCACATTTGGAAGCACGACAGCAGCAGGCGTGGCAGTTGAGGGAGCAGCACTTCTTGCTCACCAGCAGACAGCTATGATATCTCTTCTTTTTATAGTACTTGCAGTTGGTTTCGGTTTCCTGGTATATCGTAAGAATGTACCTATCGGACCTGCTTCAATAATCGGTGTGATCGGCATCGTTATAATCGTTGCCATCGGTATGAATTTCTGCCCTATAACCATTTCCTACAATGCATGGATGTGGATACTGGCAGTATATATCCTGATAGCATCTGTAACTCCTGTATGGATTCTGCTTCAGCCAAGAGACTACCTAAGTTCATTCCTGCTTTACTTCATGATTGCAGTTGCAGTTATCGCTGTCATCGGAGCATCACTCACAGGTCATGGACATATTGATATTCCTGCATTTGCAGGCTGGCAGATAACAGAAACTAACGGACTTTTTGCAACAGGTAATTTATTCCCGGCACTTTTCGTTACTATAGCCTGTGGTGCTATCTCAGGTTTCCATTCACTGGTTTCCTCAGGTACAACATCCAAGCAGCTCGATAATGAAGCAAATGCGCGTCCTGTAGCATATGGTTCCATGCTTATAGAGTGCGTAGTTGCAGTTATATCACTTTGTGCAGTAGGTTTCGTATGGCATACAGTTAATGTTAATGCTGAAGAACTTGCTCAAAGCGGACTTACAAGTCCTACAGCAGTATTTGCCGGTGGTGTATCACAGATGATAGGAAGCTTTGTCGGAGCAGACAGTCCTATAGTAAATATAATATACAGTATGTTCGTTCTTGCAGTATCAGTTTTCTGCCTTACATCACTAGATACCGCAACAAGACTTGCACGTTATATGTTCCAGGAGTTCTGGCTTGCGCCTGATGAGACAGTTCAGGATGTTACCGGAACAAAGAAATTCCTCTGCAATCCTTACTTTGCTACAGCAGTAACAGTTGTACTCGGTGTAGGACTGGGTATGACAGGATATGCAAAGATATGGCCACTCTTCGGAGCAGCAAATCAGCTTCTTGCAGCAGTCGGACTTCTTGCAGTATGTACCTGGCTCGGCAAGGTTGGAAAGAACAACAAGATGTTCTACGTTCCTATGGTATTCATGCTTATAGTTACTATTACATCACTTATCCTTACCATATCAGGCAAGATTAAACTGATTGGTGCGGGCGGAGCAGATGTGTGGGCATATATACAGGCAATACTAGCAGCGCTTCTCGTAATACTTGCACTTGTACTTGCAGTTTACTCCTTTGTAAATCTTGCAAAACAGGGAAAAGAGAAAACTGCAGCATAGATTATTGGTTAACATAAAAAAGGTGACACTTTGAACCTGGTTCAAGTGTCACCTTTTTTGTTGGATTGTGATGGTCGTTATGATGTTATTTTTTTTATGAGTCTGAATATCTGTTCGGTGGTGGCGGCTATATTTGAGTGGGCTGTATGAGGATCCATGGCTTCCTCGAGGGTGCAGTTTCTTCTTATAACCGGAAAATATGCATCCACATCAGGGAGTCTGTCTCCGTCGAAGCCTGCCGAGACTGAACCGACAATTGCAATTACTGGTTTTTTAAATACCTTTGCTATATGGGATATACCGATCGGGGCTTTGCCCATAAGTGTCTGTTCATCGAGCTTTCCCTCGCCTGTTACGACGATATCTGCATCGCTCAGATATTTCTTCAGGTTAGTTTCTTCTATTACTATTTTATTACCTGCCTCAAGCTCTCCGCCAAGGAAGTATTTAAATGCAAAACCAAGTCCTCCTGCGGCTCCGGAGCCCGGATAATTGGGGTCGATTGATGTGTTCAGAGCTTCTCTGGAAGTATCTACGAATCTTTCTATCCATTTATCCATTATCTGAATCTCAGAATCGAAAAGTCCCTTTTGCGGTCCAAATATGAAGCTTGATCCGTTTTCTCCACAGAGGGGATTATTTACGTCGCAGGCGATTCTGAATCTGCAGCCTGAAATGTGTGGATTGAAGTTTTCAAAAGACATGGCATGAATAAATTCGAGATCTCCACCTGTAAGATATCCATTATCACCGGTAAGAAGTTTTCGTCTGTCATCATAGAATGTGGCTCCAAGTGCCTGAAGCATACCTATTCCGGCATCATTTGTAGCGCTTCCGCCAAGTCCGATAATAAAGTTACGGCAGCCTCTTGATATTGCATCACTTATAAGCTCGCCAACACCATAAGTGGTTGTTTTGATAGGATCTCTTTCTATGGCGCTTATCAATGTGAGCCCTGCCGCAGACGATATCTCTATGATGGCTGTAAGATTTGAGCTGTCACCTGTGACTTCATCAGATTCTTCTGTATTTACTATACCGTACCTGGCCATAACCTTTCTGCCAAGAGGTCCTATAACTTCTACATCATGGAAGGTTCCACCAAGTCCGATTGTAAGGGCTTCTACAGTTCCTTCACCACCATCAGCCAGAGGCCGGATAACATACTCGGCGTCAGGTAATGCACGTTTAAGCCCTTCAGCTGCGGCTTTACCGCAGTCGAGGGAGCTGAGACACCCTTTCATTGAATCTATTGCAAAGACTACTTTCATATGATCATTCCTTTTTTATTGGAAATTTGTTACGAGAGCTATTATTCGAAGTGCAAATAGTGCAAATATTATCCACATGATAGGTTTTACATCCTTAGCCTTACCGGTAAGTGCTTTTATAATTACCCATGAAATAACCCCGAACATGATACCATTTGCTATTGAATATGTAAGTGGCATCATGAGGACTGCCATATATGCGCTTGCCGTATCAGCAACATCGCCTTCATATTTGATCTTTGCTGCGCTGGAGAACATAAGCATTCCAACATATATAAGCGCAGGAGCTGTAGCAAAGCTCGGAATAGCAAGGAATATAGGACTGAGTATTATGGAGATAAGGAACAGAACTCCTGTAGTAAATGCAGTAAGACCTGTCTTTCCTCCTTCAGCAACTCCGGCACTGGATTCAACAAAGCTTGTTACGGTAGATGTACCAAGACATGCACCTACAGTAGTTCCGATGGCATCAGCCATAAATACCTTTCCTGCTCTCGGAAGTGTTCCATCCTCTGCCAGAAGTCCTGCCTTGTCAGCAACGCCGACTACAGTTCCAACTGTATCAAAGAGGTCTACGAAAAGGAAGCTGAATACTATAGCTATAAACTGAATGAAATGTGATCCAACCCATGAGAAGTTGAACTTGAAGGCTGTTTCGCCGAGTCCTCCGAGATTCAGTCCTCCGGAGAAGCTTGGATAAACGCTGTATATTTCTGCTGCGATATCAACCTTGTACCAGCCGATAGCTTCAGCAATCATACCAAGGATCCATGTCGCGATGATACCTATAAGCACAGAACCTTTTATATTATAGTGACTGAGAACAACTATTATTACAAAGCCTATCAGAGCAAGCACAACCTGTGGTGAAGAAAAATCTCCGAGTGCAACAGTAGTTGATGGATCAGCTACTACGATATTAGCACCAACCAGACCGATAAGGGCTATGAAAAGACCTATACCTGTTGTGATACCATATTTAAGATTTTGAGGGATACCATTTATAATAGCTTCTCTGAATTTAAATATGGAAATAATAATGAAAAATATACCTTCAACCAATACAGCAGTAAGAGCTATGGTATAAGCATCCGGTACTTCAGAAAGTTCGCCCAGACAGACGGTAAATGCAAAGTATGCATTTAATCCCATTCCTGCTGAAAGTGCTATTGGATAATTTGCAAGAAATGCCATAACGAAGGTTGCAACAGCTGAAGCAATAGCAGTAGCAAGAAAAACTCCTCCGGCATTCATTACATTACCTAGAATGTTTGGATTGACCGCCAGAATGTAAGCCATAGCAAGAAATGTAGTGATTCCGGCTATTACTTCAGTCTTAACGTCAGTTCCGTGTTCCTTAAGTTTGAACATTTTCTCTAACATGGAATATCCCTCCCCTTTATTTGAATAATTACCTTCCTATTTTATAATATATAAAGGCAAAAGTGAATAATAAAATAAAAAATGCTTGACAATTATGAATAAATACAATATTATACGAAATATAATATTGATAAATAAATAATATTGTTGAAAAAACATTATTATTATTAAAACATTATTGTATGAATAAGAATTATTTTCTTCATTAATTAAAAAAGGAGGAAACAAGATGACATACCAGGTTGCTGCACCGCTTCTTGATGCATGTGTTCTGGGGATAGTAGCAAACGGAGATTCTTATGGCTATACATTGACACAAAAGGTCAGAGAGCTGATAGACATATCCGAATCAACACTATATCCGGTTCTTAGAAGGCTGCAAAAGGAAAAATATCTGGAAACCTATGATCAGCCCTATCAGGGACGAAACAGAAGATACTACAGAATAACTGATGAGGGAAAAAACATACTTCTGCATTACAGAGAAGAATGGGATGCCTATAAGGGAAAGATTGACTTACTGCTTGGATAGATAAAGAATAATATGGTTAAATGAAAAAAGGTGAAAGGATACAGTGATGAATAAGATAACATTTATGTCAGAATTATCCAGAAGACTCAGAAGGCTTCCTAAAGAGGATTATGACGATGCTATGAAGTATTACGCAGAATATTTTCTGGATGCGGGAATTGATGATAATCAGGATGTTACTCCGCTGGTCGGAACGGTTGATGAAGTGGCATCGAGAATAATAGATGAGGCCAGTGAAAAGCAGATTGTTAAAGCAGAAACAGAGGGTGGTGCGAAGAATAGTTCAAGAGCCATCTGGTATATAATACTTGGTATATTTGCGGCTCCTATAGCACTTCCTATAGCAATTGCCATAGTATCTGTGATATTTGCAGTATTTGTAGCTGTAATTGCTGTGGTATTTTCAATGCTTGCTGCAGGAGCAGCGGTTACACTTAGTGGAATAGGAGTTATATGTGCAGCGTTTTGGGCTGAGTCAATGGCTCAGGTGATGCTCATCGTCGGAGCGGGACTTATATGCTTCTCTGTTGGAATAGTTCTATGTATAGGCTTCTATAAGCTGGGTGAAGTAATTATCAGAGGACTCATCAAACTGCTGAGAAATATAGGAAAAAAGAAGAAAGATGAAGTTAAGGCAGGAGGAGCAAACTAATGAAAAAGGGATTGATAATAACTCTTATTATATGTGCAGTACTATTTGCTCTGGGAGTTGTCATGGTCATTGCCGGCTGGAAAATGGGTGCTGCTACAGATTTTGATATAGATTTAGTAAACAGAAGAATACATTCAGTTAATGAAAAAAACATGAAGTCAGGAGAAGTGGAGACTGGTGCTTTTTCAGACATTGATATAGATATGAGTGCTTCAGATGTGAATATAATCGAAGGAGACAGCTTCAAGGTAGTATATAAGGTATATGAAGAAGCTCCGGAAATAAAAAATGACAATGGAAAACTCATAATAAAGGAAAAAGAAAACAGCAAAAAGTTTAGATTTCATTTGGGATTCGAAGAGCTGGATGATTCTCATGTAGATATATTCATACCAAAGGGAACTGCAATAAATGAATGTAAAGTAGATATTAATGCCGGTGATCTGCTTATTGAAACCCAGACTATGGCTAAACTGGATGTAGATACCGATGCAGGTAATATCAAAATTAATGAATCGGAACTTGGAGATGCTTTATTCAAATCCAATGCAGGAAATTTGTCATTAAATGATACAAAGGCTGATAAAATAGATGGCGATGTGGATTATGGTAATTTCAAAATCGAAGATTCTGAAATCACAGACCTCACACTGGATACCGATGCTGGAAATACTAAAATAGAAAAAACAAGAATAAGTAATGTTGATATTAAAGCTGATGCAGGAAATGTAAAGCTGGATATTATAGGTGAGATGGCTGACTACAGTATCGACGCAAAGGCTGATTTTGGAAATCTTAAAATAGATGGTGAAAAACAGGGAAATAAGTTTAGTTTTGAAGGAAAATCAGGAAAATCTATAAAGGTTAATGCAAATGCCGGAAATATAGATATTGATTTCTAATGCCCTGAATGGTAAGTTAAAACCAACAAATCATTGACTTTATGCGGATTTTATGCAATTATTAGTGGGTTGTATGTTGTATACAACCCACTATTTTTTTACTTGATTTTTTCTTTTGAAATTTATGAAGTAACATTTTTGATTTTATAGGTGACGATATGCTCCATCACGGTATATATTATTCAACATTTTCAGAAACATTTGATAAATGTTTCATAAGAGATGACAGATATAAGCTGCTTCTAAGTGGAATTGGTGTAACTGTTAAGGTTGCACTTCTTGCTGCTGCCATGGGGCTTGTTATCGGCTTTATTATTGCTCTCTTTAATCTGTCAAAGAAGAAACCGCTCAATCTGATCGGAAAGATATATACGGATATTATTCGTGGAACACCATCGGTTACTCAGCTGATGATAATATATTTTGTAGTGTTTGCAACAGTTAACTGGGAGAAATGGATTATAGCGGCTATCGCATTTTCTATTAATTCCGGTGCGTATGTATCAGAAATAATCAGAGCGGGAATTCTTTCTATAGATAAAGGTCAGACAGAAGCGGGATTATCTCTTGGACTCAGTAAGAGCCAGACGATGATGAACATCATAGTTCCGCAGGCAGTTAAGAATATATTCCCTGCTATGTGTAACGAGTTCATAACTCTTATAAAGGAAACTGCAATAGTAGGTTACGTAGGTCTCGTGGATATCCAGAAGGCCGGAGACTTTATAAAAAGTGCGACTTATGAGGCGTTTATGCCGCTTATTGCAACAGCAATTATTTATTTCGTTATAATAAAGGTGCTTACGCTTGTACTCGGAAGAGTTGAGAACAGGCTGAGAAAGTCAGACCAGAGATAAGTCCCATTAAGGAAAATGCTATGATAAAGGTAAATGATTTACACAAGAGCTTTAACGGAGTTGAGGTTCTTAAGGGAATAACTGAACATATAGACGACGGTGAAGTTGTGGTTGTTATCGGTCCATCCGGATCCGGTAAAAGTACATTTTTAAGATGTCTGAATCTGCTTGAGAAGCCTCAGTCCGGTGAAATCTGGGTGGATGATCAGCAGATAAATCAGCATGGAGTAAATATTAATCAGATTCGTGCCAAGATGGGAATGGTTTTCCAGCATTTTAATCTGTTTCCACATCTTACGGTCCGTAAAAATATTACTCTTGCACCTGTGAAGCTGAAGAAAATGACACAGGCAGAGGCAGATAAAAAGGCAGATGAGCTGCTTAAAATAGTTGGACTTGAGGATAAGGCAAATGTATATCCTAAGCAGCTGTCAGGTGGTCAGCAGCAGAGAATTGCTATTGCAAGATCGCTTGCCATGGAGCCGGAAATCATGCTCTTTGATGAGCCTACATCGGCGCTTGATCCTGAAATGGTTGGAGAAGTTCTGGATGTTATGAAACGTCTTGCAAAGAGTGGAATGACCATGGTGGTTGTTACTCACGAGATGGGCTTTGCCAGAGAGGTTGGAAGCAGAATCCTTTTTATGGACGAAGGTGAGATAATAGAGCAGGGTACGCCGGAGGATATATTTGAGAATCCTCAGAATGACAGAACCAGAGAATTTCTGAGTAAGGTTCTGTAATCGTAGCTTACTTAACTTTCGAAGAATAAAATAGTTATTTCATTCCGAGTAGCATTAGCGACGAGGAATCTTAGGAGCTGTATTTACGGTTCCGTAATATAAGGAGGAAAACAGAAATGAAACTAGTAAAAAAGATAGCTGTACTTGGTCTTGCAGCAGTTATGACATTATCAATGGCAGCATGTGGTTCGGCAAAAACTGATGAAACAGTTAAAGAAGAAAGCAACACTACAGGTGGAAAAATAGTATTTGGAACAAATGCAGAGTTCCCTCCATTTGAGTATGTTGGAGGAGAAGGCGTTGTAGATGGTTTTGATGGTATCGATATGGCTATTGCAAAGAAGATAGCTGAAGATAACGGAAAGACAGCATCTATAAACAATATGGAATTTGATTCACTTCTTCTTGCACTTCAGAATGGTCAGGTTGATGCAGTTATTGCAGGTATGACCATTACAGATGAGAGAAAGGAAGCAGTTGATTTTTCAGTTCCATATTATACAGCTACACAGGTTATGATCGTTAAAGAAGATTCTGAGATCAAGAAGGCATCTGATATGGCAGATAAGAAGATAGCAGTTGTTCAGGGATACACAGGTGAAGAGTGTGTAAAGGGCCTTGGATACAGCTACGAAGCTTTCAAGAAGGGATCAGAAACAATTCTTGAGCTTATGAATGGTAAGTGTGATGTTGTTGTTATCGACTCAGCTACAGCTGAAAAATATGTTGGTGATAACCAGGGTATCAAGATAGTAGAGGATACTGATACATTTGGTGCTGAAGAATACGGTATTGCTGTAAAGAAGGGTAATACAGAGCTTCTCAATCAGATAAATGAGTCCATCAACAAGATGTTAAGTGATGGTACTATTTCAAGCATTTCTGTAGAGTACCTTGATGCTGATACATCTTCAGATTCAGAGTAATATTTATTAAACAAAGAATAAACTAGTTAAAAATCGGTGTATTATAGCAGTACGCCGATTTTTATTAATGGAAAAAGATATGAGAGAAAAAGTTTTACCAGTAATATTTATTTTAATCGGATTGATATGTTTCCTATTGTTTACAAATGTGATCTATTGGGGCATCCTGAACATCGGCAATGTAACCGGAATAATCATATCGCTTATACTGATCTTGTACGGTTTTTTTATGAAGCAGATAAACCAGACGATATTAAAGCTATGGTCTGTGTCTGGTGGAAAAATATTTCTTATAATAGTTTCAGCTGTGGCAGCTACTATACTGGTTCTGGCGATAGTGACAACAACCTGTATAGTAAAGGGCTGTTATGAGAGGTTTGAGAAAAATGCGGTGCTTATAGTTCTCGGTTGTCAGGTCAGGGGAGAATCTCCGAGTCTTATGATGGTTGAAAGACTTACGGTGGCGAAGGATTATTTAGAAACTTATCCTGATACGGTTTGTATAGTGTCCGGAGGAACCGGTGAAGGAGAAGATATCTCGGAAGCTGAATGCATGAGAAGATGGCTGATAAGTAAAGGCATTTCAAAAAATCGTATACTCATGGAGGATAAGTCTACTTCTACAGATGAAAATATCAGATTTTCAAAACAGATAATGGATGATAATGATCTTGGAAGCAGCATATCAATTGCCACAAATGAATTTCATGAATACAGAGCCGGAAAAATAGCAGATAAGTATGGACTTAAGCATGGGGCGGTATCTGCAAAGACAGCCTGGTGGCTTCTTCCTACCTACTATGTAAGGGAAATGTACGGAATTCTGGCAGAATACATACTAAATTAAAAAAAGATGACAGAAGTGAACCAGTGCCACTTCTGTCATCTTTTTTATTGAGTAGCAGATTATGCCTCTGCCTTCCAAAGTCCGTGAAGGTTGCAGAACTCGTAAGCTTCCTTAACCTTATCGCCGTCTACAAGAGCAAATGTAGCTTCAGGCTTATCTTCAGGAGTTAGGGTCTTACGCTGTCTTCCCTGCTCTGTTTCAATAGCAATCCATTTGATGAGATGAGCCTCTGTCATAGGATGTTCTACAGAACCAACCTTTACTGTTACGATATTTCCATCAACCTCGATAACAGGAACATGCTTTTCGCCGGCTGCGTCTGTAGTATTAGGTACTATCTCAACCATTGTTTCTCCACAGCATTTAACGTCACATGCATCCTTCTCAAGATACGAAATCATGTTGTTACATTTTGTACACTTAAATACCTTCATTTTGTAATCCTCCTAATTTTTTTTAACCCCGATTATGATATACGGATCGAAAATTGCTAAAGCAACTCTGAAAATTATTATAACAAATATGCACAGTTATGAGAAGTTAAATGTATGCTAAAAATCCTTTTTCTTTTTCTGTTGTCCACCTGTCATTGCTACTACCTGATCGCGAGGAAGGAGTCTTGTTCCCAAAACTGCTATCTTCATTCTCAGGGTGGGGACTATAATTTCCTTCCTGTATCTGAACATCTGCTTTAATGCATAGCTTACACAGTCCTTTGGATTCATTCCCCTTAGAGCAAACTGAACATCCGCCACATCGTTAAACTCTGTATCCACCGGTCCGGGACAGAGAGCTCCGATGTATATATCACTTCCGGCTTCTTTCATCTCCCTTGAAACGGCCTGGGTAAGACTTGTTACATAGGCCTTTGTTGCATAGTAGGTTGCCATATATGGTCCGCCAGGAAAAAGTCCTGCAGAGGAAGCCACATTAAGTATATAGGCGCCGCTTACCTTAGCCTTCATTTTCATGAGCATAAGCTTCATGAGGATGTGAACAGCCGTTACATTTACATCTATCATTCCCAGTTCTTTATTTATATCAGTTTCGTAAAATCTTCCGCAGTCTCCGAAGCCCGCATTGTTAATAAATACTTCGACTTCCAGATCCTTTACTTCTTCGACAACCCTTACACATTCCGACCTGTCACTTAAGTCAGCAACGATTATTTTACTTTCAGTTTTTAATATGCCCTGTATTTTTTCGAGTTTATCTTTGCGTCTTGCAACAAGGACCAGCTTATAACCTCTTTCCGAAAGCTGTTTGGCAAATTCCAGTCCAAGTCCGCTGCTGGCGCCTGTCACTACTGCATATGTATTTTTGATCATTATTGGTCTCCAGATTATTCACTTTATTTGTTATTAGTTAGAAGAGAGTTCACTGACATTATTTGTGATAACAAGCTTTGCTTTTCCCTGGGAGGTTGAAGCGGCGGAAAATGCGCCGACATAATTTCCCTTGAACATATAGAACTGAACCAGACTCAGATCCATATTGACTCCATCAACTCTTCCTGTCATTTTAAAGCCTTCGCAGGTTTTTCCGGCTATGGTCATGGTATCTCTTTCTATATTTGATATCTTATATCCACCGGCTTCCATTTCCTTTACGAATTCAGACTTCAGATTATCCATAAGATTATCTATATCTGTTCCTACGGCCTTTATGTTATAAGGCGTCTGCTGTACAGAAAAACCAATGACTTCTATTGACTTATCATTCTGAGCAGAAAACTCAGTGACAACCTGCTTCTGATTAAGAGTCTTCTTAACAAGCTCAGTATCAGAAACACTCTGAGTTACCTTCCAACCGGAACCAAGTGTTGTTTTGAATTCAAAATAATTGTTCTGATAGGACTTGTCAGTTACCGTGCCCGGAGTATAATCAGCCTTTCCGAATATATCATTAAAAGTACCAAGCAGAAAATATCCTGCTGCCCCTATAACAAGAACGGCTATAAGAATTACAAGCCATACCGGAAAGCTGCTCTTCTGACTGATCACTGCCTGCTGGTTATTATTTCCATATGGAGTATTCTGTTGATTATAGTATGGAGTATTCTGTTGATTATAGTATGGAGTATTCTGTTGATTATAGCTTCCGTATGGGGCAGTTTGCCCCGTGTTGTTTCCATAAGGAGATGTCTGTTGATTAAAATTTCCATTTGGAGAAGCAGAGTTATAATTAGGGTTAGGATTCTGATTTGTTACATTTTGATTTGAATTATCTTCATTTTTTAACTGCATAATGATTTCCTTTTTTACAAAAAATGCTTTTTCCTCGTGTTAAGACGCTTATCAATTGAATGACATACGGATTGCTCCGTTTTCTTCGAAAACTCTCGCAATCCTGAAAACACTCGGAAACCGCTATTTTTTTTCAAAAAATGCTTTTTCCTCGTGTTTTGCGTGTCATGAAGTCAACACGCTTTTCTTGCAAGCAAGAACGCGTGCCGACTTATGACACTTATGTCATTCTATCATCAGAACATGGATAGTGCCATACTTTTTTATTATTGTATCAAAAGTTGATTATTGTTATAATTTATAAATGTGGAATTCTAATCATTAAGGAAGTAAAAACTATGATGGGTATTATGGATAAAATAAAAGAAAAGAAGTGGTTTAAACATCTTCAGACCATAAATGAACATAAGTTTGAAGTGGGCAGAAACTGTTTTAGATGCGGGCTTTATAAGCAGGGTCTTTTACATGATCTGTCAAAGTATTCTCCATCAGAATTTCTGGTTGGAGCTAAGTATTATCAGGGGACAAGAAGTCCCAATGATGCTGAAAGAGAGGACAAGGGATATACATCCTCCTGGCTTCATCATAAGGGGAGGAATAAGCATCATCTGGAGTACTGGCTAGATTATGATCTGGTAAAAAGAGATGGAAGTATGGTCGGTATGAAAATGCCGGATAATTATATTGTAGAAATGTTCTGTGACCGTGTAGCAGCCAGCAAAATATATCATAAGAATGACTATACAGACAGGACGGCTCTGGATTATTTCCTGAATGGAAAATCAAAGGGTGCTATGCATCCTTATGTCAGAAAAAAGATCAATCTGCTTCTGAATATGCTTGCCGAAGAGGGTGAAGAAAAGACCTTCAGATATGCAAAAAGATATATGAAAGAATATAAGAAATATCTTAAGAGACAGGAATATAAGAAGAAGCTGAAGAAAAAACTTGAGAAAAAATACAATGATAAGGCTGTGAGAAGCCTGAATAAAAAATATGTAAGAAGAATAAAAAGAGATAGAATGGGCACGAGAGTATCTGCGTGCTTAGAGAGTATATTTAATGAAATCAAAAACCTGAGGCTCAAATAAGGAAAATCCAATGGCATTTACACATTTACATGTACATACTGAATACAGCTTACTGGACGGCTCGGCCAAAGTGACCGAGCTTGTTTCGCGTGCAAAGGAACTTGGTTTTGATAGTCTGGCCATAACAGATCACGGTGTCATGTATGGCGCTATCTATTTTTACAGAGAATGCCTGAAACAGGGGATTAAGCCTATCATCGGATGCGAGGTATATGTATCTCCGGGTTCGAGATTTGACCGCGAGGTGGGGAACAATGATGAAAGATATTATCATTTGATTCTTCTGGCTGAAAATGATCTAGGCTACAGGAATCTGTCAAAGATAGTCTCAAAGGGCTTTACCGAGGGCTTTTATTATAAGCCCCGGGTGGATAAAGAGGTTTTAAGACAGTATCATGAAGGAATCATATGCCTTTCAGCATGTCTTCAGGGTGAGGTCGCATTTTATCTGAGAAGAAGGCTTTATGATGAAGCAAAGAAGGTGGCTCTGGAATACAGGGATATCTTCGGTGAGGGGAATTATTTTCTTGAGATGCAGGATCACGGGCTTTCAGATGATACGCTGGTAAATACCGATCTTTTGCGTATGTCCCAGGAGACCGGAATAGAGCTGGTATGCACAAATGATTCCCATTATGTAAAAGCAGAGGACTGGGAAGCCCACGATATACTTCTGTGTATTCAGACCAACACTCTGGTGGATGATGAAAACAGAATGAGATATGAGGGCGGTCAGTATTATCTGAAGTCTGAGGAGGAAATGCGAAAGCTTTTTCCATATGCAGAGGAGGCTATAGAGAATACCCATAAGATTGCCGAAAGATGCAATGTAAATATTGTTTTTGGTGAGCAGAAAATTCCTAAGTATCAGGTTCCCGAAGGATTCGGCGGAGCTTATCAGTACCTGATATATCTTTGCTTAAACGGATTAAATGAAAGATATAATCTATCAATAAATGTAGAGGATATATATGACAGAGTAGTTGGTGCCATAACAGAGGATGAAGCTTTCAAAGCAGTATCAGCTGAAGACAGAGATGCCCAGAGAAAACAGGATGAGACGGTCGGAAGCAGAATAGTTGAAGCAGTAAGAGATGAGTATATAAATGATCAGACTGAAGATAATAATAAAGAACTCATCGAAAGACTTCTTTATGAACTTGAAACTATCAAGAACATGGGCTACGTAGACTACTTTCTGATAGTATGGGATTTTATTAATTATGCAAAGGAGCATGGTATTGGCGTAGGTCCGGGAAGAGGATCTGCAGCAGGAAGTATAGTTTCATATGCTCTTAAGATCACAAATATAGATCCTATCAGATATAGTCTTATCTTCGAGAGGTTCCTGAATCCTGAGCGTGTATCCATGCCGGATATAGACGTGGATTTTGAGCCTGAGGGAAGACAGAAAGTAATTGATTACGTATCTGAAAAATACGGCGAGGAAAAGGTGGTTCAGATAGTTACCTTTGGTACTCTCGCTGCCCGTAACTGTATCAGAGATGTGGGACGGGCTCTTGCTGTACCACTTAAAAAGGTTGATATGGTTGCCAAGTCGATTCCGGGAACTCCGGGTATGACTATAGATAAAGCGTTAAAGGAAAGTCCTGATTTTAATAAATTTTATAATGAAGATGAAGAAGTAAAATATCTGGTCGATATGTCAAGACGTCTGGAGGGACTTCCAAGACACGCTTCCATGCATGCGGCCGGTGTTGTAATCGGCAGTGAGCCCATAGTGGAATATGTACCGTTATGCAAAAACGGAGATGCGGTTACTACACAGTATGAGAAGGATACTCTTGAGGAGCTGGGCCTTCTTAAGATGGACTTTCTGGGACTCAGGAATCTTACGGTTATTCAGGATACCATAAAAAGTGTTAAGGAACGTCTAGGAAAGGATGTTGATGTAGAGCATCTTGAAATGAATGATGAAAGGGTGTTTAAGCTGATATCATCAGGCAGATGTGATGGTATATTTCAGCTTGAGAGCTCCGGAATGCAGAGTTTCATGAAAGAGCTGAAACCTAGAAGTATAGAGGATGTTATAGCGGGTATATCGCTTTATCGTCCCGGTCCCATGGATTTTATTCCTCAGTATATAAAGGGAAAGGATTCTACAGGACCTATCAGCTATGATACTCCTGAACTTGAACCGATTCTTGAACCTACCTATGGCTGTATAGTTTATCAGGAGCAGGTTATGCAGATAGTTATGGCTCTGGCAGGTTACAGCCTTGGAAGATCCGATCTTGTGAGACGTGCCATGTCCAAGAAAAAGGCAAGTGTCATGGAGAAGGAGAGGGAATACTTTGTATATGGAAATGAAGAAACAGGTGTTCCGGGCTGTATAAATAAAGGTATAAGTGAAGAAACGGCTAATAAGATTTTCGATGAAATGACTGATTTTGCCAGCTATGCCTTTAATAAATCACATGCGGCAGCTTATGCGGTTGTGGCTTATCAGACAGCATATCTGAAACTTTATTATCCACTGGACTTTATGGCAGCTCTTCTTACATCGGTAAAGGATCATCCAAATAAACTGCAGAAGTATATGGATGCTGTTAAGCAGATGGGTATAAAAATCCTTCCTCCCGATGTTAATGAAGGTAAGGGCAATTTTGCGGTTTCTGGAAACAGCATAAGGTATGGTATGTATGCCATCAAGTCTGTGGGTGAGACGGTGGTGGATGCTGTCATCAGAGAGAGAGACGAGAATGGACCTTATAAGGACATAAAAGATTTTATAGAGAGAATGTCCGGTAAGGAAGCAAATAAAAGAACAATCGAAAACTTCATTATGGCAGGTGCATTTGACGGCTTCGGAAGAAGCAGAAGACAGCTTATCATGGTGTATCCGCAGATTATAGATCAGGTTACTGCTGAGAAAAAGAAAAATGCGACAGGCCAGATGTCACTTCTTGACTTCATGGGTGAGGAAGAGAAAGAAGCCTTTGATATAGAATATCCGGATGTACCGGAGTTTGGTAAGGACATAATGCTCAAGGGAGAAAAAGATGTTCTCGGCTTTTATGTAAGTGGTCATCCACTGGATGATGTCAGGGAAATACTTGAAAAAGAAACCAATATCACTTCTGCTGATTTTATGGTTGATACAGGTGATGAGGAAGAGGTTATTTCCCAGGAGACTGCCACAGGTGCAAAGGATGGATATACTTATACAATAGGCGGACTGATCGAGGATATAACCGCTAAGATTACAAAGAATAATGAAAATATGGCTTTTCTGAAGCTGGAAGATCTCTATGGTACACTGGAGGTGATCACATTTCCAAAAACCTATGAGAAGTACCGTGGATTAATCGAAAAAGGAAAGTCGATTATAGTTAAGGGAAGAGCTCAGGTATCTGAAAGAGACAGCAAGCTCATAGCGTCAGAGATTTATTCTCTTGATGAAATAAAAGAGAAAAACAAGGCCATGCAGAAGGAACTGTGGCTTCTGCTTGATAACAGTGAGGACCTGAAGAAGAAACAGGGTATTCTGAATGAAGTGCTCAAATCCCGTGCAGGTTTCACACCGGTATATGTACAGCTTAAGGAAGAAAAACGAGCGGTGAAGTCATATGTGGCAGCAGACCTGGATAAAGGTGCGGAGGATGCACTAGTATTGGAATTTGGCAGAGACAGAGTACTGGTCAGAGATAAGAAAAAATAACCTGAAAGATAGGGGGGGCAGACATGGATATATTGACATCACCAAATAATGAAAAGGTAAAGCTTGTTGCTAAGCTGCTTAGCAGTCCCAAGGAGAGAAAGTATTCCGGGAAATATGTTGTTGAAGGAATGAGAATGGTAGAAGAAATTCCTGACAATCTTCTGGGAGAGATGTATTTTACTCAGGATTATTATGACAAGAAGGTTGTTAACAATGAAAAGCTTCTCAGACTTGTAAATATAGCTGCAGCAAAGAATAAATGCTATATTGTAACTGAACCTGTATTAAGGCGTATTACTGATACGGAAACTCCTCAGGGAATCCTCGCAACTGTTATGATAAAAGAAAAAACTGTTGATGATCTTCTGGGAGATGGAACCGAGAATCCGCTTATTCTTATAATTGAAAGGCTTCAGGATCCGGGTAACATGGGTACTATTATCAGAAGTGCTGAAGGAGCAGGAGTTACCGGAATTCTTGTAAGCTATGATTCAGTCGATATTTACAGTCCTAAGGTTATCAGATCGACAATGGGTTCCATATTCAGAAAAAATGTTGCCGTAACCTATGATCTGTTCGGTGATATTAACAGACTCAGAAGTAATGGCATAGTTATATATGGCATGCATCTGAGTGGTTCATCTATGTATGAGACTGACCTTACGGGACCGGTTGCATTTCTCATTGGAAATGAGGGCAGGGGACTTACAGAGAATATCAGCGCGGCTGCAGATAAGCTCATAAGAATCCCTATGAAGGGCTCTCTGGAAAGCCTGAATGCCGCCAGCTCTGCTACTGTTATCAGCTATGAGGCTATGAGACAGAGAGAGAACAGGGTAAGTATAGATATCGCAGAAATGTTCTGATTCTTCGGTTGACAGAGCTGTAGCACAGTGTTATAGTATCGATGTATGTAGAGGTTGCGATGATTATCAGTATCATATCGGATGAAGCCCATTCAGTTGAAGATGTGAGAAAGGATGATTCGCCGAAGCGGATGCAAAGTAACTGTAAAGTTTCTAAGGGACATGTATCCGGCTGGGCTTCAGATTAAGAGTCTGAGGACTGTCATCTAAAGGATTAGATGGGGAGCTACGGTACATGTGATTATCTAGATTATCTAATGGACCGAAACTCTGTTTTGGTCCAAATTTTTATGTAAGAATATTAATTCAAAGGAGGAAAGTAGCATGGCTATTTTTAAGGGGTCAGGAGTCGCATTAGTAACTCCGTTCAAGGAAAATATGGAGATAGATTATGAGAAGCTGAGAGAGCTGGTTGATTATCATATTGATCATAAGACAGATGCAATTATTGTATGCGGAACATCAGGAGAGTCTGCAACGATGACTGTTGAGGAGCATCTTGAGGCCATAGCCGTTGTAGCAGAGCAGGCAAACGGACGTATTCCTGTAGTAGCAGGAACTGGCTCAAACGATACCCATACAGCTATCGAGCTTTCTGTTGAAGCAGAGAAATGTGGAGTAGACGGACTTCTCATGGTTACTCCTTATTATAATAAATGTACACAGAACGGACTGATTAAGCACTATGAGAAAGTAAGTGAGCATGTTGATACACCTATTATTCTTTATAATGTGCCAAGCAGAACCGGTGTAAATATACTTCCTGCAACAGCAGTTAAGATGGCTAAGGAAATAAAGAACGTTGTAGCTATTAAGGAGGCTTCCGGAAATATATCTCAGGTGGCTGAGCTTGCAGCTCTTGCAGACGGATGTATAGATATATATTCAGGAAATGATGATCAGATTGTTCCTCTTATGTCACTTGGTGGAATCGGTGTCATCTCAGTTACTGCAAATGTAATTCCTGAGGATACACATGATCTGTGTGCTAAATTCCTTGAAGGAGATATCGAAGGAGCAAAGGCACTTCAGCTTAAGGCTATACCTCTTTGTAAGGCACTCTTCTGTGAGGTTAATCCTATTCCTGTTAAAAAGGCTTCAGAGCTTATGGGACTTACAAACGGTAAAGTAAGACTTCCACTTACAGAGATGGAACCGGAACATACAGAATTCCTGATTAAGACTATGAAGGACTATGGAATTGAGTTTTAATCCTCTCCATGAGGTTTATGGTTGTTAACGAGTATAGAGGTAGAATAATATATGACTAAAATAATAATGAGCGGCTGTTCGGGCCGTATGGGACGTGTTATTACTGAACTTGTAAAGGATGACAGTGAAGCTGAAATAGTGGCCGGCATCGATATAGTTGATGACGGAACGCTTGGTTATCCTGTATTTAAATCTACAGAGGAAATAAATGTTGAAGCAGATGTAATAATCGATTTCTCTTCTCCGAAGGTTACTGCAGCCCTTCTTGACTACAGCATAAAGAACAGTATTCCGGTTGTTCTTTGTACCACAGGCTTCAGTGATGAACAGCTTGAGGAAATAAAGGAAGCTTCCGGGAAAGTGGCAATTCTCAAATCTGCAAATATGAGCCTTGGAATTAACACGATTATGAATCTTCTTAAAACTGCAACCAGTGTATTTGGTTCAGCCGGCTTCGACATAGAAATAGTTGAACAGCATCATCATAATAAACTGGATGCTCCTTCAGGAACAGCTCTGGCACTTGCAGATGCTATAAATGAAGCAGCAGACGGACAGTATGAATATGTTTTTGACAGAAGTCAGAAGCGTGAAAAAAGAGATGCAAAGGAGCTGGGAATATCAGCAGTCAGAGGAGGTTCCATACCGGGAACTCATGATGTTATATTTGCAGGACCTGATGAGGTTATAGAGATAAGACATATAGCTTATTCAAGAAATATATTCGGAAACGGTGCTATCAGCGCAGCAAAGTTCCTGGCAGATAAAGGCCCGGGCATGTATACAATGCAGGATGTTATTGAATCCAGGATAAATGGTTAAGCTTTTAGTAAAGAGGTGGATACCATGACTGAAGAACAGATACTATGCAGTGCATCAAAATATACTGAAAAGTTCTATCTCAATCCGAGATTTGCGAATCTTCCCCAGAAAATCAAGGACGAACTTAAGGTTGCCCTGGTTATTTTTACAGAAGAAATAGGTGGTATTATCACACTATACTATGATGATGAGGGAGGACTTTCGATAGCAACTGATTTTCATGAGGACGATTTTCTCTATGACGAAATAGGCAGTGGTCTTAAGGTAAATCAGATGAGAAACGAGAAGAGAGAACTCTTTGAGCAGCTGGAGGAATACTATGAGCTGCTCATCATGATGGCTCGCTAATATATTTATAGAAGAAAAGGAAATAGCATTATGTTATTTGCGGTAGATGTTGGAAATACGAATATTACTGTAGGACTGTTTGATGGAAAAAAGCTTATCAAGCAGTTTAGGATGATCACACAGACCTCACGTACATCTGATGAGTACGGAGTATTCTTAAGGCAGTGGCTGAGCATAAACGAAGTTGATGGTTCTGAGATAAAGGATGTTATCATATCCTCTGTTGTGCCTGATATCATGCATTCTCTCATCAGCGGTATTATAAAGTATTTCAATGTACAGCCTCTTATAGTGGCACCTGGAATCAAGTCTGGTATCAGACTTGCTATCCCTAATCCTAAGGAACTGGGTGCTGACAGACTTGTAGATGCAGTGGCGGCATACGAGATGTATGGCGGTCCGATAATAGTTGTGGATTTCGGTACTGCAACTACACATGATCTGGTTCTGGAGGATGGTACATTTTCGGCAGGCGTTACTTCGCCCGGAATAAGACTTTCTGCAAATGCACTCTGGAAGGGTACTGCCAAGCTGCCTGAGGTTGAAATAAAGAAGGTAGATACCATACTGGGTAAGGATACTGTATCAAGTATGCAGGCCGGTATCTTCTATGGTTATGTTGGTCAGACCGAATATATAATTAAAAGAATCAAGAAGGAATCCGGACTGGAAGGTATAAAGGTTGTAGCAACCGGAGGACTCGGTAAGCTGATATCTGAGGCTACCGATGCAATAGATATATACGATCCGGAGCTTACGCTTCATGGTCTGAGAATAATATATGATAAGCAGAAATAATAATATGAAACTGGATTTTAATCAAAAAATAATTTTAGGACCAATGGCAGGGGTAACAGACCTGCCATTTCGTATTCTCTGCAAGGAGCAGGGAGCGGATGTCTGTATAACAGAAATGGTTTCTGCAAAGGGTCTCATGTATGGCAGTAAAAAAACAGACCTTCTTCTGAAAACCAGCGCTTTGGAAAAGCCTGTAGGTATTCAGCTGTTTGGAAATGATCCGGGTATACTTGCAGGAGAGGCGGCAAAGCTTTCTGACAGAGGTTTTGACTTTATTGATATCAATATGGGCTGTCCTGTTCCGAAGATAGTTAATAATGGTGAGGGATCGGCTCTTATGAAGAATGTGGACCTTATAGAGCAGATAGTAAGAGCGGTTTCGGATGCTGTTTCTATTCCGGTGACTGTTAAAATAAGAACAGGTTTTGACGCCGATCATATAAATGCTGTTGACGCTGCTCTTGCAGCCGAGTCAGGCGGAGCGGCTGCAGTAGCAGTTCATGCCAGAACAAGAGAACAGTACTATAGTGGCAGGGCTGACTGGAGTATCATAAAAGCAGTAAAGGATAAAGTGAAGATTCCTGTTATTGGGAACGGCGACATAAGGACCTCTGATGATGTAAAAAGAATAATGAAGGAAACCGGCTGCGACAGTGTTATGATTGCCAGAGCGGCTAAGGGAAATCCCTGGATATTCAGGGAGATTAAGGCCGGTCTCAGAGGTGAAGCCATAGAGCGAAGGAGCATGGAAGAACTTAGAGACATGATGAAAAGACATGTAAAGCTTATGGTAGAAGAAAAGGGCGAGTATATAGGTATCCGCGAAATGCGTAAGCATGTGGCATGGTATACGGAAGGAATATATGGATCAGCAAAACTGAGAAAAAGAGCCAGTGAGCTGGAAACAGAGGCTGATATGCTGGAGCTGATCGAGGGAATCGGCCGATGAAATATATCTTTTACTGCTCCCGTCAGGAACAGTGAAAGATTTGTGGAAGGCTTGACCTTAACATAAAGAGGTGTTATAGTTCATGCAGTAGTTTTCTTGTATTTTTTAATGAATAAGGAGATTTTGTTTATTGAAGCATTTTCTTACATTTATTAAGGATAATTTAAAAGTGATTTTTTCTGTGGCTGTTATAGCAGCTCTTGTGCTGGCATGCCTTACATCTGTTATAGAAGACAGAAGGAAGGTTACCAAGGATGTGGGCAGAATGGTAATGCTGAATGCGCTTTATGATGATAAGGCGTACAGACCGCTTTATGCCAGAGCCCAATACGAGAGTCTTGGTATCGTTTCAGCGAGTGGAGTGACAGATACAACCTCCGGTTCTATTTTGTCCGGAAAGGATCTGACAGATCAGCAGAAAAAAGATAAGGCGGCACTGGAAGAGCTTCTTAATAGCAGCAATACCGGTGGTAAGTCCAAGGGTGATGAAGCAAGATCCAGAAATGAAAAGTATGCACTCAATAAGATAAAGGAAGTAAATGGCAACGCTTCTGTTACGGTGTCCCAGGGGTCAAGCGGAGTGTATGCAAGCAATGCCAACGGAACTTATCTTGGAAAGTTTGTTCTTACCGGTTATTGTGCCTGTGTTATTTGCTGTGGTAAGACAAATGGTATAACTGCCAGCGGAAGACCTGCCATGGCTAATCATACCATAGCGGCAGACAGCAGATATGCATTTGGAACCCAGATGATAATTAACGGAATGGTATATACGGTTGATGACCGTGGTGGTGCTATTACAGGTAATCATATTGATATATATTTTAACACTCATGCAGAGGCACTTCGTTTTGGTAAGCAGACGGGAGATGTTTATCTCTATAATGGACCGTCTACTACAACTCCGACAGCAAGTTCCACTCCTACTACACAGCAGAGCAGTACCGGAATGGGTAAAGTATCCGTGATCGGTGACTCTCTTATGGTAGGAGCAACCTCAGACCTTAAGTCACTTATTCCTGATGCAAATATAGATGCCAAGGTTGGAAGACAGCAGTCGGCAGGTTATGATATAGTTTCTGAAATGAAAAGCGCCGGTACTCTTGGAGATACGGTTGTTATAGAGCTTGGTACCAACGGACCATTTTCAGAAAGTGCAGGTCAGCAGCTGATAGATAATATAGGCTCTGATAAACGGATTTTCTGGGTTAACACCTACGGACCGAGTCTGGACTGGTATGCAGAGGTTAATTCAACTATAAGCACACTGGTATCGAAAAACAGCAATGTTACCTTGATAGACTGGTATTCTAAGGGATCCTCCAATACAGGGCTTTTCAGTGGTGACGGAATACATCTGACCAGTGATGGTTACCATACCTTTGCACAGATGATTTATAATGCGATAAAGTAATTCCGTTCTGATCGGAATGAAGAATCTACAATAAAGAAATGGAGACAGATTTATGAGTTTTCTTTACAGAAGCACGAGAAATGCGGAAGAAACAGCAACAGCAAGTGAAGCTATTCTGAAGGGCCTTGCGGAAAACGGAGGACTTTTTGTTCCGGATGAGATTCCTGCCCTGGATATACCTTTTGAAGAGCTGGCTGAGATGGATTATAAAGAGGTGGCATATGAAGTGATGAGTCGTATGCTTACTGACTTTACAGAAGAAGAACTTAGGTTCTGCATAGAAGGAGCTTATGACAGTAAGTTTGATACTGAGCTGATCGCTCCTTTGAAATATCACCACGGAGCTTTCATATTAGAGCTGTTTCATGGAAAAACCATAGCCTTTAAAGACATGGCTCTTTCCATACTTCCATATCTCATGACCACTGCTGCAAAGAAGAATAACCTGAATAAAGAGATAGTTATTCTTACTGCAACTTCGGGAGATACAGGAAAGGCAGCCCTGGCAGGTTTTGCAGATGTGCCGGGAACTCATATAGCTGTATTTTATCCAAAGAACGGTGTGAGCCCTATTCAGGAAAAACAGATGGTTACCGAAAAGGGTAAGAATACATTTGTGGCTGGTATTACAGGCAATTTTGATGATGCCCAGACCGGAGTAAAGAAGATGTTCTCCGATAAAGAACTGGCTGCTTATCTGGATGAAAAGGGATATATATTCTCCTCAGCCAATTCTATTAATATTGGTCGTCTGGTTCCACAGATGGTTTACTATGTGTATGCTTATACCAGACTTGTAAAGGCCGGAACTGTTGCTCCCGGTGACAGTATAAATATTGTTGTTCCTACAGGTAATTTCGGAAATATACTCGCTGCATATTATGCGTCTCTGATGGGTATTCCTGTTAGAAAGTTTATATGTGCATCAAATGATAACAAGGTTCTTTATGATTTCTTCACAACAGGAACCTATGACAGAAATCGTGATTTCATACTTACGACATCGCCGTCTATGGATATTCTGATTTCCAGCAATCTGGAAAGACTTATCTATCGTATAGCAGGAAATGATGCTGAGAAGAATTCAGAGCTTATGAAGAGCCTTACAGAGACAGGCAGCTATGAGATTACGGACGAGATGAAGAAGAATCTGTATCAGTTCTATGGTAATTATGCTGACACAGATGAGGTTGCCGAGATCATACGCACACTTTACGCCGAGGATGGCTATATAATCGATACACATACTGCTGTGGCTGTTTCTGTATATGATAAGTATAAGAAGGAAACAGAGGATAATACTCCGACGGTTATTGCTTCAACAGCCAGTCCATATAAATTCACAAGAAGCGTTATGACAGCTATAGATTCATCACTGGAATCAAAGGGAGACTTTGAACTGGTTGATGAGCTTGAGAAGCTTTCAGCAGTAAGAATTCCAAAGGCAGTTGAGGAGATCAGAACTGCTCCTGTAGTACATGATACAGTATGTGATAAAGAAGAAATGGAAGCAGTTGTAAAGAAATTCCTTGAGATTCAATAAATTAATAGTAGTAGTTCGTTTGTGCCTTCCTACTATAAAAATACCAGGACTATCAGGGCGCAGCTAGTCTGCGCTCTTTTCACGAGGTGTAATATGTATATACTCAGAACAAAATCAGAATTTGACAGTGCTCATTTTCTTAAGGACTATGAAGGAAAATGTGCCAATATCCACGGTCACAGATGGGTCGTTACCATAGAGGTTGGTTCCGATACTCTTCAGGAAAGCGGACAGTCCCGCGGCATGGTGGTGGATTTTGGAAAGCTTAAGGAGGATCTTAAGGAGGAGACTTCTAAGCTGGATCATGTTTTTATTATAGAAAAAGGCAGCCTGAAGCCTGCAACTGTTGCAGCACTTAAGGAGGAAGGATTCAGCTTATGTGAGATGTCCTTCAGACCAACAGCCGAGAATCTGGCAAAATATTTCTATGAATTAATGTTAGCAAAGGGCTACACGGTAATTAGAACGCGGGTTTATGAAACTCCGGAGAATTGTGCGGAGTATTCATTATGAAAGAGTTCAGGGTTGCCGAAAGATTTGTAAGCATAAACGGAGAATCAAGACTGGCCGGAGAGCTTGCGGTATTCATCAGATTTGCGGGCTGTAATCTCAGATGTTCATATTGCGATACCGCATGGGCATTATCGGCGGATACACCACATGAGGTAATGAGTACAGCTGATATAATCAGATATGTTGATGATACCGGGATAACCAATGTCACTCTGACCGGAGGTGAGCCTCTTCTTCAGGCGGGGATAACGGACCTTGTGGCCGAGCTGATCGGAAAGAACCATAAGGTTGAGATAGAGACCAATGGAGCGATAAGCATAGGATCAATGAGGGAGCTTGCTGATACTCTCGGACTCACTGATGAGCTGAGTATCACTCTTGACTATAAATGTCCGTCGAGTCTTATGGAAGACAGGATGCTTATGGACAACTATGACCATCTGAGAGAATATGATACGGTCAAGTTTGTGGTTGGAAGCGTTGAAGATATGGATAGAGCCAGAGAAATAATCAGGACCTGTTCGTTAAAAGATAAAAAGGTTAAAATATATTTCAGTCCTGTGTTCGGACAGCTGGAATACAGGACAATAGTTCAGTATATGATAGATAATAAAATGAATGAAGTCAGATTTCAGCTTCAGCAGCACAAGATTATCTGGGATCCTGATGAAAGAGGAGTATAAAAAGGAGAATAAAAAATGGCAGTCGATCAGGCAAAAATAAGAGAGCATATAAGAGGAATCCTTGAAGCTATCGGAGAAGATCCGGACAGAGAGGGACTTCGTGAAACTCCGGACAGAGTTGCGCGTATGTATAGTGAAATCTTTGAAGGGATAGGCTATACAAATGATGAGATAGCAGCTATGTTCAATAAAACCTTCGAGGCACCTACTGACAGAGACATGGTTCTTGTAAAGGATATAGAGATATTCAGTTATTGTGAACATCATATGGCTCTTATGTATGATATGAAGGTTGCTGTTGCATATATTCCAAGAGAAAGAGTTATCGGACTTAGCAAGATAGCCCGTATAGCAGATATGGTCGGAAAGAGACTGCAGCTTCAGGAGAAAATTGGAAGTGATATAGCATATATAATGGAAAAAGCCACTTTGTCTCCGGATGTAGCTGTTGTTATAAAAGGAAAGCACAGCTGTATGACGGCCAGGGGAATAAAAAATAATACTTCTGTTACTCTGACAACTACATTCAGAGGTGCGTTCAAGGATGATGTAAAACTCCAGGACAGATTGTTCAGGATGATAGAGATGAAACCTTTAGAGCAGTAGAAAATTGAATCAAAAAATCAGATTATTAAGGACGATGAATATGAAAAATAATAAAGAAGCAGTTGTTGCGTTCAGTGGTGGTCAGGACAGTACAACATGTCTTGCGTGGGCTTTAAAAAAATATGAAAAGGTATATGCGATTTCCTTTGATTATGGACAGAGACATAAAAAAGAACTGGAATGTGCTAAGAGTCTTGCAGAGAAGCTGGGAGCAGAGCATGTGATTCTAAATCTTAAGGAGCTGAATAAGCTGGCACCTAATTCGCTTACCAGAAGTGATATTGAGGTTGACAAGGATGCTCCCGAGGAAGGGACTCCTAATACATATGTTGAAGGCAGAAATCTGCTTTTTCTGACTTATGCAGCGATTTTTGCAAAAACTCATGGAATAACTGATATAATAACGGGAGTGTCCCAGAGTGATTATTCAGGATATCCTGACTGCAGGGATATATTTATTAAATCACTTACTACAACTCTCAGTTTGGCAATGGACTATGAATTTGATATAATAACACCACTTATGTGGATAGATAAAGAGAGCACATGGGAGCTGGCAGATCAGCTGGGGGTTTTTGATATAGTAAGAAACGAAACTTTGACATGCTACAATGGAATCATAGGAGACGGATGTGGTGATTGTCCATCCTGCAAGCTCCGAAGACGAGGATTGGAAAGATATTTGCAGCGCAGATAAAAAAGCATTTGTTTGGGAGTTTTTATTATGGAAAAGAAGCTTCTGTTTGTTGTTAATCCGAAAGCGGGTAGAACTGTTATAAGAAATGATATGATCAATATCCTGGAGATTTTTTCGAATGCCGGATACCGTGTAGAGGTATATCCGACCAAAAGCCAGGAACAGACTGAAGAATTTGTCTATGCACATGCTGAAGGCTTTAACCTTGTAGTATGTGCCGGTGGAGACGGAACACTTGACAATACGGTCGGTGGAATAATGCGGCTGGAGCGTAAGCTGAAAAGACGTATACATATGGGCTACATACCTTGTGGAAGCACTAATGATTATGCCAGAAGCCTCAGGATAAGCATGAATCCGGTTCAGGCTGCTAAGGATATAGTAGAAGGTGACATCTGCCACGTGGACGTGGGTCGAATAGAGAATACATTTTTTATTTATGTTGCTGCCTTTGGCGCATTTACAGATGTATCATATTCCACTCCGCAGAATCTTAAGAATGCCCTTGGTCATGCTGCTTATGTACTGGAAGCCGGCAAAGCCATGTTTAACATGAAAAGCTACAGAATGAAGCTGTTATTCGATGGTGAAATAATAGAGGGTGATTTCATATATGGTCAGATCACTAATTCACTTTCTATAGGTGGGTTTAAAAATATTGGATCCAAGGATATGTCGTTTTCAGATGGTAAATTCGAGACGGTTCTTATAAAAACTCCGGAGAATCCTATCGAGTTACAAAGAATCATCAACTGTCTTCTTATAGATGATCTGTCTGATGAGATGATTGTATTCAGAAAATCCACCAGAGTGGTTGTAAAATGCAGCGAAGAGGTTCCGTGGACCGTTGACGGTGAATTTGGCGGAAGCTATAAAACCACCAGAGTTTCTAATATAAAGAAGGCTGTATCCATAATACTCAAGGATAAGAGCTCAGTGATTTCTTGAAAGTTAGGTATATTTGTTTTATAATGCCCTTATCTTTTTAATAAAAGGATTATTTCTATGAAGGAACAACTCAGACAGTGTGAAAATCTAATAGTTCTGCTGTTTAAGGTAATTTTATATTTTCTGGTGTTCTGGTCGTTTTACGGTCTTTTTGCCATTCGTAACTGGCAGCTTCTGTCGATTTCAAGAACAGCGGCTGTAACTATACTCAGTTATCTGATATCAGGTTATCTGTTCATCAAGATATATGGTGGATATGATATAGGAAAGAGAAAGAGTAAGCCTATAGTTATTTCCTTATCTCTGGCGGCTTTTATGACAGACATGGTTGCCTATGTCATGCTGATGGTCATGAACACAAATAATAATAACAATATTAAGTTTACCCTAGAGCAGCCATGGCTTATTCTTGTTGTCTGTGCGCTTCAGATAATAGTTATTGAATTTGCGGTTTATGGAGGAAACTGGGTATATTTTAAGATATATGATCCAGAAAAATGTCTTATAGTCACATCATCCCAGAGATCACTGAATGAGATAAGCAAAAGTATTAAAAAGTATAAGCTTCAGTTTAAGATATGCAGAAATATTGATTACAGAAATGAAGCATTAAGAGATATAATTCCCAAATATGACACTATCTTTGTCTATGATGTTCCTGTAAAGGAGAGGACTCAGATAGTTGAGTTCTGTTATCAGAACATGAAAAATGTATATATCAATCCTGAGATGGCAGATGTTGTCGAGCTTAATTCTCATCATGTTATGTTGGATGATGTATCTCTTCTCGAGCTTTCATCCATGGGACTCACTGCAGAACAGAAATTTGTGAAAAGGGCTTTTGATATCATTCTGTCTGTTTTTGCGCTTGTTATTACTTCGCCGCTGGTACTCATATCGGCTATAGCCATAAAAATCGAGGATGGTGGAACAGTATTTTTCAAGCAGAACAGAGCTACGCGTGGTGGAAAGATATTTTCAGTTTATAAACTGAGAACTATGAAGGAAAATGTGGATAATTATCTCTCCGTGGTTGATGACGAAAGAATCACTAAGGTTGGAAAGGTCTTAAGACGTTTCAGGATAGATGAGATTCCGCAGTTTCTGAATGTAATAAAGGGCGATATGTCTGTTGTAGGTCCGAGACCTGAGATACTTGCTAATATATTTAACTATACAAATGCACTGCCGGAATTTGAGTACAGGCTTCGTGTTAAGGCCGGAATAACAGGATATGCCCAGATAGCCGGAAAATATAATACACTTCCGAAAGACAAACTCGTGCTTGATCTTATGTATATAGAAGATTACAGTTTGTGGCTGGATATAAAGCTTATATTCCAGACGCTCATTGTTATTTTTAAGAAGGATTCAACAGAGGCCTTTGACAGGGAAGTTGAAGAACGTATGGATCACTACAGTGAGACCTATAATTAAGGATTTATTATGATAGACATACTTTTAGCAACTTATAACGGTGAAAAATACATAGACAGACAGATAAAGTCTCTGGTTACTCAGGATCGTGACAACATGGATACGGACATCCGTCTGCTTATAAGAGATGATGGCTCAACAGATAAAACTCTGGATATCATAAAAAGAAGACTTGAGTATTACAGGGCTAAGAGACCTAATCCTATGGAGGTTGTTATTGTACAGGATAGTACCCCTTCAGGAAGTCCTGCGGCGAACTTCATGAAGCTGCTCAGTTTAAGTGATGCGGATTATGTGATGTTTTCGGATCAGGATGATATGTGGTACAGACGAAAGACCTCCGTTACATATAATTATATGAAACGATGTGAAGAGAAGTATGGAAAGGATACACCGATACTGGTTCATACCGATCTATCACTTATGAATGCAGATGGGAAGAAAATTGCAGAGTCTTTCTATGATTATCAGAAGCTTCCGCGAGAAGACAGGCTCAGTACTCTGCTCATTCAAAATACAGTTACCGGTTGTACTATGATGCTTAATAAGGCTGCGACAGATCTGTTAAAGCAGGCTCCTGCAGATGAGATGATTCTTATGCATGATCATTATGCTGCAGTTTTAATTGCTGCTACAGGAAAGGTCAGGCTTCTTGACGAGCCGCTTATCCGATACAGACAGCACAGTGGAAATGTGATCGGTGCTCGTGCTGCCGGAAGTACATCGGAATATAAAGAGAGATTTGATCTTGGAAGAGGCAAATTTCTTAAAGATATGGATCTGAGCTACAGACAGGCAGGCTATATACTGAAAAGATATGAGAAATATATCAGAGAAGCAAAGGGTGAAGATACAGTTCAGATGCTTCGGGAATATTCTGAGCTGATAATGGCTGATAAGCTTCAGAGAGTGGAATTCTTCCAGAAGTATGGAGTATATAAAAACGGTCTTGTCAAAAAGGCGGTTCAGATGATCTGGTGCTAAATTATGAAAATAACTGCAAGTATTGTTACATACAATAATTCAGAAACTATAGAAAAATGTATAGAGTCTCTTCTGAAGGAAACCGGGAACAGAGGATATAAATTCAGGCTGTATATCTATGATAATGCTTCGACGGATATTACACCCGAACTTCTGAGCGGATATTCTGACAGAGTAAAGGTGATTTACGGAGACACAAATAAAGGTTTTGGATACGGACATAATTATATTATAAAAAGAGTCCGCTCAGACGTACATTTTGTCATAAATCCTGATATATACATAGAAGAAGATATATTAGGTGAAATGGCTGAGTTCTTAAAATATAATGCTGAAACAGGACTTATCACTCCGAAGATTCTGAATACGGACGGAACTCTTCAGCCGATACCCAAATATGGTCCCAGCATAAGGTATTCATTTATAGGTAACCTCCCGGGATTTAAATGGCTTAGAAGAAAGTATTCAAGATTTGATGAGGATCTTTCAGAGGCTACGGAAATTGAGTTCTGTACGGGCTGTTTTTTCGGGGGCAGGACAGATTACCTTAAGAAGCTTCATGGCTTTAGTCCGGAATACTTTATTTATTGTGAAGATTCGGATCTTTCAAAAAAGGTCCTTAAGGATGAACATAATATAATCTATTACCCATATGTAAGTGCATATCATAACTGGTCAAGAGATAATACCAGACACTTCAGGGGGTTCGTAAGATTTATAAGGTCACTCATTATTTATTTTAATAAATGGGGTTGGAAATTCTGATATATGAACATTCGAAAGCTCATAAAAGTAAATATAATAAATGTAATTATCCTGGGACTCATCATGTTATTTAAGGTGTTTACAGGAATGCTTTTTGACGCTCATGATGTAAATAATTCAGGTTTATATACATTTTCCCTCGTGCTGTCATTTGTTTTTCTTGCTTTGTGGGCGGCATTTACCATTTATTCAAATGTATCTGTAGTCAAAGAGGAAAAGCTGGAAAAAAAGAGAAATATAGTTGAAGTAAGAAACAGACTTATGAGGGCCGGAAATAAAAGGTTCTTTGTTAAGGAAAGAAATATGCTTCTGACATTGCTGGACAGTCTGGCTGCCAGAGAAAAATATTTTGGTGCCATGGACAGAAACAGTAAGCTTCCGGAACTGTTTGAACTGACTACAAATCAGATGATAAGAAATGCAACGAATGTTGCGGAATATATGGAAACATTTGATTATATATCCGGGCGGGATTCCGGTTATGTAAGAAGTATATGTGATGAATCTCAGCATCTGGTTGATAAGTTTAATAAACTTGTTGAGCTGACTGTTACATATGATGATACTTCAAGAGACTATGATACCAGAGAGATAGATGATATGATAGAAGCTCTTGAAACCATGAGAAAAACTGGAAAGGGGGCCCTGGGCTCATGAAAAAAAGTAATGTAGTTGCAATTGTTGGAATAGTTTTTGCAGTTGTAATAGTGTTTATACTCGGAATACTTGCACTGGTTAAAACGTCCTCAAAGGGAAGGACTGTGGAGTCCATGCTTAAGCATATCAAAGTGTATGAGAATACACCTACAAAGGCTTCTATTTCCCTGGATGATAATACACTTTATGATGAACTTCCTGAAATCAGTAAGTATCCGCTTGCTGTAAGTGCTACAGCTGACATATCCATCGAGATCATGACATCTCCGGAGAAAGCAGGAGATTCATATGAGGCGTGGCTGATAGATGTTGCTGAAAGATTTAACAAGCAGAAGCTTACAACTCAGAATGGAAATACCATCGCCCTCAGTGTTCGTCCGGTATCTTCGGGACTTGCTGCAGACTATATTATTTCAAACAAGCATACACCACAGCTGTTTACTCCTTCCAATTATCTGTGGGGAGAGTATGTAAATGCAAATGGTGGAAGTGTTACGGTTCTCAATGATCGTCTGGTCGGAAATACTGCAGGACTTCTTATAGATAAGAATAGTGAATATAAAAGCTTTAAAGATATTATAACAGCAGTTCAGGATGGCAAGATCAATATTGGTTATACCAATCCACAGACAAGCTCAACAGGAATGAATCTTCTTCTGTCTATACTTAAGATGGGAGATGAAAACATGTTCAGTGATGCAGGAATTGACTCCTTCAAGAGATTCCAGCAGAATATTCCATTTGTTGCTTACAACACTATGCAGATGAGAGACAGTGCCCAGAAGGGAACACTGGATGGAATGATACTTGAGTACCAGACCTATATAAACGAGCCGAACATAAATAAGCTTTATAACTTTATTCCATTTGGTATCAGACATGATAATCCGCTTTATATCGTAAATCAGGAATATCTGAGTAATGATGAGATAGAAGCTGCCGGAATAATAAACGACTTTTTGATGAGTTCAGATTCACAGGCAGTTGCTACAAAGTATGGATTTAATGCCAATGATGATTATAAATCAGAAGCACAGTTTACAGGCTCAGAGGTAAATAAAGCTCTGGAAATGTATAAATCCAATAAGGATAATGGTAAGGATATAATCGCAGTATTCGTAGCTGACTGCAGTGGAAGTATGTATGGTGATCCGATCAATCAGCTTAAGTCATCACTTTCAAATGGTATGCAGTATATAAATGAAAATAACTATGTAGGACTTGTAAGCTACAGTGATGATGTAACCATAGAGGTTCCGATTGCAAAGTTTGATATGAATCAGAAGGCTTATTTCCAGGGAGGAATAAACGGACTTACAGCTAACGGTTCTACAGCAAGTTATGATGCGGTAGTCGTTGCAATGAACATGATAGAAGAGGCTAAAAAATCCAACCCGGATGCAAAGGCAATGATATTCCTTCTCAGTGATGGTTATCAGAATGTTGGCTACAGCCTTGGTTCCATTACACCGGCATTAGATGAATCTAAAATACCTGTATATACCATAAGCTATACTTCTGATGCTGATACAGATGCCATGAGAAAGCTGTCAGAGGTTAACGAGGCAGCAACCATCAATGCCGACAGTGAGGATATAGTATATAAGATTAAGAGTCTGTTCAATTCTCAGATGTAAATTCAAAATGTGGGTGTCTAAAGTTACTTTTGACACCCACATCATTTTTATTTAATAATATAGAAGACTGATTTGATAACTAGCCGCCGCACACTTGTGACTTTAGTCGTGAGTTAGGCGGCATTTTTCTTGTAAAAAGTATAATCATATGGTATAATTTAAATATGGATAAAACAGTGTATTTCTCAATGCCTAAAGATGTTACGCATGGTCGAGGATATATATACTCTTTGCAGTATCATATCGTATGGGTTACAAAGTACAGAAAACCCATATTTGTAGGTGAAATAGAGAAGGATGTCAGAAATTATCTTCTTGAAACACTTAAATCTTTAGATATGGTACCTATTGCAATGGAGATAATGCCGGATCATATACATCTTCTTGTGGACTGTAAACCACAGCTGCGTTTGTCGGACGCAATTAAAATATTAAAGGGCAATACAGCAAGATGGTTATTCCTGGCACATCCGGAGATAAAGAAAAAACTCTGGGGTGGACATCTTTGGAACCCATCATATTTTGTTGCTACAGTAAGTGACAGGACACTTGAACAAGTAAAAAAATATATAGATAACCAGAAGACAAAGTGACTTTTGTAGCTAAGTAGGGAGGTATACGAAGTGAAGATATTTTCCACATATAGTGTAAAGATCAAACATTATAATCATATCTTCAAAGATACGGTAAAAATTTATCGTGAAGTTGTAGACTTCCTTATCGATGTATGCTTAAAAGAGTGGAATGACATTTCCTCTATAAAAGGTAATCTGAAACAACAGCAGTATATCGAACGACTTTGTCACAAAACGGCAGATAATCCGGATGTAAGGTATATTTCCTTTGACAAAAGATTCTACAAGTTTCCGAGTTATCTGAGACGTGGAGCTATCAACGAAGCCATAGGAAAAGTTTCGTCGTATAAGAGTAATCTTTGTAATTGGGAAAACTCTGATATAAAGACACGAGGAAGAAAGCCATCTTATCCTAAAGCGGGCTATGTATACCCATGTCTTTATAAAACAGTCATGTACGAAGAAACAGCTACTTATGAGGCAAAGATAAAGGTTTATATCAGAAATACCTGGGACTGGATATACGTTCGGCTTCGTAAATCAGACGTAGATTATATCAATCGTAGATGTAAATCCAGAAAGAAATGTGCCCCGACACTTCAAAAACGTGGTTCTAAATGGTTTCTGGATTTTCCTTTTGAGGAAAGAACTGAATTAACAGACACTGGAGTATTTGAACAGACTATAGTAGCTATAGATCTAGGAATTAACAGCGCTGCTACCTTATCAGTAATGAAATCAGATGGCACGGTCATTGGAAGGCATTTTCTAAAACTTCCAAAAGAATACGACTCTCTGAATCATTCAATAAACAAGATAAAAAAGGCACAGCAAAAAGGTAATCGAAAAACTCCGAAGCTATGGGCCAGAGCAAAAGGAATCAACAAAGATATAGCAGTTAAGACAGCGGCTTTTATTATAGAAACTGCAGTTCTTTATAATGCTGATATAATCGTTTTTGAACATTTAGACCGTAATGGAAAGAAACGTGGCTCAAAGAAGCAAAGGCTGCATATGTGGCGAAGTCAGTATGTTCAGTCAATGGTAGAGAATAAAGCACATAGACATGGAATGCGTATAAGTCATATATGTGCATGGGGAACGAGCAGACTGGCATTCGATGGAAGTGGAAGAGTTCTTCGTGGCAAAGAGGCAGATCTTAAATGCTATAGTCTTTGCAAATTTTCAAATGGAAAAGTATATAACTCAGATCTATCTGCATCTTATAACATAGCCTGCAAATAAAAAGTCAAGGCTAAATTTATAAAAATTGAAAATTA
>FZRB01000037.1 GCA_900199595.1 Lachnospiraceae bacterium | reverse complement strand
TGCAAAAAATGCAGGCATCTTGGTTACTCTGTAACCAAGGCACGCTGGTTCGATTCCGGCTCTGGGCACTTTTTAATTCTCGGTATTTGCCGAGAATTTTTTTGCTTTATTATCTTTGTTTATAATGATAAAATTGTGTTTATCACTTTGAAAAATGGAAGGATTAAATATATGCCTACACAAGGTTCAACTAAAGAAAGAGTTAAAGACAAAACAACAGAACCAAAGCAGTATAATGTAATCATGCTTAATGATGATTTTACAACTATGGAATTTGTTGTTTCTGTTCTGATAGATATTTTTAAAAAGGATCCTGTCAGTGCAAAACAGATAATGTTGTTTGTGCATAAAAACGGAAGGGCTGTTGTAGGTACCTATCCATACGATATTGCATTTACTAAAACATCAAAGGCTTTGGACAGAGCAAAAGCTAAAGGTTATCCTTTCAGAATGACTATTGAGGAGGCTTAGGAGATGACTATTTCTAAAGATGTTGTTAGACTTCTTCTTGCCAGCAGTAAAAAAGCAGAGAAAAACAAATATGAATATGTGACTCCTGAAGGTATCCTTTTAGAGATGACATTTAATGATACATTTTGCAATGCTTTTGAAAGTTGCGGAGGTTCTATTCAGGAACTTGGAGAAGACCTTACTAATTATCTGGAAAACTATATAGAAAAGGTAGAAAATGCTTCTCCGGAGTTTTCTGCATATACAGATTATGTACTTAGATACGCAGAATCTCAGGCAGAAAGCAGCGGGTGTGACGAGATAGAGATGAGACATGTTCTAAAAGGAATATGGCAGCTCAATGATTGTTACGCTGTATACTATATGAAAAGACAGAATGTAGAAGAGGTTGATCTTTTTCGGGCAATTGCTGAGATAGAAGATGAGATTTCCTATGCTGATGATTCTGATGATTCAGAAGATGAGTATCCATCCGAAGAAGTATTAGAAGCAGAAGAGGGAAGAGAAAGAAAAGCAAAGGACTGGACGCTTTATGCTCCCTGCCTGAATGATACATTAAAAGATATAAATCCTTTAATCGGAAGAGAAGAAGAGATAGAAAGAACCATACAGATTCTTTGCAGGAAAGATAAGAATAATCCATTACATATCGGTGAGCCGGGGGTTGGAAAAACGGCAATCACCTATGGCCTTGTTCAAATGATCAGGGAGGGAAATGTTCCTGAAATTCTTTCAGGTAGCAAGGTTTTTGCCCTTGATCTTGGTGGAATGCTTGCCGGAACTCAGTATAGAGGAGATTTTGAAAAACGATTCAAGAAGGTTATTAATAAGATAGAAAAGGAAGAAAAACCTATCATATACCTGGATGAGATTCATAATCTTGCCGGTGCCGGTGCTGTGGGTGAGAGTTCTTTTGATGCGGGAAATATGCTTAAACCATATCTGTCTGAAGGACATATCCGTTTTATCGGTGCAACCACATATGATGAATATAAAAAATATTTTGAGAAGAATAAGAGTCTGGTCCGCAGATTCCAGAATGTTGAGATATGTGAACCCAGTGAAGATGAAACTATTAAGATACTTCAGGGACTTAGAGAGAAATATGAGACATTTCATGGCGTGAAGTATGATGACAAAGTTCTGGAATATGCAGTGGGAATGAGTGCAAAGCATATTAATGAAAGATTTCTGCCTGATAAAGCAATAGATCTGATAGATGAAGCCGGAGCATATAGAAAACTACATCCAATAGAAGATGCAGAACAGATAGTTGGTATAGATGTGATAAATGAAGTGCTTACAAAGATCTGTCGTGTTCCTATAGAAACTGTTGAAACAGATGAGGTAGATGGACTTGCCACACTTGAGGAACGTATAAAATCACAGGTATTTGGACAGGATGAAGCAGTATCTCAGGTAGTGAATTCAATTAAGTTCTCCAGAGCCGGTCTGCTTGAAGATAATAAACCGCTGGCTAGTCTGCTGTTCGTAGGACCTACGGGAGTTGGTAAGACCGAAATAGCAAAGACTCTGGCTAAGGAGCTGGGAGTTAAATTGATTCGTTTCGACATGAGCGAATACGGAGAGAAGCATGCGGTTGCAAAACTGATCGGTGCACCTGCCGGATATGTGGGATACGAGGAAGGTGGACTTCTCACGGAAGAGATAAGGAAGAATCCATCCTCAGTTCTTCTGCTGGACGAGATAGAGAAGGCACATGCAGATATTTATAATGTACTTCTGCAGATGATGGATTATGCAACATTAACAGATAATCAGGGACGTAAAGCAGACTTCAGAAATGTTGTGATAATCATGACTTCGAATGCAGGAGCTAACAGACTGGGCAAACCAAGCATAGGATTTATCCAGGGCTATGCAGATAAAAATGTTCTGGAGGAAGAGATAAAGAATACCTTCCAGCCGGAATTCCGTAATCGTCTGAATAAAATCGTTATGTTTAACCCAATGGATGATGAAATGGGAGAAAAGGTTGTAGAGAAGAAACTTTTCGAGCTTTCGGAAATGCTGAAAAAACGAGGCATTAGTTTCAGCTTTACAAAGAATGCCGGTGCATTGATTCAGAAAAAGGGAATAAGCAGAGAATATGGAGCAAGAGAAGTAGACCGTGTTATCAGAAACGACATCAAACCTCTGCTGGTAGATGACATACTATTCGGAAAGTTGAAGGACGGAGGAGAGGCTACTTTAGATTCCCAGGATGAAGGTTTTGTTATTCAGATATAAATAAAAAAATATATATAAGAAGATGTTTATAAAATATAGGAGCAGATATGCCGGTTTTCCAACTATCAATGAAAAAAATAGTATTTCCTCCTCCATCACTAGCTGAACCGGACGGACTTCTTGCTGTAGGTGGAGATCTGAGTGTGAAGAGACTTCTTGAAGCATATCAGAACAGTATATTTCCCTGGTACGATGATGAAAGTCCTATTCTCTGGTGGAGCCCACCGGAACGGTTTATCATTATACCTGAGGACATCCATATATCTCATTCCATGAGAAAGTTCATGAGAAAACATGAGGTGAGGATAGAAATAAACAGAGACTTTGCCGATACCATGCATCATTGCAGAATGGCTCATCATTCGAAGGGTGAATGGATCCTCGATGAGATGGAAGAAGCTTATGGAGAACTTCACAGAGCAGGATTTGCTATAGGAGTGGAGTCCTTCATTGATGGGGAGATGGCTGGAGGTTTATACGGAGTAATAATAGACAAATGTTTCTTTGGTGAAAGTATGTTTACTGAGAAGGAAAATGGTTCCAAGGTGGCACTCATTCTTCTCTCTAAGCTGCTCAGCGAAAATGGATTTTGTTTTATCGACTGCCAGTTCCATACAGACCATCTTGAAAGTATGGGAGGTATTAGTGTAAGCCGGGATGAATATCTGAAGTTACTTGGACAAGGAATAAATGAAGTGAAACCATTTCATTTAGATATCTAAGGTCAATTCAGGCAGAGTATCAACTCTGCCTGAAATTATTTTACAGTATAAATTAGTTTGCTTCATTTAAATCAACTTCTATAAATAACCCATCTGACGATTAACAGTTCCTGTACAACATCCTCAGAATCCTGTATTGATCCTGTGTATGAGTATGCAAGTCTGTAAACGCTGTCTGAATATAGATCGTATAATCTTATGATTTCACTTTCTCTCATTTAAGAGCTACTCCTAATCTTTTATTGAGATCTCATATATAAGACGAATCAGTATTAAATTTTAACACAAAATATTAATAAAAAAATAATTATATAAAAATGAACCTTTTCTGTTATTATGAAAACATATTTATGTAGGCAATTAAATGTGACGTCACAGGAGAATTATAACAGACATGGAATCTGTAAGTATTGAAAAATATATAGAAGAGTACGGTAAAGATGTTTATTCCTTTTGTATGTACCTGACCAAAAACCGTTTTGATGCAGATGATCTGTATCAGCAGACCTTTCTGGTGGCATATGAAAAGGGGAGTATCGATTCTGATAAGAATCCCAAGTCTTATCTTATAACCATAGCTGTAAATATCTGGAATAATCAGATACGTAAAACTATGTGGAGACGTAAAAAGGCAGACATAATTCAATATGATGAGGATGCCTTGGAGAGGATTGAAGATAAAGACGGATCAATTGAGGAAGAATTGATAGATAAAGAGGAAAAAAACAGAATCAGAAAGATAGTTGATACTTTACCGGATAAAATGAGAATAGTGATTCTCATGTTCTATATGGAGGATATGTCAATAGAAGATATTGCCGCAGCATTAAAGATTCCTGCAGGAACTGTTAAGAGCAGATTATTTAAAGCAAAGAAAATACTGAAGGAGAAAATGGCATATGAATGATAAAGAATTTGATATTGTTCTTAAAAATGTGCTTAAGCCTGATATTTTACCGGGCGATGAGTTAAATCAGATGCTCCTTGACAGAGTCCATGGTAGTACGCACACAGATAACAAATCATCAGACACAAGGAAAAAATCAAGAAATACAGTTAATTATCTGCTACGTGCAGCGGCCATAGCACTTGTGGTTTCCTGTATAGGAGGAATAGGCGTATATGCAGCTAATTATATCCTAAAGAAGACCACAGTATATGAACATGGAATTTCAGTTGGAAATCAGGAATATAATAACGATGAAGCGCTGACAGAACCGGCAGAGGAAGTTACTGAAATAAAAGAAGGAACTTTCAAGGGTGGACCGGATGATAAATGGGTTACTAAAAATGTACTGATTACCGGAGGAGCTTACCGAAATACTTATTATGATTATTCTGACTATGAAACAGCTGTCGAGGATATAGACTTTAACAGTCTCTTTAGTGAATCTATAGGCAAAGCAGTCAGTATATGTTATGTAGAAACGGAAGAAATTGAGGATAAGTCAAAAGGTAAGGATTATATATATTATAAATCCTATGAATTGGACAGTACATTTGATTGCAATGGAAAAACTGTATTTGTATCCCAGTCGAAGGCAGAGGGCATTGCAGAAAATGCGGCATACAGCGTTATTATGAACAAAACCTCAAATGAAAGAAGCTATACTTCAAAGTCGGGAATTGAGTTTACTCTGGTGGATGACATCGAGGCAAAGGTAGGTGGAACAGAGAGTGGAGTCAGTACATTTGTGATGATAGCTTATGGAAAGTATGTAAACTACATAAGGTTTGACAACATGACTGATGATGAAATTCACGATATTATGGACAAGGTGATTATACCGGAATAATAAAAGCAATCTATTTATTAATAAAATGATCTATAAGGAGGATGACTAAAATTGTATCAGAGAAGAAGGAAGGATAACAAAGGAATTATTATCAGGGCGGTGGCTTTGATTCTTACACTATTTATGATAATGACGAGTTTTTCGAAAATTATCACAAATGCAGAAACTAAGTCGAAAAAATCATTTACTGTTTCTGTTGCAGCCGGAGCTATGCAGCCGGGCGATACAAAGAAGGTAACTGTCAGTCCCAAAAATGTGAAGGTTAAATCATATAAATCAAGTAATAAGAAGGTTCTGAAGGTTAATTCCAAGGGTAAGCTTAAGGCGCTTAAAAAGGGAACGGCAACTGTAACTGTAACTGCTAAGAACGGACAGAAAAGCTCTATTGTAATTAAGGTCTTTGGTAAGAACAGCGATATAATCGTTGATCGAAAAATAAACGGAAAGAAAGGTCTGTGGCACATCAAGTCCGGAAAGGTTGTAAAGAAAACAGGATTTGCAACTGACGGGATAGACTGGTACTACACTCAGAAGGGTAAAGTTAGTAAAAAAACCGGAATTATAAAGGGCAAGGTAAATGGAGAAAATGCTCAGTGGTATGTAAAAAAAGGCAAGGTTCAGTTAAGCTGTTCTGATTACATTTATGATAAGGGTTATACCTATAAGGTTGTAAATGGAAAAGCAGGTGAGAAGGCAGAAGGAAAGCTGGACGCATTTTTCGATGAAGAGGTATGCTTAAGCGAAAATGAAACGAAGGTTATAGGTGAGGAAAAAATAAGCTTCAGAGTTGATGCAATATATGAAAGTGGAAATGTCGGATGTACATTTATCGAAGATGGAAAAGAATCTGAAGTAATCCTTGAGGTTGATGGAAATTCAAAAAATGTTCTATATACTAAATTTATAAAAGATTACAAGATTGATTTCATTAAAATAGAGAACCGTAAGGTTTATATAAAAATATCTAAGAAAAATACTGAGATTAAAAAGCCGATGGCTATAAGTGGTCAGGCAGGTGATCATTATACTACAACAGACTATGAGTATATAGAATCAGATAATCTGATCATATTTATGCCAAAGGGAATCAGCTTTGAAGGAAATATTCTTGTTAAGTTTGAAGAATACATGAAGAGTGTAGAGAAGAATACAGGACTTCAGAGAAAGCAGATTGAATCAAATTACGTAGGATTTCAGGTAATGCAGAAATATGTATATGGAACGGATGTTTTTGAAGGAGTGGACAGTGAGTACAAGAAGGTTCACGTGTATATTAATGATAATATTCATCCGAATTGTTCTGCAGACAGAGAAGGATATTCTGCTATAATAATGGATTCTTATGCGCTGAAGGTAAATGATCCGGATAATCTTGAGACTACATTTATTCATGAGTATACACATTATAATCATCTGACAAATGGTACAAGCTTTAATCCAATAATGAATGAAGGCTACGCAGCATATATAGAAATGAAAGCAGCACGTGAGTTTGTAAAGGTAAGCGATGAGGATTTCCATGATAATTATTTATATGGATACCTGATGGATGAGGGTGAGCTGACTGAGGCAAATGCAGAGAAAATATTTACGGAAGGATATCCTGATGGTCCGGAGCATACTAAGACATATAATTACGGATATGTTTTCATGGAATATCTTCATCAGACCTATGGAAGCAAGGCATTTACCAATCTGTTTAAGGAAGGAAACGAGATTCTGGATAAGCAGGTGGAGGAAACATGTATGGGAGATCTGAGTGGTGAAAACACTGCAAAGCTTCTGAAAAAAACATATTCGAATAATATTTTTAAAGACTTTGTAAAATGGATTGGTGAGCATCCAGAGTATACCAGGGAAGCACAGGTATATGAATAAAAAATAATAGCACTATCCCTATTTTAATGGTAGAATAGGGATAGTGTTTTTATATAGAAGGAAGATAAAAGTGGATTATTTAAATCAATTAATATCGAATCGTATCCTGTGGGCCGGCCTCATAGGCTGGGCTTCAGCTCAGATACTGAAAACCATTACATTTCTTATTGTAAATAAAAGGCTGGAGATAGAAAGACTCTTTGGTGATGGCGGTATGCCCAGCGGCCATTCTGCAACAGTTACTGCAGTGGCACTGTCAACAGGTCTGGAGTGTGGGTTTGACTCGCCGGTTTTCGCTGTTGCAATGATAATGGCGATAGTTGTAATGCATGATGCTTCCGGAGTTCGTCTGGAAACCGGAAAACAGGCTAAAGCAATAAATGACATGATGGAATTCATGCAGAAGATTGGTGGAACTCAGCTTACAAATGAAGAAAAGCTGAAGGAATTCGTTGGTCATACTCCTCTTCAGGTAGTAATGGGTGGAGTACTTGGTGTGATAGTGGCTATTCTTTTTCATCTTGTATAATATGATATGGGTATCAAAAACTCCTTTTTACACCCTGAGACATACGGATTGCTCCACATTTAAAACAATATATAAAGGACTTATTATGAGAATAAGAAACAAAGAATTTGATATGAAATCCCCAGATGTTTACATTATGGGGATTTTAAATATTACTCCGGATTCATTTTCCGACGGCGGAAGATATGTTGAAAAGGATGACATACTAAAGCATGCCGAGGAGATGATAGAAGCTGGCGCGGACATCATAGATATCGGGGGTGAAAGTACCCGCCCGGGATATCAGCCTGTTACTGAGCAGGAGGAAATAGAACGTGTTTGTAATGCCATAAATGTTATAAGAGAGGCTTTTGATATACCTATATCCGTTGATACCTACAAGGCAGCTGTGATGGATGAATGTCTTAAGGCAGGGGCGGATATTGCAAATGATATCTGGGGACTCAGGTATGATATATATAATGATAAAAACTATTCCGGTATAAGGAATAAGAATGAAGAATTGACAGATGATTTTTATATATCGTCTCAAATGGCTGAGGTTGTAGCAAGATACGACGTTCCCGTGGTTGTCATGCATAATGACAACATGACCAGGTCTTTCGAAGAGAGAAATGCTTCTGATATGGATATAATAAAGAAGTATGCTCAGCTGAGCAATTTGTCTGTGGCAGAAGCTATAGCGGATGCGGAGGAAGCAAATGTGGTATCCCGAGTTTTCAGAGGACTTCAGCAGTCCATTGATATCGCTCTTCAATATGGAATCGATAAGGATAAGATAATCCTTGATCCGGGCGTGGGCTTTGCCAAGACCAATCTGGAAAACCGAAAGGTGCTGAAGGCACTCCCTCAAATAGTTGAGGAATTTGAATATACAGTTCTTCTGGGGGCATCCCGTAAGTCAGTTATCGGAAATGCACTTAAACTTCCTGCTGATGAAAGAGAAGAGGGAACTCTGGTAACCACCATTCTGGCCGCAGAAGCCGGCTGTAAATTTGTCAGAGTTCACGACGTTGAGAAAAATGCCAGAGCATTAAAGATGTACAGAGCAATCTACGATGCATAATCCTAAAGGTGACAGTTGAACCAGGTTCAAGTTGTCACCTTTTTATGTAAACCAAAGTGAATTTGAAAATTATTTTCAAATTCACTTGACAACTTGATAGACAAAGAGTAAAATGAAAATCGTTTTCAAATCAAAAATGAAAATGATTTTCATTTTTTGTTTATTAAATCCCATATCATTATTATAAATTAGTTGTATTTGAGGATTATTAAGATGAATAATAAGTCGCAATATAAAACTAAACAGCGTGCTGAGATAACTGCTTATCTGATGAGTAAGTCGGGAGAGCATGTTACGGTGAATGATGTCTGCAAGCACTTTGAAGAAATGGGCAAGCCTATTGGAGTAACTACCGTATATCGTCAGCTGGATAAAATGGTTGAGGAAGGGATAGTAAATAAGTATACGCTTGATAGCAAGAGCTCTGCCTGTTATGAGTATGTTGATGAGCATGATCATTCACATGGTCTGAAAAAATGCTATCACTGTAAATGCGATAAGTGCGGTAAAGTAATCCATCTTCATTGTGGTGAGATAGAAGAACTGAACAGGCATATAGAAGACAAACATGGATTTATTATTAATTCCAAACGTACGGTTTTCTATGGCTTATGTGAGGAGTGCAGAAAGGCGGAGGCATAATATAATGAAGAAATACAGGATATGCAGTCTTGTTGTAAGTTCTCTTCTGCTTCTGACGCTGTTTTTTTCTATGATCTTCATATCGGAGGAAATGGGACATCACGATTGCTCCGGTGAAAACTGCCCAGTCTGTGCAGTCCTGGAGATATGTATTAATAATGTAGAAAAATGCGGGACTGTGGTAATTGCAGCAGCTGTAGCAGCTGTAATAATGATTACATTTTCGAATGTTGATAATAATTATAAGGAAGAAATAGTATTCTCTTCGCTGACCGGAAAAAAGGTCAGACTGAATAACTGATAAATGAAAGAGCAGCATGTTCATTTAGAAGTTTGTCCTGAGCAAGGCGAGGGACTATTGAAGAGGAGATAATTAGATGTATAGAAATATGAAAAATAAGATTTATAGTGGCGAATATGGTTTTATTAACGGCAAACTCAGAAAAGCAGCTGTTTTATTTGTAAGCGTAATTATGATTATGAGTCTTGCTGCATGTGGGGCAGCCGGCTCAACAGGAGCAATTATGGATTCTGAAAATGCTCTGAATAAGAATAGTGATCCAAATAAGCTTCAGATAGTAACAACTATTTTTCCTGAGTATGACTGGGTCAGAGAAATAGCCGGTCTGGGAGCCAACAGTGTAGATAAGAGCGCAGTTGATAGTATAGAACTTACCATGCTTCTTGATAACGGAGTAGATCTCCATTCCTTCCAGCCTACTGCGGCAGATATAGCTAAGATATCAACCTGTGATATGTTTATCTATGTCGGCGGAGAGTCTGATTTCTGGGTAGATGATGCTTTAAAAGAATCCATAAATAAGGATATGGTTGTAATTGATCTTTTGGATGTTCTCGGTGGCTCTGTTAAGGAAGAAGAGGTAGTCGAGGGTATGCAGGAAGAAGAGGAAGAACATGAGCATGAGCATGGCGAGGCTGAAGCAGATGAGGAAGAGAAAGGCCCTGAATATGATGAGCATGTATGGCTTTCTCTGAAGGATTCACAGGTTCTTTGTTCAGAGATAGCAAAGAAGCTGGGTGAGATCGATCCGGAGCATGCTGAAGCATATAATGCTAATGCAGATAACTATGTTTCCAAGCTTGCAGCACTTGATCAGGAGTATCAGAGTGCGGTAGACAATGCAAAGGTAAAGACAATTCTTTTCGGAGACAGATTTCCATTCAGATATATGGCTGACGACTACGGAATCGATTATTATGCAGCATTTGTAGGCTGCTCAGCTGAAACAGAGGCAAGCTTTGAGACGGTTATTTTCCTTTCCGGAAAGGTTGATGAGCTGAAGCTTCCTGCTATATGCACTATTGAAAACAGTGATCAGAAGATAGCTAATACTATTAAAGATAATACAACAGCGAAGGATCAGGAAATTATAGCATTTAATTCCCTTCAGTCAACTACTTCGAAAAATGTTGAAGAAGGAGTATAAGTCATTTTTGATAATGTCCTATTAAACCACAAATGAAAATGTCCCGATATGGTATACTATCCTCTCGCAAGAGAGGAGGACATGATGAGGAGAATTGATTTAACTATGAATGAACAAAAGAAATATGAAGTGATCAAACGACTGGTTGACGAGGGTGGTAACAAAGATCGCGCCGCTCTAAATCTAGGTATTACTAAAAGACAAGTTAACAGACTTATCAAAGCCTATAAAGAAAAAGGTAAAGCCGCTTTCTCACACGGTAACAAAGGACGCAAACCAGCAAATACCATTCCCGATAACATTCGGAAAGATGTAATCACTCTTTATAACAACAAAT
>FZRB01000029.1 GCA_900199595.1 Lachnospiraceae bacterium | reverse complement strand
AAGCCAAACATTTATGAGATTTGTATTATCTCAGCAACATCATCTATTTGATAATCTTGAAGCTTGCATGTAGATGGCGCGGGAATGGAGTCAAGGGACAGTACGCTGGAGCGAAGCTCCGGGCAGCCCTTGACGGAGTGACACGGATAATCCTATTGATCCCGGAACAGCAAATGCTGTTCCCTCGCCTTCCTGGCGAAGGACAGGGTTTGGGGCGGAGCCCCAAGCATAACAAAAGCCCTGGAAAATCCAGGGCAAATGTTTTAATCATTTCGGGACATAGTCAAAAATGCTTGACAGCATTAATTTTGTTTTATTTTCTAAATAAGGTGTCTCCATTTTATACCGGGTATTCATTTGTAAAGCAGGCTGTGCAGAGTGGCAGGTCTCCTACCATTGATCTAAAGTCTTCTATCCTCAGATATTCCAGAGAATCTGCTCCTACGCTTCTGCAGACTTCCTCGCTGGAATGATGCGAAGCTATCAGCTGCTTTGATGTCGGAACATCTGTTCCATAATAGCATGGATATAAAAATGGCGGTGAGCTGATTCTTACATGAACTTCCTTAGCTCCGGCCTCGCGAAGCATCTCTATCAGCTGTCTCATGGTGGTTCCTCTTACGATGGAATCATCTATTATAACTATTTTCTTCCCTTTTACAACATGTCCCAGAACACTCAGTTTCATATGAACTGCTGTTCTTCTCTCCTCATCTGTTGGTTTTATGAAGCTTCTTCCTATATAGCTGTTTTTATGAAACGCAAAGGCAAAAGGTATGCCTGATTCCAGTGAATAACCCTCTGCTGCTGCAAGTCCTGAATCCGGTACTCCTACAACTATATCTGCATCAATCCTTGAATTTCTTGCCAGTGCCCTGCCGGCCTTTACACGGGCATCATGTATCTCTATTCCGTCCATTATGGAATCATTTCTTGCAAAATAAATATATTCAAATATACAGTGCGCCCTTTTCTCCTGACAGAAGCTCTTATCCGAATTTACTCCATCTTTGGTTATGGATATTACCTCTCCCGGTTCTATATCTCGTATAACCTCACCACCTACAGAAGTTATTGCAGCACTTTCTGATGCAAGAATATATGTATACAGCTCATTAACCGGCTTTCCGTTTTCATTTTCCTTTACCAGAGCTTCGTCAATATCCTGACTCAGCTTACGTCCCAGTATAAGCGGCTTTATTCCGAAGGGATCTCTTATTCCGATAAGCTTTCTCGGGCTGCTGACTACAACAGCATAACCACCCTTTAGCTTGGAAGCAGCTTTTTTTATTGCTTCTTCGATAGTTGCCGACTTAACTCTTTCACCAATTATTTCATAGGCCAGCACCTCTGTATCTGAGGTTGTATAATGTGCCAGACCACGATACATCTGCTCTTCCTTTAGCTGAGCAGCATTTACTATATTCCCGTTATGTACAAGTGCAAGACTTCCCTTAATGTATTTCATAGCGATGGGCTGCGCATTTTCCACCACACTTCCACCTGTAGTAGAATATCTGACATGACCTACACCGATGTTGCCGGTCATCTTATCCAGATCCTTCTCATGAAAAACTTCACTTACAAGACCCATGTCCTTCTTTATAGACAGGTTCCCCATAGAGCCCTCGGTATCAGAAACTGCTATTCCTGCCGCCTCCTGACCACGATGCTGCAGAGCAATCAGTCCATAATATATATCCTTCGATACGTTTTCACCGGAGAGAGAATACTCTCCGAAGACACCACATTCCTCATGCAATTTGTCATCTGAATACAAATTATTCATCACATCTCCTTTGCAAAAAAGAAGGCACTTCGAGCCATAATCCCCGAAGCGCCTTTGCTTTCTAAAAACATATTGCACTTATTAGTATATAAATTATTATCAAAAAATCAAGAAGAATTTTTTTATTTGTTCATTTGTTATTTTAAAACATTTACTATTTATTCAGTAAACAGTGCTGTTGAATAGTATCTGTCTCCACTGTCAGGAAGAAGTGCAACTATCACTTTTCCTTTATTTTCCGGTCTTTTTGCAAGCTGTATTGCTCCAAAGAGAGCTGCTCCGGAAGAAATACCAACGGATATTCCTTCTTTTCTTGCAAGAAGCTTAGCTGTATCAAATGCGTTCTGATTTGGTGCTTTGATGATTTCATCATATACAGAAGTATTTAATACATCCGGCACGAAACCAGCGCCTATTCCCTGTATCTTATGAGCTCCTGATCTGCCCTCTGACAGTACCGGTGAATCCTCCGGTTCAAGTGCTACGACCTTTACGTCAGCCTTTTTCTCTTTAAGATATTCTCCTACACCGGTAAGAGTTCCGCCTGTTCCAACACCGGCAATAAATATATCAACTGCACCATCTGTGTCATTCCATATTTCAGGACCGGTAGTTGCTCTGTGAATAGCAGGATTTGCAGGATTTACGAACTGTCCCGGAATAAAGCTGTCAGGTATCTCCTGTGCCAGCTCATTTGCTCTTTCGATGGCTCCCTTCATACCCTTTGCGCCTTCAGTAAGAACCAACTCTGCACCATAGGCTTTAAGAATATTTCTTCTCTCAACACTCATGGTTTCAGGCATTGTAAGAATTATACGATATCCTTTTGCTGCAGCGATTGAAGCAAGTCCAATACCTGTATTTCCACTGGTTGGCTCAATAATTACTGATCCTTCCTTAAGAAGACCCTTTTCTTCAGCATCCTCGATCATAGCCTTTGCTATACGATCCTTGACACTACCTGCCGGATTAAAATACTCAAGCTTTACAAGAACTGTTGCTTCCAGTCCAAGCTCTTTTTCAATATTAACTACCTCCAGAAGAGGAGTATTGCCTATAAGTTCAGTTGATCCTTTAAATATTTTGCTCATGTGACTTCTCCTTAATTATTATTATTTCCAGGAGGGCATTTTATCCCTTATTATAATTCTTAAACGCAAAACAATTTAGATAGCTGCGAACGCATTTTCAAGATCAGCTATTATATCATCCACGTGTTCTGTACCGATTGAAAGTCTTATAGTACTCTGCTTGATTCCGTTGTTAAGAAGTTCCTCTTCAGAAAGCTGTGAATGAGTGGTTGATGCTGGATGAATAACCAGACTCTTAACATCAGCTACATTTGCCAGTATTGAAAAGATCTTCAGACTATCTATAAACTTCCATGCTTCCTCTTTGCCGCCTTTTATCTCAAATGTAAATATGGAACCGCCGCCATTTGGGAAGTACTTCTTATAAAGCTCATGGTTTGGATGATCCTCAAGAAGTGGATGATTAACCTTTTCAACCTTCGGATGATTAGCCAGATACTCAACAACCTTCTTAGCATTTTCAGAATGTCTCTCAAGTCTGAGTGACAGAGTCTCAACTCCTTGAAGGAGAAGAAATGCGTTGAACGGTGATATAGATGCTCCTGTATCACGAAGAAGGATTGCTCTTATATATGTAACAAATGCAGCAGGGCCTACAGCATCATAGAAGGATACTCCATGATAACTTGGGTTCGGAGCTGCGATATTAGGATACTTTCCTGAAGCTGACCAGTCAAATTTGCCTGACTCAACTATGATACCACCTAAGGTAGTTCCATGTCCACCTATAAACTTTGTAGCTGAATGGATAACTATATCAGCTCCGTATTCGATAGGTCTTATAAGATAAGGTGTTCCGAAGGTATTATCTATGGCAAGTGGAAGACCTGCCTCATGAGCTATCTTTGAAATAGCCTCTATATCAGGAATATCACTGTTTGGATTTCCAAGAGTCTCAAGGAATATAGCTCTTGTGTCATCCTGGATAGCAGCCTTAACTTCATCCAGATTATTAGTATCTACAAATGTAGTCTTTATTCCATATAATGGAAGTGTATGCTCCAGAAGATTATAGGTTCCACCATAGATAGTTTTCTGTGCTACGATATGTCCGCCATTAGCTGCAAGAGCCTGTATAGTATAGGATATAGCTGCTGCTCCTGATGCAACTGCAAGTGCTGCACTTCCGCCCTCAAGAGCTGCTATTCTTTCCTCGAAAACTCCCTGAGTTGAATTTGTAAGTCTACCATATATATTTCCTGCATCAGCAAGACCAAATCTGTCAGCTGCATGCTTACTGTTATGGAATGTATAAGCAGCTGTCTGATAAATAGGAACTGCTCTTGAATCAGTCGTAGGATCTGATTTTTCCTGTCCAACGTGTACCTGTAAAGTTTCAAATTTGTAATCGCTCATTTTTTTATTCTCCTTGTTTCTTGATATTATCTTTTTTTATTTGTCTGTTTTTTTTTCTTTTGGGTTAATAAAAGCCCGAGGGCTTTGTGGCTCCCGGGCAAATGGTCAGGTTACTGCTTAGCTATATCGAGGCGTTTACATCGACACATTAACAAACCAGCCATACTACATGCCCGGGAGATGAACATTCGACAACACATTTTGGAATTATCATAAACTGAATATCTCATTATTAACGCCTCCTTTTCTCTAAGTGTGAAGCAGTTGTTTGCTTCGATGGCATCATACTATCATTATTTACCTACTAAGTCAATAGGTCTATAATTGTTATATTTTATAGTTTGTTATAGGTTTTTCCTATAACGTTTTTTCTCCTTTTTCAATTTACTTTTGCTTACAATATCTTATTGGTTTATAATCTTAGTTATTATAGGTGATTATTTCAGAAAAATGTTTTCAGTATGAGGTTAAGATATGATTTCAACAAAAGGACGTTATGCTATCAGAGTTATGATAGATCTTGCAGAAAATAAAGATAATGGGCTGATTCCCCTTAAGGATGTGGCCGAAAGACAGGATATCTCAAAGAAATATCTGGAGATAATTGTTAAAACTCTTGTTGATGCCGATATGGTAATTAGTGCCAGCGGAAAAGGTGGCGGCTATAAGCTGAGCCGTTCTCCGGAAGAATACACTATAGGCGAAATAATAGAAACCCTGGAAGGACCTCTGTCACCGGTTGCCTGCCTCAGTGATAAAAAATATGAATGTAAAAGGAAGGGTATATGTAAAACCCTTCCTATGTGGATTGAATATGAAGCTTTAGTTCATGATTTCTTTTATTCGAAAAAACTATCTGATCTGCTTACATCATAGATCAAGAAGTACTATTATATCCGGATCAGCAAGGAAAAACCATTTTCCTCCTGATTTATAAACATATCTTGTTAATGTTCCGGAATCTTCTTTTGCTCCTTCAAAGGTGGTTTTTACTGAAAAATTAACCTTTGAAATAGCGCTTATTTTAAGATCAATGCCATAAAGGCTTTTAATGCTCTCTTCCATTTTATCAGCATAGGATGAATCAAGCTTTTCAAGTGCAGTAATCTTTACATCACCATAGCTTGCTCCCGACTGGAATTCATATGCCATGTCAACAGCAGCATCCATTCCTATTCCTGCGGTATTATTAGCATAGCTATTCTGCCATGCTGATGTATAGCAGGTATTTTTATATAATTCCTTATCTTCGGAGCTGATAGCCTGATAATAATTTGAAACAGCCTGATCTCTTGATATATAACCCGGTGTCATAAATATCCAGTAAGCGGCAAGCCCACCTAATGCCAGGATTACCAAAGCTATAATTATTATAACTACTATCTTACCCTTTCCCCTATTATTCATATATTATATCCTTTATCTTTCATAAAGATTATTGCCTTCAGTATCTATAATTACAACAACCGGAAGCTCCTCGACTTTAAGCTTTCTGATTGCCTCAGTACCCAGGTCATCATAAGCGATTACTTCTGATTCAACTATTCTTTTAGAAAGAAGAGCTCCAAGTCCTCCAATTGCTGCCAGATAAACAGCACCATTTTCTACTATGGACTGTATTACTTCAGGACTTCTCTTTCCCTTGCCAATCATCCCCTTAAGTCCTTTTTCTAAAAGAAGCGGAGTATATTTATCCATACGACTGGACGTAGTTGGTCCTGCAGAACCTATGACCTGACCCGGTCTGGCAGGTGTCGGTCCAAGATAATAAACAAAGCTTCCATTTATATCATAGGGAAGCTCTCCTCCACTCTGAAGAGTTTCATACATTCTCTTATGAGCAGCATCTCTGGCAGTATAAATAGTTCCGGATAGATAAAGCATATCACCGGAACGAAGAGATTTAATTTCGTCATCATTTAGAGGTAGTTTTAAGTATTTTTCCATTTTATAATATCACCGTCTTATGTCTATCAACATGACAACACATGTTTACTGCTACTGGTAAGCCTGCTATATGTGTTGCATATGTTTCTATATTCACTGCTAAGGCTGTCGTATCTCCACCAAGTCCGGCAGGTCCTATATCAAGCTTATTTATAGATTCTAAAAGCTCTTTTTCCAGGTCTGCTATATACGTAATTGGATTATGACTTCCGGGCTCTCTGGTAAGTGCCTTTTTTGCCAGCTTTGCAACAAGCTCAAAGTCTCCGCCTATTCCAACTCCTATTACAAATGGAGGACATGCATTCGGACCGGCATTTTTAGCCGCATCAATAACCACCTGTTTTACGCCTTCTATACCATCTGCCGGCTTAAGCATTTTTAAAACACTCATGTTTTCGCTTCCAAAGCCTTTAGGGGTTATAGTGATTTTAAGGCTGTCTCCACTAACTATTTCATAATGAATGATTGCAGGGGTATTATCCTTAGTATTTTCCCTGATAAGAGGATCACTTACTACAGATTTACGAAGATAGCCTTCTGTATAGCCTTGTCTGACACCTTCATTTATTGCTTCTGTCAGGTCACCACCTGATATATGAACATCCTGACCGATTTCAACAAAGAAAACAGCCATACCCGTATCCTGACATATAGGTATCCTGTCTTCTTTAGCAATATCCATGTTTTCCTGAAGCTGTCCAAGTATCTGCTTTGCCAGAGGAGCACTTTCTTTTTCATACGCTCCGGCTATAGCATTTTTCATCTCTTCTGACAGCTCAAGATTCGCGGATATACACATATCTTTTACGGCCATAGTTATTTTATTTACGTCAATTTCTCTCATATTTTACTGATACCTTTATCTAATCCAGAAAGTCATCCAGCTCAACCTTGCTGTTCCTTTTATACAGTCTGTAATTATTTATCTTTACAGCAATATAAAATACAAATAGTATTACAACAATAACAGCGAGCCAGTATATTACAGCTATTAATATATTCTCCATAGTTCCGGTATGAGATAAGGAATCTATATTTTCTCTAAGCTCTTCCATTTTTATTCCTCTACACTGGTTGATTCTTCTTTATTATCTGAATCGTCAATTGTTTCCTCTACAACATCATCCTTTAATTCATCATCATTAGAAGTCATAGCCTCATCACGAACCTTAGCTATCTGTGCAACGGTTACACCTTCCTTGATATTTATCAGCTTAACACCTGATGTAACACGGCTGTAGGTTGATATCTCATCACATCTGAGCTGAATAATGATTCCTTCTGTTGTGATCATCATTATCTCATGATTATCATTTACAGCCTTGACGCCCATTACATTTCCGGTCTTTTCTGTAATCTTATAGCACTTAAGTCCTTTACCTCCACGTCTCTGAACATGGAATTCTGCTATATCAGTCTTCTTACCCATACCCTTTTCGGTAACGATAAGCAGCTTCTCACCCTGTGTATTCATCTGCATACCGACTATCTCATCGCCATGCTCCAGATTCATACCAATTACACCCATGGATGAACGTCCTGTGCTTCTGATATCAGTATCCTTAAATCTTATACACATACCATTCTTCGTAACCATAAATATATCTCTGGTATTATCTGTTGTCTTAACCTCAATGAGTTCATCGTCTTCACGAAGACTGATTCCAATAATACCGTTCTTACGTATATTCTTGAAATCCATCTGAGGAGTCTTCTTAATAAGACCCTTCTTTGTTACCATTATAAAATATTTGTTCTCGGTAAATTCCCTGATTGGAACTACTGCAGACACGTGTTCACCGGCTTCAAGCTGAAGCAGATTGACCATAGCAACACCTCTGGCATTTCTTCCTGCCTCAGGTATCTGATAGGTCTTTAATCTGAAAGCACGTCCCTTGTTCGTAAAGAAAAGTATATTATTAAGAGTAGTTGTCATCAGAAGATCCTCTATAAAATCATCCTCTATAGTCTGAATACCTCTGATGCCCTTTCCACCTCTGTTCTGAGCATGGAAATTATCTACAGACATTCTCTTAACATATCCGAAATGTGTCATAGTAAGAACTGCAGGCTCATCATCTATAAGGTCTTCATCTGTAAAGTCCTCAACAGCCTGACCTATTATCGTACGTCTGTCATCACCGTATTTATCTGCTATAATCTGCATTTCATCTCTTATTACAGACAGAAGCATTTTTTCATCAGCAAGAATGCTCTTAAGATAAGCAATCTTCTCCTGAAGCTCTTTATACTCAGCCTCCAGCTTATCTCTTTCGAGACCTGTCAGAGCACGAAGACGCATATCAACGATAGCCTGAGCCTGAGCATCTGTAAGATTAAATCTTTCCATGAGCTTTACTTTAGCTTCATTTACATTTGCTGCAGCTCTGATTATCTTGATAACTTCATCAATATTATCAATAGCTATAAGGAGACCTTCAACTATATGAGCTCTCTTCTCAGCTGCATTCAGCTCGAATTTTGTTCTTCTTGTAACAACATCCTCCTGATGACGTATATAATACTTAAGCATATCAGGAAGAGGCAGAACTCTTGGCTGATTATCAACCAGAGCAAGCATATTTACGCCAAATGTGTCCTCCAGCTGTGTATGTTTATACAGATTATTGAGAAGGAGATTCGCATTTACATCATGACGAAGTTCTATAACAATTCTCATTCCTTCTCTTGAGGATTCATCTCTTAAATCAGTTATTCCCTCAACCTTTTTATTTTTTACAAGATCAGCTATTTTCTGAATAAGAAGGGCTTTATTAACCATATAAGGAAGCTGAGTGATTACTATTCTCTGCTTTCCCTTAGCCATAGGCTCTATCTCTGAGATAGCTCTTACTTTTATCTTTCCACGACCGGTTCTGTAAGCTTCTTCAATTCCTCTTCTTCCGAGGATTTCTGCTCCTGTAGGAAAATCCGGACCCTTTACTATGTCCATGATTTCCTCTATATCTGTTTCTTTATCAGCTATACGATTATCAATTATTCTAACAACGGCTCCAACTACCTCACGAAGATTATGAGGAGGTATATTTGTAGCCATACCAACAGCAATACCTGAGGTACCATTAACAAGAAGATTAGGATAACGTGAAGGAAGAACAACTGGTTCCTTCTCTGTTTCATCAAAGTTAGGAATAAAATCAACTGTATCCTTATTTATATCAGCCAGCATTTCCATGGAAATCTTAGTAAGACGTGCTTCTGTATAACGCATGGCAGCTGCACCATCTCCATCCATAGAACCAAAGTTACCATGTCCATCTACAAGTGGATATCTGGTATTCCAATCCTGAGCAAGCTTAACAAGGGCATCATATATAGAGCTGTCTCCGTGTGGGTGATATTTACCCATGGTATCACCAACGATACGGGCACATTTACGATGCGGCTTATCCGGACCATTATTAAGTTCTATCATTGAATAAAGAATTCTTCTCTGAACAGGTTTAAGTCCATCACGAACATCCGGTAGTGCACGGGATGCAATAACCGACATAGCATAGTCTATATAAGAATTCTCCATAGTTTTTTTAAGATCAACTTCCTTCACATCATCGTGAGGTTTGTCAAAAATCTTATCGTCGTCTGACATCTTTTATTTCCTTCCTTTGGCTTCACAATCCAGCTCCTTCCAGCGAGCAGCCCCTGCTGCTCCCTTGCAGGAGCTTTTTTACTTTTGCCAAGGGTACCTCCCGCTTCGCGGGTCCTACCTTTGGCTTTGCAAGGATACCTCCCACTTCGTGGGTCCTTCCTCTGCATTATATATCCAAATTCTTCACGAATTTTGCATTTTCTTCTATGAACTTCTTGCGGGGTTCTACATTGTCTCCCATAAGAACATTAAAAGTCATATCTACTTCTGCCTCATCCTCTCCTGTCATAGCTACACGAAGAAGGATTCTCTTCTCAGGATCCATGGTTGTATCCCAGAGCTGGTCGGCATCCATCTCACCAAGACCTTTATATCTCTGTACTTTATTATTCTGATCACGGCCTACTTCTTCAATTATTGAAGCCAACTCATCATCACTGTAGGCATACCAGAATTTCTTATTCTTCTCAAGTCTGTAAAGAGGCGGCTGAGCAAGATATACATGACCCTGACGAATAAGTTCAGGCATAAATCTATAGAAAAATGTTAAGAGTAATGTAGCTATATGAGCTCCATCCACATCGGCATCTGTCATGATGATTATCTTGTCATAACGAAGCTTTTCTATATCAAAATTCTCATGTATTCCTGTACCAAATGCAGTTATCATAGCCTGGATTTCTTTATTTTCCATGATATGATCGATACGTGCCTTTTCTACATTCAATATCTTTCCTCTAAGAGGAAGTATAGCCTGAGTAGCTCTGTTACGGGCGGTCTTAGCTGAACCACCGGCAGAATCTCCCTCGACTATATATATCTCACAATTCTTAGGATCCTTATCTGAACAATCTGCCAGCTTACCCGGTAGTGACATACCTTCTGTAAGATTGTTCTTTCTTGCAACATCTCTTGCTTTTCTTGCTGCAATTCTTGCTCTCTGAGCTGTAATAGCTTTATCAACTATTGCTCTTGCTACAGAAGGATTCTGCTCAAGGAAATAAACAAGCTGTTCATTCATAAGAGATTCAACTGCAGTTCTGGCCGGTGCATTTCCCAGCTTCTGTTTAGTCTGACCTTCAAACTGAGGATCCTCTATCTTAACGCTTATAATAGCTGTAAGACCTTCTCTTAAATCCTCACCTGACAGATTATCATCCTTTTCCTTAAGCATCTTTGTATTACGGGCATAATCATTGAAAACCTTTGTTATGGCAGATCTGAATCCCGTCAGATGCATTCCTCCCTCAGGAGTAATAATATTATTAACAAAACTGTAAACTGTTTCGTTATAGGAATTATTGTGCTGAAGTGCAACCTCAACATATATTCCTTCTTTTTCTCCCTCACAATATATAACATCGTTATATATAGCGGTTTTATGTTTATTAAGATACTGTACAAATTCCTTTATACCACCTTCATAGTGGAAGGATTCTGACTTAGGCTCCCAGTTTTCACTTCTTTCTTTAAATTCTTCATCAGACTCACTTTCTTCTTTTACAGGTGGTCTTAGATCAGTTATTGATATTCTAAGACCCTTTGTAAGAAATGCAGTCTCACGAAGCCTTACTCTCAGAGTATTATAATCATAAATAAGGTCATCAAATATAGTTCCATCAGGTTTAAATGTAACCTTGGTTCCTGTTTTATCGCTGTCACCTATAACCTTAAGATCATAGCAGATATTTCCACGTTCATATCTCTGTTTAAATATTTTTCCTTCACGGGAAACCTCAACCTCAAGCCAGTCTGAAAGCGCATTAACAACAGAAGAACCAACACCATGAAGTCCTCCTGATACCTTATATCCTCCACCACCGAACTTTCCTCCGGCATGAAGAACAGTAAATACAACTTCAACTGCAGGTCTTCCAGCCTTTGCCTGTATACCTACAGGTATTCCACGACCATTATCTATTACAGTAATAGAGTTATCTTCATTTATATATACTTCAATTTCTGAACAATAGCCTGCTAATGCTTCATCAACAGCATTATCAACTATCTCATATACCAGATGATGAAGTCCTCTTGTAGAAGTACTTCCTATATACATTCCGGGTCTTTTTCTGACTGCTTCAAGACCTTCAAGAATCTGGATCTGATCGGCACCATATTCACCCTGCATCTGTTCCTCTGACATATTTTTTCTCCTTGACGAAACAATTTATATTTTTTAAATAATTCTTCCTTCAGATATTTTATATATCTTATCTACTTCAACTCTTTGTCTGATGAAATCATCATATCCTGTACAGGTTATGATAGTCTGTATATCCTTTATCTGTTCAAGAAGAGCATCTCTTCTTTTTGAATCCAGCTCGGACATAACATCATCCAGGAGAAGTATAGGATTATCATTTATTATTTTTTTTACAAGTTCTATCTCTGCAAGCTTAAGTGAAAGAGCAGCTGTTCTCTGTTGACCCTGAGAACCATATACTCTTACATCATTTCCATTTATAAATATACCAAAATCATCTCTGTGAGGTCCTGTCATAGTAACAGTATTTTTTATATCCATCTGTCTTTTATTACTAATAACCTCTTTAAATGATTCAGCTTCTACATTTGGCTCATATTTAATTTCTATTTTTTCTTTTTCTGAAGTAATCCCTTTATGAATATCATTTATTATGTTGTTTATCATTTCTATAAAGTTCTTACGTTCATTTATTATTGATATACCTGCTTCCACCAGCTGATCATCCCATACATCAAGTGTATCCTTATTTGAAGGATTAAAATATATCTGTTTTAGAAGATTATTTCTCTGATCAAGCACTTTATTATATTTAAGCAGATTACTATAATATATCCTGCTTAACTGGCATATCTCCATATCCATAAAGCGTCTTCTTTCACCAGGACCATTCTTAACTACGGAAAGGTCTTCAGGTGAAAACATGATTATATTTATAAGTCCAAAAAGCTCTGTAGATCTTCTTATTGGGATAGAATCTATAGCAACACCCTTTGTCTGGTTCTTTCTGAGATGCATATCTATCCTGTGACCAACATCTCTTTTTTTGAGAAGAAGCCTTATATGTGACTCTTCCTGGCCGAAACTAATAATATCCTTATCCTTTGAATTTCTATGTGACTTAGTAGTAGCTGCTAAATAAATTGCTTCAAGTATATTTGTTTTTCCCTGAGCATTATCACCATATAATATATTAATATTTTTACTGAAGTTAATATCCAGCTCTTTGTAATTTCTGAAATTTTTTAAAGCAAGAGATTCTACATACATACTATTATCTTATTTTACAGTTACAAACTGACCATCATATTCAAAGCTGTCTCCGGGATAAAGCTTCTTACCTCTTCTGGTATCTACTTCACCATTTACCTTAACCAGTCCATCCTGAATAACCATTTTTGCATCTACTCCGGATGAAACAAGACCTGCTTTTTTAAGAGCCTGTCCAAGCTTTATGAATTCTTCACCATCTCTTATAGTTATTTCCATTTTATTTCCTTCGAGAAAAATTCCCAGAGAGTGACTTTTCCGGAACGAGTCGGGAATTTTTCGAGTTATTTAATAAGCATCCGGATTTATATTTATAGGAAGTATGATATAAATAAAACTTCCTTCAACATCCTTTATAAGGCAGGGACTCTTTGAATCCTTCATATAAATATTTACTTTATCATCATCTATTACTCTGAGTGCATCCATGATAAATGAAGGATTAAATCCTATTACTATCTCTCCGCCATCCTTTTCTATTTCCATTTCTTCATTCAAAGATCCAATATTTGTATCAAGTCTGATATATAAATTATTATCATTTTTTATACTTACAATGATAGGCTTCTTATCTGTTTCCTGAATAAGAAGAGAAGCTCTGTCTATACAACCGATAAGTTCATTTCTGTTAGCCTTTATCATAAGATCAGTATCCATAGTAAGCATATGTGCTATTTTAAAATACTCACCTTCTATAAGTCTTGAAACAACTCTTGTTCTGTCAAATTCAAAGCTGATATTTCTATCTGCAAAATAAAGTGTAACATCCTGATCAGCTTCTCCACTTATTATTTTACTTACTTCCTGAAGAGTTTTACCTGGAACAACAGCTGTTACATCTGAATTATCACCCTTAAGAGCAATTTTTCTCATAGAAATTCTATGACCATCCAGAGATACTACTGAAAGCTCATTATTCTTTACTTCAAAAAGCTCACCACTCATAAGCTTTGAATTTTCATTATCTGATACTGAAAAAATAGTCTGTCTAATAATATCCTTAAGTCCAAGCTGTGATATAACAATACTCTTTTCTTTATCAACAGATGTAAGTTCAGGAAATTCTTCACCGGTCCAGCAAGGAATATTAAATCTGGATTTTTCACAGGTTATTATGGTTTTATAATCTGAATTTGTTTCTATATCTATTTCACTATCCTGAAGCTTTCTTATAATATCAGAGAAAAGCTTTGCATTTAAAGCTATAACTCCTTCTTCCAGAATAGTACATTCTATAAATGTTTCTATTCCTAAAGTAAGATTATTAGCAGTGAGCTTAAGCTCTCCTCCTTTTGCTTCAAGAAGTATACACTCAAGAATAGGTTTTGTAGTTTTTGAAGCTACAGCCTTTGATACTATATTTATTCCTGACTGAAGATTACTTTTTTTACATTTGATTCTCATTATTGGTTCTCCTCTTAATATATTGGCGCCTTTTTATAATAAAATATATAAATATAATTAGTACTAATAGTAATAAGGATTGTTGATTTGTTGAAATAGCCTTTAAAACATTTATTTAAGCCAATTACAGATGTTTATAATTGTATAAAAATAATGTTTAAGGATTTTTATTGTTGTGGATTAAGCTTATTAATTACCGCATTTATATCAGCTTCGAAGCTTGCATCCTTCTTTATTTTTTCTTCTATTCTCTTAATACCGTTATAAACTGTAGCGTGATCTTTTCCTCCAACAGTTTCTCCTATAGACTGAAGGCTTTTATCAGTCATATTGCGGCATAGATACATAACAGTCTGACGTGCAATAGCTATATCCTTACTTCTTTTTGTAGACTGGATATCATTTATACTAACATTCATATGTTCAGAAACTGTTGATAATATCTTATCAGGGGTAATACTAACATCTGAATCTTTAGATATAAGATCCTTTAAGGCATCTTTGATAGTATCCATTATTTCATTTTTAAATTCTTCATCATTTTTATTGTCGTAATGGAGATTAATATTATTTATTTTAAGGTACATTTTAATAATATTAAGAGCACCTTCAAGCTGTCTGACATTTGAATAAAGATTTTCTGCTATATAATTAAACGCATATTCCGGAAGTCCGCTCAGACCCAGTTTATCTGCTTTATTATGAAGTATAGCAACTCTTGTTTCATAATCAGGAGCCTGAATATCTATAGGAACACCCCACTCAAATCTTGAACGAAGTCTTTCCTCAAGATGTTTCATTTCCTTTGGAGGTCTATCTGATGAAAGAATTATCTGCTTTTTTTCTTCATATAAGAAGTTAAATGTATTGAAAAACTCCTGCTGAGTTCTTTCTCTTCCTATAATTTCCTGAATATCATCTATTATAAGTACATCAACCTGACGATATTTCTGGCGAAATTCTTCGGTTTTATTATTTTGAATAGCAGTAATAATATCATTTGTGAATTTTTCAGATGAAGCATAAAGAACATTCATTGAAGGATTATGCTGCAATATAAAATGTGCTATCGACTGAATGAGATGAGTTTTACCCAGTCCTGATCCACCATATAAAAACAGTGGATTAAGAGCATCCTGGCTTGGAAGATCGGCAACAGCCGTACATGTAGCATAAGCGTGTCTGTTACTTTCGCCTATGACAAAATTTTCAAATGTGTAATTTGGGTCAAGATTACTTTTCTTTACAGCAGCATAATAATCAGCACTGTAAGGAGAGTCTATAGATATAGACTGATCAGAATCATCACCTTCATTAACTATGAATTTATATTTTTCATCTATTACAAGTTCTATGGATGAATCATTAAAGAATTCTCTTATAGATGAAAGAAGAAACATATCATAGCCTTTATTACGAAGATAATCTACTCCATGCTTTCCTCTTTTTTCATCAACATAAAAATAGATAGTATTGTCTTTTATATCATAAATGCTTAAAGGACGTATCCAGGTTTCAATAATAATATTGGATACATCATAATGTGTTTCAAGTATATTTAATATCTGATTCCAATTGCTAATAATCTGATTTTTCATTTTAATATCCTACTTTTGCTAAAATCTTGGCACCATAAAAAAGCGCAAAAATGCACTTCTATATTCTACTACAAAGTAATGCTTTTAACAAGTTTTTAAGAGATGGTTTATTTTATGATTATGTAAATTTGTGCATAAAAAATTGTTAATTGTGAAAATGTGAAAATATTGTAAAAATAAGTATTTTTTAAATTATTAACATGAAAATAAACAGAAAATGAGTAAGTTATCAACAATTAATAAACAAAATGTGCATAACTTATGTTAACGAAAAAAATTTTTGTTAATAAGTGAAAGCCTTCAAACGCTTAATTTACTTGACTTTTTTCAACTATAAAAGTAAAATGATGTAGATTTGCCCTTATGGCAAAAAATAATAAGAAAGGAAGAAAAATATTATGAAGATGACATTTCAGCCTAAAAAAAGACAGAGATCTAAGGTACATGGATTCAGAAAGAGAATGAGTACTGCTAATGGACGTAAGGTTCTTTCAGCCAGACGTGCAAAGGGTAGAAAATCTCTTACAGTTTAAGTGATTTATGAAAAATATTATTTCGCTTAAGAACTCTAGAGAGTATAGCCAGGTGTATAACCACAGAAAATCGTTGGCTAATAAGTATTTAGTGATGTACATCAAAGAAAACGACCGGGTGTACAGTAGAATTGGAATCTCTGTGAGTAAAAAGGTCGGAAACAGTGTTGTAAGACATAGAATAACTCGACTTATAAGGGAGAGTTATAGATTAAATAGAAATAATATAAAGCCCGGCTACGATATAGTTGTTGTAGCCCGTAATACGGCAAAAGGAAAGAACTTTCATGAAATAGAAAGTGCTTTCCTGCATTTATGTCGTAATCATAAAATAAAGATTTGATAGTTTTATATTAATTTCTACCTATTAATAATGTGTTATGAAGAATATATGTATAACTATTATTAAATTCTACAGAAAACATTTGTCGCATCTAAAGGGACATGGAACCTGTATTTTTTACCCCACATGCTCTGAATATGCTATTCAGGCTTATGAAAAATATGGTTTTTTTAAAGGAACATTACTTGCAGTATGGAGAATACTCAGATGTAATCCATTTAACAAAGGAGGGTATGATCCGGTTCCATAGAGGAGTTCGTAATGATCTTAACACAGAATACCGGCATTATAATGGGTCCGGTAACTTGGTTACTTGGAAAAATATTTAATGCTATCTATATTTTCTTTAATGGAATGGGTGTTGAATCAATAGCTCTAAGTATTGTTATATTTACTTTGGTTATGAGATTGATTCTTTTTCCATTCAATTTAAAGCAGACAAAATCATCTAAGATTCAACAGTATTTAAAACCTGAATTTAATAAGATTACAAAGAAGTATAAGGGTAAGAAGGATCAGGAATCTATGCTTGCCCAGCAGAGAGAAACCAGAGAACTTCAGGAAAAGTATGGTATAAAGATGACTCAGGGTTGTCTTACTTCTCTGCTTCAGTTTCCTATATTTATGGGACTTTACAATGTTATTCAGAATATACCTTCATATGTACCGAAGATTCATGCTTTATACGATCCTATAGTTAATGCTATATCAAAAACAGATGGTGCATATAGTATTCTTACAGAATTTGTAAATGATAAGAGTAATAATATTACAAGAGTTGCTTCTAAACTTACAGAATTTTCTGCATCTACTGACTTTAGTACTAAAGAAGGTAAAGTAATAATTGAACAGATAATAGATATTCTTTATAAATGTAATGATAATCTGTTTATGAAGCTTACTGATCTGTTTAATGCAAATCCTGATGTTGGTACAGCAATTGCTCAGAATAAGGATGCAATTGAAAAGGTTAATTCATTTATATTTGGTATAAATCTTACCGAAGCTCCGGGTTTTAAACTGACACCTGCTATTGTTATACCTATTGCTTCTTTTGTGTGTCAGCTTCTTGCTATGCTTGTTATGCCTATGGCTGAAACAGGTGATCCACAGCAGGATGCCCAGATGAAATCTATGAAGAGATCTATGTATTTTATGCCTATTATGTCCTTCATAGTAACAGTAAGTGCACCTGCAGGTCTTGGTATTTATTGGGCAACATCAGCATTTATCAGTTTCCTTATTACTGTATTCACAAATATTTATTATAACCATGTTGATATGGAAAAAATAATAGAGAAGCAGAAGGAAAAGGCTGAGAAAGCTACAGCTAAGAGAAAAGCAAGTGGAAAGAAAACCTTGTCAGAAAGGTTTATGGAAGCTGCTACCGGTCAGGCTCCTGAACAGGAAGGAAGTACAGGATCAGGAAATAAGAATATAAATAAGTATGGAAATATGAATTTAAAGAATTATGATGGTTATAATTCTGACAATACGGAAGTAGAAGAAACAGAAATAAAAAAAGGAAGTCCAAAGAAGGGTTCACTTGCAGATAAAGCAAATGCGGTAAAGCGCTTCAATGACTCAGGGGTATAAAAAAGTTATGGAATTTAGAGAATTTACTGGAAAGACTGTTGATGATGCAATCATCGAAGCAGCTACAACACTCGGTATAGCAAGTTCAGAACTTGATATCGAGATAGTAAATAAAGGAAGCAGCGGATTTTTAGGACTTGGTTCAAAACCGGCTGTAATAAAAGCAAAAGCAAAAAAAGAAGTTAGTGATGATATAGAAGATATATTATCAAATGTAAAAAAGGGTAATAAGAGCAGTAAGAAAGCAGAGCCTAAGAAAGCAGCTCCTGTTAAGGCTCCAGTAGAAAAAGAAGAGATTAAGGAGAAGGCTCCAGAGAAAAAGGAAGTTAAAGAAGAATATAAAGCTCCTGAAAAGAAGGAACCAAAGAAGGAAGTTAAGAAGGAAGAGTTTACTGAACCTGCTGAAATAGATGATTCAATCATTGATGAAACAAAGCAGTATCTTGAGAAGCTTTTTGCAGCAATGGAAATGGAGGCATCTATTGATATTACTCTTGATAAAATGACAAGAACTATGAATATAGATGTTGAAGGTCCTGAAATGGGAATCATCATAGGAAAGCGTGGACAGACACTTGATTCACTTCAGTATCTCATTAGTCTCTATGTAAATAAGAAGAGTGATACTTATATAAGAGTTAAGCTTGATACAGAGAATTATCGTGAGAGACGTAGAGAAACTCTTGAGAATCTGGCTAAAAATATTGCTTTTAAGGTTAAGAAATCAAGAAGATCATTCTCACTTGAGCCTATGAATCCATATGAAAGAAGAATAATTCATTCAACACTTCAAAATGATAAATATGTAACAACAAAGTCAGAAGGTGAAGAACCATATCGTAAGGTTGTTATATATCCAAAAAGATATAACAGATAAGTTGTATTATACATAATAAGAGAGACTGGAAATATTCAGTCTCTTTTATTATAATCATCTATGTGACATACGGATTGATTCGTTTTCTTCGACAACTCCCTCTAATTTCAAGAAAGGCTGTATATTTATGGAAAATAGCTATCAGAATAATAATTTCCAAAATAGTAATTATCAGAATAATAATCAACAAATGTATTATAATGCTCCACAGCAGAATGTTCCACAACAGAATACTCCGCATCAAAATATGCCACAACAGGGAATTCCACAACAAAGTATTCCACATCAAAATATTCCACAACAGAATATTCCGATGCAGAATAATTATCAGAATAATTATCCACAGAATAACAATCCACAAATAAATAATCCGCAAATATCAAAAGATGATAATAATGCAGCGAATATTTTATGTATTATTTCTGCTGTATGTATGTTTGTTATTCCACTAATTACATTTATTATAATGATAGTATTTGGAGATTCGTCAAATGGTAGTAGTAGTGATGATGAAGTATCATTTTTATCTTCACTTTGTTCTATTATAATTGGTTCTTCACATCTTGCAGCCTGGGTATTAATGATAGTTGTAAGAGCTATGTATAAGCGTAATAAATTTGGAAAGATATTAATGATTATATATCTGGTAATACTTGCCTTAGTTATAATAGCAATAATTGTATTTATAGCTTCATGTATTTCATGTCTCAGACAATGTCCACAGTGATTCTTTAGATAGTGTTTTACCATTTGTAAGGAGTATGTTTTGAATATTTATATTCCGGAATTAGAATATACATTTTATGGACCAATAGTATTTTTATCAATAATAACAGGCATGTTTATTGCCTGTTTTATGATGAAAAAATCCGGAGTTAAAAATGAGACTATTTTATTAACAGCTATACTTACATTTGTTTCTATTATCGTTTGTTCAGCTGTTACTTCAATCGTTCTTTCGGGAGATATAAGAAAGGTTGGATTTGTAGGAGCAGGAGGTGCGCTTGGACTATTGATAGGAGCTTCTGCTTCTGCACTTATTCATAGAGATCATTTAAAAGAATCATTATCTGCATGGATAATTGTTTCACCATTGATGTATGGACTTTCAAAAATAGGATGCCATATAGCAGGCTGCTGCAATGGAATTCCATACAATGGAGTTATAAATATTACATATGCCTCAAAGGGAAATATAAGTTATTTTCCTATACAGCTTACGGAAACCGTTGTTTTTATAGTTATATTTATAATAGGTATAATACTATTTTTTAAATCTGATAAAAAGCTTACAGTTGCTTCAATCACACTATTACTATCTGCTGCAGCTAAAACGGGTCTTGAATATCTTCGAGAATCTCATATTGGAATCATCTCAAATTATCAGATACTGGTCTGGATCATAGCAGCAGCAGGTGTTATATTTATTAGATTTACAGGAAGAATAATTAATGAAGAATAAATTATAATTTACTTCCTATTATGGCATCTTTATAACCATCATATTTATCTTATGACCAAGTCCAGAAAACTTCTTTTCATATTCAGTCATTATATTTCCTTCGTTATATTCAGATTTATGGAGATCTCTTGTCATAATAACAATCTCCCATCCTTTTTCTTTTGCAGATTCCAATGAAAAATCAAAAAGATCATTATTATCTGTTTTGAAAGTTACTTTTCCACTTTTTTTCATTATGTGTTCATATCTATCAAGAAATCTGGTAGAGGTAAGTCTTCTTTTTGCATTTCTGTCTTTTGGCCAGGGATCAGAAAAATTAAGAAAAATATTATCCACTTCATCAGGAGCAAATACATTTTCTATATATTCTGCATCCATTCTAATAAAGATGAGATTATTCAGATTACTCTCCTCTTCCCTTTTTTCCAGAGCTCTAAGAAGAACACTCGAATACTTTTCAATTCCAATATAGTTTATGTTAGGGTTTCTTTTAGCGGATTCCATTATATAGGTACCCTTACCCATTCCTATTTCAATATGAATAGGGTTATCATTTCCAAAAAAGTCGTGCCATTTTCCTTTCATACTTTCTTCATCATGAACAACAAAAGGACTTTCGGCAATAGCTTCACGTGCACCGGGTATATTTCTCAGTCTCATAATATTCTCCTAATGTATACTATTTTAGATTATTTCCGCGGCAAGCTTGACTTGCAGTCACGAGATGATATACCTGAGAGACTCTACTCTCGTACGGTTCGGGTACCCCTAGCGGTCGCTTCGCTCGCTAAGCTCTCAGCCACCTGCCAAAGCAGATGTCTGAATCGCTAAGCGCCGAGACCCGAAACGGTCTCTCAGGCATACACTCGTGTCCTGCAACGTTAGCTTGCTCGCGACGATACGTATATACATAATTTGTGATTATATACTCAATGAATCGATAGCTTGATTTTCGTCAAATTCGAAGAGATAGCTTCGCGAGTTATACCGCGAGCGATATTGTTTGAAGTCCAAATGCCTTCCTTATATGATAAAGGGCATTTGGACGAGTTAAAGCCGAGCGGTTTTTAACTCGCAGAAGGTGTCTCAAAGAATTTAGAAAATCACTAGCGTGATTCATGAGTATATAATTACAAATTATGTACAACAAAGTATACTATGATAGATTTATAGTTTGAAACAATAATATAGCGTATTTATTAGTGAAAGTCAAAAAGCTGTTGTACTTTTAATGAAAAAGTAGGATAATTAAGGATACTGTGATTTTATTCAAAGGATTGTAGAATGTTAACAAAATATAAAAAGATTATTTCAGTTATATTATTAGCTGTTATTATATGTTCTTTTATAAATATTCCCGTTGAAGCAAGAAATAAAGAAGCTTCTTCTATTCCGGGAAATGCAAGTGCAACTGATGCAGAGTTTATTCCTTCAGATGCTCCAAAGATAAATGCTCAGTCAGCTATTGTCATGGATATGGATACCGGTGATATATTATATGAAAAGAATGCTTATGATAAAAGGTATCCTGCCAGCATAACAAAAGTACTAACCTGCCTGCTTGCTGTTAAAAATGGTAACGTAAATGATGTTCTTACAGTATCTGATAATGTAATGAAACAGGTTGAAGAAGGAAGTTCCTCTATAGGTCTTGCATCAGGGGAAAAGCTTACTCTGAGAGATGCTCTCTATGGTATGATGCTTAATTCCGGAAATGAATGTGCTCTTACTATTGCAGAATATATAGGTGGATCTACCGAAGGCTTTGCAGATATGATGAATCAGACTGCAAGAGAACTTGGATGTAGATCCTCACATTTTGTAAATCCTAACGGTCTACAAAATGAAGATCATTATACTACAGCCTATGATATGGCTTTAATAGGTATAGCTGCATATCAGTATCCGGAGTTTAAAAAGCTTATCTCATCTCAGAGTTATGAGATTCCAAAAACTAATAAAAATGAAGAAAGAGTTCTTTGGCAGGAAAACAGGCTGATCTACGAGGGAAATGGTGAATATTATTACGAGCATTGTACAGGTGGAAAAACCGGTTATACAGAAACCTCTCTAGCTACTCTCATTTCATATGCTGAAAAAGACGGTAGAAGGCTTTGTACTGTTGTATTAAAATGTGACCCTACTACTGAATCATATTTAGATACAATTAAAGTTGATGAGTTTTGTTTTAACAAATATAGATTATGTAAACCTCTGTTTAATTATGATATTAACGAAAATAATAAAGAAGATATTCTGATTCTTGACAATTATTATAATGATATGAATCATGAGTTGTTAAAATATTATGTAAACCATAATTATTCTTTTTATACAAGATCATATATAAATGATGAGGATATATTAAAAAGGATAACCTATTATGCTAAACCGGAACAGTCAGTTGCCGGTAAAATAGAATTTGTTTATAATGACGAGGTAATAGGTTTTACAGATATTACTACTACTATTCCATCAATAACGGCGTCTTCTACGGATGCTTTGAGAGATCGTGTAAAGCCTGAAGAAAAAGATAAAGAAATAATAGAATATGTTTGGTTGATAATCAAGATATTAATTATTCTTATTATCTCTGTACTCCTGATAATAATACTTGTTATAGTACATAGGTGGCAGGTGGCTAAGGATACTAAGAAAAATATCAAGTATTATCCAATCAAAAGAGATGCCAGAAGAAATAAAGAACTTCAGAAGGAAGCTGAACAAAATAAGAAAGAGGATAAGTAATATGATAAGTGAATTTAAATATATATCAGATTCAAACGAAGAAACCTTAACATATTTTAATAAGCTCTTTTCACAGCATGAAGCCAGGTTACAGGAATATAAAGAAAAACTATTTGAAATAAATATAAAGCTTGATGAGTTAAATAGAACAAAAAGTATATACTCACAAGGTAATGATTTTAGAAAAAATGTTTTTAGCCCTATTCCTGAAAAAAGAAATATAAATGATAAAGAAACTAAAATTATTTCAGAAATAGAAGAATTAACAAATTCACAGGATTATTTAGAAGATCGTATAGAAGAAGAAACTGCTTATCTTCGTAATATTGCAAAAAGAATTAATCGATTGATTAAAGCTAAAAAGGTTATTCAAAAGATTTATTCAGGAGATATAGAAATAAAATACATCAATAAGGAAACAGCTGATGAATATAATGCTTCATCTGATTCGGATAATGATGAAGATGATGAGTTTATAGATCTTGAAGCATTTCTTAATGATTAATTATACAATATACATGATACTTGTATAGATATTAACTAATTAAAATAATGGAGATTGAAATGAAAGATAAAATAATAACTTTACTCGATAATGCTATTGATGTTCTTGATAAGAATCAAATAGAACAATTCCTTGAGCAGCCTCCTAAGCCTGAACTTGGTGATTATGCATTTCCATGTTTTAGACTTGCAAAGGAACTTAGAAAAGCACCTCAACAGATAGCGGCTGATATAAAGGATAGCATAGCATGCCCAGATTATATAGAAAAAATAGAAGTTCAGGGTGCATATATTAATTTTTTTACTAAAAAGGATGCATATGCAAAGGGTGTTATCGAAAGAAGTATAGAGGATTCATATGGTTCTTCAGATGAAGGAAATAGTAAAACTATTTGTATAGACTACTCTTCTCCTAATGTAGCTAAGAATTTCCATGTTGGTCATCTTCGTACCACTGTTATAGGTAATTCTTTATATAAGATTTTTACTAAGCTTGGATATAATGTTGAAAGAATAAATCATTTGGGTGATTGGGGAACACAGTTTGGTAAACTTATAGTTGCATATAAGAATTGGGGTTCTGAAGAAGCTATAAAAGAAAAAGGAATAGAAGAACTTATGAGAATATATGTTCTTTTCCATGAGGAGGCTGATAAGAATCCGGAACTTGAGGATGAGGCTAGAGCCTGGTTTCATAAAATGGAGACAGGAGACGAAGAAGCATTAAAAATATGGAAATGGTTTTTTGATATTAGTCTTGAGGAATTTAAGCGTACCTATAAGCTTATGAATATGGAGTTTGATCATTTCACCGGAGAAAGCTTCTACAGAGATATGACAGATGATGTTGTTTCTGAACTGGAAGACCACGGACTATTACAAGATAGTGAAGGAGCTAAAATAGTAGATCTATCTGAATATGATATGGCTCCTTGTCTTATATTAAAAAATGATGGTAGTTCTATTTATGCTACAAGAGATATTGCAGCTGTAGAATATAGAAAGAAAACATATAACTTTACTAAATGTTTATATGTAACCGGTCAGGAACAAAAACTTCATTTTGCTCAGGTTTTCAAGGTTATGGAACTTCTTGGAAATGATTGGGCTAAAGATAGTTTAATTCATATTCCTTATGGTCTTGTAAGTCTTGGTGGAGAAAAGCTTTCTACACGTGGTGGTAATGTTATATATGCTGAGGATATTCTTAAGGAAGCAATAAGTAAGATTAAGGAGATAATTAATGAGAAAAATCCTGATCTTTCTGATGAGGAAAAGGAAGAAGCCAGCAGAATAGTTGGTGTAGGTGCTGTTATCTTCAATGATTTATATAACCAGAGAATTAAAGATGTTTCCTTTAAGTGGGAACATATTACAAGTTTCGAAGGGGAAACTGGACCATATGTTCAGTATACATATGCAAGATGCTCCAGTATACTTAGAAATGTTGAAGATTTTGCCCCTTCTGTTGATATCGATTATAACGTTTTAACTGATACTGCTTCAGTTGATTTATTAAAGGAAATTGATAAGTTTCCTTCTATTATATCTGAAGCCGCTGATAGATATGAACCATCAGTTGTTGCGAGATATGCAGTTGATCTTGCACAGGCATTTAATAGATTCTATACTGATAACAGAATTGCTGTTGATGAGAAAAATGTTCGAGATTCTAGATGTCTTGTTACATATATAACTAGAAGGATTCTTAAGGATTCGTTAGATCTACTTGGTATAGGTTGTGTAGAACGAATGTAATTGTTTTAACCGGAATGTTTCACGTGAAACATTCCGGTTTTTAGTTTTTATATTTATAATGACATAAGTGTCAAAAGTCAAAAAGCGTTCTTGCTTGCAAGAAAAGCTTGTTGACTTTATGACACGCTGAAACATGAGGAAATAGCAATTTTCGAAGAAAATTAGCGGTTTCCGAATGTTTCTAGGATTGCGAGAATTGCTTTAGCAATGGAGCAATCCGTATGTCAGATGTTGTCAAAAGTCAAAAAGCGTTCTTGCTTGCAAGAAAAGCTTGTTGATTTTATGCCACGCTGAAACATGAGGAAATAGCAATTTTCGTAGAAAATTAGCGGTTTCCGAATGTTTCTAGGATTGCGAGAACAGTCCTCGATTATGCAATAATCGAGGATCCGAAGGATGCGTTATGCAAAGCAGAACCAAGACTTGCAAAGCAAGGCTTGCTTATCTTCTCTGGAGATATGGCACTAATTGCTTTAGCAATGGAGCAATACGTATGTCATATGTTGTCAAAAGGTACTTTTGACACCAACATCTTATTATAAAACTTTATAAATTATGATGAGGTTTCATAAGTTTAATATGATTTTCCTGTCGGCAGGAAGCATACAGACTTTTAACATTAAAGCTAAATACGGATTGATTCGTTGCTAAAGCAATTTTCTCAATTTTGTAATATTTGGAAACAGCTATTTTTAGTAAAATGATATTTCTTCGTGTTTCAGAGTGTCATATTGTTTATTGCATTTTGATGATGTTTCACGTGAAACAATTCTATATTTTTTAATAGCTTATATAAATGTTTCACGTGAAACATATATAAACATGTAGATAAAAAATGGAATTAGTGGTATAATTACAAAAGTTTTCTATAAATAAATTTGAAAGGATTGGATATGGGTAGAATTATTGCTATCGCTAATCAAAAAGGTGGTGTTGGTAAAACAACAACAGCAATTAATCTCGCTGCATGTCTGGCTGAAAAAGGGAAAAAGGTTCTTGCTATTGATATGGATTCCCAGGGAAATATGACCAGTGGATTTGGTGTAGATAAGGATTCATATCAAAAGTCTGTATATGATCTTCTTATAGGTGATTGTAATTTAGGCGAAGCTATGATTATTAATGTTATTGAGAATCTCAATCTTGTGCCTTCTAGTCAGAATCTTTCGGGAGTTGAAGTTGATTTTATCGATATTGATAAGCCACAATTTGTATTAAAAAATATTATTCGTAATATAAGAAAGAAGTTTGACTTTATTATTATTGACTGTCCTCCTGCTCTCGGTATGCTTACTATTAATTCTCTTACGGCAGCTGATACTGTGATTGTTCCAATACAGTGTGAATTTTACGCTTTGGAAGGTTTATCACAATTGATTTACACAATTGATATGATTAAGAAGAAGCTTAACAAGACTCTGGAAATAGAGGGCGTTGTATTTACTATGTATGATTCACGTAATAATCTGTCTCAAGAGGTTGTTGATAATGTAAAAGAAAATCTTGATGAGCTTATATATGATACTATTGTTCCGAGAAATGTACGTCTTGCAGAAGCACCAAGCTTTGGCAAGCCAATCAATCTTTATGATCCCAGATCTACCGGAGCTGATGCTTATAGAAGATTGGCTGACGAGGTCATAAAAAACAAGTTATTTCTTTAAATAGATTAGGAGGAAATTGATAACATGGCTTTAGGGAGTGGTATGAAAAGTCTTTTAGGTGTCGAGGATGAAGATATTAAGAGTACACCAAAGAAATCATCTCCAAAGAAGAAAGCAGCTTCTGTAGCTGTAAAGGAGGTAATTAAAGAGGTTCCTTCTGATACTGTCCTTAAGATATCAGAAATTGAGCCTAATACATCACAGCCAAGAAAAGATTTTAATGAAGATGCATTGGCTGAGCTTTCTGATTCAATTAAAAAATATGGAATTATTGAACCGATAGTTGTATCAAAGGGTAAAAAAGGATATCAGATAATTGCCGGAGAAAGAAGATGGCGTGCAGCAAGAATGGCTGGATTAAAAGAGGTACCGGTTATCATACGCGAATACTCTGATAGAGAACGTATGGAAGTTGCACTTATCGAAAATCTTCAGAGAGAGGATCTGAATCCTGTTGAAGAAGCTTTGGCTTATCAAAGCTTAATAAGTGTATATAATCTGAAACAGGATGAGGTGGCTGAGAGAGTTTCAAAGAGTAGAACTACTATTACTAATTCTCTTCGTCTGCTTAAACTTTGTGATAAGGTTAAACAGATGCTTATTGATGATATGATCAGTACCGGTCATGCTCGTGCTCTTCTTGCAATCGAAGATGAGAATGTTCAGTATGAGACTGCTTTATCTGTATTTGATGAAGGGCTTAGTGTTCGTGAGACTGAGCAGTTAGTTAAAGGAGTAAATAATATTCTTGCTGGCAAGGAGATTGACGATAAGGGCCAGGAAAAAACTAAAACCAAAGATGCTGCTTTAGAAGCAGTTTTATCTCAGATTGCTGAGGATCTGAAGAATACTATTGGTTCCAAGGTAAATATTAAGTCCAACGGTAAGAAAGGCAAGCTTGAGATAGAATATGTTTCTAATGATGATCTTGAAAGGATTGTTCATATTATCAAGGCAGGCTCTGCTTTATAAGGAGTGATTAAATGATATTAGCTACATTAGTGTTTGGCATTAGAATTGAGATTTTATTAATTGTTTTGTTTTTACTAGTTATTATTCTGGGTGTTTTACTATTTTTAGTATATAGTCAATTACAGCAGGTTAGTCGAAAGTATTATATTTTAACAAGAGGAAAAAAAGCTCGTGATTTGGAACAGATTATGCTGACCAGATTTGATGAGATGGATAAGCTTAAGAAAAGGATGAAGAGATATTCCCGTGACCACAGAGAATTTAAAGGACATCTTGATTCCTGCTATAATAAAATGGGTTTAGTTAAATATGATGCATTTGATAATATGGCCGGTGAGCTTAGTTATTCTTTAGCTCTTTTAAACTCTGATAATTCAGGATTTGTTATTAGCTCGATGCATTCGAAGGAAGGTTGCTTCTCGTATGCAAAAGAGGTTATTAAGGGTGAATCTTATATAGCTCTTTCGAAGGAAGAGAAGGAAGCCATTGCAAAGGCTAAAACACTTGATGAAGAAATTCGTAAATTAGTAGAAGCAGAAGACGATGATGAATTATAAAAAATGTGATATATGAGTAAAAAAATTAAAATTACTAAACGTATAACACTACATTATGTAAACCAAATGGTTTGAAAGGAGTTAGTATGATAGACATTAAATTTTTACGTGAAAATCCGGATATAGTAAAGGAAAATATTAAAAAGAAATTTCAGGATCATAAGCTTCCTCTTGTTGATGAGGTAATAGAGCTTGATAAAGAACGTAGAGAGAACCAGGCTAAAGCTGATGCTATTCGAGCAGAAAAGAACAAGATATCCAAGCAGATAGGTGCGCTTATGGCTCAGGGTAAGAAGGAAGAGGCTGAAGAGGTCAAGAAACAGGTTGCCGAATCAGCTGCACTTCTTAAGGAACTTGAAGAAAAAGAACCTGTTCTTGAAGAGAAAGTTAAGGCTATAATGATGAGAATTCCTAACATTATAGACCCAAGTGTTCCTGTTGGAAAGGATGATAGTGAAAATGTTGAGGTAGAAAGATTTGGTGAACCAGTGGTTCCTGATTTTGAAGTGCCTTACCATACAGATATTATCGATAGATTTTCAGGAATTGATCTTGATAGTGCAAGAGATGTAGCAGGAAATGGCTTCTATTATCTTGTTGGTGATATAGCCAGATTACATTCTGCTGTACTTACATATGCTCGTGATTTCATGATAGATAAGGGCTTTACCTATGTAATTCCTCCTTTCATGATTCGTAGTGATGTAGTAACCGGAGTTATGAGTTTCGAGGAAATGGATGCTATGATGTATAAGATAGAAGGAGAAGACCTTTATCTTATAGGAACAAGTGAACATTCCATGATAGGTAGATTTATTAATAAGATGCTTGATGAAAGTCAGCTCCCATTAACACTTACCAGTTATTCTCCATGTTTCAGAAAAGAAAAAGGTGCTCATGGAATAGAGGAAAGAGGTATATATCGTATACATCAGTTTGAAAAGCAGGAAATGATCGTAATATGTAAGCCTGAAGAATCAATGGACTGGTATAACAAGATGTGGAGTTATACAGTGGAGCTTTTCAGAACACTGGATGTTCCTGTAAGAACACTGGAATGCTGCTCAGGTGATCTGGCAGATCTTAAAGTTAAGTCTGTTGACGTAGAAGCATGGTCACCAAGACAGAAGAAATATTTTGAAGTTGGAAGTTGTTCCAATCTTGGAGATGCACAGGCCAGACGTCTTAAGATAAGAGTTAAAGATGAAAACGGAGATAAGTATCTGGCTCATACACTTAATAATACAGTAGTTGCACCTCCACGTATGCTGATCGCATTTTTGGAAAATAACCTTAATGCGGACGGATCTATTAATATACCAAAGGCACTTCAGCCGTATATGGGTGGAAAGGAAAAACTTATTCCTAATAAGTAAAAAGTTATGTCTAAAACAGTTCTTTGTTATGGAGATTCTAATACATATGGATATGTGCCTGAAACAGGGTTAAGATATCCAAAGGATGTGAGATATCCGGGAAGACTACAGATACTTCTTGGTGATGAGTATGTAGTGATTGAAGAAGGTTGTAATGGCCGGACCACTATTACTGATGATCCGATTGAAGGCTGGAAAAATGGTTTGGATTATCTTAAGCCCTGTCTTAATTCTCATAAGCCGGTTGATATAGTTGTTCTTATGCTTGGCAGTAATGATCTGAAGACTGTATTTCATTTAAGTCCTGCGGAAATAGCGGAAGGAGCCGGAAGGCTGGTGGATGTTATAAAGTCTTTTACTGCTGAAAAGCAGGGCTTTGTTTCGAAGATAATACTTATCTCTCCACCGGAGATAGGAAGTGGAATAAGAAATTCTGCTTTTTATGGTTCATTTAATGAGGATGCTATAGAAAGATCCAAAGAGTTTCCCAGATGCTATAAAGCTGTTGCAGAAGAGAAAGGATGTATATTCTTTAATTCTGCAGAGTATATATATCCGTCTGAAACAGATTCTCTTCATCTTACAGCTGAAGGGCATATGGTTCTGGCAGATAAACTCTACGATATAATAACTCAGTTAGATATATAGAAGGATTATGGAAAGCTATAATTATTTTGCAACTGTATATGACCGGATGATGGATAATATTCCTTATGAAGAATGGGAGCAGTATATCCTTCAGCTGTTATATGTAGGTGGAGTTGCACCTGATGCTAAAATAACCGAAATCGGATGTGGTACCGGAATGATGACCGGGATGCTTGCAGATGAAGGTTTTTCTATGACCGGTATTGATCTGTCAGAGAGCATGCTGAAGATGGCAAAAGCAAAAAGAAATGATATCAATTATATCAATATGGATATGAGAGATATACATCTGTCGGAAAAACAGGACGTTATTTTCAGTGTTGGCGACAGCATGAATTATCTTCTGACTATAGATGATCTGTCTAAAACGATGAAATCGGCCAGGGATAATTTAAAGAAAAACGGACTTCTGATATTTGATCTAAAGACGGAACATTTTTTTAAGAGTCAGCTTGACAAATATACTTTTAAAGAAGATCTAAAGGATTTTTCCTATGTCTGGAAAAACAGTTATGATGAAAATAAGCACATTCACTATTATTACCTGTGGTTTAAGCATATAACAAAAGACGGTATAAAAAGAGAGACAGAGATACATAAGCAGAGAGCTTTCTTTGCGAAAGATATTAAAGAAGCAGCTCTTATGGCAGGCTTTAGTCATGCGTGTGCTTACGACGCATTTACATTTGATAAACCCAAAATGCAGAGCGAGAGAATATATATAGTGTTGAGAAATAATTAAAGCTGATTCACAAAAGGTTACCGACATGAATTTTCAGTATATGAAAATAAATAAATCTGATAATATACCTCGTTTTCCTGAGTTTGAGCTTTATTTCAGTTCAAATGAAAGCCAGCTCCTTCACTACTATGAACCGGAGCTGGGGCTCTTTGTTGTGGAAAGTCCGATGGTTATCGAAAGGGCTCTGGCTGCAGGCTATGAGCCTGTTTCTTTTGTTATGATTGATAGCCTTGCTGATGAAATGTGTAAAAGATTCGATACGCTGATCCATACAAGTGAAGAAGCATATAATAATAGTAATAGTAAAAATATCCCTGTGTACCTGGCTGATTATGACACTCTGGCTGAAATGACAGGTGTAAATATAACACGAGGTGTACTTTCTCTTATGAAAAGAAAAATGCTCCCTGACATGTCGGAGCTGTTAAAGGACTATAAAAGGATAGCTGTTTTTGATGATGTGGAGAATCCTACAAATGTTGGTGCTATGTTCAGATCAGCTGCTGCTCTTGGTATTGAGGCTGTTCTTCTTGCAGGAAGCTCCAGTGATCCTCTTTATAGACGTGCATCCAGGGTAAGTGTCGGTACGGTTTTTTCAATTCCCTGGACCAAAACCGGAAAAAGAATAACGGATTCTGAATATATAAATACTCTTCATTCTCTTGGATTTAAAACTGCTGCAATGGCTCTTTCGGATAATTCTGTAAGTATACGGGATGAACGTCTTAAGAAAGAAGAAAAGCTTGCAATTATACTGGGAAATGAGGGATTTGGGCTTTCAGACACAGTTATTTCCGAGAGTGATTACGTCGTTAAAATTCCAATGAAGCATAATGTCGATTCTCTGAATGTTGCCGCTGCAAGCTCTATTGTTTTCTGGGAGCTGATGAGTTAATTCAAGAAAATGTATTGATCAAGGCGAGAGTAACATCAGATGATTTTCCAAAATGTTATAACACCAATCATGATCATATAACACATTGTTTTGGGAAGCATCAGTACACCTATCTTCGGGTTTTCCTTTCCCCATATAGCAACAGGCAGATAAAAAGCAAAGCTTAAGATAACAGTTATCATAATAATAAGATAAAAAGTCTTTGGATAAATAGAAGCGTTTATCATCACATTTATAAATCCTATCACTGTTAAAATCCCTATTAAAGTAAATGGAATATTACGGATGACTGCCCATTTTCTGACGGGCTCCTTGGAATACCATTTATTCTGTGGCAGAATTAAAATGATAATTCTAATTACAGTTAATATAAGAATCGTTTTTTCAATATAAAGATTGTATTGAGATTCGTTATATTCCATTGAATCGCCCATGGCAATCAGGACATTATAAAAAAGCGTCATAGTGATCGAAGAAAGAAGAGTACCCAGACCGAAGAAAAAATCTTTCTTCCACATGCTTCCCTTAAAGCTGACAATTATTCTCGGAACAAGATGAAATAAATCTCCGCCAACAAGAAGAAGAGCCATCATAAATCCAAATCCAAATCGGAATACATTTACCATGTCATCCATTTCAGAGAATATATTATAATTCCTTTTCATTATAAAAATCATTGCAAAGGTATAAACAAGATATATTATGCAGAACATACCTTCTCCAAGCCTTGCACCAAGGGGTTTATTTTCTTCCATTAGAATCACCTTAATTCTATATATATGACATATGGATTGTACTATTGCTAACGCATGTTGACTTTTTACACTTATATCACATTATAGCAAACTATAAAAATAAAGACCATAATAGTTCTATTGGAAAAGAATTATTAAACTATAATCATAAAATGAAAAAATGCAAGACTTTATTTAATGTTATGAGGTATAATGATATATAAGATATTCAGAATAGAATCTGTTAATAAATTGAAAAGGAGGTGTTTCAGATGGAGAATAATACAAATAGACCTATGACTGAGGCTGAGCTTCTGAGCAGCTTCGAGGATGCTATAAATTATGAACATATATTTGTCAGTTATCAGGCTCAAATAAATCACACTACAGGAAAGATGGTAGGTGCAGAAGCTCTTATGAGGTGGAAGCATCCTTTATATGGTATGCAGTATCCTACTGATTTTATTCCGGTTCTTGAAAAGAATGATCTTATATACAAAGCAGATCTTCACATGTTTGAAATGGTATGCAGATTTCAGAGACAGTGTCTGGATGAAAGAATATCCATGATCCCTATTTCTGTAAATATGTCACGATATGATATATATAATCATGAATATGTTGAAGCTATTGAGGAAATAAGAAAGAAATACGATGTTCCCGTTAAGTATCTTCGTATAGAAGTAACGGAATCCTCTGCCATAGGCGGAATGGAGCTGGTATCATCAGTTCTTAATAAGCTTCATTATTATGGATATCTGGTGGAAATGGATGATTTCGGAAGTGGATATTCATCTCTGAATATTCTCAAAGATCTGGATGTCGATATCATAAAACTTGATATGACATTTTTGAGCGGTGATATCGGAGGAAGAGGCGGAGCTATCCTCAGCTCAATAGTTCAAATGGCAAAATGGCTGAACACTCCTGTTATCGCAGAGGGTGTTGAAACAGTGGAAATAGCTGATTTCCTGAAGAGTATAGGCTGTGATAATATTCAGGGATATCTGTATTGCAAACCTATGGTACCGGATGAGTTTAAGGAAATGCTTATGAAGTTAAAGCATGAGCCTATAACCTCATCGTTGGAACTGTTCAAGGCTATGGATGCAGGAAAATTCTGGAATCCGGAATCTATGGAAACACTTATCTTCAGTAATTTTGTCGGAGCTGCTGCTATATATGCTTATGATCAGTCAGACGGAAGTGTTGAAATGATACGTGTTAACCAAAAATATATAAAAGAGGTTGGTGAAGGGCGTACTGAGAAGGAAATATTTGAATCAAGTCAATGGGATAATCATGATGAAGTAAGTCATAAGGCTTATGAAAAAGCTATCCTCAAGGCTATTGAAACAAATGAAGAGGTGACCTGCGAGAACTGGAGAAAGATCTGCACAAAAATGTGCGGAGAAGAAAAGATATGTGTCAGAAGCACCATCAGGGTTATAGGAAGAGGCGGTGACAAGTATCTGATATATGCTATGGTTCAGAATATAACCAAAGAGAAGAACTGGGTGAACGATATACAGGAAAGAGAAAATCTTTTAAAATATGGCTTTGAACAGGCAAATGTTTATGCCTGGGAGGTAGATCTTTCAACCTGGGATATGAGACCTTGCTTCAGATGTATGAGAGATCTGAACGTTCCTCCGGTAGTTCATAATTATCCTGAACCACTTATTGAAAATGGACTATTTCCGGCTGATTACGCAGATATGTACAGAGACTGGATGAAACAGCTGGCTGATGGAGTAGGAGAGCTTGAAGCAATTATCCCTCTTACGGTCGGAAGAATACCATTCTATGTAAGATATTCTACTGAGTTTGATGAAAATGGAAAGGCCATTAAGGCTTATGGATCAGCTACATTTGTGGTTGATGACAAAACTTGACCTTGAGAGCATTTTAAAGTAAAATGTGACTGTTATGGTTTTAGTCCTCGTAGCTCAGCAGGATAGAGCGACCGCCTCCTAAGCGGTAGGTCGGAGGTTCGAATCCCCTCGGGGACGCATAATTCGGGAATCCGGTCAGGATTCCCGTTTTTCTTATATAATAGCCTGCAAATAAAAAGTCAAGGCTAAATTTATAAAAATTGAAAATTA
>FZRB01000032.1 GCA_900199595.1 Lachnospiraceae bacterium | reverse complement strand
TCTTTTCTTTCAAGACTATCCTTAATTATCGAATCAAACTCTTCAAGGGTTTCTTTTATTATTTCCTGCCCTAGTTTAGTTAGTTGATCTGTGACCTTCTTTACATATGAGGCTATATCATTTGGATTTTCTGCAAACTCTGCTGATAATTCTAAAAAATTTTTGATGCAAACCTCATTAAAATACTTTACACTATTGACCATAGGGAACGTTCCTCCTTGTTTGTGTTGGTTTGGTCGCTAAACACTTTATCACAAGGTGGGTGTTCCCTTCTATATTTCTTTTATTTAATTTTCCGAATAAAACTTTACGCTAGCCTTTGAAGATAGGCTTCGAAAGTGTCATCTTGTTTATTGTTTCTCCTCTATCATTCATTTGTGTTGCTTTTCACCCAGCCTCGCATCTGCCAGAATACTTTTTCTCGACTCAGCTCTCGCACGGTTTGGGTTCCCCTAGCTGACCACTCCGCTTCCGCTTCGTTCGCTAAGCTCTCATTTTGCTAAGCTCTCACTTCGCTTTCGCTCGTGAATCGCTAAGCGCAGAGACCCAAAACGGTCTCGAAAAGCATTTGGCAGTCTGCTAGGCTGATTTACGCTTTTTTTAATCTCTAAAAAAGAATTTTCTCATATAGATGTACAATATAATAGAGCCCAAGATTCAGGGTAAAAGCAACAAGAGTCCTCTCCGGCATCAAAAATGCAGGAAAGGACAATAATTGTTGCTAGATAGCGCTAGAATCAGGTGTATGTGAGAGGCTCCGGCAACATAAATGCAAGAAAGAGCGAAAATTGTTGCCAGTTAGCGCCAGAATCAGGTGTATGTGAGGGGCTCCGGCATCATAAATGCAAGAAAAAGCGAAAATTGTTGCCAGATAGCACTAGAATCAGGTGTATGTGAGGGGCTCCGGCATCATAAATACAAGAAAAGGCAATAATTGTTGCCAGCGCCCCTGAAATCGACCGATGAAAAGCAACCAAAACAGGTGAAAATGCAGAAATTGTTGCCGGAGCATTTTTAAATGATTATATAGATAATTCCCAAAAACCATTATAAAAACATGGTTTTATTATTCAACCACAATAAGGTTGCGATAAGTTGTGATTATATTTGCAACTTGCGATAACTTGTAATAATATTTGCAACTTGTGATAACTTGTGATAAGTTGTGATAAGTTGTGATAAATTTAACAACTTGTGATAAGTTGTGATAATAATTGCAGGAGTTATTTATATGAACGAATCAGATGAACGCTACAGCACGGCTGAGGAGGCTATCTTCGATGCCTTCTTTCTGCTGATAAAGGATAAGGATCTTGAGAAGATAACGGTTTCAGATGTAATAAAAAAAGCAGGAGTAGTCCGCAGTACTTTTTATAATCACTACGAGAATATTCCGGCTCTTCTTACAGCGGCTGAGGATAAGACCATACAGGATATATTTAAGATGATGGAAAGCTTCCATCCGAAGAATGATCATGATATGTGCCGCTCTTATTATCTGGCCATCTGCAACTACACCAGAAAGAATCCTTTTCTGGCAAATCTTTTGCAGACACCCAGAGGAGATGCTTTTTTTGAAAAAGCAATCACTATGTTTCACAGATATGTAGTGGATGTTACAACAAGCTCTATTTCTGCTCCCCAGGACAGGGTAGAATTCTCCTACCTGATAGCAGGTGCCATCGGAAGCACTCTTGGTGTCCTGCATAAATGGACGGCAGAAGACTTTGCTACCCCCGCCGAGGATATAGCGGAGATACTGTCCAAGATATTCTTGTCAGGTATACTGCCGTATCTGTCAGGGAAATAAAATACCAAAGCCTTCCCAGTTACTATGGCGCCGGGAAGGCTTTTTTACATCACTCATCTATTTCTGCGTCCGCTCTCACGATCTTGCCGGTGGCATTTCTGTGAAATGGATTCTTTCTTACTACTAATGCTATTATCTGTCTATAGGTTGGCTGCTTCTGATTGTATTCTTTCAGGATATTATCAAGGGCAGCCTTTACTGCGTCTTCAGCAAGACCTGTCGCCTTTACTACATCCTGATCAGGATATATCCTTGCAGTAAGGCCATTATTCTCACCTGTTACTATTACCTCGCCAACTAGCGGATTAATTCCAAGCTTGTTCTCTATTTCCTCAGGTGATATGTTTTCACCATTTGAAAGGATTATAAGATTCTTTACACGTCCGTTTATGAAGAGGAAACCGTCCTCATCCAGATATCCCTTGTCACCTGTATGAAGCCATCCGTCCTTAAGTGTTTCCTCTGTTTCAGCCGGCATCTTGTAATAACCCTTCATTACACTGCTGCCCTGAACCTGGATTTCGCCATCCTCAAAACGAACCTTTACGTTCGGAAGTGGTTTTCCGATGGAGCCTATCTTATGGTCTTCAGGTGTATTGGAGCTGATGACCGGTGAGCACTCGGACATTCCGTAGCCCTCAAGCACCTTCACTCCGTATTCGGCAAGCTTCTCTATATAGAAAGGATCCAGGTGTGCTCCACCAGTGAAGATGATCTTCAGATTGCCACCGAATACATTTGCTGCAACAGCCTCCTTAGGAAGGGCCGGGTCCACAGCTGAAAGTCTCTTATATATAGTCTCTATCATAAGTGGTACCATGAGCATTACGTCCGGTTTAAAGATGCTCATGTTACGGATAATATGCATGAAGGAATCGTTGATGCAGACTGTTGCACCAAGAGAGAAGCCCTTAAGCCAGTCCATTACGAGGCAAAATGCGTGATGTACCGGAAGCACACTGAGAAGTACGCAGCCCGGCTCCGCACTGTAGGGAACCGACTCAACATTCTGAGAAAGATTAGACTGAGTGAGCATTACTCCCTTGCTCTTTCCGGTGGTTCCTGAGGTGTATATGAGAGTAGCTATATCTTCTGCTTTTCGGCCTTCCACATCCTGCCGGCCTTTTGACATATCCTTCAGGTCTGCCAGGGTACTGAAGCCTTCTTCAGGCTCCTCCTGCAGAAGCCAGATCTTTCTTATCTTAGGACAGGAAGCCTTAACTGCTTCTGCCAGGGCTTTTCCTTTAGGTGCCAGGAACAGTGCCTCTGCGTCAGAATCATTAAGAAGCTCTATCAGGTCCTCAGCAGGTAGACCTGCGTCAAGGGGAACTGCCACATTGTTACCTGTTGTGATTCCGAGGTAGGTTCCTATCCAGCTAATGGAAGCAGTCCCGATCAGCGATATATGTACGCCGTCAAGGCCCTCAGCCTTAAGTCCCTTTCTTATTTCTTCTATATCATTATTCAGCTCTCTGTAGCTTCTCTCTATTATATCCTTTTTCTCCAGCCATCTTACAGCAGGAAGCTCTGAGTAATTATTTAAAGCGCTGTCCCATATCTCACGAATTGTATTCATATCTTCTTTTCTCACCTCATCTAACTTCTATGTAGTTTTTTTCTCTCAATAGAAGGCCTCAATCTATCTGATGCACCGTGTAATTAATTGGAAACTGATGCACTAAGCACTATGCAGTCACAAGTGCATTCATCATGGATATTGCTTCACCAACTGTACGGATCTGCACTGCTCTGTCCAGATCAAGCTCTACATCAAAGGTGTCCTCTATCTCTCCAAGAAATGTCATGAAGTCCAGTGAGCTGAGTCCCAGGTCCTCACGAAGGCTCATTTCATCTGTCATATCCTCTGCGGCTACGCTTGAATACTGTGCTACGATATTTTTAAATTCCTCTGCTCTGTTCATCTTATTTTCCTCCATAATTCTTATGCAAGCGTCAAACGCTCCTCCTGACGCCATATATCTTTATGCTAGTCACAATTGTTACGTTGTTTTAATTGTTATGCATGTGTCATACCTGCTCCATAATATCGCCGATCTTCATGTCGGGATTTGAGATTCCCATGAAGAGGATGCGCATCATGTAATAATACAGAAGCTCCATGTCTTTCTCGGTGAGTCTTGCTGTCTGATAGTGGTACGAGAAATTCATTCCGCCGTTATCTGTATGTGACACTGTGAGATACATTTTCTTTGTTGCCGCTCCATTTGCGAACCACTTGGAATGCATCTGGATTCCATTCAGAAATGGATTATCCATATGTACCGGCATCGGCTGGTACGTGAGGTAACAGCTTTCGTAGGTGGTGTCATCCGGGGTTTTGTATCTCTTCTTCATCTCCTCGCGGATCAGTGCCGGATCGTAATTACTGTGCATGTAGATACGGTTCTGTACATTCTGTATCTCATAAGCCGCCGACATAAAATCCATATCTGCCGGGATCACTGTACGGCATGGAAACATAATGGTTCTGCTTCCGCCGGAGGTCCATTCATCATGTGTTGAACGTCTCGAAATGAAGTTCTCTATGGTGATGTCTTCCTGGCCGTTATTTACCTTTGAGAGGTAGGTTCTGATACCAAGCAGAAGAAGGTTAGTCATGGACAGCTGATGGTTCATACAGAAATCCATAAGTCCTTTTGTTGGCTCTGGCTCAAGGACGTAATCCTTAACCGCAACGAACAGCTCTTTTCTCTCGATGTCTGCTGCTCTCAGCTTCTTGTTCTTATGCTTCTTTCTTGCTTCCTCCAGAACCGAAGGTCCCTGAATATCTGAGTAAAGAGGTTCCCCAAGAGCATCTAACTGGTCATCCCAGAATTTCTTATCCCTGGCAAAGCGTTTCTCATTTCCGGCCTTCTGAAGGTCTGACTCCAGCACCTTTTCGAAGTCTGCCAGATCTGCGGGATATTCTGCTCCGAAACGGTAATGCGTATATAGCTGCATCAGGTCGTTGACCATTACCACCAGACCACAGGAATCGATGAGACGGTGATCCATATGAATGAAGAAGCCATTGTAGCCTTCCGGAAGCTTGACCATCATTATCTCGCACATAGGGCGATTGTCTCCGTCTAGTGTTTCATAAGCCCAGTGCTGCATCATGTCATCCGCCTCGGCAAGTGTCATTCCTGTCATATCCTTTAAAGGAATATCTCTCGAATCATGCTTTATCAGATACTGCTTTATCTCGCCTTTTTCATCCGGCTTAGTAAAACGGAGTCTCAGGCATCCGTATCTCTCCATCTCCAGCTGGATACATTTCTTCAGAAGTCCGAAATCCAGCTCAGCCTTAAGTGAAGCTACAATACTTACTCCTGACACCTGCTGGGTCTTATATTCTTTTATCCATTGATAATGCATGTTCTGCGCCGCCGTAAGCGGATACTCTTTTCTCATTTCTTATCCATCCTTATATGTTCTGTCTATGTTTTTACCTGAAGCCTGTTTCAAAAAAAATTTTGATACCGGCCTCTCTCTGTGACGCCACAGACGGTACTACAAACAATAAAAAAAGTCTACCCCGCTCACGACTTAATGAACAAAGTAGACTAAATTGACTTCAACATATCAAACAGGTTATGGAAATGTGTTCGATAACTATATTTATTTATCATTATCCTCAAAGAATTCTATCAGCTTCTTTTTGTATAATTCAGGTGCCACGAATGAGCTGCAAAGATGTCTCGCTCCCGGAACCAGAACCAGCTCCTTTGGTGCTGTGCATTTCTCGTAATTAATTATAGTATTCTTCGGCCACACGTAGGTATCTTCCTTGCCATGGAAGAAGAGGATTGGTCTTTTGTTTTTTAAAAGAGCCCGTGTGGTATCGGTATCCTGCATCCTGAAGCCTGCGTAATAACGACACAATATGTCTACACGGATAAGAAGCAGTCCGATCCAGTGCAAATGGAACCAGCCTTTTGCGATATCCTTCAGCTGCTGCTTCAGAGAATGAAAGCCACAGTCAGCTATGATCCCTTTCACCTCTTCAGGAAGCTTATGTCCTGCTGCCAGCAGAACCGTTGCCGCTCCCATGGACTGTCCATAGAGATATATGGGGAGTCTTTCTTTATTTATCCTGCTTATCCGGCGTATCCATGCAAGGATATCGTACTGTTCCTTTGCACCGAAGGTGATGTACTTCCCTTCGCTTTTTCCACAGCATCTCTGATCTACAAAGAGCAGACTCGAATCATTTTCGTGGAGGAACTCTGCCATATGTGCTATGCTTCCGAAGCTGGTCCCTTTGTAACCATGACTTAGCAGAATTATCCTTTTGGGATTATCAGCAGGAAGATAAAATGCATGAAGCTTTAGTCCGTCAATGCTTCTTATATACCAGTCCTGCATCTGCTGATTCTCACACCACTCTCTGGCAGCCAGGTACTCCTTTTCATATCCATTTCTCGGATGATTGATCTTAGTATGTTTAAGCTGAAACCATTTCTTATGGTTGGATTTAGTTTTCATTTTCTTTCTCTTTACAGCCATTTTTTCTTTTTGAAGAACCAGAGACCGCCGATGATGATCAGGGCACTGACTATGATTACTACCGGATAGCCCCATTTAGCTTCCAGCTCCGGCATATATCTGAAGTTCATTCCATACCAGCCAACTATGAGGGTAAGGGGCATGAAGATGGTTGTTACTACTGTAAGCAGAGTCATTATTCGGTTCTGCTTAACGTCTATCTGAGTATGATACATATCTCGAAGCTGCATGGTATAGTCTCGAAGTGAGGTAGCAGTATCAAAGAGTCTTGTTACCCTGTCTGTGAACAGTCTGAAATAGCGTGTATTCTCGTGCTTAAAGAAATTGTTTTCATTTTCCGAGAATTCCTGTCCCAGGTCGATCAGCTGTTCATAATGGATTCTAAGTTCACGAAGATCGCTTCGTATCTCATTCACTCTGGTAAGTCCCGTATCAGTTGCTGTATTCAGCATATCATCCTCTATCTCATCAAGCTCCTTTTCAAATTTTTCAAGAATCTGAAGATCGCGATTAATAATAAGCTCGAGGAAATCATATATGAAACGTTCTAGACAGGGAACTCTCCACTTCTTAGTGCGGGCTATACGTTTCAGCATCCTTTCTACCACACCCGTGGAATCAATAAAAACCATACCCTTTTCGTCAAGCGCAAATGCGTACTGATAATCGTTTCCGCAGATATCTCTTCTGCTTGGTACCGAAAATGTACCGGTCAGCGAATCGTAGTTTACCTCTGCCTTTGTATTATGAATATCATTGGTATTTATTTCCAATTCTATTCCCATATCGAAGCTGTTCTGCTTTTTCTGCCACTCTTCTATAGTAAGTACAGCGACATACTGGTATTCACCCTTATGAAGTTCCTCTTCCGTACATTCGGTAAGAGATGACTTAATCAGATAATACATAATCCTTCGACCTCACATCTATTTTTTCTTTTTTCTTTTCTTTACATTTTTCTGAACAGAATATCCGAACTTACCCAGCTTCTTTCCCAGTGCAAAGTATTCTCCGTGGGAATATGTGATCAGATCAGTTGCCGCAAGATCAAACCTTCCCTTTTCATCCATGTAACTGCTATCAACCGTAACTCCCATAACCTCGGCAATAAACATATCATGGGAGCCCAGTCTTTCTATCTTCCTTACCTTGCAGTAGATATTTACCGGACTTTCCTTAATGGCCGGAATATCCATGTATTCAGACTGGTACTGAGTCAGTTTCATTTCTTTAAACTTGTCAAAGTCACGTCCTGACTTTACTCCGCACCAGTCGCAGGCCCGTGCAAGTTCGGAAGTAACAAGATTTACCACAAACTCACCGGTCTCCTCTATAATGTCATGAGAATATCTTTCTTTTCTAACTGATATCGACAGCATGGCCGGATCTGAGCAGATGGTTCCTGCCCAGGCCACAGTTATGATATTTGCTTTTTCTTCCGGCCGCTTGCAGCTTACCATTACGGCAGGCACAGGGTAGAGCATGTTGCCGGGTTTCCAGGATTGTTTATCGCTAGAATTGTTTTTCATTTCTTTTTCCTCTTAGAAAGAGATTATTCGCTTACTCCTCATTAGTCAGCTTTCCCTCAAGCAGAAGCCTATTCCTTTATCAGGCTCTCCAGAGTTTCGTAGAGTGCTTCAGGCTGAACAGGCTTTGAGAGATGGGCGTTAAGTCCTGCCTGGAGGCTTCGCTGTACATCTTCATCAAAGGCATTTGCCGTAAGGGCGATGATCGGTATCTCTTTTGCGTCTTCCCTGTCAAGCCCTCTTATTCTTTTAGTCGCTTCAAGTCCATCCATTTCGGGCATTCTCATATCCATTAAAATAGCATCGTAATTGCCGGGCTCACTGGCCTCAAACTTCTCCAGTGCTATCCGTCCGTTTTCGGCTGTGTCCACCATCATGCCCCTCATCTCAAGTACCATCATCATTATCTCAGCATTTACCTGCATATCCTCTGCAAGAAGAATCCTCTTTCCGTTAAGATCAGCCTTGTTTTCTACTTTTTCATACTGAAGCTTTTTCTTCTTCATGGCTGATTTGAATTCTTCTATAACTACTGTTGCAAAAAGAGGTTTTGGCAAGAAGCTGTCAACTCCTGCCTGCAGTGCCTCTTCCAGCACATCATCCCATCTATATGCCGTAAGTATAACGATAGCCGACTCATTTCCCACTATATCACGTATATGTTTCGTGGTTTCGACTCCGTCCATATCCGGCATCTTCCAGTCAACAAGAATAAGGTTATACGGTTTCCTTCTTGCATGTCTCAGCTTCACCATCTCGATGGCTTCTTTACCGGACAGAGCGATCTCCGAAGCGATTCCCGCCTTCTCCAGAACCAGTCTCGCATGCTCGCAGGCTATCTCGTCATCGTCTATTATGAGTACGCTCATTTCCTCAGGACTTATTTCAACACCTGTATTACCTTCATCCTTTTTCTGAACATCAGACAGTGTTACAGAAATAGCAAATGTTGTGCCTTCTCCCTTTTTACTCTTTACATCTATATTACCGTTCATCATTTCCACGATGTTCTTGGTAATAGCCATGCCTAGTCCGGAGTTTCCATACTTGCTGGTTGTTGAAGCGTCCTCCTGGGCAAATGTATCAAACAGATGAGGCATAAACTCATCGCTTATTCCAACTCCCGTGTCAGCGATTTCAAACAGCAGTGTACTCTTTCCGTCAAAGCCTGCCGTTTTTCTGACATCCAGATTAACGCTTCCCTTTTCAGTGAATTTAACTGCATTTCCCAGTACATTTATTAGCACCTGTCTGAGCTTTAATCCGTCTCCGATATAATAATCGTTCACATCACTGCTGATATGGCACTGATAGTCTATGCCCTTTTCCTGACACTGACCGCTGAACATCGTATTGATTGCTTCAAGAAGCTCAGGGAAGGAGAATTCCTCATTCTTTATAATCATTCTTCCCGACTCTATACGCGACATATCCAGGATGTCGTTTATCAGTGCCAGAAGATGATCTGCGGATTCTCCGATTTTTGTAAGATATCCCTTTGTTTTCTCCGGCGTCTCAGGATCATTCAGAGCTATACTGTCCAGACCGATGATGGCATTCATCGGCGTTCTGATCTCATGACTCATATTTGAGAGAAATGCGGTCTTTGCCTTGTTTGCCTGTTCTGCTGATGAAAGTGCCTCCCTGAGGATTTCATTTCTGGCCATCTCCTCACGCATTTCTTCATCAATAATAGTAAAGCCGATTCCCACATCATGTACTATTTCGTCTTCTCTGTTTTCAGCAAGCCTTACACCTGCTATACGAAGCATTTCATAATACTCTTTATCCTTATATCGAACCAGATATCTATAGGTTATGAGACGGCTCTTCTGCAGCGAGCTTCTGATATTTTCTATATCGATGAATTTAAGGAAGCCCTCTTTGTATTCCTCAGCCACATGATTTTCGGCATAATACTTAAATCTCTCGCTGAAGCAGAAATGCACTCCTTCCTTACTCTGTTCCGAATCATCACTATCACCTCTGTAGCACACCGCATCATCACCATCCAGATTTGCATAATAAACGCTTCTGTAATCAGATGCCATGGCTGTGATCAGATTATCCTGAATTGCCCTCTTTCTTTCCTCCTCCAGGAGCTTTTCCTGAAGATTGATTTTATCCTGCATCTCCTGTTGTTTGATCCTGTTTTCAGCTTCCGCAGTTTCCTTTTCAAGAATCACTCTTGAATTCTTTCTGATCTGATAAATAATAAATGCAAACAGACTAATCATGCATATGCTAAGAAGCAGGGTCTGAATAATACTTCTGATTATCGTACCATTTGTGATAGAGCCTATTTCATCACTAATGACGCTTTCTCTTATCAGATAAGTCAGCTGCCAGTCTGTTCCTTCTACAGGCTCATAGCTCAGGGTCTCATTTATATCATTATATGTAAAGGAAACCTCTCCACCCTTACAATTAGCAAAGTCATCAATAAGCTTATTATATGAATAGCCATCGTCAAAGTCCGCTTTTTTCATGGCATCCAGAAGATTATCCTCAACAGCAAGTCCTCCGAGGATAGTATTCGTTAGTGCTACACCGTCGCTTGTATATATATTACAGAAGGTGGCATCATCCTCACTTGATTCCATGGACACACCGGATAACATTTCATCCATATTGATTTCCATGAAGCATACCTTCAGTGTATCCCCATTAAATGGAATATCAACAGGAATCGCTATAACAACCTTCTTATCAACGCTTTTAAGATTCAGGATAGATATTTCCGGCTCAATAATGGTTTTATAATCAAAGGAATAATCATCGATGTTATCCTGTGTACCAAGGGCGGTATATATAAGTCCCTTCGTATCAACGAACGCAAATTTTTCCAGAGTATAGAGCTTCTTCATTCTTGCCTGATAATTCTGAAGATGTTCTATGTCACTGGTATCTTCCTCTGTCATAAGGTCAATAGCAACCTGCATATCCTCTATACTGTTTTTAAGATTATTCTCGACAACCTGTTCACGTCTTCCTGCCAGCTCATCCAGATAGAGAAGGCTGACCTTACGAACTGCATTTTCAGTATCAAGACTTGCCTTCTGTCCAAGAATAATAGTACCGATAATCATTACCAGCAGTACTATCACTCCACCAATCACATAGACTGATGTTGCTATACCCTTACGTTCCCTATCCAAGGTCATACCCCCTTGTATTCTTTATTGACATCCTGAATGTCATCCCAAAAAGAATCTGTTTACTCTTCGCCTGTCTCTTCAATCTTCTTAATATTCTCTTCTTCGATCTCAGGGAAATGTGACAGCATAGGTCTTACATCTGTCTTTCCCTTCAGACGACGATCAACATAGTTCTGTGTCAGCTTCATAACAAGCGGTGACAGTGATACAACACCGATAAGGTTAGGAAGCATCATCATTCCATTAAATGTATCGGATATATCCCATGCTATCGATGATGTCATAAGAGCACCCGACAGAATCATGAGAACAAAAATTACCTTATATATCTTAGTTACAACAGGAGCCTTGTCGCCTGCCAGATATTCAACTGCCTTTGAACCATAGTGAGACCAGCCAAGAATTGTGGTAAAAGCAAAGAGCAGAATAGCCAGAGCGATGAAATATCTTCCGAACTCAAAGCTGCCTATCTTAAATACGGTATTAAATGCATCAGCAACAAGAGTTGAGTCACTGTCAGTCACAGCCTCACCTGTTGTAAGATTTATAACACCTGAAGTAAGGATGGTAAGAGCTGTCATGGTACATACCACGATAGTATCAGCAAATACCTCGAAGATACCCCAGAGTCCCTGCTTAACAGGCTCGACTACATTTGAATTAGAGTGAACCATAACTGAAGAACCAAGACCTGCCTCATTTGAGAAGACACCTCTCTTGCAGCCCATTGTCACAATAGTTTTAAATGTAACACCGGCAGCTCCACCCCAGGCAGCCTGCTTGGAAAATGCCATGGTGAAGATAGCCTTAAAGGCTGTAGGGATAGATACGATATTTCCAAATATGATTATCAGTGAACCGACGATGAAAGCAACCACCATAAATGGGATAATCTTTTCAGCAACTATAGCGATTCTCTGAAGACCACCGAGAAGTACTATTCCGACGATGACCATCAGAACTATACCAACGATCAGCATGTAGAGATTTACATCACTTCCACCTGATGAATAAAGCACTTTATCAGAAAGAGCATGTATCTTAAAGGCTGTGGTGAAGTTGATTACGATCTTGTTCACCTGTCCCATATTCCCGATTCCGAAGGATGCCAGCGCTGCACAGAGAGCAAAGATAACTGCCAACACCTTGCCTACAGTTTTCATTCCTTTATAACCACCAAGTCCATCCTCGAGATAATACATGGCACCACCGGACCATTCGTCCGCATGATTCTTACGTCTGAAATATATTCCCAGTATATTTTCTGAGTAGTTAGTCATCATTCCGAAGAATGCAGCTACCCACATCCAGAACACTGCACCGGGACCACCGGTCATTATCGCTGCAGCAACACCTGCAATATTACCAACACCTACCGTTGCTGCAAGTGCGGTACAGAGCGCCTGAAACTGCGATATGGACGCTTTATCATCTGTATGTCCTTTAACCTTGTCATCAAAAAGACTTCCAACAGTCTTCTTCATCCAGTGTCTGATATGAGTCACCTGGAATCCTTTAGTAAGGATTGTCATAAGAACACCGGTTGCAATAAGGAGCCACACACCCACTTTTGTCCAGACAAAGCTATTTACAATATCATTATACTTCGCCAGATTTTCCAAAAAACTACTCACTTTTTTTACCTCTTACTCAATATTTTTTTCCAATTTTACATTATAACAGCAAATTATATTCTTTTCAAAAAAACATCTGAAAATTCTTATCTGAAAAATCTTCTTCATTTGTTGCACTCTTGTTGCCATTTGTGTGATAGATTGTTTATAATCTTAATAAAAAACACGTTCATATACATTTTTAAAAATAAAATGAGGAGAGCTCTAAAATGAAGGAAAATGAGAACTTAGATGATATCAATGTAAATAACAACGAAAACGACGTTCAAAAAGTCAGTATGTCTGATACATATATCAACCAGGGAAGTATTGCCGACAGACTTTCATTTTTGATTAATAACAAGGCATATCTTAATGCGCGGAAGCAGAGTCCAAAGAATAAGCCCACTCAGGAAGAGCTGGACGAACATGAAAAACTTGAAAATGATTTTATAGAGAAATATATAACTAACGGTACACCAGAGATACAAAACCATGTCTTTACCACTCTTGGTAAGCTTACCGGAGAAAATATCGAACAGACCTATTATGAAAAAAAAGAATTTGAAGCAGGCTTTAGCAAAGAGGAAAATCATTTAGATCAGAAGGCTTACTGGTTAACAAGACATTCAAACAGTGGAATATCAAATGATGTAATTAGTTACTTTTCCAAAAAGATGAGGGATGCTCTGTGCAATAACTATCAGGCCTGCCAGACCGCATTTAAGAACAGTGGTTTATCCGAAAATTCCACTATGGAAGACTTCCTTAAATCAGCCGGCTATACTAAAAGCGAGATAACCGCTCAGCTCCAAAAACTTGGAACAACTGCAAAGCAGAATGTATATAATTTCTACGGCGAAAAAAATCATTTTGGTGACGCGGTTGTTCAGAACTATGCTTTGCACAAGTCACAGAACTACATAACAAATGGCTCCAGAAAGTACTTTTCTGAAAATAAACCATATGAAGAGATAAAGCGAGAACTGGAGGATATAAACAAGAAGAATAAGCTTAGTCCTGATGAGACCGGAATAGAAGACTGGGTTAAAAATGCAAAAAAACAAAAACTTAAAAGAATTAATGGATTAAATCAAAGAGAATTCAAAAAAAAGTTAAAAAACAGGTATGAAAAAAAGAACTATACCAAAGAGCCAATTGCTGAGAAGCAGATCTACGAGGCAAATCAGAAGTATCAATCTCTGAAGACCATGGAAGAAAAGCTTGATTATCTGGTTACCCTGAATGCTATGGAGCAGTGTAAGGATCAGCTTCAGGTCTCCGGAAGTGAGAAAGCTATTGATTATCCAACCAAAATGGCAGCAGACTTATTTGCAAAGGAATTTACCAATACTCCAAAATTATCAGTCATAAAGAAATATTATCAGAATGTAGGAAAGAAAGCCGGTGAGTTCACTGTTGCCTTCCAGAAGGAACGTGATGAAATCCTTACTCATTTTCCTGAAGATGACCCGAACAGATTACAAAAGGCTAATTATCTGGCTGAGCATACCTATGAAGGCGGCACAAAAAGAACAAGCTTTAACATAATTTCACAAATGATAACCGGAAATTCATCTACTATGATGGAAACCATATGGAATGCAGCTAATATAGGTCCGGATATTACCATGGGAGATTTCCTGAAGAAAACCGGAATGGGAGAAGCAGAATACAATGATTTCTTCAGTAAAAATCCAAATATAACACCTGACTCAAAGGCATCTGAGCAATATACCCATGATTCCTTTGGTAACCTGAATCAGGATATTGAATATTCAATGAAGAAAGATTTCTTCGATAAAACAACAGCCAAATGGATGAAAGACGGAAGAGATGCATTTGCTGCCAAGAACAAAATCAAAGGTGATAAGTTGCAACAGTATAATGAAGATGCTCATTTCCTTGCCAGTGATTATAAGTTATCCAAGATTCAGGAATGGGCCAATGACATCGGAAGTAAAGAGCTTGATAAATACATAAAGAACTCCTACCACGAAGTAATGAATGAGTACAACAAAAAGTACGTAGGTGGAGAAAATTATGATCAGTACATCCGACTTCATACAGGTTATGATGTTGAGAAAATGTCTACGAAGGATAAGCAGGAGAATCTTGCAAAGTCCATAGCAGCCAGCATTCTTAAGACAACTGAGAATAGCCTGGATATTAAGAAGATACATAGCTATGCAAAAACCGTAAAGGCACTTCCAAGTTACCAGGCTATAATAAGTAATCCTGATAAGCTTGATTACTATCTTGCCGGTGAATCACGCATATATGAAGTAAAATCAGAAGTCCTGAAAAACATTTCCGAAGTAAATGAGAATTCCGTAGAAGCGTATGTTGGAGCTATGAAAAAGCTTCAGGACAATATGATGACTTCAGAAAAGAGAAGTGACAAATATATAGAATTCCACAAAGCTGTAAAAGCAATCGGAAATCTGTCAGGAAAGTACGATTTCACCCGTGAAGCAGATCGAAAAGCCGCATGTAAGGAGCTGCTGGAGCTGAATACTATACTGCTCAACAAGACCGTTTCCTACATAACCGACAAGGAAAGTGTAAGAACCAATGATGATGGAAAGTCAAGATTCAATAATGCACTTGATGCTCTGGGTAATCTCCATGCATACGTACCGAAATCCAGAAGCAATATCGATCCGATAATAGCAAAAATCAACACAAAGAGAAAGGCAGCAGTCGGAAATGAGAAATTTGTAGATATCTCCAAGTTTAATGGAAACCGTGCTGAACAGGCCAAGAATCTCAGAAATGCAAAAGCTCAAAATAAAAACGCCGAAAGAACTCAGCTTGGAATGAGATAAACCCTAAAATAAAAACATGACAGCAGTGAACCTGGTTCGCTGCTGTCATGTTTTTTTAGCCTTAGCATTTACCATGCAAAAAGGTCTTCATAACATCCGGTCTGTCTGTTATAAGACCTGCCACCTTTGTGAATCTGATAAAGAACCACATCAGATACTTATTGTTAACGGTCCATACATAAACCGGATAGCCATAATGGGTCATTCTTCTTGTAAATGAAAACAGCATGAGCATTGGACAGGGGCATACAAAATCAGCAAGGCAGGCTTTCAGTCTTCTTAGTGGAAATATCTCGTTATATCTCATCTTGAAATCAGCATCCTTTCTGCCTAAAAGAAGACCGACTGTTATATTACTGTCCAGCTTTTTTATTCTGTATGGGGTAATGTCATAAAATGATTTAACCGAATATTCATCGTAGTCCAGATATTCATGCAGGATATTTACTACTCTCTCCTCGTAACCCGTCTCTTTTATCTCTATATCCATGAAAACCTTATTGTGGCAGTATTTAATAACATCAACGAAGGTAGGAACACTGTACCCGTTCTTTGCAGTTTCTTCCTGAATCTCACTATATGTCATTTCGGCAAGTCGTCTGCCGTTTATGCTGGCATTATGAAAGACTATAAGTGCATCATCCTTCGTCCTTCTCACATCAAACTCTACCATATCCACGCCAAGTTCTATGGCTTTCTTAAATACATCCAGCGTATTTTCAACACCGCCAAGTCCCGATCCACCTCTGTGGGCGATTACTATCATTTATCATTCATTCCTTCCTCATACAAGTTTAGTTTTTCATATTCTTCAGGTGTATTACATCCTCTGATTTCCGTCTCATTTCCGGGATAGGGCACTTCAGTGAAGCCTGTTTTATCAAGCAGTATCCTGACTGCACTTTTTTCTCCCTTAAGAATATCCTCGCACAGAGAAGCAAGGCGTTTATCATATATACCAAGCAGGGGCTGTATCCTGCCATCACATGAAGCAACGGTAACCGGTGTTCTCTTCTTATCATGCTCCTCCATCAGTTTATTCATAAACCAGACCGGAACAAGCGGAGCATCTTCAGTAAGAACCAGAACGGACTGTGCTGACGATTTTATAAGACCGGAATGGATTCCTGCCAAAGGGCCCTTATTATTAAATATATCCTCTACATAGATGTATTGATCTTTTTTATAATCATATCCGGATATCATTATCTCCCGGATATCTGTTTCCCTGATCTTATCAAGTATTATTTCAATAAATGTCTTCCCCCGGAAATGCATGGAGGCTTTTTTCTGTCCCATCCGGCTGCTTTTTCCACCGGCAAGAATAATAGCAGAATACTCTGTCATCTAACCTCTATCCTCACGACATTCTTAACATTTCTCTTTGAATCAGTATCTCCAAAAACAATAAGTCTTGCTTTTCCTTCTTCTATCTGAAGCCAGGCCTGTTCCATCTCATCCTTTCTGACTACAGCAGAGTAGGCGTCATCTGAGGTAACTTCGGCCTCAGAATAATCCTGGTCAGCAATAACATCTGACAGCTTAATACCCTGTGCTGTTATATCCTTCTTATCTCCTTTTCCATTCACAGTCGTTCCGCTGAACTCTGCAAGCTTCAGCTTATCTATATCTACTACTGTTTCTTTTCCACCTGATACGACGATCAGAGAATTCTCGGGAGTTTTTTCACGGCTGCCCAGATACCACCAGACTGCTGCCACCGTTATCACAAGAAGGATAATAATTACAGCAAATAATATTTTTTTATCGTTCTTTGCATCTGCATCAGTTGTCTGATTCATCGCTCTTATCATTCTCCCTTTGTATTTTTACCGGGGCAATAACAGCTCCGGCAAGAAATCCATAAACTGCTCCACTAAGTGCTGCTAGACACATATATACCATAAAAGGCTTAGCAGGCAAATGGAATACAACTATGTCAGCAAATAAAGCAGCACTTACAGAACCGATTATATTCGCAATAAATGCTTTAAGTCTGACAGAAAAATATTTGTTATTCGGAATCAGCATTACGATATCTATAACTATTCCAGGAATAAGATAGGCTAGAGGCATAAGAAATCCCATGCTTCCAACTGTTCCCAGTGATAAAGCCATCACTGCCTGCATAAGCCCCATGGCAGAAGCACACCACTTTCTTCCTGTTATTCCCGAGGCAATAACCAGGAACATCAAAGCTATAGCTGTAGATATACCGCCCGGCACATGAAGTGCATCAGTTACGGAATTAGCCAATGGATTAATCAGCTTCTTACAAAAAACTCCGGCAAAGCATAAAGCTATCATAATAAAAATATCTGACTTTAAGCTCCCATCAAATAATCGAGCCGAAACAGACACTTTATATTTATGAACCATATTACTTTTTTGCATGTCTATTACCTGCCTTTATCTATTCTTAATCATTCACAAATCTCTATCTGATCAGGATAAGCCCTGACTATAAGTGTAACACCGTATTCTTTAGCTAGCAAAGCTGCATCTAATGTTGGAACAGCTTTTGATACCAGGACCGGTATTCCTGAGTATATCACTTTCTTCATCATATCAACAGGAACTCTTCCCGAGATATACAGAATCGAATCCGAAAGACTGATTCCCTTAAGCAAAGCATATCCAACTGCCTTATCAACTATATTGTGCCTCCCCAGATCCTCACAGTTGAAAAGGATTTGATCACCCTGAGCGAGCAGACACGAATGAGTTCCCTGTGTTTTAGAGTGAAGCGGCAGTCCTTCAGAAAAAGATTCTGCCAGTCTGAATATCCACTCAGGCTTCCACTCTATGGGAGAAACCTTTTTCATTTCTCTGACGGATAGTTTATCCCCTGCAGTTCTGGACTGATTCAGGATAACATCCGCATTTTCACAGGCCTCGTCATATATTATATCACTTATATCTTCACTGCTTTCTATATAACCTTCAGTAAAAAGAAATCCAATCACCAGTTCCTTCAGCAGCTCATTAGTACATATAATGTCTGATATATGTTTTCCATTTATGCTTATGGTAAGACTGTGTTCTCTGACCAGAGTTACTTTCTTTATCTGCTCCGAGCCATCAGCCTTTATAACTTTTCTTGAAGACTCATACAATAATTTCTTCATCACGGTCCCCCTATGATGCTCTGTCATCTATTACAGCCTGCTTATCTGAACTGCACAAACCTTGTACTCCGGTATTCTTGCTATATCATCAAGCGCAGCATTAGTAATTATATTAACAGGTGAATCTTCAAAATGGAATGGCATCCAGGTCTCACCTTCAGATACTTTTCTTCCCACATGTGCTGTCGCGGTAATCTCGCCTCTTCTACTGCTGACCCTGATCCGCTCACCATTCTGAATACCCAGTCGGTCTGCATCACGGTAATTAATCTCTATAAAGCCTTCCCCTGCCAGATCCACAAGTCCGGCTGAACGGGAAGTCATTGCCGTAGCATTATAATGGTACAGGATACGTCCGGTGGAAAGAATAAATGGATACTCTTCATCAGGCAGTTCCTGAGACGGTCTGTACGCAGCAGGATATAGAAGAACCCTGCCTCTTACTGGTTTTCCTACGTGCAATATAGGGGTTCCCGGGTGATCCTTATCCGGGCATGGCCACTGGATACCACCCTCTCTGTCAAGTCTTTCATGACTGATTCCATGAAAACTTGGTGTAACTGAAGCTATCTCATCCATGATCTGAGCCGGTGTCATAAATTCCTGTTTATAACCCATAGCATTCATAAGGTCTATGATAATATCGGTATCCGGTCTCATATCACCACGCAGAGTTACTGCTTTACGTATACGCTGTACACGTCTCTCCGTATTGGAAAATGTTCCCTCTTTTTCAGCATAGCTGATTCCCGGCAGAACAACATCCGCATACTTCGCAGTTTTTGTCATAAAGAGATCCTGAACAACCAGGAAATCCAGGCTTTCAAGTGCCTTCTGGATATGATGTGTATCCGGATCAGAAACTACCGGATCTTCTCCACAGATATACAGTCCTTTTATCTTTCCTTCTATTGCAGCAGGAAAAACATCCGTAGCTTTAAGTCCGGGAACAGGACTGAGCTTTACTCCCCAGGCCTCTTCAAATTTTTTCTGTACTTCAGGATCATCAACCTTCTGATATCCCGGATAATCTGTAGGCAGAGCCCCCATATCACAGGCACCCTGAACATTATTCTGTCCACGAAGAGGATTGACTCCACAGCCGCTCTTACCGATTTTTCCACAGATGGCAGCCATATCTGCCATACACATAACGCCCTCAGAACCGCTTGAATGTTCAGTAACACCAAGACAGTAAATAATTGGAGCCTTCTCTGCAGTAGCATACATTCGCGCTGCTTCAACAAGCTGATCCGGATCTATATGACATATTTCTGCCACCTTCTCAGGAGTATAATCCTCAACCAGTTTTTTCAGTTCTTCGAACCCTTCAGTAAAGTTATCTATATAATCATGATCAACCAGGTCCTCCTTGATCATGACATGCATCATACCATTGGCAAAAGCTACATTTGTTCCCGGTCTCAGCTTCAGATGTATATCAGCAGACTTAGTGAGTCCTATATCACGCGGATCCACTACGATAAGCCGGGTTCCATTTTTTACAGCCTTTCGGATACGCATTCCGATAACAGGATGTGCCTCTTCCGGATTTGATCCTACAAGCAGTATACAATCAACACCATTGGTGATATCTGCTATCGGATTAGTCATTGCTCCCGAACCTAAAGTCTTTGCAAGTCCGGCTACTGTAGCTGAATGACATACCCTGGCACAGTTATCAGTATTATTTGTTCCAAAGCAGGTTCGAACCATCTTCTGAACCATATATATATCTTCATTGGCCGATCTGGAGCATGCAAAACCGGCCAGAGAATCCGGACCATAGCTTTCCTTTATTTCCATAAAACGTCTGGCTGTATAGGAAATGGCTTCATACCAGGAAGCCTCTCTGAACTCACCTGTTGCTTTATCACGAATAAGAGGCTTTGTAAGTCTGTCCTTTGAATAGACAAAATCGAAGCTGCCTGAACGTCCCTTCACACATAATCTTCGATGATTAGCCGGACCATCAACCGTCTCGACATCAACTATCTTATCGCCTTTCATCACGAAGTTAAACTGACATCCTGTGGCACAGTGAGGACAGGTAGTAAGTACTCTGGTGGTTTCCCAGCTTCTGTAGGTTTTTTTTCTCTTCAGATACAGAGCACCTGTCGGACAGACGCTTGTACAGTTACCACAGGACTCACAGCCATTTGTTTTATAGTCCTTTCCGAAAACAGGAAGAACTGTAGTCTTATTACCGCATCTTTCTCCGGTAAGTACACCATTACAGGATATATTGTGACATACATTTACACAGCGCTGGCATTGTATACATTTTTCTGAATCAAAAGCAATATATGGATTATCATCCGAAACTGATACTGCAGGATCACCTGTTATAATTCTTGAACCCTGATATACGGACTTATCAGCCTTATACTGATTTGAAAACTGCTGAAGTTTACAGGCTCCATTAGCAGGGCAGCTCATACACTGCAGATTATGATTGGCAAGAATAAGATTCAGTATCTCTCTGCGATATTCCGTCAGGGTATCACTTTCAGTTGTAATAACCATGCCATCTATACATTTTGTACGACAAGCAGGCAGAAAACTGTCATAGCCTTCTACTTCTACCATACATAGACGACACATTCCTACATCAGACACACCCACCAGGTAACAGAGGGTAGGGATTTCGATATCATTTTCCTGCGCTGCATCCAGTATAGTTGTTCCCTTATCTACTTCTATGGATAAGCCATTAATTACAACATTTATCTTATCACTCATCTCCCCGGCCTCCTTTCAAAACACCACAACCATGGTGATCACATCTGAGGCAGCGGCCTGATTCCCGCATCGCCTCTTCATAGGTCATAGGAAGCTCTACACAGCTGAATCCTTCCTTTCTTTCATACGGATCCAGCTTCTCTATCTCAGCCCTTCCGGTAGGAATACATGGATTAGGAAGAGCAACCGGAATCTCAACATCAGTTTTGATCTTATGATGATATCCAAGGTATTCATCGATGTTATAAGCCGCCACCTGTCCTGCGGCTACCGCATTTATCACAGTGGATGGTCCGGTAACACAGTCTCCTCCGGAAAAAACGCCCTCCATATCATGAACCATACATTCCTCATCAGATACAACTCTTCCTCTTTCAGTAGGAACACCTTCAGCTTCAAATGAAGCTATATCACTACTTTGTCCCACTGCCAGTATCAGATAATCACATTTGAAACGATACGGATAATTTGATGAATGCTCTGTCGTCATCATTCCGTTCCTGTCGTATTTTCCTACTATCTCAGGCTGAAGCCATACAGCACAAACATCACCGGTATCTTTATCTGTCTCAATATTTAAAAAGCTTAGAAGTGTACGGAAACGTACTCCCTCCTGCATTGCATCAACTATTTCTTCCTGAACAGCTGTATAATCATCTCTTTTTCTGGTAAATACATGAACGGTTTTTGCATTTAATCTGACAGCAGTTCTTGCAGCATCCATTGCCACATTTCCGCCGCCCATTATTGCCACTCTTTTTCCGGTCAGATCATCCTGTTCTCCCCTGGAAACAAGCTGAAGGAAATCAGCAGCAGGGATGACATTTCCGGCATCTGCACCATCAACCGGTACACGATTTCCTATCTGGGCTCCAATGGCCAGATATACTGCGTCCGAATCTTTTCGAATCTCTTCAAAGGTTATATCCCTGCCTGCTTTAACGCCGGCTTTGAACTCTATATCACCCGCTGAAAGAATGGTTCTGATATCTCTGTCTAACTCTTCTTTAGGAAGTCTGTACTCCGGTATTCCGTATCGAAGCATTCCTCCGGGCTTCTCATGTTCATCATATATGGTAACTGCATGACCCATAAGTGCAAGGTAATAGGCCGCAGTCATACCTGAAGGACCAGCACCTATAATCGATATCTTCTTACCTGTAGAAATATTTCTTTTGGGATTAGCTACCGTATCAGCCTTCACTGAATCTACAGCGTATTTTTTAAGTCCACGAATGTTGATAGAATCATCTATAATGGCACGACGACATCTTTTCTCACATGGATGCTCGCAGACATATGCACAGGCTGTGGGAAAAGGATTTCTTGCACGGATAAGACGGATAGCCCCGGCATAATCTTCTTCTTTGATAAGAGCTATATATCCCGGAACATCTACATGTGCAGGACATTTGGTTATACAAGGTATGGTCTGCTTTACATCCGAGATACAGTGATGCTCCTTAACATGGCTTTCATATTCGTCAGCAAAAAGCTCAAGGCTGTCTAATATCAGCTGAGCCGCAGATATACCAACCGCGCAGTCAGAGGTTTTTTCTATCATCTGACACATATTTGTGAGCTTTTCAACAACACTCTCATCTGCTGAGCCGGCCATAATACTCTGCATCATTCTGTCGACTTCAACAAGACCATCCCTGCATGGAATACATTTTCCACAGGACTGATTCATGGATATCTGTAACAGTGACCTATATAGTGATATCGGACACATTCCCGGGGGATACGATCTCATCCTTGAACGGAACTTATATAAAACCGTATCGATTCTGTCATTCATATTTCCTTTGGATAGCAGCTTCTTCATAAGCTCCTCCCTTCTGTTTCAAAGCATTCCCTATCTTCTTATCAGCTAAACTGATAGCGTATGAAACCGGTATCGTCAAAGCAAGACAAACTAATACATATAGCGAAACATTTTCTATATAATAAACCGGTTTTATACCATCATGAATCATGTAATAACCAAACATATGCAGGAAGATGACATGAGTCACGTAGATTTCAAGTGTGATCTTACCAAGAAAACCAAGCGCTCTATTTCCTATCTTCAGCTTCATACTGATGAGATAATACATCGACATGAATACAAGTGTATAAAGCACCTCAAAATGGTATAAACCGCCTTTATAATTTCCTAGGTTATAAAACACGAGGCATAAGATGATAATTATGATCAGCTTCAGAACATAATACTTTTTACAGCTTTCAAAAACTCTGTCCTCGTATTTAGCCAGCAGGATTCCGGCCAGGAACATATGTACTGTATTTATCCACCATCTTCCATATCCGAACCGGATACAGAAGCCTATATATCCAAGAGTTCCCAAAGCCACAATCAGAATACCGATCCAGTCCTTCTTAAAAAGGCCGAAGCCAATATAGAAAAAGATATACATCACTATAATAGCCGGTATGAACCAGATACTGGGATGCCAGTTATCATGCCCGTTAACTTTGACTGGAGAATCAATAGTTAAAGGAATATTTCTCCATAGTCTGAAAAAAATAAACACTACAGTGGTAAGCATCGTGGAAAAAAGTATCGGTAATATTTTTACGGGTAAAAACCGTTTAAAAAAATCCGGCTTTGTTTTTGCGCTCTTATATAGTCCGAAGCCTGAGCAGAAGAAAAACACTCCGACCATCGGATATCCGGCTGTTAAAAATATATCAAGACCATGCCTTATATATTTGGGATTAAGCCAGGATGCACAGGTAAACTGTGCCATATGATGAAATATAACGATTATCGCACAGAATCCGAGAAATGCTTTTGTCTGACCAAGAGACATATTCTCTTCGTTCCAGGTATTCTTTTTACATGGCTTAGCTCCATAAAACAGAAGAACTGTTAAGGCGATGTACCATAGGATTATCATTATCAATCTTCCTTCATCTGACACCTTAAATATCTGCAAGCAGAATCGCATCTTGAACTATGACTATTATGTTGACATACGGATTGCTCCATTGCTTATGCAATTCTCGCAATCCTAGAAACATTCG
>FZRB01000028.1 GCA_900199595.1 Lachnospiraceae bacterium | reverse complement strand
GGGTTGGGCTGTTCGCCCATTAAAGCGGTACGCGAGCTGGGTTCAGAACGTCGTGAGACAGTTCGGTCCCTATCCGGCGTGGGCGTAAGATATTTGAGAGGAGCTGTCCTTAGTACGAGAGGACCGGGATGGACGGACCGCTGGTGTACCAGTTGTATTACCAAGTGCATAGCTGGGTAGCCAAGTCTGGAACGGATAAACGCTGAAGGCATCTAAGCGTGAAGCCAACCTCAAGATGAGATATCTCTTAAGACCCCTTGAAGACTACAAGGTTGATAGGCACTGGGTGTAAGCATGGCAACATGTTTAGCTGAGGTGTACTAATAGGTCGTGAGCTTTTCCTAATTAAGAAGATACATCAGATAAAGTGATTTGTTTAAATGTGTGAAGTTTTATTCCTCGATAGCTCAATGGTAGAGCACTCGGCTGTTAACCGAGGGGTTGTTGGTTCGAGCCCAACTCGGGGAGCTTGGACACAACAGTGTAAGCTGTGTGTCAACTTACGTATCACTTTGTGATACTTCAGCTGCTACAGCAGCTACTAGAAACAATTGCAGATGCAATTGTTTCAGCAAGATTGCTAAAGCAATCTTGGTCTATTCTGGCCCGGTGGTCAAGAGGTTAAGACATCGCCCTTTCACGGCGGTAACACGGGTTCAATTCCCGTCCGGGTCACTTTTCAATTTTATATGAATATTTATAAGGACGCTTAGCTCAGTTGGTTAGAGCATCCGGCTCATAACCGGACGGTCCAGGGTTCGAGTCCCCGAGCGTCCACATTTCCTCGACTATGTGGTAGTCGAGGTTTTTTCGTATCTATGATATGTGTATCAAGAATCTATATAAAGATGAGGATTATTTATGTCGAAAGAGCTTTACAAAATAAATACAGATAAAGGAACTCCTATAGTTCAAATAGATGATTTTATGAATATGAGGGGAATTAAGCATGGATTTACTACACGAATAGGTGGAGTCAGTAAGGGAATCTATAAATCTCTTAATATGGGTTTTTATCTGGGTGACGAAAAGGAAAATGTAATGGAGAATTACCGCCGTGTAGGTAGAGCTATGGATATCGATATAGAGAGAATGTCCTGTCCCAATCAGGTTCATAAGTCTGAAGTGCTTGTAGTAACTGAAGAAGATGCGGGAGACGGGATCACCCGTGAACTGTCTCATTTTGAAATAGATGCACAGATAACTAATGTAAAAAATATTCCTCTGATAGTTTATGCAGCAGACTGTGTTCCAATTCTTATGGCGGATCCTGTAAGCCGTGTGATAGGTACAGTTCATGCAGGATGGAGAGGAACTGTTCAGGGAATTGCTGCTAAAACAGTGAATAAGATGATGGAAGTATATGGATGTCTTCCTGAGAATATTCATGCAATAATAGGCCCTTCCATTGGACCTGATAATTATGAAGTAGATCAGACAGTTATTGATGAGATATTCAACTGTCCATTCATAGATATGAGTTCTGAAAATATTTCTTATACAGATATTTTTTCTGAATCTGACGAAAGCCGGAAAGATAAGCTGGTATGTTGTTATTCCGGCTCTTTTATCAGAGAAAACATGCCAGACCAGTATTTGGGTGTTACTCAGCCAAATAAGGGGGCTGTTTATGAGCTTTTCAGAACTGTCAGATTCAGAAATAAATACATGCTTAACCTGTGGAATCTTAATGAACTGATTCTTATAAATGCAGGTCTGAAAATGTCACATGTTCATCAGACTCAGTTATGCACAATGAAGAATCATGATATGTTTTTCTCCCATAGGTATACAAACGGCAAAAGAGGACTTAATGCCGGAATAATATCTCTATGTTAGCAGATACGGGGGAGTAGTTCTCCGCTTGGTCTGGCGAGAAATGTTTTTGCGCCGACAGCGGTATTAAGAATTACTTTTCCGACATTTTCTTCTGTAACTTCTCCGATAATACATGCGCCTTCTGAATTTGGACATCCATGCAGAGCTTCCAGAATCTTATCTGCTTCAGAAGCAGGAGCAAAGATTACAAGTCTGCCTTCGCATGCAAGATACAGTGGTTCAAGTCCGAGCATCTGACATACACCTCTTACACCATCCTGAACCGGAATACTCTCAGAGTCGAGAGATATGCCTACGTTGCTTTCAGCTGCTATTTCATAGAGAACTGTACCTACACCACCACGTGTTGCGTCTCTTATAACATGTACATCTTTTGTGGCCTCAAGCATTGCTTCTATGTTCTTATTAAGTGGTGCACAGTCACTTGTTATATCTGCATCGATCTTGAAATCGTTTCTTGCAAGAAGAATTGTACAGCCATGACGTCCGATATCTCCGGTTACAATGATCTTATCTCCGGGTTTTGCAAATGCACCTGAAGTTGAAGCTCCTTCTATGATATGACCGATTCCTGTTGTTGTAATGAATACCTTATCAACCTGTCCTTTTCCGGCAACTTTGGTATCACCGGCAACAAGATATACTCCGGCATCTCTTGCTGTTTTTCCCATTGCTTCGGCTATCTCTTCAAGCTTAGCAACAGGGAAGCCTTCTTCTATAACGAATGAGCATGTAAGATATTCCGGCTTTGCACCCATACAGGCCACATCATTTACTGTTCCACAGATTGAAAGCTTTCCTATATTTCCTCCCGGAAATTCATAAGGAGAAACGATAAATCCATCTGTAGACATGGCAATCTTTCCCGGTGTCATATCAAGCACTGCAGCGTCGTCAGCTGTAAGATATGGGTTACTGAAATGTTTTTTAAATAGATTTCCTATAAGATCTGATGTCTGAACTCCTCCGGCACCATGAGCAAGTGTTATTTTATCTTCCATAATATTTTTCCTCTATCTATAATTTTTTATTGTAATCCTATTGAAGCTCCATAAGTGTAATATGCAGCGCAGGCGCCTTCATCTGATACCATACATGCACCTACTGCATGAAGCGGTGTGCAGGCTTTTCCGAACATTGGACAATCTGATGGCTTACATTTACCCTGGAGAACTTCACCGCATCTGCAGGCCGGATTTGGCTTTCCTGTAATATCAGGAATATCATGCTTTATTCTTGCATCGAAATCGGCATATTCACTCTTAAGCTTCTGACCTGACATTTCTATTATTCCAAGACCACGCCACTCTGTATCACATAGTTCCATTACTTCGTCCATAAGCTTCTTAGCCGCCGGATTTCCTTCAGGCCGTACGACTCTTGGATAGCAGTTTTCAAAGAATGGTTCACCCTTTGAGAGGTTATCTATTGTTACCGCAAGTGCAGTCATGAGCTCATTTGCAGTAAAGCCTGCAACTACTCCGGAAACACCTTCATCCTTCAGCTTCTCACAGATTTCAGTTCCTGTTATGGCATTAACATGTCCCGGATAGAGAAATGCATCTGCACTGTTCTTAAGCTTTGCATAAGCGTTTGGCATGGTTTTATTCGCAGTCAGGATTGAGAAGTTTTTAAGTCCCAGACGTTTTGCCTTCTTAACTGCAAGGCAGGCTGATGGGGTAGTAGTTTCAAATCCGACTGCAAGGAACACCACCTCCATATCCGGATTATCCTTTGCAAGTTCCACTGCATCATCAGGAGAGTATACAGGGCGGATATCTGCACCTTCTGCTCGTACTCCTGCCATATTCATTGTAGTACCCGGAACCTTTATCAGATCACCGAAAGTACAGATAGTACATTTTTTCTCAAGGGCAAGGAAGATAGCTTCATCTATAAATCCAACCGGAGTTACACATACCGGACATCCGGGACCGGATATAAGGTCTACATCTTCAGGAAGAAGACCTCTTATTCCCAGACGGAATATCTCATGGGTATGTGTTCCGCACACTTCCATGATTCGGAGTTTTCTGCCTTTATACCCCGTTATTATCTCTCTTGCATTTTCAATTATTTCACTCATGATTTATTTTCCTTCCTTTAGCTCGTCATCCCATAATTCATAAGCCTTTTTTCCCTGTTTTATTTATCTTCAATAAAAATACCTGTCAGTCTTGGCACTTCGAATCTGCTTGTAAAGAGTTCGCACTTACATAAGAATTCATAAAATGCATGAAAGCCCTGACCATACATTGATTCATAGTTTCCCTGTCCTTTAGCAAGAATTACATCCGCTTCATCAAATGCTTTCTTTGCATCTTCCGGAAGCATGTCATATACAGTTCCCGCAATGGCTTCTCCATTGGAGATAATCTCTGCAATTTCATTAATACCTGAATATTCTGCATCTTCCAGAGTTGCATCATTAAGGACATCTTTGCCACGAACCATAACCTTAATATCTAAATGAGGGAATCTCTTCTTAAGCTGTTCCAGCATTAATTTATCTAATACAATTTCTCCACAGTTATCTGTAATCAGAAGAAATCTTTTAGCCTGCGTACATTCCTTTATAAAACTCTCGTAAGTCAGAATGTCACCATCAGATGTCATATCGATATCATCAAACAGCGATAAGAATTCATTCTGGTCCACGTGATTCATAGCACCAAAATCTATGTAATTTCCGATACGTGCTGCAACAAGTGACTTCGCTAACGGATTCTTAGAATCCTCAATCTCCGCCCTGAGCTTACTTTCCATTCCAAGCACCAAATCGTTATATTGTTTTTTTATTTCTTTATAGTCTGCGCTGCTGCCAAACATTCTCTCATGTGTTTTATTAAACAGATAAACCAGATAAGGGCTGGTGTCATTTTCGCCTCTTTCATCAATTATTCGTTTAACCTCAGCAAGGTACTCCTCGTTATCAGTCTTTTCTTTCTGCCTGTCATAGAGACATTTAGCACAGCTCTCGGATATTCGCATTATTTCTTCCTCGTATAAGTAGTTCTGGTAAATGTAATCTCATCACCACCTGTTTCACCGATGGTGATATCAAAATCATCTGCATTGAACTCCGGGAAGAATACATCACCGTCTTCTATAACTGTATTAACTTCTGTGATATACATTACATCGACCAGTGGTAATGCTTCCTTATACAGACCATATCCTCCGGATATATATACATTCTTATCAGTACCGGCCATTTCAATTGCTTCCTGTACAGATGAAGCTGTAGAAAGATTTTCTCCCTCATACTTCTTTGTTCTTGAAACAACTATAGTTTCTCTGTTAGGAAGAGGATGACCGATCTCCTCATAAGACTTTCTACCCATTACCACGATATTTCCTGTGGTCAGTTCTTTAAACTGTTTTTGTTCACCCTTTATTCTCCAGGGAATCATTCCGTTTTTTCCAATCACGTTGTTTTCTGAACGTGCTACTATTAATCCAACCATTTTAAATCATCCTTATCTTGCGTGAGTTTTTAAGATACCCATAGTTTCATTGGCATCATCATCTGTGATTTTAGCAATAGCAACACCGGCGTGAACCATAACATAATCGCCCGGCTCAAGATCTTCAAGAAGCTCAGCACTTACATCTCTCTTTGCTCCGCCTGCATCGATAATCGCAGTACCATCCTTGACATTTACTACTTTTGCAGCAAGTCCTACACACATTTGTTTTTCCTCCTAATTATCTAGTATCGATTTATTTGTTTTTATAATTCAACTAATTCAATTCATCTATTTCAGATTATCTATTTCTGTACATTCCGGCCAGCGCCTGACCAACACATAAACCACCGTCATTAGGTGGGATCAGACTGTGACGAAGTACTCTGAACCCTTTTTTTTCTAATTTATCATCCACAAGTCCAAGCAGAAGTCTGTTCTGAAAAACACCACCACTTAGAGCAACGGTTTTTATTCCCGTATCGGCACTGAAATTTATGCAGTTTTCAGTAATTATTTCAGCGAGTCCGAGATGAAAATAATATGCTAGTTTGTCTTTACTTATTCCTTCTAAATACTTATATGCTATATCTTTAACAAGTCTGTTGGTGTCATATCCGATTCCTTCGATAGAATTAGATATGTCCTGATTCAGCTTCCCTGTTTTCTTCAGAAATGCTTCTGCCTCAAACATCAGAGAAGTAGATGCTTCTCCCTCAAAGGTAGAGCTTCTTCTGATACCAAGTACTGCACTTACAGCATCAAACAGTCTTCCTGCACTGGTTGAGAGTATACTGTTTATGCCGTTTCTCGCCATGTTTGAAAGCATATCATATTCCATTTCAGAGCATAGACCAAGTCGTGAAGTGATATCGTTTTTGTTTATTCCATTAAGTCTTTCCAGCTCGGATATCTCAGGATTATTGAAGTCCCCCAGAATGGACGTTGCAATTCTCCAGCCTTCTTTAGAAGAAAGGTCACCGCCGGACTGAATAAACGGAGTGATACTTCCAAGTCTTTCAAAACCATCAAGTCTTGAGAGCAGGTATTCTCCACCCCAGATGGTTCCGTCGGTTCCATAACCCGTTCCATCAAAGGATACACCGATAACTTCGTCCAGGTAATCATTCTCTGCCATGCACGAAAGTATATGTGCATAGTGATGCTGAACTTTTATCACCGGAAGTTCCAGGGATTCGGCGACAGCAGTAGTATTATACTTCGGATGCATGTCACATACAACTACTGATGGCTTTGCCTCGAGAAGCTCTTCCATTCGTTTAACTGATTCAACCAGGGCATCCATTGTTCTGATATCCTCCATATCACCAACATATGCTGATGGATATATCAGATTATCCTTTGCTATGGCAAATGTATTCTTAAGCTCTCCGCCAATGGCAAGAACGTGGCCCTTCAGATTTTTAGCTTTTTCAGCGGATTCATTCTCGCCTTTACCTATCATTATCGGCAGAGGAGCAAATCCTCTGGAGCGTCTTATCATATATGGTTTTTCTTTATAGAAATCCATTACAGAGTCATCGGCTCTGGTCAGGATGATTCTGTTATTTGATAGGACATAATCTGTAAAGCCGGATATTTCACTTATAACATCTTCATCGGTCCTGCAAATGGGGGCTCCGGATGCATTTGCGCTTGTCATGACAAGACAGTCGGAAATCTCATATTCATCGTCATAATCAAAGAGCAGACAGTGCACAGGAGTGTAGGGCAGCATTACTCCCACCTTCGGATTATCCGGTGCGACAGATGGAGCAAGGTTTGAAATCTCTTTTCTGTCCATAAGTATTATGGGCTTCTCATGGCCTGTCAGCAGCTCATACATTTCACTGCACGATATATCACAATTTCTTTTTACAGTATCTGTATCCCTCATCATAACTGCAAAGGGCTTCATGGGACGATGCTTAAGCAGTCTCAGCCTTGAGACTGCGGCTTCATTAGTGGCGTCGCAGCAGAGGTGATAACCGCCTATTCCTTTAATGGCACATATCTTTCCTTCAGTGATCGCTTTTCTGATAAGACTGATGGCTTCTCTGCCCTTTATATCAGTAGAAATGAGCTTTCCAGTTTTCGACTCCTGATTTTGATCAGACTGCTTCTTAAGCAGGTAAACTTCAGGTCCACACTCAGGGCAGCACACGGGCTGCGCATCATATCGTCTTGTCTCAGGATGAGTATATTCATATTCGCACTGAGGACACATTTTAAAATGTTTCATACTGGTGCGCTCGCGGTCATAAGGCATGTTGTCTAGAATTGTGAGTCTGGGACCGCAGTTTGTGCAGTTAATGAAGGGGTGAAGGTAGCGGCGGTTATTTTTGTCATAAAGCTCCTGTTTACATTTATCGCAGATAGCGATATCAGGAGAGACAAATATATCTCCGGTATCCTTTTCACTTTCTATTATTTCAAAATTTTCAAATGGTGGAAGATCTACCATTTTGTTAATGACATTCAGGATCATGGAACGGTCTGGGGCATTATAATAAAGCATGGAAAAGAGCTCCGGTACATTTTCTCCCTGGGCAAATATTTCCACATAAGAGCCCCTGTTGGATACGGTTCCTTTTATGTTGTTTTCCAGACATACACGGCTTACAAAGGGTCTGAAGCCGACACCCTGAACGATGCCATATACTCTTATGTTGTTGGTAATCATGTCGACTCCTTTCCTAAGTAATAGTCATATTTTTGAAATGGGTTGCACTAGTCGTTAGTGCGTCCTGATATGGCGAAGTGAGGATAATCAATAAAGTCTCTTCTATAACCTGCGGCTTTAAGAAGAGGCTGCAGGTCGCCGTCGCCTATTATCAGATCGTAGCGCTCTTCGGAAGCGAGTTCAAAGAGCTCGTCTTCATCAGATAGCATATAATCCTGTTCCTCTTTGTAGTCAGGACTTTGCATGAAGAAGGTTGCACAGTCTATCTGAAGGTCATCAGAGGATACTCTGTTACTATGAAAACTCCTTATTATGGTTCTCAGTTCATTAGCGGCAAACTGAGAATGCAGTATAAGGATCTTTTTATGCTTATTATTTATTTTGCTTATTACGGCAGAAACCACAGAGTCGGGGATAAATGGATATCCGACTTCATAAGGTGTGCCATATGTTTCTTTAAGATACTGGGCTGTCTTTAGCGCCTGTGCACTAACAACAATATTTTTTGAAACATTTCCGGCATTTGATATGTCGGAAAGCCCGGCCCCCATAGAGTAAATAAGAGCATTATTAATACCGGCCGTCTTAAGTGCATCCTTAAGAGGAGTATCGGATGAATAACCTGTTTCAAGAGGTGTTGCACCGATGATTCCGATCAGCTCTTTCTCGGTATTTGAATCGGAGTTTTCTTTACCGCTATCATCTGCACCGCTGATTGGAGCTTTACCGACAAACTCCCGGAAAAGAGCAAGCCATGCATCTTCCTCACCCTTGTCGTAATATTTTGTGCCGTCACAGCTTATGGTTATACTTGGTATACCAAGGCCTTTTTCAGCCATTCTTTTAAGCGCCTTCATGTCAGTTGCAATAACTGCAGGAACCGGAGTTCCGATGATGGCAGAGAAGGAGCAGTTAAGGGACTCCTGAGCACTTTTCAGCTTAGCTATAAGCCTGTCATCACGTCCCATTATTGCATCCATATCTCTGAGGCCTGCGCTGAATACTGCGCTTTTTTGGGTGAACCATCTGGGCTCATCAAAACCGCAGATATTTCCTGCACAGCCACCGGCGTCACAGATAACGATGAGTCCGCCCAGCTCATATAAAACACCGCTTGCACCGGACTGATCCGGCGCGAAGGGAGATAAATACTTTAGTAATTTCTTCATAATATTCTTCCTATAAAAGGTGACAGTTTTTCATCTGATAAAAAATTGTCATCTTTTTTTTGTGTTCTGGTCTAATTGTTCGAATAGTTTGATCACTGCATCGTAACCGAAGGGCTGTTTGTCGTCGCACCATTCGATTCCCGGAGTATCGGGGTGATAGTATTTGCAGTCTGAACCGATGTACATGTCTACCTTTTCCTCTTCATAGAACATCATGGTAGGAGAAAGGTTTGAGTATATCTTTGTGTCCGGACTCAGCTCTGCCAGTGGCCTCAGCAGGCGGTAGTTTAGTTCTCCGATGGTCGCAAAGATCTCGGGAACCTTAAAGCCTTCTTCAAGCAGCATCAGGGAAATGTCGATAGGATCTCCGTTCTGTATCTCACCTACCGAGAAGCTGACGGCACCGTGCTTTTCTTTGAATTCTCTGATGACTTTCTTTGTTTTTTCATAGTAAGAGGAGTCATCTATGTCAGCACCCAGTGCATTTCCCAGAAGCTTATACTGGTTATGAATCTTTTCCGGTCTGTAAAGTCTGAGAAGCTCGATAAATGGTATTCCCAGTCTCTCCTGGATATCCTGAGCAGCGGCTCTGGCTTCGGGATTCAGCACGAGATTAAAATTGGCACGTGACATTTCCTTATATTCATCAAAGGTTTTACATCTTGCTATTTCTCTGATATTCTTTATTCCGATGGATTTCATCAGAGGATAGATCTCCGAACTGTTGAAAAGAGGAGAAAAATATCCCATGATGTTCATGTCCTGAGGAACCTTCTCATCCTTTTCAAGAAGACTGTAAACAGCAGTTCTTACCGCAGCCATAGGAGGAAGCCTTTTCTCACGTGTTAGTGCATACATGTAGCAGGCTACAGCCGGAAGACCGGTACGTTCGGTAACCTTCTTGCAGATACGCTCCATATCAGTTCCAAGAAGTGCATCCACGCAGGTTATACAGATCATTATGGCTGAAGGTTTTTTATCCAGAACAGTAAGTATCTCTTCACAGGCTTCGGGTATCTTGGTCAGATGTCTTCCTGTAACTATGTCTGTGTCATCCAGTAGCTGGAAGAAGAATTTATCCTTGTATTCGGGTGCACTTCTGAAAAGAGAAGTATTTCTTCCGCAGCAGCCCGGTGATACCAGAAGCATTACCGATTCCGGTACAGCCAGTCCGGCACGCTTAACTCCAAAGCCCTTAGCACCGGGTGAATTGAAGTAGAGTGTAGCAGGAGAGCTGTAGATCAGATGGTCGGAGCTTTTCATCTCAGAAGGCAGTCCGGCAAGTCCCAGCTCAGCCAGTTCTTTTGCAGTTTTATAAAATGCGTTGCTTGTCATATGTACCTCACAGGTAAGCTTCACAGAGAAGCTCTAGTTGTTTTCATCCTCATCAATAAGAAGCTGGGCAAGATCTAAGAATCGCTTGCTTACTTCCAGTGAAGGGTCTCCTTCGATTACGGTTTTACCCATATCTTCGTAGTGGATTATGTCATTGGTTCTGGGGATGTCGGCTATTATTTCCAGACCGGCCTTATCGGCAAAGGCGCGAACCTTTTCTTCCTCATTTTCCACAGCACGACGGTTCATTATGATACCGCGGACCTTGGCATAGCTTCTGTCCTCAAAATTCTTTACGGCTGTATTGATGTTATTTGCGGCATAGAGAGCCATCTTTTCGCCGGATGTAACTATAAGGACCTTTTCGGCATAACCCTCGCGTATGGGAGCGGCAAAGCCGCCGCACACAACGTCACCGAGGACATCATAGAGAACAGCATCCGGTTTATATTTTTCAAACAGCTCCAGTTCTTCCAGCAGGGAAAATGTAGTGATTATACCACGTCCTGCACACCCCAGTCCCGGTGTGGGACCTCCGGTCTCGATACATACAACACCGCCGAAGCCTTCCCTTGTGATCTGGTCGAGAGAAGTGGGTTCTTCATCCAGTTCACGCATGTAATTCATAACGGGAGTTACAGGCTCGCCATTCAGAAGATTTGCGGTGGAATCCGCTTTGGGATCACATCCGATCTGTATTACTTTTTTTCCAAGTGAGGCAAGTGCTGCGGAGAGGTTGGAGGTCACAGTGGACTTACCGATACCGCCCTTGCCGTAGATTGCTATTTTTATCATAATTGTTTCCTTTATGAGTTATTATTTCTTTCGTTATCACGTACTTCGATTTCAACCGTCATATTTCCCTTTTTTGTAGGAAGATCGGTGACGGTGATTATATCTTCATCAAAAGGATATACCTTTATCTGCTTTGATTTATAAGGCTCTTCGGTGAGAAGAAATCTGTTTCCGGCTTTATCCAGGCATATAGAGAATACAATCTTTGGGATGTTCAGACTGTATGTGGACCTCGTAACGTATGGCCACTCAAGCTCTTCATCGCGCTCTTTAATTCTGACAAACATAGCCTTGGTTTCATCGTGCTTACTTTCCTGATAATTCTTCTCGGTATAAAACGGATCAAAGAACTTTTGTCTTCTTTTTGATTCAAGATGTTCACTTATTATAGCGTGAGGAAGTGCCCATACACCATAGTCCAGCAGTCCCAGAAGGGCAAGCCATTTAAAAGGAGAGAGGAGGAAGCCTATGGCAACAAATATACTTCCGATAAAAGGAGCACCTGAACTCTCTGTGAAGAACACTGTATAGTAGCAAAGACCCATGAAGAAGAATCCTATCAGGCATAGTATGGCGCATAATATGTACATTTCAGTTGTTGGTGACATATGATATATCTCCAATCAATTGTTTTTCTTCTCTGTCAAAAGTTCTTCCCGAAAATGCTCTGTGAGGAAGTCTTATAAAATGTTTTCCACTGCAGATAGGTTCGAAGAGAGGGTCAGCTATTATGATGTCAGACTTTGACAGCTCGTTTTCCAGTTCATCTTCTTCGGTGCAGGAGACATCAAACAACATAGGTGTAGTAGATTTTTCTTCATAATTCATTAAGGCAGCGTCGGCTGAACCAGAGGTTCTGAGTACCGACATATCTCCATCACCTATACTTTCCAGAACCCTTGCCTGCACTCCCTTTTCTAACAAAAGTGCAGCGGCAAGAGATGTGGACAGGATGCTTTCACCTATGATAGAAATCTTAGTATTCCTGCTTTCTTCGAAAATGTTTTCTTCGGATCTGTTTTTTCCAGACCCGGAAGCTGTTTCTTCTCTGCAGAGCTTGACTGCATTTATGCTATTTTTATCAGCTGCAGATTGCCTAAGCTTATCTGCAAGATATCCTGCGAAGCTTTTTCCGTAAGGGGTTCCGATAACATAAGGAAGCCCATATTCATTCATAAGATAATCTGCCAGTGGCCGTCCGATAGAGGAAATAACAAGATTTACATCTGCCTTAGGAAGACGTCTGATATCTTCCAGATCTGTATCCATTCCCACAAATGCATTTACCGTGAATCCTTCACTTTCCAGCCACTGTCTGATAAGTTTTGTTGTGCTGTAAAGAGGAAAATCCAGAGGAGTAAGTCCCAGGATATTTACGGATATGGAAGAAGTGTTTCCGTTTTCTTTGACAGACAGGGAACTTTCGTTTTCTTGATCTGACATAGTGTTTTTGTTTTCATGGACAGATACATTGCTGTCAGTTGTATCATCTTGTCTCAGGGCAAATCTTCTGGCAAGTTCAACAAATGCATTGGCTGCTCCTGTGATATAGCTCTGCATGGCATTTGTCTTAACCTCAAATGAAGGTATGCCGGTTCTGCTCTCCACCTCATAAGCTATAGCCTGCATATCTATTCCCACCATTGCAGGAAGAGCAGAAGCACAGATGGCAACAAACTTCGGATTCAGTTCCTCGGCTGCCAGGCAGAGATCTGATATGAATTTTTCGTCATTACCCATTACTGCATCGCTTTCGGTGAGTCCTGATATATACATCATGCTGTCCATGTCGTACCATCTTGGCTCGTCATGAGTCGTATAGGTTGAATTACAGCCGGAAGCATCATGTATTACAGACATTCCGCCATACTCGTAAAGAGCAGAGCAGAAGCCCGAGGTGTCTGCAGCATATATGGATATTATTCTTGCAGTCTGATTCATAGGCAGCTTTCGCACCCCCATCCTTTGTGACTGATAAGTTTCTTTGTATCCTTTGGTGACAGGTAAGCTTCTACCAGGTCATTAGCTAATCGTTCTATAGCCTGATAGCCATAGGCTCCGCCACCCTCTATTATATCTACGAAATAAGAAGTGTTTGTAAAGTAAGCAGCCTTCTGTCCGATGGCGAGAATGCGGGGGTCATTCATTAGCGCATTCTCTGATATCTGACCATCGGTAGTTTTGTGGTCTGTCCTTCCTGAAGCCTCAAATCTCATGGCCGGTTCATTAGTCGGATATACTTCTATGTCCTGATGAGGATAATCTTTGATAATTCTTTCAAAAGAATTCTTCTCATCTGCAGGGAAATTATCCGCAAAGATTTTCTTAACATTAAAGCCGTATTTAAGAAGAAGCTCGCTGAGTTCAAGGATATAAGGGACAGCTGTATAATCGATGGCTATCTCACAGCTTCCGATTATATCGTGAGCTTTTTTAAGTGCTGCGTAGGCACTGTCTTTTCGTTCTTTAATCCAGTCGTTTATAACATCTTTTTTTAGTCCGAGAGTTTCTCCCAGCAGAAGAAGTCCCTGATCTGTTTTTTCTTCATCAAAGCGAAGCAGAACACGAATCCAGTTTCCGTCCAGTCTTTCAGACAGCTGCTTTGCACCTGCATCAGCAACTGATAAGAAGGAAACAAGTGTTCCGGACGAACCGAGATTTAAGTATTCATCGTAGGTTCTGAAGTTAGTGATATCCCACAGCTTTTTGCCGGACATTTGGATAAGCTGGGATAAGTCTGAAGAAGGATCAATAGGAAGATGATTTCCTATAACTGCAACAAGGTTGTCATCACGTTTAAGCTTTTTAACGGATTCATACAGACTGATTTTCATCATGGCATCCGGAGACATGGTCTTACGCATAGTAGGTATCATGTAACACTCTACAAAATCTATGTCGGGATATCTTAAGTTAAGCTCATCAGTGATCATTTTAAAATCACAGCCTTCGAACATATGCATGCAGCTGAGATAGATAAGCACACATCTTGGCTTTGTTTCAAGCTGGTCAACTATATGAGAGGTGCCGTCTATGACACGGTTCTCCATCTCACCGTTCCACATATCGCTTTCTCTGAGGGCAACCCAGGACATACGTTTCATCTCATTCATTTCAGCCGCAGTAAGAATAACTCCGCGGAGACATCCCTGGGCGCAGACATATACCTGATGTGACTCGGGAATAAGCATTCCTGTATGAACGATATTCCAGACACCTCTTGCAGGGGCATTGTACTGAAGTCCTTCATAAAAAGGAGAAGGAAAGTCGATGTCTGCGAGTCTCACAGGTTCAGGCATTCTGTTTTCAGTTGTGGATAATGATTTAATCATAGGATCCTCTTTTTAGATTATTTTATCGTTCATTGATCTTAATGCAGTTTCTCAGAAAGACATCTTGATTCTGTCAGCAAGTGCAATCATTTTCGCACAGATATCGCTGTCCGGATAAAGTTCTACAATAGTTTTTCCTGCTGCCTCTGCTTTTTCAAAAAGCGGACTTCTTGGTATGGTTGCAAGAACCTCTGTATCAAAATCCGCTGCAAGGGTAGCAGCATTTTCTTCTTCATTTTCAACACCGCGGCAATTAAGGATTATGCCCCCGAGCTTGGCATAGTCACGCTTCTTGAAGTTATTTACCGCCATGGCTATATTTGCAGCAGCGTAGATAGCCATTTTTTCTCCGGAGGTGACTATATAAACCTTGTCAGCATAGCCTTTACGCATAGGCATGGTGAAGCCTCCGCAGACTACGTCACCCAGAACATCATAAATTACGATGTCGGGTTTATAATAATCGTAGGCACCCTTTTGCTCCAGTGATTCCAGGGCATTTATTATTCCTCGTCCTGCACAGCCAAGACCGGGAACAGGTCCGCCGGCTTCAACGCAGAGGACTCCTGAAGTACTTTCCTTGACCATGTCCTGAAGAGTGAAGGGCTTGCCGCTTCTTACAAGATCCAGAACAGTGGTAACCTTTTCCTTTGGACATAGGAGAGAGGTTGAGTCAGCTTTCGGGTCACAGCCTATCTGCATGACCTTAAGTCCACATTTTGCAAAAGCTGCACTTAGATTTGATGACAGAGTAGATTTACCTATTCCGCCTTTTCCGTATATTGCAAATTTAATCATATCTTTTACTCCTGAGAGATTCTAAACAGAATTAAGCTTTAAAATCACCACGTGATATAACTACGTTATAGCCGATTACTTCCATTCTTTTTTCTATGCAGCCTCTGCATTCTCCGGAGGAATCTCCGGTGCAGATTTTGTTATCATAGAGCATATATTTTTTTCTGACTGCTACAGGCGAAAGGTTCGGCATGATTACATTTGCACCTGCCTGAACGCCTTCTTCACGTCCCAGTGGCTTTATGGTGCCGAGAGCAGTAGTAGCGGGGATGAGTGCATGTGGCAGCATGAGTCTGCAAAGACTTATGAGTAAAAGTGTGAGCTCATAGGAGCCCTTTGGCTCATCCCTGAAGGGGGTGTCACTGTGTGGAAGGAAGGGGCCCAGTCCAATCATTTCCGGCTTAAAGTCTGCCATGAAGAGCATATCATCCACGATGCATTCGGTGGTCTGATAAGGTGAACCAATCATTATTCCACATCCGGTCTGATAACCGAGAGATTTAAGGTCATAAAGACATCTGATGCGGTTGTCCCAGGACATATTTTCGGGATGCAGTCTTTCATAATGAGCTTTATTGGCAGTCTCATGTCTTAGTAGATATCTGTCGGCACCGGATTCTTTGTAGGCTTTATATTCTTCGTAAGTTTTTTCACCTATTGAAAGAGTTATTGCACATTCGGGATAATCATTCTTTATCCGGGAAATGATACGGCATATGGTTTCGGTGTCGAAATGCAGATCCTCGCCGCTTTGAAGCACAAAGGTACGAAAGCCATATTCATAGCCTTCCTTGCAGCATTCATATATCTCTTCTTCAGTAAGTCTATATCTTTCCAGATTACTGTTCCCTGCTCTGAGTCCGCAGTAATAGCAGTCATTTTTGCATATGTTGGAGAATTCGACTATACCTCTGATATAGATATCCTTGCCATATATGCTGTCTGTTATCTCGCGGGCTGCCTTAGCTGCATAGAGTCTGTTTTCATCTGTAAAACTGGACAGAAGAGAAAACCATTCATCCCCTGACAGTGTATTTTCATTTTTCAGTTTATCAATAAGCTTTATATTATCTGACATTTTAAAACCTGTTATATCTTTTCTGAAACTTTTACTTCTTATATCTTTCCAGGAGCTCCGGAAATACGCTTATACTTCTTTCAAGTATTCCTCTCATATAAGCAATGGCTACGCCGTAATTGGTAAATGGAACCCCGGCGTCTTCAGCGCATTTCATCCTGTAAATCATTTCACGCGGGCTGAGCATGCAGCCTCCGCAATGAATTATCAAACTATATTCAGACAGATCATCGGGATAATCATTTCCTGAGGTAGCAGTGATGACAAGCTCTTTTCCGGTTCTTTCCTTCAGCCATTTAGGAAGCTTTACAGTTCCTATATCACCACACTGTCTGTGATGGGTACAGCCCTCGCATATAAGAACCTTATCCCCATCCTTCAGACTGTCTATGGTCTTTGCTCCCATGACTGCTGTATCGAGGAAGCCCTTATATCTGGCCATCAGTATAGAGAAGGAAGTCAGTTTTATATCTTCAGGTGTATCCTTATTTACCTGCCCAAAGGCCTGGCTGTCAGTGATAACCAGATCCGGTTTTGGACTCATGTTACTCAGCAGGTCCTTCAGTTCTGTTTCTCTGGTAGTAACTGCATAGGCACCGCTTTCCAGGATATCCCTTATGGCCTGTTGCTGAGGGAGTATAAGTCTGCCCTTTGGAGCGGATTCATCTATAGGGATTACCAGAACTATGGTCTGGTTTTTGGAGATAATGTCACCCACAAGCCTTACATTGGTTTCGGAAGAAGGAATAAGGTGGCCTATAAGCTCCTTCAGTTCTTCTATATGAATCCTTTCGGTGGCGCTGACATATATCTCATTTACAGCTATATTGTTTGTTTTAGTCTCTGTAGCAGAAGTATTCTCGTTTGAAGCAATAAGATCGCATTTATTCTTTGCAATGATATATGGAATATTCTTTTTTTCAAAAAGTTCAGTAAGCTCTTTTTCAGAATTATCCATAGCTCTTGTGGCATCTGTAACCAGGACTGCTATATCTGTTTTGTTAAGAATCTGTCTTGTTCTTCTTACACGAAGTTCACCAAGGGTTCCCTGATCGTCGAAGCCCGGAGTGTCCGTGATAAGGACGGGTCCCAGAGGGAGCAGCTCCATAGCCTTTACAACAGGATCCGTAGTTGTTCCGAGAGTATCGGATACCACAGAGATTTCCTGATTGGTTATTACATTTACAAGACTGGACTTTCCTGCATTACGCTTTCCGAAGAAGCTGATGCGGAGTCTTTCGCCGGAGGGTGTATCATTTAAACTCATTTTTTCTTCCTCATAAATAAAAATGCACTTCCTGACAGCAGGAAGTGCAGAAAAAACACAATAAAAAACCACACTACATGCTTTCATCTCAAACGGTTTGTCCGGTTTTGACGTCAGGATGTAAAAACTAATAATTCATTTGTGAAGCACATTATAACTTATAATCCCTGATTTGTTAAGATAAATATTAGTCTTTTGACACATTTGTTATTAATTGCTATCATAGGCGTGACAGGAGGTTATAAATTATTATGAATACTTATAAACATATAGTACAGTATTATGAAACCGACAGAATGGGAATTACTCATCATTCTAACTACATCAGATGGATGGAAGAGGCCAGGGTTGACTTCCTGAAACAGTCCGGATGGGGCTATGACAGACTTGAAGAAGAAGGACTTATCTCGCCGGTTACAGGAATAAGCTGTAAATATAAAGCAAGCACAACATTTTCGGATGAGGTTGAGATAAAAATATCAGTAGCCTCATTAAAAGGTGTCACCCTGAAACTTGATTATCTGATGACTAAGCAGGATGGTCAGATAGTATTTGAAGGCCACTCCGAACACTGCTTTTTAAATAAAGAGGGTAAATTTGTCAGACTGGCAAATGATTACCCTGAGTTCTATAAGGTATTAGAATCGGCACGGATATAAGCCGGCTTATTCTATCAGACCAAAGCCTTTTGCGATTCCGTATGCATCTGCTTTAGCCCAGCCATATGCGAGGTCTTCCTTCATGGCAGCTTTTCTCACAGCTTTTATTGAATGATAACCATGTTCTATTATCATTCCGGGGACATCCACATTTGCGGAGCCTCTGAGAACTGCATAGTAATCGTTGCCATAGCTGTTCAGGCGATAGCATACGGTTCCCTTCGCACCTTCTTTATCGTTGTATTCTCCGGTCCATTCTATAATGTTATTCACGTTTCTTGTTTTAAATTTATTCTTTTTCAGAAGACCCTCTTCATAGCTTTCGTTAGTAACGGCTTTTCCGACTTCGTTGGCTATCTTCATATACTTGTTGCTCTGCATAGTTTTCTTGTTTACTATCACTATTGTCTTATTTAATGTAAGACTCTGTTCAAAGGTCTTTCTGTTGTTGGCATTTATTGCATTTGAATTAGTGTGAAGTGAAACAAAGAGGTCACAGCCTTCAGCATATTCACCTCTGAGAGCAAGGAAAATGTCATCAAGGGTCTTATTCTTATAGCCGCCTATCTTTATGTTCTTTCCTGTTCTTGTCATTTTGACTTTTATTCCGTAGCTTTCAAGTTCCGACTTCAGTTCTTTAGCCAGCTTCAGATTAAACTCAGCCTCAGAATAACCATAACCGGTTTTGCCCTTAATTTTATTCTGACTTCCATAGTGTCCGGGATCCAGACATACTACATAGGTCTTTTCTTTTTTCTTTTTCGCAGATACAGTAGTTCCTGTATTCGGAAAAACTATACAAAAAAGCAGTATTATTGCGATTAATTTAAATATAAATGTTCTTTTTTTCATATCTGAAAAGAATCTCCTTTTTTTTATTCAGGTGAATATACTGTTTTAGTGGTAACGCCTTCGATTCGTCCTATTTTTCCTGCCAGAGTATTGATTATATCCTGAGGGGCATCAATAGCAATGCTGATTATGTTGATATTTTTTTTATGATATGGTATGCCCATTCGTCCTATTATATATTCTCCATACTCATGGAGTACTGCATTGATCTCATTTGCAGATTCATTTCTTTTTACAATGATTGCGATAACGGCAGCTCGAGAATCCATATAAACCTCCTGATTATTATATCCATTTTGTTTTGGTTATGGTAGAATGACATAAGTGTCAAAAGTCAAAATGTGTTCCTGCTTGCAGGAAAAGCATTTTGACCTTATGACACGCTGAAACATGAGGAAATAGCGATTTTTGTAAAAAATCAGCGGTTTCCGAATGTTTCTAGGATTGCGAGAACAGTCCTCGATTATGCAATAATCGAGGATCCGAAGGATGCGTTCTGCAAAGCAGAACCAAGACTTGCAAAGCAAGGCTTGCATATCTCCTCTGGAGATATGGCACGAATTGCTTTAGCAATGAAGCAATCCGTATGACATAAATGACATAAGTGTCAAAAGTCAAAAACTAAAAACATGATAATAAATATATATGCCTAAAGTCAATAAAAAAGCATATAGAGAAAAAGCAGGAGTTTAAAATGTACAATCATATCTTCTTTGATTTGGATGGAACCCTTACACAGTCTGAGTTCGGAATTATTAATTCTATAATATATGCCCTGAATAAAATGGGGATAGAAGTTGATGATCCGGAGTATATAAAAAACTTTATAGGACCTCCACTTACAAAAGCATTTAAAGAGTTTTATAACATGAATGACCAGGATGCAGATCAGGCAACAGCTTATTACAGAGAATACTATAATGCCGGTGAACTTTATAATGCACCTCTGTATGACGGAATCGAAGATACGTTGAAAGCATTAAAAGAAAAAAATAAAAAGCTTTATGTGGTGACATCAAAACCAACTGTCTTTGCATCAAGAATAGTCGAGCATTTTGACATAATGAAATATTTTGAAGCTGTCATCGGACCGGAGGTTTCTGATAAAAGCTACACCAAAGAAGAAATAGTTGCAAGAGCTATAGAGAAAACTTCGGGAGCTCCGGATGAATGTATAATGATCGGAGACAGATTCTATGATATAGATGGAGCAAATGCCAACGATATAGCTTCAATAGGAGTTCTGTATGGTTATGGTGAAAGAGATGAGCTGGAGAAGGCCGGAGCTACATATATTGCTGATACTCCAAGAGATATCCTGGATGTCATAACAGGTACGGAGGAAAATGTATAGTGAGTTCTCATATAGAGAGCAGCCGCCGGTTTTATGATAACCAGGTGTCTGTAATGATACACCAGTATTTTTTTGAATATGAAAACAGAATTGCAGTGGGAATAGCCGGAGAAGGCTCAGACTGTTTTGGATATGATGATTTTGTATCAAGAGATCATGATTTCGGAACAGGCGTATGTCTATGGCTTACAGATGAGGATATGCTTTTATTCGGAGAACGGCTGAAAGAAGAATATAATAAGCTTATGGAGCAGCATCCTGCCAGCCGCCTGACTGAGAGACTTAAGGCCAGGAGAGGAGTAATGAGTATACATGATTATTATTCAGGTATACTTGGTATTGACTGCGATATAAAATCAGCTGCTATCAGCGAAGATGACTGGAATAATTTGGATCATACATGCCTCGCTACAGCTGTAAATGGGGAAGTTTTTAGAGATGATCTCGGGGTTTTTTCCGCATATCGAAAACTGCTTCTTGATTACTATCCTGAAAAAATATGGAAAAGAAGAATAGTAAATGAATTACATAAATACTCCGCGGCGCTGCAGGTCAATTACGCAAGATGTATGTCCAGAGGAGATACAGTGGCTGCCCGCCTGTGCCATCTACACGGACTAGAAGCCGCTATGCAGCTATATTTCCTGATGAAAAGAATATATCCGCCTTATTATAAGTGGACATACAGGAAACTGACAGAGCTGGACCAGGGAGGACTGTATTCTAAATGGATAAAGGAACTGGCCGAATGTACAGGAGACCCGGAGGTCTGGGAAGGAAAAACCTATAGCCCTAACTATCTGAATATGTCTGACAGAGTGGTTCTCCTTTCGGAGAGAATCGCAGAGGCAATAGTAAAAATGATGACAGAACAGGGATTGACTGATACTACGGACCCATATCTGGAAAAACATGTGGATAAAATAATAAGCAGCATGAAATTCTAGTTGCATAAAACCTTAAAAGCATATATAATGTTTTTTGCTGATTTTGTTTTTCAGCATGATGCCGGCGTGGCGGAATTGGCAGACGCCCGGGACTTAAAATCCCGTGAGGAGCGATCCTCGTACCGGTTCGACCCCGGTCGCCGGCACTAAAGAATAAGCTCAAATGTAGATAAACACTACATTTGAGCTTATTTTTCATTTTTCTGCTATGACATTATTCCATTTTAGCAAATCAATCAACTTTAATTAGACTTTTACTCATGACACTATTTACTTCATTTGTAGAAATAAGCCAATGAACTACTACATAATCATCTCCATAATATAACTTAAAAGGTATCCAGGCACATTCTACTGATTCTCCATCCACATTTTCAGCTCCACCATACTCTATACGATCCGGTTCACCTAGTCCAAACTTTTCTTTAACAAACGTCTTTACAGTTTCTTCTCCCTGAGGAAGATACTCCTGAGCTTCTTTCCATGTAAAATCGTCACAGTCTGCAAAGACTTCCATTCCATATCTGTTAATTATAAATGTTCCATCTGAATTTTTAGGAATTGTTATCTGGAAAGTTTTAGCATTAGGCGCATCACTTTCATACCAGTTTATTTCATATAGATTGCTGGCTTCATCAAACTCATCCGACTCTGACCAATCCATTCCATAGACATCAAAGTTCCAGGAATCATCCACTTCTTCACCATATATTTTATTTATCAGTTCTTTTGACTTCTGTTTAAGAGTCTCTTCATCTTCAGCAGATACATCATATGTTATTACGTTATCCTGCTCATCTAATGCTTTGGTTTCTTGATCTGCCGATTCATCCTCTGCATTAGTCTGTTCATCATTTTCCTCTATAGTATGCATATATTTAGCCTCATGATCAATATACTGAAGAAGCTGCTCATCAGTCATCTCACCTTCTGGAAAATGAATCTTATTATCCTCTTCAACATATGCAAGCATATCCGGTTTAAGCTCACTAAGCGTCTCAAGGAAAGCCATATTCTCTTCTGGGAATACACCATCCTTATAATATGAATTTTGAAGTACAGCAAGTCTTTCCTTTTCTGATCTGGTTAAGCTTCTGGTCATAGACTCATCAACAGCACTATAGGTATCATTTTCTAACTCCTCGACATATTCCTGTTGTTCTTCCTGAGGCATATTCTCTACACGATTCTTATAGCTTATATATGCGGCACTGGCACTACTGCCACTAATAACCAGAACACCTATAACACATAACGCCATTAATGTTGTTGAATATCTAAACCTGATATCCTTTGTTCTTTTTCCACTTTTAACATCTTGAATAAGGCTTTCTCTCATAGCATCAGGTATTTCAATATTACTAATAAGATGTTTATCTATATCATGTTCTCTCATAAAATAATTCTCCTTCTACACTTGTAAGCATTCTTAGTTCTTTTCTGGCTCTTTCCAGTCTCTTTTTTACAGCAGACTCGGAAATACTCAGTATTTGAGATATTTCCTTTATATTGTAGCCTTCCATGTAGTAAAGGATAACTACTGACTTTAGATTATATTTCAGATTCCATATTAGACTTAAAAGTTCGATTGAATATGTATCCATCCCATTTGTAACACTTATGCTTTCCTCCACCTCATCAAGAGGGACTGCGGCATGTCTTTTGTGAAATCTCAGAAATTCCCTGCACTTATTCTGTGATACTTTTATCAACCACGCTTTTTTATGCTCCTCAGACTTAAAATCAGGCGCTTTAGTCATATACTTTATAAATGTCTCCTGCAATACATCCTTAATATCATTTTCATCCTTAAGAATCAGAAAACATATCTTATATAAAGTGTCACTATATTTATTTATGGTCTGTTCTAAATCTGCATCTGTGACATTTTTATTCATATTAGTCTCCTTCACTTTTTTAGGTGCGTCGCGATACGGAAAGTCTTCCTCGCCCCTTCACCTTATATATGACTGAACAGCATAAAAAGTGACATAATTTTTTGCAGGTGATAAAAATCATCATAATATTTCCAAATATATCATAATATCCTCACTTTTCAAACGAAAGAACTGGTTTCTTCACTATTTCCGCGATATTTATGGTATACTATACGAGCAATATAGATAAACGATGCATTTGAGCTGATATTTATTCCATAGTAGGAATGATGCAGACCTGTGTAAATGTTACTGGTGATGCTGTAGTGACTCTGATAGTTGGAAAATCAGAAAAGCTTCTGGATTTGAATGTATATAATTCTTAGCCGATTCATGAATCTGAGGTGATGCTTTATATGACATATCTTGATGAATTTGAAATTGATTCTATGGACGACCTGATCAGTCTTATAGATGAACTTGGCTTTGTCCCTTTCTTTGAAAATGAGATAGAGGGCTTTTCTATTGAAGAGCATATAGCGCCCGGACATTGGTACGATGATTCAGAGGACGGTTTCTGGGATGCATGGGAATGGAAAGGACCTGTTATCAGACAAACTAAATGCGCGTATGGTAAGTTTCTTAGGGGAAAAGCCATGTATATAAGTGCCAAATGGTTCCCAGACTTTGCTAATTTCAGAAGAGATGGTTATGATTTTGACGCCAGGTTTGAAGATGGACTTGCTTCTTTTGATGACAGAGACCTGTATAATCTTCTGGATGCAAATGCACCGATCCTTTCTAAACCTCTGAAACAGCTTGGCAACTACAAAAAGGGCGGTCGTAAAGGCTATGATTCTTCCATTACAAGACTTCAGAAGCAGTGCTATGTTATCACTTCTGATTTCAGATATGCTACTGATAAGTTTGGAAATGAATATGGCTGGGGGATAGCCGAGTACTCTACACCGGAGAAATTCTTTGGAAAGAAATTCACTGATAAAGTATATAAGCGTACTCCGGAGCAGTCCTATGACAGAGTGTTTAAGCATTTTAAGAAGATACTTCCGGATGTTGAAGATGAATGGATAGAGAAAATGTTAAAATGAGATATCAGATATGAGCTTGATTTATAAATTTGTAATTGATTGGAAGGTTATTGTATGAAACGAGTTTTTTTGTTTTTATGGGGGTTATTGATTATGTTTGGTTTATCAGGCTGTGGAAAACAAAAGTACGAACTTAAGTTTGACGGATATGGCTTTGAATCCGAGAAGACTAAGTATGCTGCCGGGGAAAATGTAACGGTATATTATGACATGATAGCAACTGATACTGATTACAGCTTTTACACCGACAGTGACGATGTAGAGCTAAAGCGTGATTTTGATGATAAGCACGGATACATATTTAATTTTACTATGCCGGAGCATGATGTAACCATGAAGGTTGATTCAAGAAATACCATGGAATATGATCCCGGTGTATTTATACCTGATAAAACCGAAAATGTGCTCGATGAGATAAATCCTGACAATATGGTTTTTGATTACTTCGAGAAAACTGTTGCCACAGATTCAGAAGATGAACATGAAGAAATGGTTCTTTATGAACGTGATGAGGGAGCAGGCATGATTCTTGCAAGGTACGTAAAAGAGGAAGGAAAGGAAGAAACAGTTTCAGCCTGTCTTGTTCCTGAGGATACCATAGATGACTGTATGGGTATAGTCAGAGGTTATGATATGGAAAACTGGACGGATGGTCAGGGCATCACAGGTAAGTTTTATGTGATCAAGTTCAGCCATAATGCCAAGGACTTCAGGATAACCTCAGACGATATGCCTGAAGAGGGAAGGAACGCATTTTCCTCCATATCAGAAATACTTTGGAAAGCCTGGATGCAGTATTCCACTGAAGAGCAGGCAACAGCCGGAGATGACGATTCCGATGCAGATGCAAAAGATGGAGTATGGTTCTGTCAGGAATGCGGAACCAAGAATGAAGGAAAGTACTGCAGTGAATGTGGCAGTAAGAGACCTGAATAATTAATAACACTAGTTATTGGAGTATGAAATGAATATACAGATAGTTGAAGATGACCGCTCCCTCAGCGAGGGCGTGGCTATAACCTTAAGTGACGGCAATGATTTTCATAAGGAATATACCATTCAGGATGCAAAGACCGGATATCTCAATTACGGAAATTCCTTAAGTCTTATAATACTGGACCTGAATCTTCCTGATGGAAGTGGATATGATTATCTGAAGTTTGTCCGTGACAGAAGCAATGTTCCTGTCCTTATACTGACCGCAAATGATCTGGAAATGGATGAGGTGACAGGACTTACGCTGGGAGCAGACGATTTTCTAACCAAACCCTTCAGTCTTGCGGTTCTTCGTGCCAGAGTTGCTTCTCTTATCAGAAGAAGCGAGATAACTAAAGAAGCTTCAGGAGGAGCCTCCGGAGAAAACTCTCTTATATATGAACTGGATGATATGACCTTTGATTTTGATAAGCTTATTTTCACGAAGGGTAATGAAGAAATAGTCTTAAGCGTTAATGAGCAGCGACTGTTAAAGATTTTCCTGGATAATAAGGGAAGAGTGCTCACAAGAAATCTGCTGATGGACAGGCTCTGGGGAAATGATGGCGATTTTGTAGATGAAAATGCGCTCTCCGTTACCATTAATAGACTGAGAAGCAAACTGGAAGACGGAGCTGGGAAGAAACATATCAGTACAGTATATGGTCAGGGCTACAGGTTTGATGATTAATACACAGACTGATATCAGATCCAGGAAATCAAATATTAAATCGGTTTTGACTATAGGTGACAGGAAATGTTTGAAAATAAAGTAATTGCCCGGCTGGAAGAAATGCTGGATGCTGCTATAGAAGGCAATTTTGTTGAAAGTGAATATGATGAGACAAAGCTGTCAAGGCTTGAATCCAGATGGAAGGAATTTCTCGGCAGCTCCGCTTTATCCAATAAGAATCTGGAGACAGAGCGGCATCGGCTGGAACAGTTTATATCCGATATATCCCACCAGACGAAAACACCTATGACAAACATCAAGATGTACACAGAACTCCTCAGAGAAGAAGCGGCCCGTGGAGAAGCTGCATCTATTGAAAAGATAAGCAGCTATGCTTCTATGATAGAAAAACAGAATGCCCGACTTGAATTCCTTGTTGATTCGCTCACAAAGCTGTCTCGTCTGGAAAATGGAACCCTTGCGGTTGTTCCGCAGGAGGAACAGGTTGATAAACTGATAGCAACATCCATATCTGCTGTTGAATCTAAGGCGAAACTTAAGAATATAGCAATTAATCATAAAAAAGATGAAACCCTTAAAGCAGCCTTTGATCTTAAGTGGACGAATGAAGCACTTATCAACATTCTCGATAATGCTGTAAAGTATAGTCCTGAGAATGGTTCTATAGAGGTGTTTACTGAGCAGTTCGATATGTATCAGGCGATACATGTTGTTGATAACGGTCCGGGAATCAGTGAAGAAGATATGGCTAAAATCTTCGGAAGATTCTACCGGGGAAGTGAAGTCCAGCAGGAGGAAGGGGTCGGCATTGGTCTCTATCTTACTAGAGAGATTATTTCAAAAGAGGATGGCTACATCAAAGTTGTTCCAAACAATAAAAGAGAAGGTGGAGAGCTGATCATTTACCTGAGAAGATAAAATGTAATAGGAAATGAGTATTGGTGCAGTGGAGATTGACTCTACTGCATCTTTTTTATTGCTTATTCACGGTTGACTCAAAATGCACTCATAAGTCCGCATCGCAAAACACTTATTCTTATGCAAGCATAAATAAGTGTTGTACGATGCTCTATCGCTGCTATCGCAGCACTGAATAGTACCCCTTTTTCGCAACATAGACATGTTGAGGTGCAACTTAGCACACGTTCTATTGTGTTATCTCCTAGGCGGGGTTATTATGCGTTTGTAATCAAAAAACAAACAAAACAAAGCCAATTAAAGGGAGGAAATAATTATGAAAAACGTGTGGGAGAAATATTTAAGAGGACCATTATTCTTATATTTTGAGATTTATTTTGCAGCAACAATACTGAACAGTCTGATCTACCTCGGCAAGGGAGTTTTCGAGGATCCATCAGGTAACTGGCATGAGCTTGACAGAGCTGTTCTTGTAGCAATCGCAGTAGTTGCATATGCACTTATAAAGTATGTGAAGATCAATAACTTCTTCGTTAAGGTTATCACAGTATATGTACCAACATTACTTCTTGTTCTCTTATATGTATTCTTAAGAGGTCTTACAGCAGAACTTGCCAGCACAGCTTATAGAGATGTATTTATTAACTATACAGCAGGCTTTATATTTGTTACAATCGTTGTGCTTGTAGTAAATATAATCAGAAGGAAAGCTAAGAAGGATTAATGAGACTGGTTAAAACAAAAGAAGAGAATATTGAAGAAAACTATCTGGAGCTACATTATGACAGGCTCGATGAAGAGACAAATGCAGTTCTGGACAGACTAAGGGATACCCTCAGATATATAGAAGGAACTGTAGACGAGAAGAAAGTAACTGTCGCAGTAACTGATATATTCTACTTTGAAACTGTAGATAGAAAGATATTTGCTTACACCAGGGATATGTGTATCGAGGTGAAGGAAGCTCTTAGAGATATAATAGAAGAGTATTCGAAGCTTGGCTTCGTGAGAATCAGCAAATCATCGGTGGTGAATATATATAAGATAAAGAAGCTGCAGGGTGACCTGAATATGCGGGTTATCATTTACCTGAAAAATGATGAGAAGCTGATAATGAACCGAAGCTATAAGAAAGAGTTTTATGATAAACTGGCTAAAATTCAAGGAGGAAAAACAAAGTGAAGCTAATAAACCGAAAAAACTTTATATCTATCGTATGCATCTGCTTCACACTAAATGTCCTTGTTAAATTAATATGGGAAAAAGCAAATGGCCTCACGGATCCTCATTATACAGAAAATATATTCTTATGTTTTGGTATAGCGCTGCTGATAACGACGATACTGGCAATACATTACTATTTGCAGAGATTTCCATTTATCCCTGTATTCATCGGACAGTATCTGATAACAGAAGGACTGATTCTGGGAATCGTCTGGGTGATAGGACATTACGCTACACTGGCGCCCACAGCATATCGTGACATGTTCATATCCGTAACCATTCCATTTGTCATATGTGCACTTGTGTACTACCTGATCTTCTTCAGACAAATCAGAAAGGCAAATGCAATCATTGATCAACTAAATCAGGAATAAAATAAAAGTTCAGGAATAAATGTGTAAGTGGGGACAGACCTTGATATAGCAGGGCTGTCCCCGCTGCTCTTTTTATGTGTAAGTGTTTTTTTACACACAACATAATTAGAATCTTTCAAAAGTGAAAGATTTCAGAAATATTCTGGTAAGAGTCCTGTGTTAATCTTAATTCAGAGTTAAAAATAAACCAATGTTCAAATAGATGGAGGAAAGAAAATGAGTATTCTAGTTGCTAAAGATTTAACAAAACATTATGGACAGGATGACACGCTTGTGAAAGCCCTGGATGGAGTATCACTCAGTGTTGAGCGAGGTGAGTTCGTCAGCATCATCGGAACAAGTGGAAGCGGAAAATCAACCCTGCTTCATATGCTGGGAGGTCTTGATACACCAACTTCCGGAACGGTTGTCATCGATGATAAAGATATATCGAAGCTGAAGGGAGATGAGCTCTGCATCTTCAGACGAAGGAAGATAGGATTTATATTCCAGAGCTTCAATCTGGTTCCTTCAATAAGTGTGTATGACAACATAATCTTACCGATACAGCTTGATGGTAAACAGGTTGATAAGGATTTTGTGAAACAGGTCATCGAAACTCTTGGACTTCAGTCGAAGCTTAAGGTACTCCCTTCCAAGCTTTCAGGAGGACAGCAGCAGAGAGTTGCAATCGCAAGAGCGCTTGCTTCTAAGCCTGCAATAATCCTGGCGGATGAACCAACAGGAAACCTGGACAGCAAGACCAGTCAGGATGTGCTGGGACTTCTTAAAACCACAGGAAAGAAGTTCAATCAGACCATAGTGATGATCACTCATAACGATGAGATTGCTCAGATGGCAGACAGGACAATAAGAATCGAAGATGGACACATCGTTTAATAAATATAAACAAAAGGATAAGACAATGAACAGAGTTAACAACAAAAAGGCAATCAACAATCTTGCCCTCAGTGGCATAAAGGTAAATATAAAGAAATATCTGGTGCTTATTGCATCCGTAATACTTACAACACTTCTATTTTCATCACTCTTCACAGTTGGTGGAAGCATGATGAAGGAGGTTCAGCTTTCAACCATGAGACAGGTGGGCGGAACTTCACATTCGGGATTCAAATATCTTTGTCAGTCAGAATATGACCAGTTCAAGGATGATCAGGAGATTAAGGATTTAAGCTATCGAATTATAGTTGGTGCAGGTGATGACGAGAGACTTGCGAAGACCTATACTGAGTTTAATTACTTTCAGCCGGAGAATGCTAAAGGCTGCTTCTGTTACCCGGAAGTAGGAAAGATGCCGGAGGCAGAAAATGAAATCGTTCTGAGTGATCTTACATTAAAGGCACTTGGTGTTCCGGAAGAAATCGGTTCAAAATTTTCCATAGATATGTCTATAGCTGGAGAAACGAATACATATGATTTTGTTCTCTCCGGATATTACAGAGGAGATCCGATTTCTATGGCGCAGCAGGGACTTGTATCAAAAGCCTTTCAGGAAAAGTACGCACCTACAAAGCAAAAGCCTATATCTGAATATGAACATAATGATTACGCTGGCTGGATTTCTGCAGATTTTAACTTCAGTAATCCCTTTAATATAGAAAAGAAAACAATTGCTCTAATAGAAAGAACCGGACTCAGAGATGATGTAGAGTACGGAGTTAACTGGGCATATGCCGGCAGCAGCATCGATCCCAGTATGGTAGTAATTTGCAGTATATTGATTCTTACCTTCTTCGCAGCAGGTTATCTTATTATATATAATATTTTCTATCTCAATATCATTTCCGATATGCAGGAGTATGGACTTCTGAAAACCATCGGTACCACAGGTAAGCAGCTTCGCAAAATGGTTATGAGACGCGCAAGTTTCATATCAGCTATCGGTATACCTATCGGTCTTGCAATGGGTATTGGTGTAGGTGCCTTGCTCTTACCGACTATTTCAAATGAGTTATCTACTGTTTCTATCGATAAGGGACAGCTTCACATGAATATCTGGATAATTCTGGGAGCGGCTCTCTTCTCATACTTGACAGTTTTAATAAGTGCCGGAAAGCCTTGCAGGAAGGCTTCCAAAGTTTCGCCTATCGAAGCACTTAGGTTTACGGAGGCCAGAGGAAAGGATGGAAAGCCTAAGAAGAAGATGGCAATTGTTGTTCTGTCACTTAGTCTTTCAATTATAGTGCTGATTGGCGCGTATGCATTTATCACCGGTTTCAGCATGGATGATTATGTTGGCAATCTGGTAATCGCTGATTACAGCGTGCAGGATGCGGCTCTTGATAATCCTGGAGTTTACGACAAGGAGACACAGGGAGTAAGTAAGGAATTCCTTAGTGAGCTAAAAGCTCAGGATGGCGTGGAGGAAGTTGGAAATGTTTACATCCATTGTGGTGACCAAGAATTTGATGATGAATCCTGGGCAAAGCTGAAGGAGAACTTCCTCAGTAAAGATCTGGTAAAGAGAAAACTTGAAGCAGACTATTCACAATTTAGTGACTTTAATCTTAACGACTACCTTGCAAGTTATGATGAGGATAAGTCAATTGATGGAAACACTTACGGAATGAGTGAACTTGCCGTAAAGAGATTAAAAGTACTTGAATCTATTGACGGTTCGACAGAAATAGACTGGGATAAGTTTAATTCCGGTAATTATGTACTGGCCATAAGGTTCAATTATAATCATGATAACCAGGAGTATCTCAACTTCTTCAACCCTGGTGAAAAAGTTAGTATCAGAAATCACAATCCTAAGTATGCTGAAACCATTGAAGCAAAAGATATGATTGGAAATATATATCCGAAGGAGACCTATGAAAATGCGCCAATGAAGGAGTATGAGGTCTATGCGGTAGTAGAAATACCTTATTCCTTAGGCCTTCAGATGTACTCAGAATTCAACTGTGATATTATTCTTCCTGAAGATGAGTTCCTTAGTCAGAATGGTGACTGGTGTCCAATGAGAACCATTATCGATGTTGAGGATTCTAAAGAAAAAAGCTTTGAAGAGTGGCTGGAAAACTATACAACTAAGGTTGATTCAAGTCTTAGCTATAAATCAAAAGACAGTATCGTTGCTGAATATAAGTCATTTGGCGATATGATTGCTCTGGTTGGTTCGGTTGTAAGTGCGATACTTGGACTTATCGGACTTCTGAACTTCGCAAATACCATCATCACATCAATACTTGTAAGAAGCAGAGAGCTTGCTATGCTTGAAGCTGTTGGTATGACAGGAAAACAGCAGAAGATAAGTCTCATAAAAGATGGCTTTACTTACTTTATATGGACAGCAGTAGTTTCAGCTATACTTGGTACATTACTCAACTGTACATTGATAAAAGCCTTTGTAAACGGCATCGCAATGTTTAAATGGCATTTTACACTTATGCCTCTTGTTGTATGCCTGCCAATTCTATGCATACTTATACTTATAATTCCGGTAATTGCATATAACAAACTCAGTAAAAAAAGTGTAGTGGAAAGACTACGTGTGGAATAATCATTTTTGTTTACTTTAGCCGTGTATTGATGTAAAATTGAAAGTGGATATTTGTCTGATTTTTTAGGTTTTCAAAGGCGGCAGTATGAACAAAAAAAAGATTATAATAATTGTATCGGCTATAGTACTTGCGGCTATTATTTCGGTTATTGTTATATTTGTTGTACTTAAAAAAGATGCTTACAGAATTCTCAAGGTTTTTGAGGTTGAAGGTCAGGCCAGTGTTACCCGAAAGGACATAGGCGCCATAGACCCTTACAATAACATGGTTCTTGAATCAGGTGATACTGTAGCATTAGTTAAAGGTGTTATGATGCTTCAGGCTGATGAAGATAAGTTCATCAGCCTGGAGGAGGATACAGAGCTTGTATTAAATGCGGCAGGAAGCAGTACCAACAGTAAGACAACTATAGAGTTAAAGAAGGGTACAATAACAAACGATATAAAGAATAAGCTTTCAAATAACTCGACCTACGAGGTTAATACTCCGAATTCGACCATGTCGGTTCGTGGTACTATCTTCCGTGTATCGGTTTATGAAGAAGATGGAGTAAAATACACCAAGATTTCTGTATTTGAAGGAAAAGTGGCTTCCCGTCTTGTATATGCAGATGGCACGATTTCTGATGAAGAAGTAATAATTGAAAAAGGTAATGAGGTTATCATTTACGAGAATGAAACGACAACGGCTTATTTAACTGCTCCAAAGCCTATCGAATATGCAAAGGTTCCGGAATCAGTTGGCGAAATACTTGACGAAGCCATAGATGATGGCAGAGATGTTGCCTACGATAAGAATGGAGAAGGATTCTCAGGAAATACGGATAATCCTTCCGGTGAAACAGGAAAGATCGTAACAGTAACCTTTATGTATGGAGATTCCGTATTCGGTACACAGACCGTTGAAGCAGGATCAACCGCTTCGGAACCTTCACTTGTTCCGGCTCAGGAAGGAAGCTGGCAGTGGGATTTTTCAGATCCGGTTGAGGAAGATATAACTATAAAATGGGAGTAAGGAGGATAAACGATGAAGAGTATATTTTTTGATACAAAGAAAAAAAGAATACTGTGTCTGATACTTTCAGCCGTATTAGTCCTTACTACCACGTACTCCATGCCATATACAGAGGCTGCTTCTACATCAGACATGATGGATCTTGAGGTTACGATAGACAGTAATATAGAGGTTTTGGCAGGAACGGATTATGATCTTACCAAGTTCGTTCATGTTCCGTCTGATTATGATGGTTCTATCAGTATTGATTATTATAGTGGCTCAACAGCGCTTTCTGCCAAGCCTAAGGTTACCGGCTGGTATTCATTTAAAGTGATTGCTGAACCAACCAGTCACTATAATGAGTATTCTTCTTCAAAAATAGAATATCATGTTGCTTATCTGGATGCCGGAGTAAGCGCCAGCTTATCAGGAATTGTTAATGGACAATATGCAAAGGAAAAGGTTACAGTTTCCGCACCATCCGGATACAAGATATTATTTAACTATGGAGGATTTGATGACTATGTAAGTTCCTTTGATGTTGGAGAGGACATAGCTAAATCCGGTTCATCACTTAGTTATACCTTAAGAAGAGATAATGATGATGCAATAACAGACTATATGTATTCTCCATTATCGAAGCTGCCGGATATAACATTTGATGCTAATGCTCCTGAATTAGGAACCCCTTATGTAGGCAGCTCACCGATGCCGGTAAGTAACGGCGAGGTTGTAGTTGGAAATGATATTGAAATAGAAGTGGCCGATCCAAACCTGGCTAAGGTTTCGTTTGGTGGAAATACATATACTGAAGAGGATTTTGATGGTGGAATAAAAAATGTCTTTATGAGTGCAGTTAAGGGAAGTCCGTTGACACTGGTTCTATATGCGGAGGATTTTTCCGGAAACAGTACTTCATTGGAATTTACGTTGATGCATCCTGATGATTATGGTAAGCCAACGGCAACACCAACAGCGACACCAACTTCAACGCCGACAGCTACGGCAACACCTACGTCAACTCCAACGGCTACGGTGACACCGACAAAGACACCAACGCCGACATCAACGCCAACGAAGACACCAACGCCAACGGCGACACCGACAAAGACACCAACGCCGACAAAGACACCAACGCCAACGGCAACACCGACAAAGACACCAACACCAACGGCAACACCTACGAAGACGCCAACACCGACAGCGACGCCTACGAAGACACCAACGCCGACGGCGACGCCTACGAAGACACCAACGCCGACGGCGACGCCTACGAAGACACCAACGCCGACGGCGACGCCAACGGCTACACCGACAGCAACGCCAACGGCTACACCGACAGCGACGCCAACGGCTACACCGACAGCGACGCCAACGGCTACACCGACAGCAACGCCAACAGCGACGCCAACGGAGACGCCAACGCCAACACCGACGGAGACACCGACAGCAACACCAACGGAGACACCGACCGCGACTCCTACGGAAACTGCATCTCCAACACCGTCTGTTACCCCAACGGTAACACCGAGTGGAATGCCTACAGCTACACCTACGGTAAGTCCGACAGAGACTCCGACGAATAAACCAACTGAAACTCCGACAGAAACACCGGTTCCGACGGATAAACCGACAGCGGAGCCTACACAGACTAATGAACCGACTGGACAGCCGACAGAGGAACCAACAGCAGTACCTACTAAGAAACCTACTGCTAAACCGACGAGCACTCCTAAACCGACTAAAAAGCCGAGAAAGGATGATGACCGTAAGGATACAACGCTTAGTATTTCTATAGAGAATCAGTATTATGGTGTATATTACGAACCTAAGATAGAGACTAACTCGGATGGTAAAAGAAGAGTAAAATTCAAGTATAGGAATAAGGACAGCAGAAACGGTGCCTTCTCTGAAAATAAACCGACGGATGTAGGCAATTACATAGTTCAGGCTGTTGTTCCGGCTACTAAAAAATATAAAAAGGCAGTAAAGGAAGCAGAGTTTTCCATAACCCTGGCTCCGGCTCCACAGGATCCTTATGAACTTAAGGGTACGAAGGGCGATAATGATTATTACGTATCTGCAGTAAGCCTGTATGCTAAAACGGGCTATTTGATATCAGATGAGCCCGGTGGAACCTTTGATGAAAAAATAGATTACACAGAGGGAATGGGACCGGTATATCTTAAGAATATAGCCGATGGATCGGTATCTGTTCCAATAAGTGTAAATGAAAAACCTAAGATAGATTACAGAACTCCGAGACTTGGTGATTCGGTTGTGGATCAGGATGGTAATACAGTCAATCTGTCTGAACCTATTTATGCAACAGATCTGACCTTTACCATTACCGATGAACATCTTAAATCCATAATAGTAAACTCAATTAAGATGGATGTTGATGATAATGTGGCAGAAATAACCCTTGAATCACTGGGCGGAAGAATGGATTATGCTATCGAAGCTGTTGATGAGGCTGGAAATGTATTTAAGATTAATGTAACTATACTGGCTCAATGGCTGAAGACAAAGCTTATTCCTGATGGAAGTGAGGTCATGCTTGATCCCGGTAATCTGTATACCCTTGGTTCGGGAATGTGGAAGGTAGGAGGCGATTCAACTACTTATACTGGTGGAATGGGCTTCTATGTAAGAACCCCGGGTAAGTATACATTTACCTCGGCTGAATAAATGTGGGAATTATTGGTAAGGTATAGATTATGAAAAATAAGATTCAGGTAATTGCAGAAACACTGGTGGCAGGGCTTCTGGTGTTTCTGCTGACTATCTCTAATCTTCTCAGCTCGTTGGATTATATAGCCAGAGACAAGCTGTATCAGATGCCCCGTGGTATCGATTCTAAAATCAAAATAATAGGAATTGATGAGAAAACTATGGAGAAGCTGGGCCCAATCCAGACCTGGTCAAGGGAGAATTATGCCCTGCTTCTGAATAAACTAAACGAAAACAATGATGCGAAGCCTGCCCTGGTAGGCTTCGATATTATTTTTTCCGGAAGAGTAGATGAGGGCGATGAACTACTTACCGAGGCAGCTGCAAAGAGCGGAAATGTTGTAGTCGTAAATCATCTTATTTACGGAAAAAAGATTGCTAAGGATAATAATGAATTAATCGTCTACCAGGAGGTAGAGGGAACAGAAGAACCCTATGACAGCCTGAAAGCTGTCTGTAAAACAGGCTTCAGCAATGTAGCTGAGGATTCAGATGGAGTGGTAAGACGTATAATTCCCGTAGAAAAATATCAGTCTTCTGATGAAAAAATGTTCTCCAGAATTCTGTATGAAGAATACTGCAGGATTACAGGGACTTCACCGAAGTCTGTGCCTGTGGATGAGTTTGGACTTTCCTTAATTAACTATTCAGGAAAACCGGGAGACTATGAGTACATATCCATGTCAGATGTTCTGGATGGAAAGATAGATACCAGAGCCTTTAAGGACAGTATAATTCTCGTAGGAGCATACGCTCCGGGAATGCAGGATAATTTTAAGGTTCCTAACGGTGGAAGCCGACAGATGTATGGTGTGGAGATTCATGCAAATATACTTCAGGCTTATATACAGGGAAGATTTGCTATAACCGGCAATCCTTACCTTCTGGCGATAATAACTGCAGTAGCAGCAATGCTCCTGTATCTGCTGTTTCGTAAGCTGAAGCTGTGGCAGTCACTGATAGTGATGCTTGCAGCCATAGTTATAGAAGTTGTGGTGCTGGTAAATCTGAATAACAGGGGATTTGCCTTCAACATTATTTATTTCCCTCTTATTCTGCTGCTCTCATATGTTTATTCGATCGTAATGGTATATCTTCTTGAGAAGGCAAGAAAGAAGAAGGTACTGAACGCATTTAAAAAATATGTTGCTCCTGAGATAGTTGAGGAAATCTCAAAATCAGGAGAGTTTAATGTCAAGGTCGGTGGTGAAAACAGAGACATAGCAGTCCTGTTTGTGGATATAAGAGGCTTTACGACTATGTCAGAGGCTCTCGAGCCTGAACAGGTAGTTGAAATCCTTAATGAATATCTGACACTCACCACAAATGCGATATTTAAAAATAAGGGAACTCTGGATAAGTTCGTTGGGGACTGTACCATGGCGGTATTTAACTCACCCTTCGATCTTCCGGACTATGAATTCAAATCTGTCTGTGCTGCCATGGATATAGTTAATGGAGGCAAGGCGCTGGAAAAAACTCTTATGGAGAAGTACGGAAGAACTGTAGGCTTCGGTGTAGGAGTTAATGTAGGTCCTGCGGTTGTAGGAAATATAGGCTGTGATTTCAGAATGGACTTTACAGCTATAGGAGATACTGTAAATACAGCTGCCAGACTCGAGGCTAATGCAAAGAAGAGTCAGGTGCTTATAAGTGATGTGCTCTATGAAAGACTTAAGGACAGAATCGAGGTAAATCCTATAGGAGAGATACCTCTTAAAGGAAAGAGCAAGGGTGTATTTGTATATGAGGTAACGGAGGTGCATGAATAAGATGCTTAGATTCTTTGGAAGAGGCGCCGGCTTTTCCGATTATCATAATGGGGCCTGCTTCGGATCGGACGGGAAGCTTATAATAATGGACTGCCCGCTGGTTACATTTAATAAACTGAAAAAAGATGGACCGGCAGTCTTTGCAGGGCTCGGTAATGATGAAAAGGTAGATGAGATAGTTGCCGTTATAACTCATACCCATAGTGATCACATCGGTGGACTGGCACTTACAATTCATTATGCACGTTTCATCTGGAAGATAAGGGTTACAGTCATTGCGCCTTCTGAGGAGGTAAGGACAAATCTTGCCTATATGCTTAAGAATCTGGATGGCTGCAGTGAAGAAACCTACAGACTTCTGACTGCCGAGGAGGGTATATCAGAATATTCGTGGCTGAAAGCTGCTATTCCCACAACGCATGTTCCTGAACTTGATGGTAAATGCTTTGGCTATAACATAACAGTAGATGGCAAAAATACCATATATACAGGAGATACCAATACCCTGGAGCCTTTTAT
>FZRB01000027.1 GCA_900199595.1 Lachnospiraceae bacterium | reverse complement strand
ATAACAATTTTCAATTTTTTATGTTGTATTTTTGCATAAAAAATCTTCTTATTTTTGACATTTTTTCTACTTGAAAAATTTGCTTACTCTTCACCTTCCATTTTAGCAAGCTTTGCCGCCTGATCTGCTGCAGTGAGAGCATCAATGAATTCATCAAGGTCACCGTTAAGTGTTTCATTTAATCTGTAGGAAGTAAGCTTTATACGGTGATCTGTTACACGGCTCTGAGGGAAGTTATATGTACGAACCTTCTCAGAACGGTCTCCGGAACCTATTTGGCTTCTTCTTGCTTCTGATTCTGCATCATGTGCCTTCTGCATTTCCAGATCATAGAGTTTTGTTTTAAGAAGGGCAAATGCCTTCGCCTTATTCTGTATCTGTGACTTCTCTGTCTGACTGTAGATAACTATTCCCGTAGGATAGTGAGTAAGTCTTACTGCAGAATCAGTTGTATTTACGCACTGACCACCATTTCCGGATGCACGCATAACATCGATACGAATATCTTTTTCTTCTATTTGTATATCAACATCCTCAGCCTCAGGCATAATAGCAACAGATGCAGCTGATGTATGAATACGTCCACCTGATTCTGTCTCCGGTACTCTCTGTACACGATGAACTCCACTCTCATATTTGAGCTTTGAATAAGCACCCTTACCTTTGATCATAAAGGTAACGTCCTTAATACCACCGATTCCGGTATCATCTATAGATATAAGCTCAGACTTCCATCTTTTCTTCTCTGCATAATGCTGATACATACGATAGAGCTCATATGCAAAAAGCGCAGCCTCTTCTCCACCTACTCCTGCACGAATCTCTACAACAACGTTCTTATCATCATTTGCATCCTTAGGAAGAAGAAGTATCTTAAGCTCATTCTCGCATCTCTCGATAGCCTTCTTTGATTCAGCCAGTTCTTCCTTAGCCAGCTCCTTCATTTCTTCATCAGACTCTTCATCTAATATAAGAAGACTTTCCTCTTCATTCTGTTTAGCAGCTTTGTATTCCTTATACTTTTCAACTACAGGAGTCAGATCACTCTGCTCTTTCATAAGCTTCTTAAATCTTTCCTGATCATTTACAACATTGGGATCAGAAAGCTGTTTCATTATATCTTCCAGCTTTGCAACCAGCTCTTCCAGTTTATCAAACATTTACATTTCCTCTCTTTCAAATACTACAATACTCCTGACACAACTCTGTCAAGTCCACTCATATCTTTTAATTTCTTTATATGTTTAAAGCCTTCTTTCTTCATAAGGTCGCTTACAGCCATATACTGATCGCTACCTATTTCGAAGGCAAGTCTTCCATCTTCCTTCAGGAATCGCCTTGCATCCTTGATTATTCTTCTATAAAAATCCAAACCATCCATTGATCCATCAAGAGCAAGTCTGGGTTCAAAATCTCTGACATCCTTAATAAGATTATTAATTGCCTTAGTCCTTATATATGGAGGATTACTTATGATCAGGTCAAATCTGTCATTTTCAGGAATCTCACCATTTTCAGCTGCAAGAGGCTCAAACGCTTCAAAAAGATCACTTTTCAGAACCTTTACATCAGCTCTAAGCTTTTTTCTATTATCTTCAGCAAGTCTTAAAGCATCATCTGAAATGTCTGTAAGATATATCTCATCATTATATCCTTCTTTATTTCGAATCAGATTATAAGATATCCCTATACATCCCGACCCGGTACACATATCCAGAACTCTTATGTCCTTTCCGGGCGACAGTTCCAGAGCATGAAGCACAAGATTCTCAGTATCGAACCTCGGAATCAGAACCTTTTCTCTGCATATAAATTTATAATCCATAAAATAGGTATATCCGATTATATATTGAAAAGGATAATGCTTAGCCCGTTTTTTGATACTCTTCATATATCTCATCGCTGTAAAATCATCCAGCACATCCTTCAGTCCGGCATACAACGAAGCCATATCCTTTTGAGTATACTCTGCCATCATAAGCCTTGCTTCAGCTTTTGCATTCTCAATTCCGGCATCACTTAAGATCTTCGATCCTTTGATAATAAGACCACCTATTGTTTTTTCGCCATATTTTATATCTGATTCAACCAACTATTTACCTCTGAACTATTTTTCAAAGCTGTTATTTCTTACACATTCAACATAACTATGCCAGTCTACCACTCCTTCAACCGACTTTATCGCTACCTCGATCATCGAGTCATCAGGTTCTTTAGTTGTAAGCCTCTGCACCCACAAACCAGGTGCGCTGAGAACCTTTGAGAAAACATTTTCATGCTTGCCTGCGTATCTGATAAATTCATAGGACAAGCCTGCTATTACCGGAATAAGAATAATTCTGGACAAGAGTCTTATCCACATAACCTTTGTAGGAACAAACATAAATACAAATATACTGATTATCATTACAATAAATACGAAGCTGGTTCCGCATCTTTTGTGAAAACGTGTGTGTTTCTTTACATTTTCAACAGTAAGGTCATCTCCTGCTTCAAGACAGTTTATCGTTTTATGTTCTGCACCATGATACATGAAGGTTCTTTTGATATCCTCCATAAATGATATAGCAGCAACATATCCGATAAAAATCAGGAGTCTTAATACCCCTTCAAATATATTTATCACCAGACTGTTATCAGTGAATTTATAAAGGAAATTGGCAATAAACGCCGGAAGCAGCATGAATATACCAATAGCTATGATAAGAGAAACTATCAGTGTTCCTATCAGATAAGCACTATCTTCACCGGATTTCTTCTGTTCCGGCTGTGGACCAGAATCCTTTTTTTCTACCTCTGCTTTGTCTTTCTTTCCTGTCTCCTCATCCTCCAGATATTCAGAGGAATCCATCAGGGTTTTCATTCCTATATAAAGAGACTCTATAAAATTCACAACACCTCTTACAAACGGAATACTGAGTCCTTTATATTTTTCTCCTATAGATTTATATTCAGTTACCTTTACTTCTATTTCTTTATCAGGCTTTCTGACCGCAAGCGCATATGAATCAGGTCCCTTCATCATTACACCCTCGAGCACAGCCTGCCCACCTATGTATGTTCTCTTCATGAATATAACACCGTTTTTTAATACGAAAACGGCAGAGAAGGTTAAATACAAAACCTCACCTGCCGTTTAATTGCACGTTAAAAATATGTACTAGTTTTCTGTCTTAACGCCATACTTCTTGTTGAACTTATCTATACGTCCACGAGCCTTAACACTCTTCTGCTGACCTGTATAGAAAGAATGGCATTTTGAGCAAATTTCTACATGGATATCTTCCTTGGTTGAACCTGTAACGAACTCATTACCACAGTTACATACAACCTTTGCCTGATAATAATCCGGATGTATTCCTTCTCTCATAATATTTTCTCCTTTTCTATGTAACGTATGTGTGACACAACGTATTAAGGTTCACAGATAGTATATAACATATATACTAACCTGGAACAGGTAATCGTCAACACCATGAGGAAAGCATCTGCGCAAGCAGATGGAAAAGCACGAAGTGCGACTTTCCGAATGTAATGACGATTATCTGCGAATTGCAGTAAACGTCTCGATCACACACCAGCAACACTCGAATACTAGCACAAGTGTTTATATAAATCAAGTACTTTTTTATTTAAAAACTTCACTTTCCAATGCATGTTTTTTCAAAAAATCCACCCACAGCTCATAATACTCTGCCGAAAGATGTATTCCATCATTGGTATATTTCTGATCTAGATAGCCTTCCTTATCTACAAATGCAGGATTGATATCCAGGTACATGGTATCCTTTCCATCTATATAACCTGCCACTAATGAATTTCTGGCATTAATATTATCATTATTAAATACTTCACTTGATTCGGAGTATTCCTTTGTCACATACATATTACCCAGAACAATAACAATAGCATCCTTCTGTATCCTATGAATGTATTCGATCAGTTCATTATATTTTTCAGCATACTCATCTGCATAGCCTTTGCCAAGCTCATTGACACCAAGCATTATATAAACCTGTTTATATTTTTTTCTGCCGATTATATCACTGAAATATGCACTTTCTCCATCATATACAAGAACCTCATCAAGTATATTATAAACAGAGATACCTTCCTTATATATAAATTCAGCATTTTCTATATTTCCAAAATCTGCCAGACCTTCTATTCTGGAATCCCCTATAAACAGTGTATCTGTAAAATAGGAATCATCTGCTTCTATATATGGATAAACCGTAGTAAGCGGCTTCTTTCCGGTATATACATAGTATGCTGATTTAGGAGTGAAAAACGGAACTTCCTCGTAAATCATAGGTCTTAAAGTACGTTCCTTAATCTTCTCATACTTCTCGATAATCTCTGCATTTGGATCCTGATCTGCTTCGGACTTTGTGGCTGTATCAATTTTATTATCAGACTCTGTAGTAGTCTCAACAGCTTGAGCAGCTTCTGTAGTAACCTCTTTCGCAACCGATCCTTCAGTAAATGCCGCAACAACAAAAGGTGTCTTCCAGTTATATTTGTAAGCACCCTTTGCATTTATAAATCTTACAAAACCAAACACTGTAAAGCCAATAACAGACGCTATTAGGCAGAGGGTAAGTGGCATAGTCATGATTATGCTCTGCTTCTTCTTATTCGATTTTCTTTTTCTTTTAGAAGCCATATAGTTTTTCTTTCCTAAGTCTTAAAATCTGAAATAAAGGAACGGATTGTCAAATCCCTGGGTAAGCTGATATACCGACAGCCAGAAGCCTACGAGCAATATGAGTTTGAAAATTATATTGTTTCTGTATTGTTTTATAAGCTTCATAGGAATCGGAGTTGCAAAGAATGCACATATAAGCAGCATCCACCAGTATTTTCCGAAAAGTGACAGGAATTTCGGCATAGTAGATACATTTGCACCACCTGCGACCGGAATCAGAAACATTTTTCTGATATACATTCCCAGCGTTTTTATGTCTGTAATAGCAAATATAGTCCAGCTGAGAGGTATAATAAACAGCATATATATATGTCCGGCTATCTTATTCTTCTCAAGCTTATCCAGATACAGGAATTTTTCCAGTACCAGCAGAACAAAGAAGAAAAGTCCCCATATGATAAAGTTCCAACTGGCACCATGCCAGAGTCCTGTTAAAAACCAGACAACAAATATATTTATTACCAGTCTGACAGGTCCTTTTCTGTTTCCTCCCAAAGGAATATACAGATACTCTCTGAACCATCTTCCGAGGGTAATGTGCCATCTTCTCCAGAATTCTGTAGCAGAAAGTGCACTGTAAGGTTCTTTGAAATTCTGAGGAATCCTGAAATTCATTATCCTGGCAAGACCGATAGCCATAAGTGAATAGCCCCAGAAATCAAAATAAATCTGGAACGAAAAGCCCCATGAACCCAGCCAGGCTGATAAAACATTTATTCCATGAACACCAATGGTTTCTACATCATGCCAGAGGGATGATATATTGTTTGCAAGAAGAACCTTATAAATCAATCCTGTCACAAAAAGAATTACACCATTTTCTATATTCTTAGGATTAACCCTTCTGTCTTTCATATCATGTTCGACTTCACTGTAGTTGACTATAGGACCTGCAATAAGCTGTGGAAACATGGATACATAAGTAGCAAAACTGATAACACTTCTGCTCACTTTATATTTTCCTCTGTATACATCTATTACATAGGACATGATCTGAAATGTATAAAAGCTGATTCCTAAAGGAAGTGTAAGTTCAGGCGCCTTAATTACTTCTGCTCCGGAAATATCATTTACTATGGAACAGAAGAAACCAAGATATTTAAAGATAAATAATACACCGAGATTAAAAATACACGATAAAGCAAGGAGCCCTCTGTTTCTTTTTTTTGCATCTGCCGGACTTTCTGCGCCCTGTCTTCTCCTATACATACTCTCAGCAATAAAGTGATTTATGAGTATGGATGCAATCATAAGAAATATATAGAGAGGTTCCCCGTAAGCATAGAAAATAAGGCTCCCAACAAGAATAACATATATTCTGTAGGGTTCCTTACATATGAAATATAAAAGAATAAATATAGGTAAAAATCTAAAAAGAAACTCTATACTTGAAAAAACCATTTTCGATATCCTGATTTATAATTTCAATTTAAGAAAACTATGAAATGAATTCGATCAATTCATCCATACAGTTCTGAGCATCAAATCTTCCGAGCTTGTACATTCTTTTTATTTTTTCAATGTCGCTTTCCGAACGTGAGATCTTAATAGTTCTGCTGGGCTTAATTACAAAAGCTGTTCCATTTTCCTCAGCCTTTCTCACGTATTCCAGCTCATGGTTGTAATCTATATATCTGTTCTCACAAGTTTTCAGATATTCAGGATAATCGGAATATACCCTTTTCATCACCGGCATGGATCTGTCAGGTTTTTTTACGAACCCCTCAGGTCTGGTAAGAACAACTATATTCTTATCAAAACCAAGCTTTTCCGATGCCTCAAGAGGTATACTGTCTGCCGACCCGCCATCAAGAAGTTTCTTTCCGTCATATTCAACTATCCTTGATACAAGCGGTAGTGATGCAGATGCCCTGACTGCATCCATCTGTTCTTTAACATCAGTAATTCTCAGATATTCGGCTTTTCCTGTCTCAAGATTTGTTGCAACAGAATAAACCTTCATGCTTTCTGAATTTGCTCTGAACTTTTCGTAATCAAGGGGAGCAAGCGTATCCGGAATCTGATGATAGCAGTAATCCTCTTCACATATATCCCCACTTTTCAGAAATGAGTTAATGCTCATAAATCTCTTATCACTTCTGAACTTTACAAAATATCTGATGTTACGCGCATATTGTTCTGAAACATATGATATGCCATGGATTATGCCGGCAGATACTCCCAAAAGTCCATCAACCTTAACGCCTCTCAGCATCATTTCATCTAATACTCCCGAGGTATATATACCTCTCATTCCACCGCCTTCGAGAACTAATCCTAATGACATTTTAAAAACCTTCTTTCATTATATCTATTCATACAAAACATTAAAATCCACTGCCGAACTGGCACCGTCTATCATTCCGGAACTGCTATGCTGCCACATATAATACTTTCCGGTATAGTCTGTCTGACTTGTATAATGTGCCAGCCAGACCTTATGATCTCTGGAGTTAACCCATACATTTTCCAGGAAATTCAGACTGCTGTAGAGACACGCCTCATAACCTGCCGCCTCAACCTCATCACAAAATACCTCAAAGCAGTCATTAAGGTCCTGAAGATTCATCTTGTAATCTTCAAAACCAACAAAATCCTCCCAGTCATATGCTATAGGAAAATCAAGTTTCTCACCATCAAGGACATCCAGCATATACCTTACACTGGCTTTTACTTCTTCCGGAGTGCTTTCCTCTGAATGCCAGTATATTCCAACCTTAAGACCTGCTGCTTTCGCATTTTTAATATTATTCTGATAGCATCTGTCAATATAGTGTTCTTTGTCATCATAGCCACCAATGCGCATAATGACAAAATCACATCCGGCAGCCTTGACCTTATTAAAATCAATATCTCCCTGCCAGCGGGATACATCAATTCCGAGCTTTGTGCCTTCTTTTCTATAGCCGGATTCAAAGGATGAAAACGACTCTGTTCCCGGAGGAAGGGGTGCATCATCATCAGCCACTATATCTGAATCATTAACATTTACAGTCATATCTGATGAAGTCACATGACCTGCATCATCTTTAAGATTGATGGTGATACTATATCTTCCAACCTCAGAAGTATTTACAGTACCATCTATTGTTAACTCAACATCTCTGTCAACATCATCACCATAACCAACAAAAGAATGAACATCAAATTCCGTTCCTCTCGGAATAGAAACTGACTTTGTATTGATCAGAAAAACAGGAGCCTTGGTATCATTTGTATTCTGATTAACTGTGTATCTGTCAAGTGACGTTGCATTTGTATTTGCTGTAACCGAATCTATAACAGAAGCATCACTCAGGGGGTCCACATCCTTCATCAGATCATCATAGGATGAAAGCACCAGGTCCTCAGTTGTCTGCTCTTCTGTAGCCTCTGTAGTCATATCTACCGTCACATACTCGACCAGATTGTCAGCCTTGGATTCTTTCTTGTTTTTATCTTTTGAAGATACTATTGTAACGAGCGTAAGTATCAATCCGGCAACAAACATAATTACTATTATTGTAATTAATATCCTCTTCATAAAACACCTGTCAGATCGTTACTGTTCACAGTAACATCATATCTCCTCATATTCACTGAGTTCGATTATATCTTCTTTGTTCCCAGTTCTCTTTATGTAATAGGTTCCACCTTCAACACCTATACTTTTACAGGAGCATCTTACTACTCCCACTCTTTTCTTTGATTCAATAACATCACCGCATTTTTTGCACTGAGCCATATTTTTTACGATCTTCTTCATATATCCTTCACCCCCCGCGTAAGAATAATATATGCCCTAACCCCCAAATGGCACAAAAGATATATTAACATAATATATGGTATTAATAAATCACAAAAGTATTACTTTATCGTTACAAAAAGATGACACTTTGAACCTGGTTCAAGTGTCATCTTTTTCTTATTCTTCACCGTTTATGTATTTCTGCAGGTATTCTCTGTTTTTCTCAATATCCGGTACAAGTACATCCATTCCACTTATGTTGTCGCCATAATAAGTATCTTCAACAGGAATTATATGACTCTTCATATCTCCGCCTGTGATTATACCAAATGCGATTCTCAGCATACCCAGGGTTTTCACGTCTGTTGTAATACTCGGAGCCGCTTTATATGCCATCTCATATCCACTTAACAGATGTCCGTGCTTAACCTTAGATACCGCTCCTGATATAACTCTTCTCTGTCTCTCTGTTCTGTCCCAGTCTGAATTACCGACATATCTTATTCTGGAGTATGCCAGAAGCTGACTTGGAGTAAGTGTATTCTCTCCTTCCTTCAGGTCCCAGACCTCATCAGAAGCATCATTATTTGAACCGAAGCCCGGATTCTCATTCATATATTCTGCTTCTTCAGCTGTAAGTGTCATTTTCATGCTTCCTACTGCTGTCATAGCCTCCAGGAAGCCGTCAAAGTCGACCATTGCATTTCCGTCAATAGTAACATCGAAGTTTTCTTCGATGGTCTGATCCAGAAGATCTATTCCACCATATGCATAAGCGGCATTGATCCTGTCACCACCGTAGCCGGGTATTTCTACGTATGTATCTCTCATTATGGAAGTCATAGCCACTGTATTCTTTTTTGTATTTACCGAAAGAAGTATCATACTGTCAGATCTCTGTCCGCTCTCACCGTCTCTTGCATCCTGACCTATAAGTAAGATATTTACCACAGAGCCCTTCATAGACATGGCTCTTTTTGACACTTCAGTATCTATATGTTCAAAACGTCTGGTAATATTCCAGAGAGCTGCCACGAAGATCATAAGCAATACAAGAATAATAATTATAAAATTTCTGAAAAAATGGTGCTTCTTATTCTTTTTATCCAGCTCCCTTTTAGCCTGCTTAATTCTCTTTTTTTCCTGTTTTACACTTTCCTTCTCACGTCTCTCGCGACGAACTTCTCTTTCTTCAGCCTCTTCATAGCTCTCATCGTACTCATCATCATCATCATCATATTCTTCATAGTCTTCATCAAAGCTTTTGGTGTAGCGTTCATCACTTACCAGCTGATCAGGATCATAAGTCCTCTTTCTGTTTCTGCCTCTTTCGATCTCCTGAAGTCTTCTCTGTTCTTCCCGCTCCAGAAGTTCAAGCTCTCTTGCTCTTTTTTGCTTTTCTCTTCTGATCAGCTCAAGATCTTTTTCCGCATCGTTATAATTCATTACTGTCCCTTTCTCTCACAGATTCATTACTCAGAATCTATAAGTCCATCGCTATATCATAAACCTTTGGATTCAATTCATTTATATAATCCATATGTTCATTCATAAGCTCAATATTATTAACGTAATCATTATAAAAGTACTTTATAAGATTGAAATATCCCCAGGCTGCATTTGCATCCGGATAATTTGTTGCCTTAATAAAATACTCCTTTGCCTTTGATCTGTCCATATATTCTTTAAATCTTTTTTTCTTATCTCCCGAGGTTATCTCCCCGGTCATATAAAACAGACCAAGCCTGTTTGCTGCATAGGGTTCAAATCTGTCAGCAGCAAGTTTCAGGAAACAAATGTAATTTAATATATATTCATCAAGCATCGTTTTATCATCTTCTGAAAGCTTAACAATTCTGTCAGCCTCTCTTGCCGCAAGACTGTTGCAGGCATATACATATCCCTCTTCAGCTGCCTTTACAAGAAAACCTTCTGCTGCAGACTTACAATCTTCAGCTGATCTAAGTTCACCGACCTCGAAAGCTATTTTATCAAAGAAACGTCCCTCAAGAATATCAGATACATCCTCTTTCAGTTCTTCATAAAGCTCATCGTTATCTGCTATTTCGTAGAGAATTCTTCCAATAAGATTTACAGCGCCCGGAGCATCCACATATTCTATACAAACCTCAGAAAGACTAAGAGCTGTTATGATTCTTTCTGACAGAGTCATATTATCAATAATCCGTATATCCTCACAGTTTTTTAATAAGGTTTCTCTTTTATAATTTACCAGATAATATCCTATTATCCAGAATGATAACGGATATGAATTTCCACTGCAGTTCCATTCTCCCTCTTCATCTACTGAAATACCTGCAGACTTAAGATATAATTCGAAGGCATCTGAATAACAGTTTTTTCTCAGAATCTTCTTATAAAAGATCATATCTGCATACAGTTTACAGGCAACCGTATTTCCTGTCTCAGCCATACATATGATTTCTCTTTCCGAACTGGGCGAAGATACACCAAGTCTCCCGAAGATACGAGACTCATATTCCTTCAGGTACTCTTCATAATCACTGTTACAATAGAACTTTTCCATATATTTAAACCTCTTTTATATATAATACTTCCCTATGATAAGATTTTTAAATGGTAATTACAACCCCATAATGTTATAATTATTGGTAGATTGCTATGATTAGCAGTTTGAAGTATTTATATCAAGGGGTGAATAGTGTGGGACGTAGGAGAACTATAGGTTTTGTTGTCAGCGGTATTATGGATGAATTCATAGAACAGCTGTGCAGGGGAATCTTTTCGGAAGCTACAAGGGATGATGTGAATATCGTCACTATACCTGTCAAATATATTGACAGAGAAATGAAGGATATTCCTGATCTTTTTGAGTATCAATATAAAACAAATATAAAAAATATTACAGAAAACAATCTGGATGTTCTTATTGTGGCCGCAGACTGCATCGGCTGTCTGACCACAGGAGAAAAGCTCAAAGCCTTCATGGATGAGCTTAGTTCCAAGAACATCCCTATTATTTTGGCCGCCGCAAAAATGGACGGTTATCCGGGTGTGATTTTTGATAATAAAACAGGAATCAAAGAAGGAATCACTTACCTGGTTAAGGATCTTGGAATTAATAACATCTGTATGCTGAAGGCTCCTGATCATAATGAGGATGCAAGCGAAAGATATGAGGCATTTTTAGAAACTGCAGATTATTACAGACTTAAGATAGAGCCTAAAAATGTAGTAACCACGAATCTTTCTTCTGTATGCAGAGAGGACTACGAAAAGATACTGGATATGAATCCGGATGCTGAAGCAATATTCTGCGCTAACGACGATATAGCAATAGGTCTTTACGGAGTCATGAAGGACCGGGGGCTTACTCCGGGTAAAGAGATCAAGGTAATGGGGTTTGATAATTCTACAAACGCCGGAATTATCACACCATCTCTTACTACTGTCGATGCAGATGCAACCCATCTGGGAAGCCGTGTCTTCAGCATGGCCAGAATGCTTCTTGAGGGCTGGGATGTAGGCGAAATGACTATTCCTACCCGTTTTATTCTAAGAGATTCCTTCGGTTCTCTTCTTGACAAGGAAAATGTAGATCAAAGAATTCTCGATAAGCAGTATCTCGAAGAATACTTCTATCGCATTTTCTTTAAATATGATAGCTTCAACAAAAATAGCGATCCTGAAATAATCATTACCTTTAAAACTGTAATGACAATTCTTATCGATTATATAAATGATAATGAATACAATCTTGAACGTGTAGGTTTTGTAAAGAAAAAGGTTGACGAATTCTTCATGAAGGGAGCACTGAAATATACTGATATAAGTGTTCTGCTGGCTTATATAGACAGAGTAAAAATAGCTGCTATGAACAGATTTGACGGCTATGCAAGAAAATGTCAGGCATATGAGACTTATTCATCTATAATGGGAAAAATAGCCGGTATTCTTCATTCAAATGATGAGGAGTTTGATAATATAAAAGATGAATCTCTCTTTACGCTTAAGCATCTTGTTGAGGATGCTCTCGCATTTAATGAATACAAGGATGAGCATTATGAAGAAATCTTTAAGAATCTAAATTATTTCGGAGTTAATAATGCATACCTGTATATATATGATAAGCCTGTGTCACACCGTAACGGTGAAGATTTCAGATTACCTGATACCATCCGCTTAAAAACTGCTATGACGGATGGACAGATAATGACTTTGCCATATGAAAAACAGATTATCTCTGCAGATAATCTGTTTGATAACGAGTATATAACCGACAATAAATACAATATGGTTCTGATGCCTCTTTATTTCCGCGAGACATTATACGGAAGTATATTGTATGATCTGACCGATATCACTTACAAAAGTGGAGAATTTCTGGCTAACCAGTATGCACTGGTTGCACGGATCATTGACAGATTACATTTTTATGTTCCCCAGCCAGATATGCCTTAAGATTCTCCGCTACCGTATCTATAAGACGTTTTCTCGCTTCTACACTAGCCCATGCCATATGCGGAGTCATTCGCATATGGGGAGCTGTCAGAAGCGGGTTATACACTTTCATTGGTTCTACTGATACCACATCTGCTGCGGCGGCGGATACCTTTCCGCTGCTGAGAGCTTCTGCCAGGTCCTTTTCATTTACAAGACCGCCTCTTGAAACATTTATTATAATTACACCATCCTTCATATGGGAGATATTTTCTCTGCATATGATTTTTTCTGTTTCTTTATTCATAGGACAATGAAGAGTGATAATGTCAGAGTTTTTCATCAGTTCATCCAGGCTGACAAAACTGAAATTCTCATTTTCCTCTTCGTACTTTGGATGAGGAGTATATACCAGCACCTTCATCCTGAAGGCCAGGGCTATCTCTGCTACTCTTCTTCCTATATTTCCATATCCGATTATTCCTATGGTCTTTCCCGCAAGCTCCATTACAGGACTCAGCCAATAGCAGAAAGTTTCTGATCTTACCCAGTCACCATTTAACACGCTGCTGTTATGCTGACTTATATTATCTGCACATTCCAATATAAAACCCCAGGTCAGCTGAGCCACTGATTCCGTGCTGTATGCCGGTACATTTGTAACAGTGACACCATGTCTTCTGGCAGCCTCTAGATCTATGACATTATATCCGGTTGCACAGACTCCTATATATTTAAGATTTGGAAGTTTCTCAAAGGTCTCCTCGTCAAAAATCACCTTATTAGAAAAAACGATCTCCGCATCCCCTATATGTTCATACTTATCACTTTCAGTTGTATTATTATATACTTTTGTTTCGATAAGTGAGGTAATAGGTTCAAGAGTTATATCCCCTCTGTTAACTGCTCCCTCTTCAAGATATACAGCCTTCATATTTTCTCCCTTTTATTACTATCAGTCTATAGTGCTACATTATCTACAACTCCAATTGATATACAGTTATCAAAAAGAGCTCTAAGGTCACTTCCCTCTTCCGATTCTCTGACCTCTCTTCCATCTATAACGTATCTCTTTCCATCACCCGGAAGTTCTTCTATCACCTTATAGCTGTCATCATAGAATTTTCCATGAGAAGGTGTCCTGTCCCTGAGTATTCCTCTGAACTCCGTTAACGGACATTCCGGGAAATTAATATTCCATATCTGTCCTAAGTCCAGCTTCTTATCGATAACTTCTTCCAGAAGCTCTCTTAAGTATTTATCAGTCACTTCATGAACACCTCTGAAGCCCTCTGAGATGGCAATTCCCAGATACCCCTGAAAGGATGCTTCAAATGCAGCGCCGCAGGTTCCTGAATACTGAATATCTGTAGCCGCATTATATCCCTTATTAATTCCGGACAGTACCACATCCGGCCTATAGGGCATAACGCTTAAACTTCCGACTCTCACACAGTCTCCCGGTGTACCGCTGCAGACAAATGCATTCACTCCGTCTACTTTATAATCATATGGATAAATGTCTATAGTACCATGAACTGTTATAGAATGTGAGCAGGCACTTCTCTGATCATCAGGTGCAACTATCCATATCTCACCGTAGTCCTTTGCAACATTTACAAGTCTCAGAAGTCCTTCTGATTCTATCCCATCATCATTTGTTATCAGTATTTTTCTCATATTTATCAGTTTTCCTTGTTTTACGTCATACTCTATCTGGTAAAATTCTTAAGCATTTCTTCAAACTCATACCGGGAAATATTCTTAGTATTAAGCAGAGCATTTACTCCATCCAGATTAATTAACGCATAAAATACATTTCCATTGTCTGCCTGTCCCACATAAACCTCTCTGCCATTAACACTTGAAGGAACTCCCTTTTTCAGACTTTCCACACCCAGCTGTCTTGTTTTAGATATCGTGAGCGTAGCATCGCCCGAATCCTTCTTTATTGCAAATCTGCAATAATCATCCGCTAATTCAGTTTTATCTTCAGAAGTCTTGGCATATATATACTGACTGTCAACTGAATAAGGAGCGAGCATTGTTCCAAGATCAAGTCCCAGATAAGATGAATAATCATAGATCGACATTTCTTCCATTACCGGTTCTTCAGCTATGTTGGCTGATTCATCAGCTCTGTCACTTGATTCTTCAGCTCTGTCTTCCGTTACTTCATCAGCCATCTCATTATAGTAGATATCGGAGGAAGCCCCCTCAGATTCAGATGCTGCTGATTCAGTAGTTTCGGCAGATTCAGCAGTCTCATCGGCAGCAGCGCTGGCATTGGAGCTTTCATATGTATGATCAGTTTCATCCGCTTTTTTGTTGTAAACAGCTTCATCTGCATCATCACTGTAGTCAGCTTCATCTGCATCAGCCTCTTCTGCTTCATCACTGTAAGCAGCCTCTTCTGCCGCGTAATCTGCAGAATCCGAGTAGTTTGTAGTTTCATAATTATTCTTTTTGAGTGATCTGATATTAATTGCTATTATAAGAACTATTGCTGCAGCAACTAATGTAGAGCACATTTTAATTATTTTGTTATATTTTTTGAATACGCTTATTTTTTCTGTATTATCTATATATTCAGTATTATCAGAATTATCTGCATTGTTTCTGTAAATGTAGTTATCTGAAATATCTGTTATTTTATTATCTTCTTCTGCCTTGATTTTTTCTTCTTCTTCGTGAACTCTGCTGAGGGTTCTGAGAATAAGATCCTCAGGGGCATGTATGCTATTCAATTCTTCTTTATATTTTTCCATAATCATATATACCCCCTTTCAAAGTTTTTTCGAGTATTTCCTTCGCTCGCCTAAGTCTGGTTTTTACAGTTGCTTCATTTGTTTCCAGAATATCGGCAATTTCCGTTATTTTCATTTCCTCATAGTAATACAAATGTATTACTTCTCTATATTTCTGAGGGAGCTCCTGTACTTTTTTCAGGATGCTCCCTCGTTTTTCATCAGCAAGAAACGTTTCTTCGGGACTGGCCTCTCCCTCCTGATCAGAGTTTATCTCCTCTTGAACCTCATCCGGAATATCCAGACTCACATTCTTTTTCCAGCCACTCCCCTCCAGTCGCCTGGCCTCGTTGATCGTTACTCTAATAAGCCAGGCTCTCAGGTGTTCTTCATTTTCTATTTTATCCTTGTACCGGACCAGCCGTATGAAAACCTCCTGGAACACATCCTCAGCATCCTGAGCTACATTTGTGTTCGATAGGGCCAGCCGGTAAACCATATCTGCGTATCTACGGACAGCCTCGTCCACATTCACAGAAAAACCTGTTTCACCCATACTATTTATCCTTTAATTATTTTTTCATGACATATGGTCAACTTGCTTTAACTGCAAGCAGTAAAGCATGTCGACCTATGACATTTATGTCATGATATAACATCTGTATGGTCTTGTAAAGTGTCCGCATGTATTAATCTGCTTCTATAACATTTATATCAACATCTGTATCGTTGGAATAATCCTTGTATACGTAATCATAATCATCATAGTAGTTATAGCTTATTCCTTCATACATATAATCTGCCATTTCAAGAAGTGAGAAATATTCAACTCTTAATGCATCAGATGTATAATTTGTTCTGGAAGCAAGTTCCTTTGCCAGTTTGATCGTGCTACGTCCGCTGTATTCACCGTTCTTAAGTATCATGCCGAAGCAGGCTACTGACTCAGCCCAGAGCATATTATCACTTGCATCATTATCAAAGCCTTCATCTGTATATGTACATGCATATTTAAGAAGTTTTGATTCATCTTCCTTTGGTTCCTTATATCTTATAGAAAGATCAAGTATATGGTTCTCTGAATAGTAGTTATCTGCTGCATCCTTAGTCGGAACTATCTCATATAATGCTGTCACCTCATGTCCTGAACCTATTTCGCCGCCGTCTACTGTATCATCATCAAAGTCTTCCTTTGCAAGCATTCTGTTTTCATAACCGATCAATCTGTATTTTTCTACAACACTTTCGTCAAATGTAGTCTGCAGCTTAACATCCTTAGCAACTGTTTCAAGAGTAGAACCCATTTCCTCAACAAGAACTCTTTTCGCCTCATAAACACTGTCTATATATGCATAGTTTCCATTTCCGTTATCTGCAAGTGCTTCCAGCTTATTGTCCTTCAGATTATTATTTCCAAATCCGAGTACGCTGAGGAATATTCCTGATTCCTTCTTCTCGGTGATCAGTTTTGTAAGTCCATCCTCACTTGTAACACCAACATTCAGATCTCCATCAGTTGCGAGGATAACGCGGTTATTTCCGTTTCTTCTGAAATACTTCTCTGCTATATTATATGCTGTATTAATTCCTGCTGATCCATTTGTACTTCCGTAAGCCTCAAGATTCTCCAATGCATTTGCTATCCTGTCTGTATTCTCTCCACTTTCTCCCTCAAGAACAACCTCATCACTTCCTGCATAAGTAACTATGGATACTGTATCATTTTCATCAAGTTCACTGAGAAGCTTGACAAATGCACATTTTACAAGTGGAAGCTTATTAGGCTCATCCATAGAACCTGAAGTATCTATAAGAAATACAAAGTTGGTCGGCTTTCTGTCTCTGTTTTCTATAGCCTTTGCCTTAAGACCGATCATTACCAGCTGATGATCTTCATTCCATGGACATCTGTCAACTTCCATATTTACTGAAAATGGTTCTCCCTTTTTAGGCTCCTTATAATCATAGTGGAAATAGTTGATCATTTCCTCGATTCTGACTGCATCCTCAGGTATATAATTTCCATCATTGATATAGCTTCTTATATTTGAATATGAAGCAGTATCGACATCAGCTGAAAATGTTGAAACATTTTCCTTAGCTGTAGATATAAAATCATTTTCTGCAACATGACTGTATTCTCTTGAATCCCACATATTGTATGACTCATAATCATCTCTATAATAACCTGCTAACTCATCTGACTTTTCTGATTTATATGCTGGAGCTCCATAGTTTGATGAATCCTCTGCCTCTGCCACAGCTGCTGATGATGAATTATAACTTTCATAAGATGAATCTGTATCCTCTGCACAGCTCTCTTCATATACATCATCGTAAGAAACATCATCAGATGTTTCAGTTGCTTCATATGTATCATTTGATGAATGATCAGTTGAAACCGCTTCCTTACTACCGCATCCTGAAAGTGATGTCATCATAAGACCTGCTGCAAGTATTATTCCCATAGATTTCTTAAAATAATTTTTCTTCATAATAAAAACCTCCTATTCGAAAATCTTTTGTGATTTTTGCCTTTCTACTAATAGTACCCGGCATACGAATAAAAGGTTTCAAAAAAAATATAATTTTTTTAAATTTTTTATTTTTCTTTTTTCAGCCTAACGATATAGCTGTAATAATCCAAATCACATATAGCATCTGCCATACGAAATCGGTTGGAAACAATGGATAATTTACTACTTAGTTCTACATCACTTACATTATAATCACCATTATTACTTATTTCTCCTGTAAGAGCATTATATCTGTATTTATCAGTAATAAAGCTTCCATCCTGCATTATAACTAGCGCCTGTTCATCCGAAAAGATATCTCTGCCCACAAGCATTCTGGAATCAAACTCCAGTCCCATAAGATTCAATACTGTCGGGAGGATATCCAGTGAACTGCATGGCTTGTCGACTCTCACAGGTCTGTCCATTGATGCACTGTAAATGATCAGTGTATTCCTGTATCTGTCAAAGCTGTCCAGGGTGGTTCCTGCAAGCTCATCAACTATTTCCATATCATTATATGGTACATGATCGCCGCAGATAACTATCAGAGTCTTGTCCGCTATCCCTTTTTTCGTAAGATCCTTATTTAGAGCCTCAAGCATATATTCAAATTCCAGCTGGCAGGCTATATATGCTCTGGTTTTTTCAGAATAAGGAAGTTCTCTTACTTTATCCCTGTTTTTCTCTGACATGGCATTTCCATAGAAATCATAATTCAAATGTCCGCTTACTGTCAGATAATAAACATGGAAAGGCGACGAATTACAGTATTTTGAAAATGTATGCTGTTCCATAAAAAGATCTGACTGTGGCCAGACAAAGGTACCATTTTCATCCTGCTCATATTCCAGACCATTATAAACACCGATATAATTATCATAGCCGATACAAGGTCTGGATATATCTCTATCATAATAATCATATTCATTATTATGAAATGCGCATACATAGTAGCCTTTTTCCTTTAACTCATTTCCAAGACAGAAAGGCATAGTCCCCTTTTGTTCTCCCACCTTCTGCATACTCAGATCGCCACTGCCTTTAGGCATGAGTCCGGTAAGATTGGCGTATTCTCCTCCAAGAGTCGAACCATACCATAACGGCGTATAAAAGTTCGTGAAATAAAAACCGTTACGACTCATCTTATATAGCTCCGGAGTGAGGTCTTTATCTATCACATAACCATCAAAGCCTTCCGCAGTAATAAAGATAAGATTATAGCCTTCAAACATTCCGGTATATTTATTTGTAAATGTAGGCTGAGTCGAAGCTATATAATTAGTCAGTTCTATAACTGAACTGTTTGTTGTAATACTGTTCATCATAGACAGATTGATATCCAGCTTCTGAGGTTTATAAGCTTCCTGTTCCTGAGATTCTGTAGAATCCTTTTTATTCTGAGACTTTTCTTTTTTATTATCTTTTACAGATCCTACTGCTTTATCATTTTTAGCAGCTTCTTTTTTTCCTGCAGATTCATTTTCTTTTTCTGATTTATCTATATTATCTTTTTCATCTTTGTTTTTATTTTGTTCCTTATCAGCATCTGATTCCTCATCAGCAGGCACCATATAGTAATACCCTTTCTCACTATCTTCCACCGGAACTACAGCCTCGTACTCGAATCCCGTATCCGCTGTTCCTGCTAGAGTTTTATCCTTTTCAAAAATCAGATATACCCCATCTCTCATCATTGTTTCCACAAGTCCCAGCTTCTGAACGGATAATTCAACAGAAGAATATGTCCTGATAAGACTCTTTGGAGAATTCTTATCTTCACCCTGAAGGCTCACTGCAATAATGAAATATGTAATTCCGGCACCCATAATAAATACGTGGAGGAGATACATTTCCCATTTATGAATCGAATAATCTATCCAGAACAATATGCAAAATATATTAAGCGCCAATAAGATAATGATCAGAAGAAAAGGTATTATCTCTTTTCCTATACTTAAAAGAATAGTTTTTTTGTAATCAAATGCCTGATTTGCGAAGCCTCCGGTTGCAGAAAGTGACCAATAGTTCTTGAAAACGCTGCTGTAGATCAGCTGTATCAGAAGATAAATAACATATAATGATGATAGAACAATCGATATTATCCGTGAAATTTTAGGTGGAATCAGACTTGCGATCATACCAAGGAAGAAACCGACAATAACTGCAAAGAACACCTTGTTTCCCAAAAAAACTATATTAAAACTAAACTTAAACAGCGAAAAAATAATCTCCGTAACAGCAAGAAAAACAGCAAAGAATCCCTCAGGACTCCTCGCTGCTTTTACTATAACGCTGTATTCTGTTTTATCTCTTAACCTAAAGCTTCCCATAGTTTTTTCTCAAATTAATCATCAATTTTTATTCAGGTAAAAACTCAAGAATCTCATCATCACCCAGCTCATCAGAATCATTGATAGCGATTTTAGTTCTGATAGCATCAGCCAGTCTGGTATAAAGTTCGATAACCTGTTTATGGTTATTCATAATAGTTGTTTTATCTTCTTTTTTTGCAGCCGCCTCCAACTCAGCAGCCATTTTAGATAATCTGATAGCTCCTATAGTTGCTGAAGAACTCTTTAATGAATGTACAAATATACCATAATTCTTCCAGTCATAGGAATTATAACTATTCTGTATATTCTGGGACTTGTTTTTTTCTTCTCTGGCAAAGGAGTCAAGAAGCGTTATATACATATCCTCATCATTCTCACACAATTTCATACCTGCTTCAATATCAACATTGAATTCCTTGAGAGCGTCAAACAAAGATTTATTAATCCTCTCAACACCTGAACCATCCTCAACAAGGTTTGTCTCTATTTCAAGCTTATCCTCAGGAAGATAATCCCTTATCATCTTCTCCAGTTCTTTTCCATCAACAGGCTTTGTCAGATAATCATTAAAACCAACCTCCAGATACCTATCCTTTGCACCTCTTATTACATCAGCCGTAAGACATATGATCGGAGTATTCTGGTTCATCTTATTATCCAGTGCTCTTATCAGCTTCATGGCCTCAGTTCCATCCATTCCGGGCATACGCTGATCCATAAAAATCATATCATAATCATTCTTACTTGCAAGACTTATGGAATCCGGACCGTTCAGAGCTGTATCAATTTTTATTTCGGTCTTCTTAAGCAGATTTGTAACAACCATAATATTTATTTCTGTATCATCTACCACAAGTATACGTGCATTCGGTGCACGGAAGGATTCCTTGTAATAGTAATTATTATTATCTGAATTATCTTTCTTGCTGTAATCTCCCAGAGGTTTGTCATTTTCAATTTTCTGCCATAATTCAAACGAAAATGTACTTCCGACACCATACTCACTTTCAACCTTCAACTCACTATTCATAAGACTGAGAAGCTTTCTGGATATGGTCATACCAAGACCTGTCCCTTCTATATTACGATTTCTTACAACATCGAGTCTTTCAAATGATTCGAAAAGACGCGGAAGATCACTTTCTTTGATTCCAATACCTGTATCCTTAACTTCAAAATAAAGCAGGATCTCACTATTATCATCTTTAATCTTTCTGCCTTCTATGCCAAGAGTAACTGAACCCTTTTCGGTATATTTTACTGCATTGGTAAGCAGATTCATTACTATCTGATTAATACGGGTATCATCTCCATAGAGTTCTGAAGGAAGATTTGGATCAACATTAATAATAAGCTCAATATTCTTTGCTTTTGCACGTTCTGATATAGAATTTATCAAATAATTAATCAACGAACTTACACTGTAACGGACAGGAACAATTTCCATTTTTCCATCTTCGATCTTTGAAAAATCAAGTATTCCATTTATCAGCTGCAACAGATTATGGCCGGACTGTTTAATATTCTGAGAATAACCTCTGATATCTGTACTGTCTGCCTCACGAAGAATCATCTCATTCATACCAATGATGGCATTGATCGGCGTACGTATTTCATGAGACATATCAGCAAGAAACTGACTTTTGGCAGCATTTGCTTCATCTGCAGCCTGTTTCTCAAGCTTTAGCATCTGCTGTTTATAATCCTGTTCCTGCCTGCTCAGCTTATCCAGAACACTGGCAAGAAACATTGCCATGGCAACACCTATCACTATAGCGACAACAGTAGCGATTACAAAACCTCGCGTCATTGAAACTACACCTTTTTCAATAACTGCTTCACTGGTTGCAATACATACATACCATCCTGTATTTGTCATCTGAGAGGTTACGATCCCTCTTTTGACTCCGTCATAATCCTCAACAAATACCATCTCATCAGAGCCGGTTCTAATACCTTCTACCAAATCTCCATAAGGAGCATTTGCAATACCCATTACATCCAAAGGACTGTCATCATAATCATATGCCTTATTCGGATGAACAAGCATTTTCATATTCTGATCTACCAGAAAGGCATAGCTGTTTTCCTCGACGTCAGCATCATTAATTATGTTAACCAAAACGTCAACGAAAATATCAGCTGCCAGTACTCCCAGCAGTTCGTCATCTTTATAGACCGCTTTCGAAATGGTAATTATAGTTCTTTTGGTATCCGAATCAAGATATGGAGTAGAAAAGAAAAGCTCTCCTGTCAGTGCTGAAGTGGTGTACCACTCCCTTTCATGCACGAAATCAACCGAACCATCGGCAATAAAATCAGAAGCACATACCATAGTATTATTTGGATAGGTAAAATAGACATCGTAAACGTAACCGTTTTTATTCAGGAGTTCATTACTATGCTTCAGATAATTATGAAAAGCATCATAATCTTTAAGTGATATTTCATTAACAGCTATTTCTGCTGCCATAGTATCAATAATAGTTGCATTTGTACTAACCCAGGAAGTAAGCTCCAGAGCATATTTCTGCGCTGCAACACCATAATTATTCTCTAATTGGACTATAAGACTGCTCTTTGCTCTCTGATAGCTGATAAAAGACAATAAAATAGAGCTTCCAAGCACTACCAAAACTATCATTATTGTCATTTTGGCTCTCATACTCTTCATAAATGATCTCCTGAGCTGAAGGGATGAATCCTTCTGTCCAAAAACAGATAATAAACGTCACTTTTAATATATCATAAAACCAGTCAGAAGGCAAAAGGCGTCTTATATTTATGAAGTCTGTCCCATGCTGCGGATCATATCGATTGTCTCAATATCTTCCGGTGTCATCTTGATATTCGCAACATATTCCTTCCCGTCAGTAGCCTTAAACTTGACCTCCATAACAGACCCTTCAGTCAACCCCTTTGCCGCTACAGCTTTCAGGAATTTACCAAACTTAGGATGCTGCTGATTAAATATCCCCAGCCTGCCGGCCAGTTTCATCATTTCCATTGGATTCATTATATTATCTTCACCTCACCAGTTTCTATATCGTATACCGCTCCCAGAACATCCAGTTCGCCATCTTCTATATCCGGATGATCATGGAAAGCATTTCTGATTATATTCACACCATGCTTAACATTTAGAACGGTTGCCTTATAATCATCTGTTTCATCACCTATTGCTTCAGTTATATCTTCGATAATATATTTAATAAACTTGTCAGTTGTTCCATGACTATTCTGTGCCGCAGATATCGCTCCGCATTTTGTATGCCCCAGCATTACAATCAGATTTGCATCCAAGTGGGAAAATGCGTACTCTACACTTCCAAGCTGATGATTATCCAGAACATTTCCCGCAACACGTATCACAAAAAGATCTCCTATTCCTGCAGAAAAGATAGCATCTGGAATCACTCTTGAATCAGAACAGGTGATCACTATCGCATATGGATGCTGCCCCTCCTTTGCAGTACGCTGCCTTGCTTCAAGGGATACATCTCCTGCGTTCTGATTATTCTTAACATATATCTCATTTCCCTGAATTAACCGTTCCAGTACTTTTTCGTTTTCTTTATTCATTTATTTTTCCTCCACTAAAAATCATCTGGATGCATCGACCAGTTCGTAATTATCGGTATCGAAGGACTCAACACCATTATGTGGATCAACAATGTAGATGTAATCACCTATTACGATTCCACGCGATCTTATTAATTCGTTAGGACTGGTATTTTTACCCAGGTCATAGTTAAGTTTAACAGTAAATCCCTTTCCCTCATCATAGTCCATAACAAGATATGAAAACCCATAATCATTAAATCTGGCATCTTCAGGAAGAGTCGGTCCTTCATCCTGTATCAGCACACCATCATCATTTGTATGCGTATTTTTTTCAGGAGTGTACCAATCATCTGAATCATTATTCTTTTCCGCGTAATAAATGGTACCTCTACTGATTATAGCACCAGTTCCAAATGTACCATCAGCAGGATTATACATAAAGGAATTTCTGTCTCCCAGCACATTTATACTCTGGCATGGTCTGAAGTTGCAGGTTGCCTCTTCCTTTATATCAAATGGATCTGTTGTATCAAACATGGAGAACTTTACGCAGTTCATACTACCTGTCTCCTCATCTGTATCATATCCGATACCCAGAAGCTTATTCTCACCATAAGGATGCAGATATCCCGAAAAACCGGGAAGCTTCATATAGTCTGTTATCTTCGGATTCTCAGGATCTGAGAGATCAACTGCAAATAGAGGATCATAGAAATATTCCTGAACTCTATAGGTTACAAAGTAGGCAATGTTACCCATGAATCTTGCGGACCTTATTGTTTCCTCAGGAGCAAGTTTCTTTATCGTACTGACTTTATCCAGATTTTCATCAAGAATAAAGAGAGCATTACGTCGCTCACCCTTATCATCAAAGTATGAAGTAACCAGTCGGAGATTTCCTTCGTATTCATCAATACTGTAATCATTTAAAAGTTCTCCTGGAAACGTTCCGTCACAGGCGAAGTCCAGCTTTCCAGCATCCATAGTTATCTTTACAAGTGTTGTATCAGCATTACTTACCCATGTCCATATGGTATCATAAATTGCATTTTCACTGACATATGGAGCAAAAGATCCACCAAACACAGCCAGCTTATCAACAACCGATTGGTCATCGGCACTAACAGATGATACGACTAGATAATTGTAATTGGATTTTTTATAAGCAACAAGATCCTCAGGACGAAGAATCTCACCATCGACTGCAGGAATATATGTTTCAAGTTTTTTCTGCTCTAAAATATCAGGTTCTACTCTATACAAAGAAAAAGTATATATAACGCCATCCATCATTCGAGACGAGCAATAATCGCCACTCTGATATATGGTCTTTTCAACTACAGGTTCCGACTTATCGCTTATATCAATAAATGTAATAAAGGTCTTACTATATGGGTTATATGAACAGGCTAATTCATCGTTAGTTAATCCATAGTTACCGGTGGGAGCGTTGTAAGTACCAAATGCAATAATCTTATCTCCGTAAATACAAAGATCTTTAAAATAATAATAGTCCTCCAGAACTTTCTTCTCAGAAAGCTTTTCAATCTCTCCGTCCTTTACTCTATAAGTAAAAAGAGTCCTGCCATCGGTACTAGTACGATATATATATTTCCCATCTGTTTTTACCACATCAGGTTCAATAACACCTTCAGTACGAACGTTTGTATCAGTAAATGCAGGTATATTTGCAGCTGCACCACTTGAAGATTCCGAAAGATCCTCAGCTTCATACCCCACCTTAGTCTGTTCATAGAGATAATCCTCGTAATCCTTAATAAAATTATATATATTCGTATAGGTTTCATCTTTGTATGAAACCTCTGACTTGTATGAATCCTCAGGTTTGTATGAATCCTCAGGTTTGTATGAATCCTCTGACTCGTATGAAACCCCAGATTTGTATTTATTATTTATATCGTTACTATCCCCGGCTCCATCTTTAATTCTGCGTACAAGAAAAATAGCCCCGCAAATAATTATTAAGAACAAAAGTCCCGCAACACCAAGCACTATTGGTAAGGCTATCTTTTTCTTATTTTCCTTTTTCATACAAATAACCCCTTCAAAAAAATATAGTTATACCTGTATAGTGTATTATCCCTCCATAAATGTTGCATTAATCAATCAAAGACTCTTTCTCCCCTATCATCGTACTTTATTGTTCCATCCAACACTTTCTGATAATCGTCATTATATTTTTCACTTAACGTTCCTGTTTCAAAAATTTTGAAATGATTTCCCTTGGAATCTGTAATTACAGAATGAAAGAGATATCCTTCATAATCCGGTAGACCAGCACCGCCCACATCCTTTCCATATTCTTCCCATAATTCTACGGTAAATGTCTCATTCGGATATTTTTCCTTCAAGTATTCTTCATATTCTGCCTTCATGTTGTCCAGTTCCTTCTGGCTCATTTTTTTATCCGATTTTATCGTGCACGAACACAGCGTAAAGAGCATTATCAAACTTACCACAAGCAACAGTATTACTTTTTTCATTACTACTTCTCCTACCCCACTATACTTTACAACAGCCCATTCACTTTCTATTTGTTTTTCTTGATGATTGAATGATACAACAAAGATTCTTATATGACAATTCTGTTATGAATGGGTATAATAAAAGAGACTAAATGAGAGGAGAAAAAAATGTTACACTACATCCTTATATTTATTATATATACAGGATTTCTTGTAATCGTTTTTGACCTGAAGAATGGTTATAGAGCAGAAAAGAACGCTGTGAACTGGCCCCCGGCAGTTTTCTTTGGATGCATTTATTTCATTCTTCTCACAGCACTATATGAGAAATTACTTGTTTTTATTCTGCTGAATGCAGTTAATAGCCATGGCAGCTTCCTGGCTTTCTCAACCATTGGAAGCGGCATGTATATGGTACTGTTTTCATTTGGTACACTTGTACTCAGTAAGCTTACACTCTGTAAAAACCCTGATATGTGGACATACATCGTGTTCATGATCGGACTTTTCATAAATGTTACACTAATGTTCAATGTCGCCACTCTCAACTATGCAGAAATGATTAAGAATTTTGGTGATGCAGTATTTGAAAACTTCTACATCACTCTTTCACAGACCAAAAGAACTGACACAGCAAATTCACTGCTAGACCTTAAATGGATTGTCATGTGTATTCCGAGTGTATTTTATATAATTCAAATCGTGAAAGACCTTAAAGAATTTCAAAACTGAAGCTGCCTTCTTCACACTTTTCATCAGTTTCAAATATGATATATAAATCTCCCTTTTCAAGTCCTTCAAGGGTTGAATTGATTTCCTCACCAGCACTCACCTTGAAAAGCTCCGTTTTTTTACCACCATTATCATAATATACAGTAGCATTTCCCTTGTCCAGTTTACCCGAATACTTTAACTTCTGCCCCGAATCTGTACATTTAATTTTAAATGATTCCGTCCCCTCAAATTCACTAAAGCTCAGGGTCCCCGAATCGGAAGTATTAGTCTGTACATGCATCACCGCTTTATAATGAGACTGATACTTTCCACATCCGGCAAGTCCAAATATAAATAATACCGACAACATCATCATTAATCTTTTCATTGATTTTTTCATTTGTAAGAATTCCTTTCATTCACATAAAAATGTCATACTTGTCATCCTGTAAATGATTATATAACCATACATATTAAGGAGTCCTTAAGAATTATCCTGCTTGATATACCATAGTCTGCTTCTATCACAGTGATAAATGTATAATTATTAGTGTTTTAAACCCCGGAGGAGCATCCACTCCGCCGGGGCTTTTCTTTTTATTTATGATCCGTAGACATTCCAAGGAATTTCTCGTATCTTTCTTTTGCTCTATCTGTACTCTTTTCGAAAAGTTCTTTTGCATTCTCCGGGAATGTTCTCTTAAGAAGATTATAACGAACTTCACCATCAAGGAATTCCTCTAGCGGTGTATCCGGTTCCTTAGAATCAAGATGCATTTCGCCGGTTTCCGGATTGTATCTCCAAAGCAGCCAGTAGCCTGCCTGAACCGCTCTCTTCATCTCCTGCTGAGCTCCGCCCATACCACACTTCATTCCATGTGCGGTACATGGTGTGTATGCAACGATTACAGATGGTCCCTTGTGAGCCATTGCCTCTTTAAATGCCTTAAGGAGCTGCTCCGGACTTGCACCCATGGCAACCTGCGCTACATATACATTTCCGTAGGTCATAAGCATCGATCCAAGATCCTTCTTTGGCGATTTCTTACCGCTGGATGCAAACTTTGCAACTGCGCCCAGAGGTGTAGCCTTACTGGACTGTCCTCCGGTATTGGAATAAACTTCTGTATCAATAACGAATACATTTATATCTTCTCCCGATGCTATTACATGGTCAAGACCTCCGAAGCCGATATCATATGCCCAGCCGTCTCCACCATACATCCAGAAGGTTTTCTTGGTAAGCTGATCCTTTGCCTTAAGAATCTCATTAATGATATCTGATTCTTCTTTAGAGCATCCCTGCTTAAGAGAATCCTCCAAAGCAACAAGATAGTCATTGCTTGCCTTTACGGAAGCATCAAAATCATCATAGAGACTGATCCAGTTATTAGCTGCTTCTTTAAGCACCTCATTTTCTGTTACTTCAAGAAGTTTTTCAGTACGAAGCTTCTCTGTTTCTCTTTGCTGCTTTATTGCGAGATACATACCAAGACTATACTCGGCATTATTCTCAAACAAGCTGTTGCCCCATGCAACGCCATGGCCTTTTTTATTTACTGTATAAGGAATTCCCGGCATTGGTGCTCCCCATGCCTGTGAACATCCTGTTCCGTTTGCCCAGTAACAACGATCTCCGAAAAGCTGTGTCATGAGTTTTGCATATACTGTCTCACCACAACCTGCACATGCAGCCGAGAACTCTAATAACGGACGTCTGAACTGGCTTCCCTTAACTGAATATGGATCAAAGAAGTCCGGTTTATCATCAAGACCAAGACAGTAATTCCATGATGTAAGATCAACCTCAGGAACAGGCTGCATAGTAAGTGCACCGGTAGGACAGTTGTTTACACAGCTCTGGCAGCCGGTACAGTCTGCGGTACTGCACTGAAGTGTATATTTCATATCTTCAACGCCCTTACCCTTTGCATCGACCATAACAACTTCTTCAGGAGCAGCCTTGGCTTCTTCCTCATTTAAAAGGTATGGTCTTAAAACTGCATGTGAGCATACCATTGAACATCTGTTACACTGTACACATTTAGTCGCATCCCATACAGGAACCTGAACAGCAATATTTCTTTTCTCAAATGCTGTAAGTCCCATTTCAATGGCACCATTCTGTCTGTCGATAAATGCGGATACCGGAAGTTCATCACCCTTCTGCTTATTAAGCGGTTCCAGAATATTCTTAACAACATCCGGACGGTCATCTTTCTTTTCAGTCTCATCATCTGCTGCATTTTTCCAGTCTGCCGGTATTTCTACCTTACTGAATCCACTGAGTCCTTTTTCAATAGCGGCAATATTTCTTCCGACTATTGTTTCACCCTTTTTGAAATATGTTTTCTTAACAGCATCCTTCAGATACTCTGCAGCTTCCTCTATCGGTATTATACCTGCTATAGCAAAGAATGCTGCCTGAAGTATGACATTTGTATGTGTGCCCAGCTCCAGCTCCTGAGCTATAGCTGTAGCATCTATCGTATAAAAGTTAATATCCTTTTCAGCGAGGTAACGACGAACCTTAGCAGGAAGCATCACATTCAGCTCTTCAGGAGTCCATCCTGTATTAAGAAGGAAGCTTCCGCCCTCCTTGATATCATCCACTATGTCATAATCAAGTATGAACTGCTGAGTTGAGCAGGCAACGAAATCTGCTGAATGAACAAGATAACTTCCCTTAATAGGCTTATCCGAAAACTTAAGATGTGACTTTGTAACACCGAAGGATTTCTTTGCATCATATTCAAAATATGCCTGAGCATATTTATTTGTTGCCGAATTAATGATATCAACCGAGTTCTTGTTGGCACCTACTGTACCGTCACTTCCGAGTCCCCAGAATTTACATGCTGTTATATGCTTTGGTCTCTTTACAGCGCCCTTCACGATAGGAAGGCTGAGATGAGTTACATCATCCTCAATACCGATTGTAAATGAATTCTTAGGCTCATCCTGATTGAGATTTGTATATACAGCAGCTATATGGTCAGGTCTTGTATCCTTGGATGAAAGACCATATCTGCCACCTACAATTACAACATCAGACTCTTTATTTGTATAAGCTGTGCAGACATCCTGGTAAAGAGGCTCTCCTGCACTTCCCATTTCCTTACAACGATCGAGTACTGCAATCTTCTTAACAGTCTTCGGCATTGCATTAAGGAAATGCTCAATTGAGAACGGACGATACAGATGTACATTTACGAATCCGACCTTCTCTCCTGCCGCATTAAGGGCATCAACAGTCTCACATATTGCGCCTGCAACCGAACCCATAGCTACTATAACTCTGTCTGCATCAGGTGCTCCGTAATAATTAAATGTGTGATACTCTCTTCCTGTTATCTTTGAGATACCTTCAAGATAAGATTCAACAACATTCGGAAGATTTGCATAATCCGTATTATTTGCTTCTCTAGTCTGGAAATATACATCTCCGTTCTGTACTGTATTTCTAAGCATAGGATGCTCCGGATTAAGAGCATTCTCTCTGAAACGTCTTACAGCGTCCTCATCAACCAGGCTGTCAAGTTTCTTATAATCTATAACTTCAACCTTTGCCAGCTCATGACTGGTACGGAATCCATCAAAGAAGTGCATAAACGGTATGCTTGACTTCACTGCAGCAAGATGCGCAACAGCTGCTATGTCCATAACCTCCTGAACAGAAGATGAACAAAGCTGAGCAAATCCGGTCTGACGACAGTTCATTACATCGGAATGATCTCCGAAAATACTCATTCCGTGAGTTCCTACTGTTCTTGCAGCAACATGAAGTACTGCAGGGAGTCTCTCTCCTGAAATTCTATGAAGCACAGGTATCATAAGCATAAGACCCTGTGAACTTGTAAAGCTTGTAGCAAACGCGCCTGATGTTACTGCTCCGTGAACAGCACCAATGGCACCTGCTTCAGACTGCATTTCAACAAGACTTACAGTCTGTCCGTAACGGTTCAGTTTTCCTTTAGCAGACCATTCATCTGTATATTCTGCCATAGGGCTCGACGGAGTTATAGGATATATTGCAGCTATCTCTGAGAAATGATATGCAACAAAAGCTGCTGCCTCATTTCCATCCATAGTAACCATCTCACCCGGTTTAAATTCATTAAAAGACATTTATCTTCCCTTCTTTCTATTCCAAATATTTTACATCAAAGACCTAAGCGCTTTGCTGCATCTTCTCTCATTTTATATTTTAGAATCTTTCCTGCTGCATTCATTGGGAATTCATCCATGAACTCAATATATCTCGGAACCTTGTGACGAGCAATAGAGGCTGTTATGAATTCCTTCATTTCCTCAACAGTAACGGTCGCATCTTCTTTTAAGATTATGCAGGCCATTATCTCCTCACCCATTCTCTTGTCCGGAACACCGATAACCTGTACATCCTTTACACCCGGATGAGTATAAATGAATTCTTCTATTTCCTTAGGATAGATATTTTCACCGCCTCGGATTATCATATCCTTAAGACGTCCTGTGATATAGTAATTTCCGTTCTCGTCCATCTTTGCAAGATCTCCGGTATGAAGCCATCCGTCCTTATCAATGGTTTCTGCCGTTGCTTTTGGCATCTTATAATATCCCTTCATGATATTATAACCTCTTGCTACGAATTCTCCGTCAACACCTACAGGACAATCCTCTCCTGTTTCAGGATCTATGATCTTGCATTCCACATTTGCAAATGCTGAACCTACCGTATCAGTACGAACATCAAGCGGATCATAGTAACTGCTCATGGTATCTCCCGGACTTGACTCGGTCTGACCGTAAACACTTACTATTTCTTTCATATTCATTATCTCGGAAACCTGCTTCATAAGTTCTGCAGGACAGTTGGAACCTGCCATGATACCGGTTCTGACAGATGAAAAATCAGTCTTTTCAAAATCAGGATGCTGGTTCATTGCTATAAACATGGTCGGAACACCGTTAAAGGTCGTAATTCTCTCCTTATGAACGCACTCAAGGGCAGGCTTTGGTGAAAAATACGGAAGCGGATATATAGTTGTTCCGTGGGTCATGCCCGCTGTCATTGAAAGAACCATTCCGAAGCAATGGAACATAGGAACCTGTATCATCATACGGTCAGCAGTAGACAGATCCATATGATCTCCAATATATTTACCGTTATTTACTACATTATAATGGGTAAGCATTACACCCTTTGGAAATCCGGTGGTGCCACTGGTGTACTGCATGTTGCAGACATCATTTTTATCAACGGCTGCTGCATACCTCTGAAGTTCCTCATTTGGAACACTTTCTGCTCTAAGCAGCGACTCCTCCCAGGTCAGACATCCCGGAAGTCTGCAGTCTACTGTAATGATATTACGAAGGAAAGGCAGTCTCTTGGAATGAAGCTGTTCACCCGGTTTAATATCATTCATCTCAGGACAAAGCTCCTTCATGGTAGCAAGGTAGTCTGAATCTCTCCAACCGTCTATCATTACCAGTGTATGAGTATCACTCTGCTTTAACAGATATTCTATCTCATGTATCTTATATGCAGTATTAACAGAAACAAGTACAGCGCCTATCTTGGTTACTGCCCAGAAGGTAATAAACCACTGAGGCACATTAGTTGCCCATATGGCAACCTGCTTTCCCGGTCTTACCCCAAGTGAAAGTAGAGTCTTGGCAAATTTATCAACATCATCCCTGAACTGCTTATAGGTCTTGGTATAATCCAGTGTTGTATACTTAAATGCTATCTGATCCGGAAACTCCTCAACCACCTTATCAAGCAGCTGACCGAAGGTCAGGTCTATAAGATCATCATGTTTCCATATATAATTTCCTGTATGACTTCTGTTGTCATAAAGATATGATTTCTTTCTGGCAGTATTTCCGTATCTGCTCATTGTTGCAGCATAATGTGTCAGAATAACATCAAGATCATCAAGTCCCGGAATCCATAAAGGATCCCATCTGAGTGACATGAAACCATCATAATTTATAGAAGCAAGAGCTGTCATCATCTCAGGTATAGGCAGATCTCCCTCACCTACAAGTGCATGCTTTAAGTCACCATGGGATTCCTTGGAATCACATACATGTACATGTCTTACATATGCACCCAGATTCTGGATAGTTGTCTGAGGATCTTCATTAAACTCACGATACGGAGCATATATGTTCCAGCTGGCTCCGAGATCATCACAAGCAAATCCATCAAGCAGCTCCTTCAGAAGTGCTGTATTTGAATACATTCCGCTGGTTTTTACCAGAAGGGTTATACCCCTTTTTCTCGCTTCGGGAAGAACCTTACTTATCACGTTCCTGGAAATATCAACGCTTCCACCCTTAGCACCGAATAAAATAACATACTTTACCGAAAGGGACTGTGCAAGCTTTATTCTGGAAATGATTTCCTCCTCAGCCTTTACGGAAAGGGCAGCGGATGCCATATCGCATCCCGAGTTAAGCACTGCCACAGCAATACCCTTTTCTCTTAAATCTCTGATAGTTGCCGTAATATTATATTTATGGAATGGACCTCCGTCTTGTGAATAAACATCACATTGGTCACTTGCTATTTCAATACCTGAAATACCGTTGATCGCAGCTGACTCAACCAGAATATCCCACTCTTTATCGCACCAGCCGTGCGTAGAAAATGAAAGTCTCATATATTACCTCCGAATCTTATTACTGTTCATATACGATCTTGTTGAGCGCATTGATATAACCTCTGATACTTGCTCCGATTATATCCGTTGATATTCCTCTTCCCGAATATAATCTTCCGTTATCGGCGCGAAGACGTATCAGTGCTTCACCCAATGCTTCTCTACCTTCAGTTACAGCATCTATCTGAAAATCATCCAGTTCATAATGATGTCCGATAATTCCTTCCATTGCAAGAAATGCAGCATCTATAGGTCCGTCTCCTATGCTCACTCCGGATAATACTTCACCATTATACTTCAGTGAAATATTGGCTGTTGCAGATATTATATTTCCCGAATTAATTACATAGCTTGCAAGTTCATATGTCGGCGGTACCTGAAGTGCTGTACTGGCAACTATAGCATCCAGATCTCTTGCTGTTATATTCTTCTTTGCAGCTTCCCTGTTTACCTTCTCGTAAACATTTTTCATATCTTCCTCGGAAAGGTCATAACCAAGCTTATTCACCGCTTCAGCCACAACACTGATGTCATCGCCTACTCCAAGCTCTCCGATATTAAACTCATCCTTGGCTCTTACTCCTGCATCAAACGGAGTTCTTTTATCATAATCAGTATTATTCATACGGCAGATAAAATCACAATTACGCTGCAATTCCGTATTCTTTACATTTGGCTGGGCTCCGCATTTTTCAGAACATCCAAGAAGTATCCTTGTAACTCCCTGAATATCTGCCGAATCTCCATAAACCGCAACACTAAGTCTGTCAGCTCCTGCAATTACAGATTCAACAGCGCAAATATCAGCCATACCAAGTGAATTGGAAGTTCCCGCTCCGAGAGCAGCTCTTCCGTTTACGATTTCCTTAACATATCCGATAAATTCAGCAGACTCAGGAGGCATCATAGTTCCCGCATCATCATTTACCGTAATCTTGGTTGCTCCTGCATTGATTGCTGTCTCTATTGCTTCCTTAAGATATTCTCTTTCGGCTCTTGTCGCATCTTCTGCCACAAATTCCACATCATCACACAGAGTCTTGCATTTCTTTACAAGAGTTTCTATTAATGTAAGAACTACAGGCGGCTTCTTATGAACCTTATATTCCATCTGTACTGCACTTACGGGAACAACGACCTGCAGGCGCTTCTTCAGCGCATTCTCTATTGCAGCCCACGCAATATCTATTCCTTCTTCTGTCCAACCGACATCTATAGTAAGTACAGCATTAGAAAGAGCTGCCGCAATGGACTTAACCAACAGACTATCAACCTGTAGATTTTCTATTACCGGTAACTCAATAGCTTCGATTTCTAGACGATCAAGATACCTTGCAATCTCAACTTTCTCACGAAAGCTAAGCCCGATACGTGAATTCTTCAACGTCTTGTCTGAATAATCAATTTTTCTCATTTGACTTCTCCTCTAAAAATATTATAACACGATAGGAAAAAATAAAACGTCTCCACAAACCAACGGTTTGTAGAGACGTGAATCACGCGGTACCACTCTACTTCGTGTGAATCATCACACGCACTCATCGACACGGAACTGATTATACAGTACTCATATCTTCCCTCTGTAACGGTAGGGCTCCGAATCGGACTACTGTTATTTCACCCGATCTGCTCAAGGGCGAGTTCGGTGTGACTATCCTCTGTCTTGCACCACCCGACAGTTCTCTTCACTGCATCACCACGTTTGCAGCAGGCATCCTCTACACTTACTATTCCCCATCAACGCATTTGATGTTTATAAAATTAATCGTAAAATAAATTACCACAATCAATATCGACTGTCAAGCACTTTATTTTCTCCAATTTATTCACTTATATATTTATTATTAAGCAACCACCTCGTTCTTCTTAGCTTCTTTCTCTTTCTTCTGCTTTTCAAGTGCTGTATATGACCAGTAACCTGTCTGTACATTACTGTTTCCTTCTTTGTATTCTTCATTATAAAACATAGTTATCCACTACATATTTGATTTAAGCATTTCAAGCACCACTTCCAGATCAGCAGGGAGCCAGTCTACTGCATACGGAAGTTTGTCATTTATCTCCACCCACTTTGCAGCTTCATGCTCTAATAATGTGAGTTCTCCCCTCACTATATCGCACCAATAAACATGCATTGTGATGTGAAATGTAGGATAATCGGTCTCTACTGTTTTTATAAACTCTCCTACCTTTATTTCAGTATCCAGCTCTTCCTTTATCTCTCTGACAAGAGCTTCTTTAGGATCCTCTCCAACTTCAATCTTGCCTCCGGGAAATTCCCATTTATCTTTATAATCCCCATAGCCTCTTTGAGTTGCAAATATCTTATCTCCATGACGAATAACAGCAGCTACTACATTGATTGCCTTAATTATTGATTTATCCTCTTTAATCCAAACAGATTTTCCTTCTTCCATTTAATATTCTCCTTGTTATACATATTGTTCTTTAGTAACTAACCGGTTGTTTTTACTGATGATTTTCTATACCAGGAAACTCAACATTCATTACAACGTTTTATTGAAAGAAACCGCACAAAGTGAGGTAATCAGGCTCTTTTCTACAGTTCGTTCTACATACCATTTTTCTTTTCTTTCAGGGCTTTCCTTAATTATCGTATCAAGGCCACCTGTCAAGACCTCTTTCCCGTGCCTGCCCCAGCCCGAGGTGCTTAACATTTCCTTTGTGACCATGATCAGCAAAGCTCCTCTCCGGTTTTCTCTCCTCCAGTTTTAGTAAAATCAGTTTTATAACACATATTCCATCTGTACATCAAATGGCTCCTCATCTGCAATCCAAGGTATTATCTCCTCGGCATGTACACATCCCAATGCCTTATACGCAGCCTGAGATTCTTTTGATGAATGAGCGGAAATGTATAGCTTTTTTGCACCACGTCCCTTTGCCGCCCCCGCCGCTTTCTCAAAAAGCCTTCTTCCAACTCCCATACCCCGGAATGGTTCGGATACCTGAAATGAAACAAGCTGGACATACTGTCCTTTTGTTCCTAATCTTTCCGTACCAACCGTGATATATCCTATCAAATCCGTCTCTTCAAATGCCCCATAATCTATCATGTCCCCATATAGATTATTTGCTATTGCCGACGCTTCTTCTCTGCACTTATCAAGACTCCATTCTTCCACAAATGAAATAGGCAGAAGAATCCAGTTTCCATCCACATTTCTTAGGCACTCCGTGACAACCTGATGCCTAATAAAGTTATCCAGTGAATGGGAATTAAAGTTATCTTCAGTTAGTCTCTCAACTCTTATTTCCATACCTCAATGTCCTTTATGTTTTTCTCTTTTCTTCATCTGCAGGCAAACGGCCACAAATATAAAATCAGCGATCAGATACAGCACATAGAAAATCGGAGAAAACACCGGGCAAAACACAAGTACCGCACTCACAAGGATTCTTAAACCTGTTATTACATTTGCCATCATACCCTTCCTGCGTTTTCAAGCCTGCCAAGTGCATCAGGATTGTTCCCAATAATTGCTCCTACCTTTTCGCACGACTTCATTTCTGGACAGCCACCGCAGGTCTCCATCTGTTTTTCTCTCGCGCACTGTCTGATCGGACATAAAGAATCGCAGTACACTGTCTTTACTCCCGGAATACGGCAGCCGGAGCAGTTGATCATTCCCGGCGTGATCTCCACTCCATTAAGCTCAGACCATTCCTTCGATACCTTTATCCGCAGCTCATCATCGTTATTAACCGTAGCCAGACGAGCTTCGCAAGTCTCACAGTCCAGACCGCAATATGCGATGTAATCATTCATAATCAAGTCCTCCTAAGTATCACCGAAACATGTGTTATTCCATTTACTTCATCAGGATATTCCCTGTCAAATTGCATCCCGATAGCCTCAGCTGTCCTTATAGAGGCTTCATTCGTATATTTGCAGTAAGAATAAAATGCCGGATAGTCTGTATTCCTAAACGCCCAGTCCATTACTGCTTTTGCCGCTTCCTTCGCGTAACCCTTACGCTGACAGTCTCTGCGAATGTGATATCCAATCTCAGGAAGCATTTCTCCTTCTATGTTTTGTAATGTCAGCCCACAGTCGCCGATCATTTCACCGTTATCCTTCAGGCATACTGCCCAAAGTCCGAAGCCATCCCTCAAGTATCGCTCCATGTTGCGCTCTATCCAGCCCCGAACTCTTCTTTCATCAAAGGTGTACGGATAGTTCCGCATAATGTCAGAATCCGCAAGGATCTTATACAATGCATCATAGTCTCCCATGTTCATTTCCCGAAGCAACAGTCTTTCAGTTTCGAGAACTACTTCCGCCTTGTATTCCATAGGTGTGAATCGGATTCCGTTGACCGTCTTTTCTTCATCAGTAGGCACGAAGCCTATCGCCCTATAGAACGGCACACCATATGGTGAAGAATTAAGCGTTATTGTTTTGCCGGAATAATCCTTAAGCAGATAGCGGAACATTCCGGTTCCAATACCCTTCCTGTGATAATTTCCATCAACAAAGAAGAAGCAGATATGCTTTTTATCTGCCCTGATACCGATTGTTCCGATCAGCTTTTCACCATCAAATGCTCCATAATACTCTATTCCTGCCAGATATTCTTCATCGTGAAGACACTTGCGAAACTCTTCCGTTCCCTCTGGAGCATAATCCGGTGACTCATATTCTGAAAACACTTTCCAGGCAAGCTCTAATGCCGCAGGGATCTCATTTTGTGATAATCTGCGTACAATAAAACCTTCATTATTATCCATACGATCAATCCTCTCCCACGTCGCCTACCGGCTCCGTGTTTTCGCTCGCAAAAGTGTTGATTTTTCGTGCAAGCACGAAATCAACACCTTTGCTCACTTTTTCATATATACCTTACAAAAATGCCGTAAATGCTTTTCGATGTATTCCATGCATTCTTCCTCATATTGCGGTTGCCTGTCTGACCTTGCAATCTGCAGAACAGCCGGTGCGGTAAGTTCTACCGCAAGCAGCTCCGGATCATCATTTTTGACGATACCCTCATCCATCATACCTTTGATGATCTTTGCAAACATCCTCTGTATTCCGTCCAGCTGATGCCTGGTCGTAACCTCAGAAATCCTTTCATTTCTGAACTGTTCCTGAACAAGGAGCATCCGCGTCTTGCGGATTATGGGATCTCGCATTGTGAAGGAAATCCTTTCCATCGTCACATTTATGAACTCTTCCCGGCTCCGTGGTACTTTCCCGATATTATTCTCAGATCCAAACATTTCCTCATATCGCGCTTCCGCGGAATCAATCAACGCATTCAGAATATCCTCTTTGCCCTTGTAATGTTTATAAAGTGAAGGGGCTTTTATCCCAACAACATTTGCAATCTGCTCCACACTTGTTCCATCGTATCCATTCTCTGCAAATAACGTTAATGCCGCATCCAATATTTTCTCTTTAGTAGACATGGTCCCTCCATTTCGCTAATGAATATTAGCCATATTATAGCTAATATTCATTAGCTTGTCAATCAAAAAAATGGTCAGCAGAGTTTCATTCTCCACTGACCAATATACTTACCGCTCCATCATTATTAGCCTTTCTTCTTTGTCACTATAAGGTATCTGTGAATAGTACCTTCTACAAAACCATTCTTGTCAATTACTTCCTGCATTTCAAGTAATTTGTGAAACCTCACACGACTGAAGTCGCGTGCTTCCCATAAATGTATTTCTACACGTAGTCTCTTTAGAAGACAGGAACTACATTACTACAGATACAACCCAAACTCAGATACTTTATGCCACAATAGACATAAGCTCCGCATTCAGGTTAATTAGTGTAGATAATGTGCAGGTGCTTCTCCTGGTGACCTGAGGAACTTTTGCCTCAAGTTCCAACCTCTCCTTCGCAGGCAAGGATTTTAATATTTCTCGTACATAATATCTGCTTCCTACTACAATGATTTTATAGTTAATATTCTTAACATCCAGTTAAGATGTTATCTATCTTATTGCTTAAGCTGTATAATGATGGGGCAATAGGTATATCGGCTTCCTTCCTTGGACCTCGCGTCCGTAACATAGACTGATAACCAGCTCCTCATTAGCAGCGTTCGTTTTATGCAGGTTGTTTCACCATTAGGTGCATTCGTGTCACACCACAGTAGATTGAATAGGCAATGAGTAAAACTGGTATATATCCATTGCACTATATTTTTAAGGAGTGACAAATATATGAACGCAGTAGGTATTGATGTATCAAAAGGTAAGAG
>FZRB01000030.1 GCA_900199595.1 Lachnospiraceae bacterium | reverse complement strand
ACCCTCTCAGGCCGGCTACTGATCGTCGCCTTGGTGGGCCGTTACCTCACCAACTAGCTAATCAGACGCGGGTCCATCTCACACCACCGGAGTTTTTCACACTGATAGATGCCTATCTGTGCGCTTATGCGGTATTATCAGTCGTTTCCAACTGCTATCCCCCAGTGTGAGGCAGGTTACCCACGCGTTACTCACCCGTCCGCCACTAAGTGATCCAAATGAATTCCATCCGAGCAAGCTCTTCAGGTCTTCGGGAGGACCACTCCGTTCGACTTGCATGTGTTAAGCACGCCGCCAGCGTTTATCCTGAGCCAGGATCAAACTCTCAAAAAAAGTTTTTTCCATGGTTCGTTAAACGTTAACGTTTACCGTTCCAATAATTTACTGTCTTATTTGGATTCGTTCAAGTTCCGAATATTCATTAATTTATAAAGAATTTTCGGGGTTGTCATCATTATTCTGTTGTTAAAGTACAGTCATCGATTTCGATGAAATCGACGATTTGTGACGTAGTCACAAACACAAAACGCGAAGCGTTTTCAAGACTGCGAAGCAGGCTTGCTTGATTACTCTGTAATCAAGGTGCATCATTTATCAAATTACTTCAGCTTGGTATATCCAAGTATACGGAGAAGGAGGGATTTGAACCCTCGCGCCGATACTCTCGACCTACTCACTTTCCAGGCGAGCCCCTTCAGCCACTTGGGTACTTCTCCAAATTGCTGATACGTAATTCAATATTCAAAGGAAAATCCTTCGAGCGGAGAGGATGGGATTCGAACCCATGTGCCCTTGCGGACAAACGGTTTTCAAGACCGCCTCGTTATGACCACTTCGATACCTCTCCATAACGTTTCTGCTATACTATTTACTCGTCAAAAGTAGCCGCTCTTTTTACCGGCGACTTTGTCTATAATAGCAAAACAATATAACTATGTCAACACTTTTTTATCTCTTTTTTTTACTTTTTTTTCGGAGCAAAAAAATAGACATCTGTACCGGCTAAAACAGATGTCTTTTACTACATTTTATTAACCTGATCCTTACCTTCCACTCGTAAAAATCAGAAAAACTAAAACTCCAAATCCACATCCAAGCCATAGAATTGCCGAGGCAACGATATAAAATGTATTCTCTGAGGAACGAGTACTTACATCTATCTGCTTCACTATAGCAATAATTAAACGCACCAGATAGTACAGTGGCATAATCAGGTGACACGCCAGCAGAGGCAGAAATTCCCATTCACTGCGATATGAATACCACCTGCCATCCGCCCTTACATACCATATAATTGTTAATAACGCCAAAACAATTGGTGGTAGTATAAATAATATTTTATCTCTTATGCTTTTTTCCATTTACCAAAAATACTCCTTATCAAAGCCACCACTATATCTGCTGCTATAAGAATAAGTCCGCCAGCCAGACTCCATGGTGCCCATATCATTACTATGCTCCACATATCAGAACCGAAGATCATAGGAAACAGTATAAGAATTAATGCCATCAAAACTGCAAGTATTATTCCCGTAACAATCAGTAATCCTTTTTTCCTGATTAATAAAACTATTATTAATAATACTATCATTACTATCGATATAATAGTAAACACAAGATCAAATACAGTCCATACATCTGTTGCTATAGCATTCGACACATTTCCCGAAATCCTGTCATATATACCGTTGCAAAGACTGTCAGTTGATGCTGCTACATTTAAATTAGTAAGAACGCATACACCTATCTTCTTATCTCTCGAAAATACAATTCTTGAAGAATAGTTCGGAGTTCCTCCGGAATGACCTATAACATCATCATCAAATCTTTCCCAGCCGGCGTAGTAGTCTCCTTTGTTTTTAAGTTTCTCTAATATCGAATCTGTCTTTATCGTCTCGGGTAATTCAGCTTCACCAATCCATATCTTCAGCCAGGTTCCCATATCCGCAACATCAGAGTAAAAATATCCGGCAGGAATACTACCTTCTCTTACAGGTATTTCATACTCAAAGGCTCTGCGATATCCAAGTCTTGTTCCTTCTATTATTTTATCTTTCTGACCCGGAGTCCCCACATATGTATCTGCCAGACTTAAGGGAGCCAGAATCTCTTTTTCCATATAGTCACGATAAGAAACACCCGTTATATCTTCTATTATAGCACCAAGTAAATTATAATTTACATTAGAATATGCATATTCTTCTCCCGGTGCACTGCTAAGTTCTTTTCCGGATATACTATCAACCCACTGCGCCAGAGTCATATCTTCCGTTGCACTGGGATAAGTCTTTTCATTATTAGTATAACCACTGGTCTGGGACATCAGCTGCTTTATAGTGATATCGGTTTTCTCTCCATTATAAAATGCCTCGAAACCGGAAATGTAATCAGAGACCTTATCTTCTTCAGACAGTTTGCCTTCATCTATCAGCCCCTGTACAGCTAGTCCTGTAAAAGCCTTGGTCATGGAACCAATCTGATATAATCCATCCTTATCACCATAGTAAGTCAGTTCTCCATGATCATATGTAACCACACTTACTGAACTGCATTTGGTTTCTTTCTGAAAATCATTTATCAGCGCATCCACAGCGTCAGCACCTGCTGCCGTGGACGTACATGGACTTAGAGCACCTATCACTATCAGGATCATCACTATTATTGATATCATGGTTTTTCTTATTCTTTTATTCATATCCGGCATCCTCATAAAAAATCAAACTATAATTTCTAAGTGTTATTATAAGGAAGCCTTTTATGTCACGTTAGTGAGAATCATCACAAATCATGAGTGACAAATGTCATCAATTGAATAAGCCAAAACAAAAAAGCCACCTTTCGGCGGCTTTTCTGCTTCCAGCATTATCTTAACTTGCTGCAGCCTCAGACCTTATGATTCTTCGAATGCTTTTTTCCGAGAGAAAGTACTCCTGCGCAAGTATTACTGTTGAAACTCCTTTTCTGCTCTTATCGCATATCTCACGGTTTCGCTCGTTGTAATACTTCCTGGTATCAGTCTGACTGCCCCAGTCTTTCTTCTCTACGCACGGAATATATATATTCTCTCCACTGATATACTGCTGAATGGCTTCTATTAACTCTTGTGGCAGAACTTCTTCTGCTCTTATATAGCTCATGTATCCTCCTATAATTCTTGAATACCATCAGGTATTCCCGGGGATTCATCCGAGCTTACTATTCATCATATTTATTTAAGCTCAGACTACTGAGCGATAACATATCTTCTCATAAAATAGTTTCTCCCTTTCTTAAACCAAAAATCAACTGTTCCTAACACGAAACTTTATAACACTATACACTAATAGTCAAGGACAAACTTTCTTACCAACGCCCATTTTATATGAAAAAACAAAGGGGTTATGTTACTATGAAAAAAGATTTTTCAGTTCGAATTAAAGTGAACTGTGGTGATACAGTGGAGGTTATTATGCGAAGATTGAAGGGTGTTTTTAAAGGGGGGGACTTTGCCTGGGACTTGCTCTGACTCTTATGTTGTCAGGCACTTCGTGTGGCAAAAAGCAAGTAGAAGTAACTGATTATGGTTCAGAATCTGATAACACATCCGGTACTATATCGGATGATGCTTCTGATAGCGATTCAGATGAAGCAACAAATGCTTCTTCGTCAGACTATGAAAATCTAAAAAGCGACGGACGCAGCTTAACAGAAATATTCGGCAATAATATATCCGTTAACGAAGCATTTTCTGCAGGGGGAATCACAGCGGATTTTGATTTCGACTATAAGGTGCCCGAAGCAAGTCAGGTAAATGTATACGAAGGCGTTCAACTATTATCCAAATATATCATAATAATATTACCCTGAACAGCTGTATTTAGCCGTTCAGGGTAAATCCTATATCTTTGCAGGTTATTATAATTATATCAGCTGGCTCAGCTGTTCTATAAGGTCTCCCTTACCGGATACGGATATCTCACCGACACGGTTGCAGATTCTTTCCAGATACTCAAGTCTCTTGAGCTGGAACAATGTCTTATTTTCATCCATAAGCTTTGCTGTATTCATAAGTGATCTTGTTGATGCTACTTCCTCCCTTCTTTCGATCACATTGGCCTGTGCCTTCTTCTCGGCAACAAGAACTGTATTCATGATCTCCCTTATCTCACCCGGAAGTATGATATCTCTGATACCGAAGCTTCCGAACTCAACGCAGAAATCCTTCTCACCCTCACGGAGCTTTCTGTCAAGGATCTCGATTAACTCACTTCTTCTTTCAAGTATCTCATCCAGCTTGTAGTTTCCTATAAGCTCTCTGGATACCATCTGGATAAAGGAATAGAGCTGATCTGTCAGATTAGTTCTGTCCGATACAGACTTCTGGGCATCTGTTACCCTGTAGTTTGTTACCATGTTGAGTCTTATCCCCACCTTATCCTTAGTAAGTATCTCCTGACCTGCAACATTTAACTCTCTCCACTTCATGTCAACAACCACAGCCTTCACTTCCCTGACAACATTCCAGTAGTAATACAGACCTTCACCAAGCTTATCTGTAAGTGTATTGTTGATATATACCAAAGCCTCCTCGCCCTGACCAACAACAACCTTTGTGTAATTCTTAAGTGGTATATACTGGATCATATCCTTAGTAAGCTCTTCCTGAAACATCAGTTCCTTCATGGAATATATCTTCATATCCACCTTCTCGAAACGGTTCCAGAATACATATTCACCCTTATTTGAAACACCCATCAGCTTTCCGTTTATATATAAGAAACCTATCTCATCGTTTCCTATCTCATATCTGACAGTTGAAGCTCTGAATTCCTCATCCTTCTCCAGGACTTCATAAGGAATACCATTACACTTAACTTCACCTGCAGCTTCTACTATCTCAAGTTCATATCCTGCCTGCTTCCAGTAATTATACTTTCCTGCATTAAGCATTCTCAGAAACTTACCGTTTCTTCTAAGAAAACCGACCTCATTATCTCTTATTATATATCTCATCTTTATTCACCCCTTACATCTTATCAGTCAGATAATTATTCTTCATCCATTTTGGAAAATGTATCCGAGAGAAGAATTCCCCATCAATAACCCGGAGCTTCATTAAGTACAACCTTCACACAGGGTGTCTCTGACCCACCGGATATGAAGTCTGTACGGTATCCTGTTGCTGCTGGGGTTATATCCGGTCCTCTCCAGCTCTTCCTCCCGTGACGCCTGCATGATCTGCAGACCTACATGAGGGAAGAATCCGGTTCGGTGAAAATCTTCTTTCTGATACCTTCTTTACGCATCTTGCGTAGATAATGACCATGCTCTACCCATTAAGCTACATACCGAAGTATGGAGGGACTCGAACCCTCAACACTGGTGTTTAAACCGATCATCATTCGGCTTGTTAAGCTGACTGCTTAACATATAGATAAGTACGTACGATATACCGATTCCGGCACCATGGAGCAGCGCTGTGGATGAAGAACCACCGCCGCCATACTCTCATACAGTACAAATACTTACATAATTAACCTTTAAGAACACCTACTGTCTTCATCTTTCTTATCGGACGCACCAGATCACTCTGCTGCTCCATAACCTCATCAATGTCCTTATATGCAAATCTGCACTCCTCAGCTACATCATTTTTCTTCGCTTTTCCAAGGATAACTCCCTGCTCATGAAGATCACGCATAACCTCTTCTGTTGTGAAGCGCTGCATAGCTCCTGTTCTGGAATATGCTCTTCCGGCTCCGTGAGAGGAGGACGTGAAGCTGTCCGGATTACCAAGACCTTCTACAACATAGCTGTAGGATCCCATAGCTCCCGGAATAACTGCCTTATCACCGACTCTGGCCCTGTTTGCTCCCTTTCTGTGAACCCACACATTTTTACCGAAATGATTCTCCAGAGCCGCATAATTATGGTGGCAGTTGATTTCTTCACCGTATATAACATCCCTGTCCAGATATTTTTTTACAATATCTGTCACTGCCTGCTTTGCGACATCCATCATTCTGGCTCTGTTTTCAAATGCATAATCCATCGCAAGTTTCATCCAGTTTATGTAATTCTTTCCTTCTGCACTATCCACCGGAAGGAATGCAAGTCTATGCTCTGATGGAACAGAGCTGTAGTACATATCATTCAGCATTATCGCTTTCTTGTTGAAATAATCACAGATTGCTTTGCCGAGATGACGGCTGCCCGAATGGATCATAATGCAAAGCTTACCCTTATCATCCTCCTGAAGCTCCACAAAATGGTTTCCGCCTCCAAGAGTTCCCACCTGATAATATCCGTCCTCAAGCAAAGGAATAAGTTCAGAATCCTCCTGATATTTATCTATTTCCTTTAAAGCTATATCTATACTCTCACACATCTGTGGTTTCTGATGTCTTGCTGTTCCTACAGGTATATTCCTCATAAAGTTTCCGATTATAGCCTGAACTCCGGAACCATTTCCTGTCATTAACTCCTTAACATCAGCTGCATCTATATCTGTATCTATAAAATTCATACCACATCCGATATCAACGCCTACCGAATTCGGAATGATCACACCCTTTGTTGCGATCACTCCTCCTATCGGCATTCCCATTCCTGTATGAGTATCCGGCATAAGTGCAACCCACTTATGAATAAATGGGAGATCTGCCAGATGTTGTGCCTGTTCTATACAGGAATCCTCTATATTACCAATATCCTTCTGCCATATTTTCATCGGATATTTTGTACCATCATATAAAACGAACATATCTATTCCCCTTTCGATTCTCAGCCCTCACCTGCTTGCTATATACAGGTTTTATTCAGCTTTGCTTTTGCTATAGATAAGATATCATTAACGAAAACATTATTCATTTCAAAAAAGCTGCGAACCGGTTAAATAAAAATACCCTCCTTACTGGTTTTTCCGGTAAAGAGGGTACATATCAAACAGATCGATATCTTTGTTTTTTCAGTCTTTCCTTCAATTGTTTCAGGAATCTTTCACTTCCGACAACCTTTACCATTGGCCCGAAAGACAGTATATTAATCAACAGTTCCGTTTCATTTCCCTGTCCATAGTATATCTCACATTTATAGATATCATTTGAAGTACCGTCAAAATCATCATCTCTTTTTTCTACATAGCGGGAAGTATTCTTTCTGTAATTGGCAAACTGAAGCATCGCCCTCTCGAGAGCATTTCGTTCGGTTTTGATCAGCACTGTAACCGGTTCCTCCAGATACTGCTTCTCAATAAGCCGGTCAATATCCGGGAGCTTATCGATGCTGATAAAACGTCCTGTTGATTTCGCCATAACTATCTTACCGAGATTTATCTGATACAGCTTATTCTGTGATTTCTCTTCCACACCATATACTCGGATGCAGTCATTTTTAATCGAATATTCTATCCTGCACGGGATGAAATAATGCCTTACTCTCTTATCCGGCATAGGATTATATTCTATATCCAGGACTTCTCTTGCTCTTATGGCAGAAACAACAGTCCGGAAATTCTCCCGATATACCTCATCCTCGAAATCATCTCCCTCCAGGAAAATATCCGTAGCACATATATCCTCCTGCCGGAATAAAGGTTCAATCTCCGACAGCTGCTCCAGCAAGCCACGTAATTCCTCCTTCTCCAGAAACAAGCCTATTCTCTTGTCCATCAGAACGGTTTTCAGCCAGGATTTCTGATAACCTGTCAGCGGTATCACAGGATCGGGTCTTGTCTCGCCGAAGAATTCCCATACGTCTTCCTTAAGCTTCGGAAGCAGAAATAGCATCGATTCTCCGTAACCCTTTTCACGGACAATTTCAGTTATCTCTTTATCCGTAATCTCTTTATAATCAGATAATAGCCTGTATATTATATTGTAATAGCATCCATAATTTTCCGAAAAAATTCTCATAATCACTTACTCTATTCCATACATATCGAACAATCTGTCTATGTCACCAAAGAACCTATCCCTTATCTGCGTCAGCTCGCGGGTTTTCTCCATCTCTGAATTCAGAGAATAAAATCTTATATCCTCTATTCGCCCGATAAATGTACGCAGCCATGGAAACATCTCATTTACATCAAAGACCGCCGCTTCATATATATAGGTACCGTCCGAAAGCTTGGTTAATGTTCCGTTCTTCCCTTCTTTTCTGATTCTCGCGGGGATATAGCTTTCCATTCTTTCATCGATATGTATCGTCATCTCAACCTTTTGCCGGTAGCTTCCCTTCATAACTGACGAGAACGATGCATTCCATACATATCCCAGATTTCTGTCCAGATTATCCCGGATCTTTTCATCATCATACGGTCTGATTCCGGAATCCTCGTCACTCTTCGTATCAGCAGCCTTACTGACTTTTTTGATTTGATCGAGTCTTAACACATTGAATCGTCTTTTTTCTCCCGCATCGTAAAGAACCACAAATCTTCTTCCGGTTCTATAGCTTGCAAGAATCCTGACCGGTACTCCGGTCATCTGATTACCGTTTTCGCTCCGCAGATTCGAGGAAAAAATAAAGGTCATTCTAACTCCCTCTTTGATACCTTCAAGTATCTGACAGAGTATATCATCCTCCAGACAGAATTCCGGAAAACTGTGCTTAACCCGGAATATATCGTTTGTAAGATTCTCCTTTTCCAGGATTGAATATCCAGCAAACCCGAAAGGATACCAGAGTTGAAAGAATTCGATTGCCTCATACAGTCTTTCCGGGTTATCCTCCAGATCACTCAGTGCCTGCTCTTGGGTCAGTATCTCCTGAAGAGTCATATTCCTCTTATAGTATATAGTTTTTCCTTCTTTTATCTGTCGAAGTATTCCTTCTTCTTCAAGCTCCTTACATTTTCTCCTGACGATCTGGGAATCACAGACTACTGCATACCGACGGCTCAGTTCATCAGTTAATTCTTCAACGGTATGTGGCATAGTAGTCATTTCCGGCAAACGAAAAAAGAGTCTGACATCATTGTCCGTAAAACTTCTGGTCTGCCAAACTCTGTATAGCGGATTTGTAGCAAGAAGATTAGGGGTAACCTGAAGCGACAGGTTTTTCTCTGACGTAGCATCAGATATATCTTCATGTACTATATCTCCCAGCCAGTCCGTTATCCGTCTTCTCTCATCATCATAGGTTCTGGCACTTTTTCCCGTAAAATCTTTTCTGCTCTTAAAACCATATACAAAAAAGTCCCTGATATAATCCCTGCATTTATCAAAATTTTTAATTAGTTCCTGAAATTCAGACATAATCACACCATCATCATTATTCTAGATCTCATTTTTTATAGTTATATATATATTCTCTATCCTGTTTTCCATACAGCTCAGAGATATCGATTATCTGCACAAACTTTACTTTGTAGTTTTCATCACCTTCATAATAATTATCTGAATATACATGAACCTTTTTATCACTACCCGATAAATTATATAATCTGCAGTGAGAATCCGACTCCGTAATGGCATATGGTTCCATGCCATTAAAAACTTTTCGAACCGCATTCTCATCTGAATAATCTATCTTCTTCAGATTTTCCGAACTTATAGAATCCTTTGTTCCGGTAAGTTTCCAGACATCATTATCAGACCACTCTGTACTTGTATTTAAAACCTGATACCCTTCGCTGTCTCCATACTCAGACAGGATACTGCATTGACTGGTTCCAACCGTTTTAGTTTCAACATCTTTGGATGCATCATTGGGAGTTGCATCAGCATCATACTTTTTATCAAGTGTCATCACATAAAGCTTTGTCACTCCAACCGAATCCTTACCATCAACGTCTTTATCATTTACTGCACACATATCAAGCTCCACAAAGTAGGTTTCTTTATCAGTATATACATAGAATTCAGACTCATAACAGGCAACTGGTTCGTCTTTTGACCACTGAGCATAAGTTCTGGCTCCAAGATCTCCACTGATATATGTCGTATCCGTTATATCGCCTTTGAAACCGTCCAGTAAAGCATCTATCTCAACATCTGTATCCTTCATATCGTTGAGACCTTTGCAAAGCATCTTCTTTAGGCCTGCTTTATCTCCATTATCGATATATCTAAGGGTACCGGCTACTGTTCTCTTATATATATTTTCTTGATGATGATCTATCTCTGCTTTATCTGTATATGGTTTTTCAATCTTACTATAAGTCTGACTTTCCGGTTCTGGTACTATATCTGAAACAGAGCAGCCCATGCACATGAATACTAATATACATAACGTTAACACAATTCGGATATTATAACGAGTCATAGGATTTCCCTTCCATAGCAGCAACCTAATAGTCTTACTTTGACGTTTTTTCAAAGTTTAGTAGGCGCGCGTGTTTTCCTTTTATTATGCGTTTTAGTATACCATATCCCATTCGATAATATAGAATGCATTTATTTGCATAATTACAAGGATTATTGCGGTTATAATAACGGTGCCGCAAGTCTCAGTACACTGTCAAGAACTCTACCAAATCCACTACGCTTAGCATCATCCAGAGTTCTCTCTCTACTCTTTAAAAGAGTGGTCTGATAATCTTTCTTAAGCTCATCTACTATATCCGCTTTATAAAAAATCGAGTAGCATTCAAAGTGCAGGAAAAGACTTCTATAGTCCAGGTTAACTGTACCAATTCCAGCCACCTTATCATCCATAACTACTGCTTTTGCATGAATAAACCCCGGTGTATATTCATATATCTTAACACCTGCAGAAAGCAATTCCTCATAGTAACTTCTTCCTATACGATAAACCAGTTTTTTATCCGGTATACCTGGCATGATTATCTTTACATCCACGCCTCTTTCTGCTGCCCTGACAAAAGCATCTATCAATGTATCTCCCAAAATAAGATATGGTGTATAAAACCATATATAATCTGTTGCAATGGAAAGCATTTCTGTAAAAAGAGAATTGCTCACAGCCTCATTTCTCATAGGAGAATCATAGTATGGCAGTATATAACCATTACTATCATCCTTCACTTTCTCATAAGAAGACTTTTCCAAGAGTTCTATCGGAATCTTATATTTTGAAAACGCTTCCCAGAACTCTGCAAACATGTAAGTATAACTTTGTACAGCGGGGCCCGTAATACGAAAGGCTATATCCTTCCAGTGACCGTACATCTCTTTTTCATTTATATATTCATCAGCAAGATTTATTCCACCACTATAAGCAACCTTGCCATCTATAACCATTATTTTTCTATGATCTCTATTGTTAAGCTGGGAGCGTATTAAGAAGAAAGGATTAAATGCAACACATTTTATTCCTTTTTCATTAAGATTTTTTACATCCTTGAGAGAATAAGTAGCTATGCTCCCCAGATCATCATAAATAACCCTTACATCAACCCCTTTTGCTGCCTTTCGCTCCAGGATTTCAGTAAGTGTATTCCAGAATTTTCCTGTTTGAATAATAAAGTATTCAATATAGACATACTTCTCTGCCTTTTCCAAATCATCTATCATATCCTTAAATACATCCTCTCCAAGAGGATAATACTTGGAAGTTCCATTTATATGCATCGGAAATCCTGTAGCATGCGATAAATAATCTAATGTCTGCGATATACGTAGGTCAGATTCCTTGATTGTATTTATAGCAGCTTCATGTTGCGACAAGGCTTTATCCACCCGAGAATTATCTTTGAGCAGATTCTTAGATGACTCTTTAAGTTTTTTCTTAAGGTTTTTACCCGTTTTCTTATTACCAAGTGCTAAAAAAAGAATTGCCCCAAGAACAGGAAATGTTAATATAATGATTACCCAGAGAAGCTTATATGTTGATTCCTCCCTTTTATTTACAAGATATAAAATAAAGGCAACTGAAAGTACCGTAAAAACAGCTGATATAATATCCCACAAATGACCATTGAACCATCTGTCTGCGACACTAAAAATCAAAACATACCACGCCATCTGCAGAGCAACCGGTGGCAAAACAACTAATATACGTCCTATTATTTTTTTGATATGCTCCACCCCCTTTATCCATTCTTAGTAATCTGCATATCATATGGTGTCAAAAGTCACTTTCGACACCCACATCATAATATCATAATCTATATATTTTGCACATTTTTTCTCATATAGATCATTAAAAAGTGGCGCGTGTGGACAAAGGTAACTATCTACCTATAAAGCAAAATACGCATTCACGACAACTGCATCTTCTAAGACCTAACGATTACAGTTACGCGAATGCGATTTGCATTCCAATCACATCCTAGTTTTATTCGGAGCACTGATTCTTATCAGAATCGATTCCTGTATTAAAAGCATTTGCCTCTACATAAATCATCATCTTGTTATAGATGATCATACTTGCTACAACTTCATCATATACATTTACTGAGAATACAAGTCTTCTACGGTCTACCTCTACCAATCAAATGCCCTCTTACTATAAGTTCCTTTATTTTGGTATGATAGTTGTTTATAATCATTTATTATCATCTCCTTATAAGAAAGGGGCAGAAACCAGCTGAAGCCAGTTTCTGCCAAAAGGTCCCATAGCAAAATCCTCATTTGATTTTTTTCTTTGTATGTTATGTTCATTTATGTTTTGATAATTTGATTATACTTCCTTTATTGAATACTTTTCAATAGTTGGGGTTTCTTATGTATTTAGAACAATCTTATTTATGTATATAGAGTCTTGTCATTTCCGGTTCATCATCTCCTTGAGCCATGCAGTAAAACTCCCAGCCATAACGTTCATAAAAGTTCTCATGATCAGTTACCAGATACAGCGGAGTAATACCTTTTGACTTCATATCATCAACTACGAGATTAAGGAGTTTTCCAGCTATTCCCTGACAACGATAGTCTTCTTCTGTATATACCGCGCAAACATTTGGACTCAGATCCTTTCTGTCATGGAAGTCATTTTCTATAACTCCCAGACCTCCGACTATTTTATCGCCATCTAAACATAGATACCAGCCATACTCAGTTCTTCCATCTAAATAATCATTCATACATTCCAGATAAGCCTCTGTTGGTACTCCCCATTTGTTGTGAAACCAATCAGCAGCTGTGTCCTTAAGTTCCGGTTTATTTCTTAATATTACATATTCATATTTATTCATCTTTTTATTCTCCATTAATTATCATTTTATAGTCTTTTAGCCATTACACCACATGCATCTTTGTTGAGTCCACATTTATTATAGAATACTTGATTTTCCTCAATAGATATCAGCTGTACAACAGGTATATTTTTCTCTTTCAGCTTAGTTTCCAATTCTTTCAACAGCATTCTTCCTATTCCCTGTTTTTTTCTCTCCGGCACTATAAAAAGCTCTGCCACAAAGAAAAAGTCTTCATCAGCATATGGATCAATAAAACCAAGAAGTCCACCTATTATTTCTCCAGCCTCCTCTGCAGCAAGACCCATGGCTTCAAAATTTCCCATAATCGAACGCACCCTTCTCTGTGAAGTTTCAGGTGTCCATTTCTCATTCCACGGTTCTTCAGAATAGGCTCGCGACATAGCCTTTGCAAGGCCGCTTATATCATTATCATTTACAAGTCTTATTACCATCGTTCTGCACCTCTCTAAGATTCATACTATCCGCGGTTTGCAGCATAGAATCTATATAATTCTTCCTTCTCGTCATCAATGTCTTTATACATCTTGATCTCCAGCAGTTTAAATCCTGTTTTTTCTGCCGTCTTCCAGGAAGGTTCATTAACATCTTTTATGGTTGCGATTATTTCGTCTTCATTATAGCGTTCAAAGAAATAAGGAACATAAGCCATCACCGCTTCACTCACATATCCTTTTCTTCTGTAAGCCGCTCCGACAAAATAGCAAATCCCGATCTTATCAGTATCTTCATAATAGGTATTACCGACATTTCCTATAACTTCACCTGTGGATTTAAGCACTATGGTACAGGGAATATAATCTGCCCTTGGATCGTCCTTTTGGGTAAGTTCAAGTGCTTCATTTATCCATCCACCGGCCCAGTCGGAAAATGACTCATCAAAGCCTATTTCTGTAAGACTTCCATCCTTCGCCATTTCCGCAAATATTTTCTCATCTCCCAGCTCAATTGATCTTATTATTAATCTTTCTGTTTCTATATACATTTCAATCCCCCTATATATACCTCATTAAACACTTCTCTGGTGCATCAGTTTCTAATTAATCTGACCAATAACTCCAGCACTAATTATCAATATATCATAGCGTATTCAACCCAAACAAGCTCAAGGTTGTTTCTAATCGAACAAGTGACAAAATTGATAAAACCTCCTGTCTATAAAGATTCTTAATCAGAACCAAGACAGGAGGTTATATATATTAATCAAAAAATGTATTAACTAAATAAGCTATTATGCGTTAAACAGGCTGCTAACTACACTTCCGGCAATACCCTGTGAAGATGTTGTAGTAGGTTCCGGTCCGTTAACAGTAGACATAGATGGAGCACCATCTGTAGGAGCCATAAGAACCTTACCTGTACCACGATATACATTAACAAAGCCTTCACCAGTTGCAGCTGAACCGATTGCATTTCCGGTTACAGTCTCAACTGTGAACTGAAGTGAGCTTGACCATGCTATAGCCATATTTCCATCTATCTTAAGAACATCATCCTGAAGAACGAATTCGAACAGCTCGCTTCTTGGAACCGGGCTTTCAAGAACTGCATAGCCCTGACCTGTAAGACAAAGATTGAAAAGTCCTTCTCCACCAAGTAAAGCAGAGGATACATTTGATCTCTTATTAATAGTTTCCTGTAATGTTGTATCACAGGCAAGGAAAAGACCATCATCAAGAACCATACCTGATCCCCATGAACCAACGTCTTCAATAAGAAGATGCTTGTATGTAGGCTCAAGCATAACAAAACCCTGTCCACTATACTCAGGCTTTACTGCAGACTCACCAGTAACAGCTCCCTTAACCATCTTGCCAAGGAAATTGCCTACGCCCTTAACTCCTGAGGATACCTGCACATTTCCGGATATCCACTGCATAGCACCTGCCTGCATCTTTACAGATGAATTATTGAGCTGAATGAGAAGCTGTCTCCTTCTTACATTCATCTGATGCATGAAGTAAGCACTTTCTGCCGTATAAGGTGTAACTGAAAGATCTGCCTGATGCTCATATACAAAGTATGGGCCGGAGCTTGCTATCACCTTCATGTTCTCGTTGTTGAATACATTGTTAACTTGAATCATTTTTTTGCTACCTCCTCATAATGATTAAAATGTTTAATTTTTCAAATGTTTTTTACCCCATATGAAACATGTTAAATTATACCATTAAGTAACTTCTATTACTATAAAAAAATCTTCCTAAATTACATATTAATCCACCAGTCCTGAATGGACCGGTGGATCAACAGAATTATTTTATGGTTTTTTTCCTTTTACGCCATATGATCACTATTGAAATAAAAGAACCTATCATAATAAGGAATATCGGAACGATCTTTGCATCATCACCTGTCTTTGGAGAAAACCACTGAGGAGTGTTTTTCTTTTTAGTTTTCTCTTCAGGTGATTCATTAACTTTTATCGTCTGTTCCTTACTGTTTATATCACGATGCGAAAAAACAAGAACATCTTCATCCTTCTCATTCTTAATCGTAACATCCTCAAATGCAACCACAGATATACCTGCTATTTCTTTTGTATTCAGATCAAATGGAACCTCTACTTTTCCATTCTTTTCTTTCGGCGTAAAGCTTACTGTGCTCGTCACTAATTTGTTATCGATCTTTACAGGTTTTTCAGATTCTTTTGAATACAATATACCCTTAACCTTATATTCTACTCCGGGTTCAAGATTTGTGTAGACGATAGTATCAACTATAGTTATATCTTCATCCGGTTCAACTGACTTGTTTTTGCTTTTCTTCTCTACAGCTGATGTATACCCTCCCGGAACCTGTACTGTCTGAGCACTGTCTTCTATATCATTATGAGCTGCAACCTGAACTCCATATTCATTCCTCATTTCCTCGAAGACTACGAGTTCCATACCACTTAATCCTTCGGTATTTACCGGAATCTTAACAACAGCCGTTCCATCCTTTTTATCCGGAACAAAACTGAAGGTCGCAGTTACAGGCTTTCCATCTTTATCCAGAAGAACATCTCCGTTTTTATATTTTTTTCCTGCATCGTTCTTAACATGAAGCGTAGCTGTAAGTGTATACTCCTTTCCTGGAATTACATTCTTATATGAAACTGTATCTTCTATTTCGGTCTCTGCCTCATATGGAACTACTTTTGAATTGGTAGCTGAATCATTTGCCTCAGTTTTTATTTTCACAAAATATATGAATTGATCAATATCTTCCTGATCCTTATGCTCACCTACCAGATATTCCCTTCCTTTTTTCACAAGATATACTTCTTCATATACCACACCTGTAACACCGGCAAGATTGCTCAGATCATAACCATCAAATATTACATCTGCACTACCGTTACACATATAATCTGCATGGTCTGATGAAAGATCCATTACTGTTCCATCCGGAAGCTCATAATCTACTGCATCCGGTGATTTATCAATCTTTACTTCACCTGTTATCGGTGTTTTAAATGTGCACTCACCTTTAATCTCTTTTCCGGTTGCATCCTTAAGTATTTCTCCAGTGGACTTATTAATCAGTGTTCCTCTTATTATATAAGTTTTATTTGCTATAAGATTCTTATATGAAACTGTATCCGTTATTGAACCGCCCTTTTCAGAGGCCTCTACCTCTTTCGCAGAATCATCAGTTTTATCCGGCGAAAGAATCGTATTCCTGCTTGTCGTCTTCACTTCAGGAAAATGTATGCTTTCATCCTCATCATTTATATCTGCATGAACCGCTATTTTAATCCCGTTGTAGAAAAGCTCTTCAAATGCAACAACTGTTTTTCCTTTTAATACTGATGCATCAAATGTAAATTCAAGTTCTACATACCCTTCTGAAGCTTCTGCTTTAAATGATTTTTCTGCCACAACCGGCTGTCCGTCTGCTCCCTTTAATTCTTCACCTTCTCCTGAGTCTGTTTTTATTCTGAGAATTCCCTTAACAGTATATTCTTTTCCTATTTCAAGTCCTGTATAATAAACCTTATCCTTTATTACACTGCTAACACGGGGATAGGCAACATTATCAGAATCTATACCATCACCGGCATTTGTATGTATATCTCCTGGACGAACTGTCTGATAATCATCATTTTCATCCTTATGTTCCACAGGAAAGAAATCCATATCGTCTTCTTCGCTGTATTCATCATATCTTGTCTTTATACTTTTTTCTTCTATAGCTTTATCCAGTTCTTCTACTGAATTGTATGTACCCAAATATAGTGATTCAAATACAACAAGTTTTTCCTGTCTTTCTTCCAGCCCTGTAGGATCAACTCCTTTAATATATAATGTATGTGTCCCGCTTGTATTGTTGACAGATCTGGTCGTTTTTTCAGGGGTTTTAAATGTACTCGTAATTCTAAGAGGTTCTTCATCCTTAGTGTAAGGACGAACATTACCATCTTTATCTACAACCATAAGTTCTGCAAGAAGAGTATAGTCAGTTGCCGATCGGAGTCCCTGATATTTTATATCATCTTTTATGGTTTGATTTTTATAATCTATGGTGTCATCACACCCCTGCTGAGCAAGTGTCTTACTATCTGTTTCAACAACAGAAGCTGTAGTACTTATGACAGGATTATTTATATTCCATATCTTATCATCAGTTTCTTCTGTATTCTTATCAAACACCTTTATTATCTTATTTTCATCTTCTCCTGTTATAGTTATTTGCTGCTCTTTTTCCAACTGCATTCCATTATTAGCTGTGCATCTAAGTTCTCTAATAACATATTCTCCAGTAAATAGAGCGCCTGATTTTTCATCCAGTTCCTTCATATCTCCAAACCATGTACCTGATTTTGCTGTTCCTGCATTTGTGTTTTGAGAATGAGCAACATAAGAGGATGCTGTTGATACATATCCATTCTCATCTGTAACAAGAATAACACTCTGTCCGGTTTGTTTCTCTGTCAGTTTAAACTGAACTTCAGATATAGGGTCACCATTTTCATCAACCTTATATAATTCAATATCAGCCCTTACCTTTTTCTTCAGAGGATTCAGTTTTCTGACATAATCAGGAGATGTCAGTTTAAAATCAGGAGCATCACCTTTTACTATTTTTAATGCTGTCTCCTTCTGGCTTCCCATCTCATGTAAATCATCTGTAGCTGTTTCCACTGCGTAATAGAAATTAGGTTTACCTTCTGCACATGATTTTATATAGTTCTCAGTTATATCCAGTTCTCCGTATCCCGTCGAGCCGGACGTTGTTATTGATTTAATTAGTGTACCGCCACTGGTAGCCCCACTTACCGGTGTTGAATATATATCAAAGCTTGCCTGTACATTTTTTCCTTCATCATCATATTTATATATACCAACCTTATAGTAATAATGTCCTTCGACGTCAGTATTGACTGCATATCCGTAATCGCCTTTTTCCGGTTTATAGGTTCTTGATTCTGCTTTAAATGGCAACGAAACTTTATGCGTACTGTCCACTGTCCCTTCAACCTCAACAGCGTAATAATACCTGTCATCATCCAGATGATCCCTTTTGTACGACGAAACATCTGCCAGACCAAATCCGTCCTTTACTGACAGTGTGGTAATAAGCTTGCTGCCTGAAGCTTTTTTGATTTTATCAATGCGTGTCTGCCTGTCATTACTGCTCAGATTAACTTCTTTAGTTGTTCCGTATATCTGATAATCGGCATTTAATTCATTTCCATATTCATCTTTTTTGTATATGTATACGAATTCTTCAATAGGATTAGTCAGTGTTTCCTCTGTCCCTCCTTTGGAGCTTGATGTTTTTACCGTATATCTGGCTATATACTTAGAATCATCCGGCAGGAGGTCTATAGCATATTTTGTTACATTGGGCTGACCGGCTTCATGGGCAGCATCGGTTTTATATTTTGAACCACTTGGAGCTTTATTCTTCGCTTTACTATATGAATCTCCCTGTCCAACCTCAAAGAGATATACTGTAGTATCCGGAGGCAGGTCTAATGATCCTTTAAGTCCATCACTTGTACTATGTGTTAAGGTAGAAATATCTTTATCCGTATATACATTATGAGCCACTCCGGACGACGAACTGGTCTTCATATAGCCTAAGGGACTGCCACTTGCATTCTTGTTGTCATATACGTCAAAGTATACATTTCCGGCATTACTCTTAGGACTTCCGGCAAGTACTTTTTGAATGGAAATGTATGAGTTCTGCTGTTCAAGCTTTATAGTAAGTTCCATCTTCTGATAACCATATTCGTGTGCCTGTCCGTCTACATTACTGACAGCTGTATAAGTTGCTACTCCCTTGCTTGAGGATACATATTCGAACTTAACCTTTGAAATCGTATGTTTTCCAGGTCCCGGATCAGCACAGCCTCCCTCACGATTATCGTGTACAGAACACCAGCAGGTTACACCACCTACCTTTATCTTATTATAGTATCTGCTGGTTTTTGGTACTTCAGCTGAAACCATATATCCGGCGAAGCTTTTTCCGGACTGTGAAGTCTGTTCTATTACTACCGTTACATCGCTTATGTAATGCGGAAATCCGCTGCCCTCGGGAGGTGTTGCACTTGCCATCAAAAATATCTCATTAAGCATATCTCTGGTACAGGCTTTATGTTTATAGATCTTTTCTTCTATTTTCAGCTTATCATCTTTATCTGCTGTTTCATTTTCTTCCTGAGTGGTTTTTTCTGTCTGTTGAATCTCATCTTTCTGATGTTCATCCGTCTCTGATGCATCAGTTTCAGTCTGTTTGTTATCATCCTTTTTATCTGTTTCCCCCTTTGTGCTAATTTTTTCTTCAATACTATGGGCAGAAAAAACCTTCTCATTTTTAGAAACCTCAGACAAGCCATATCTTATCGCATACGCAGAAAAACGTGCTGCGGCATCAGATGTCGATTCTGCCACAACATAATAATCAACTGCAGATCCATAGTTTGACGTACTTAGTCTGTTTCCGTTCGCATCACACGCACCTATTGTGATAACACCACTTATGCCAGCCGGAACAAAAAAACCTGCATCCCTGCCATTGTTTCCTGCTGAAGCAATAACTATTATTCCTTTTGAAACAGCATCTGAAATCGCCTGATTCAGTACATCACTTTCAGCTGTGGCTACTGAACACATGGATAGATTTATCACTGAAACATCCGCTCTGACAGCATACTCTATAGCCGCATAAACGTCCGATATTGTTCCGACTGCATTTGAGTCCAAAGCCTTTATTGATAATATCTTCACATCAGGATTCGCTTCTGTCATAGCCTTCAGCATTCGACTTCCGTGTCCATTGTCATCTGCCACTGATTCGCCAATAATAGATATACTGCTAACCACATTACTTCCTTCAGCACCTGTATCAATAAGAGCAACGCACCCCGGCCAGCTCGATGCCGGGGCACTGGTTATATTGGAGATAGCGTCATCACCATTATTTATATCAGACAGATCAGCCTCACCATGATCTTCAGCTGCTCTGATAACAGAGTTGACCTCTACAAAATCAGCTCTTGTAAAATAATATGTATACGCTGACTTCGTTTGTTCTGCATCTTCATATCTGGTAAGATATATTCCATTATATTCAGATACTACCTCTGTATCTGCTGTAAAGACACCCACATCCTTAGTTGCAACAAGAAGCTCACATGATGAAAAATCAATCCCATCTACAGAAACATCACCGTATAATTTATCAAAGGTCGGCTGGATTTCTTTTTTATCAGCTTTGGATTTCTTTTTTGTCTTTTTATCAGCCTTATCGCTTAAAGATTTTTCCTCTTCCTTTTTCTCAACATCTTTCAAATCAGAATTATTTTCAGTGTCATCCTTCTGGATCAGATCAGCCTCCGTACTATCAGCACTTTTGTCTGTCTCTGCATTCTCTGAGTTATCTTCTTCAGTGATCTGTTCAGTAGACACTTCACCATCCTGTACAATTTCTTCTGTTATGGTTTCTTTGTATTTACCGCTTTCTATTTCATTTTCTGTCGTCTCTTCTGTCACATATTCTGTAAATCTTTCTGTAGTCTCTTCATTTTCATGTATAATATCAGTAATAGGTTCCTCCCTTTTATCATTTGTCTCCTGATCCGCATAACTCATTAATGAATATGACGAAGCCATTTGTATGATTAAAACAGCTGATAATATAACAGCCATTATTCTCTTGGTTTTTTTCATTTTTGTTTTCCTTTCTCCAGTAAAAAAACATTAATTTTTTTAATCAGATAATCCCAAAAATGTTTCTCCGGTTCATCTTCTTTTGTTTCTATATCTATTTTCTCCGATATTTCTTCTTTCTTTTTTTCTTCTGTTATTTCCTGTTTTGTTTCTTTTATTAGATGAATAATATTGTTTCCATCCTTTTCAGAATTATTCCTGGCTATCAGGCTTCCCTCGGCATTGAACAGGGATTCTTCTATTGAAATACTGATACTGTCCTCTGTCTTTATTTCATAACTGACTTCTACACAGCCACTTGCCTTTCGTGCCACAAATACTTTTTCTTCGTCTCCGGACGCATAATCATATGCAAGTCTTTTTCCTGTTTTTGAATCAAACAGTTTCCCGACTATTCTGTAGCTCATATCCGGAGTCAGATTCTCATATGATATGGTATCTGTAATTACCGTTTTACCTGCCTGATTTATCTTCAGCTCCTTCGATTCGTTATTCAGTCCTTTAATACTGCTGTTTATATATGCCGCTCGAATAAGCTGTTTATCCTCCTCGTTTTTATGCTCTATAGGAAATATCTTTTTATCCGGATATTCCTCATACTGATTTACGGCGTCTGTATCCGTACCCAGATACAGATTTTCATACACAGCAAAGGTTTTGCCTTCAACATCACTTATTTCTATTTCCTCAAATTCAATCCACTCTTCACCATATTCTTCATAGCCGTTTTTATTATCAGATGTTCTGAAGGAACAGGATGCCTCTATCAGATCATTTCCCTTTTTATACTTTTCATATACCCCATCAGAATTCTTAACCATTAAAATCCCATGAAGTGTATAAGCCGTATCTGGTTTTAGATTTTCATAAAACACTTTATCAATTATTGTTATTTTTTCTTTTAAAGGTATCTCCTTCAGAACCATCCCTTTGATCATAGTTCTGGAATTCAATACCGGAATCGGAGGATCTTCTTTTTCCCCTGCTGAAGTTTTCAGTTCACACATGTTTAAGACTGATAAAACAAGCATTATAATCATTGCTGCCGATATCTTTCTGTATTTGGAACTAATCTTCAATATTGCTTCCTCCTTATGCACATTCAAAAAGAACATCTGCTATTCCTATCTTATCTCCCGGATTCAGCATCACTGATTCACCCACGTTCAGTCTGCTTTCATTGACATAGGTCCCGTTAGTTGATCCAAGGTCCTTTATAGTCACATTTTCTCCATGTCTCTCAAACTCAGCGTGTATTCTGCTTACCGAAGTATTATCCAAAACCACATCACACTGATAATCCAGTCTTCCGATTCTTGTAAGCCCCTCTATCAGAAGAATCTGATCATGGTAACCGTCACCGGATTTCTCTATTGGAATCAGCCTGGAAACACCCTTCATATTATTCTGTTTCAGAACTGTAGTCCCCTCATCCGGATATTTATATTTGCTTGCATAGCATTCTTCCTCTTTCTTCGGTTTTGTATCAGTTAATTCTATTTTTTCCATTCCCTTAAATGTGTTCTCAAGTTCAGCTTCATTTTTCTTTCGATTAATGTCCGCCACTGTGTATATCGAAACCGCCAGGAATCCTACGGTCGAAAGCTTGAGGGAATTCGGTCCAAATATAATCATTAGTATTACTGCCGCGGCTGCCAGAACTGTATAAGCAGTGATATAAGGCTTTTTATTAATGGAAAACTCTTCCTTTACCACTTCCGGCGCCGCCACCTCTTTGTAATAATCCTCGGATACTCCAAACTGAGGATTAATACTTATATCATTTTCTTTTTCATTTTCATCATCCTTCTTTTCCAGTAAATACCTGTTGTTTGAAATTCTGGTAAATAGATCTATGGAAAAATTATCCCTCAAAAACTGACTGTACGTATCATATAGATACTTAACGCCAGCCTCATCCTTATGGTCAAAAATTCTCATTATATCCTCGAACAGATTTTTTATCTGATTTCTGAAATCAAATGTATTACCGGGAACATAAATAAACTTATATTCATCTGATTTATCTGAATAAAATATATAATCCATTCCGATTATTATTCCGCTTGGATTTAACAGATATTCTCTGAGTTCATCTATGCATTTATGTATCCCATCCATCAGTTTCTTTATATCTTCTTTACCAGGACACACCCTGCGAAATCTTGATATAAGCGGAGTCAGACCATCAACCTTTACATATAGACTTTTATTACCATCTATTTCTCTTACTTCACTGGGTAAAATATTTATAAAACTGCATCGTGTAAGCATTCTCTCTTCATAATTATCAGGAATAACTACATCACTTATTTCTACATAACTGCTAATCCCCTGATTCCTCTGAAATATCATCATAAAACTGCCACCTCCTCAGTCTGTCAACACATAAATCAATCTCTCTTTCGGAATTCACTAAGAAAGGCTTTACATAGACGAGTTCACCACTGGCTGCAGCCTTATGATGCTTATAAGATCCTTCTGAAGAAACACTTCCATACTCAAGACAGTTTCCGTAGTTCTTCAATCCGAGATATTCCGCCACCTTACCATCTCGTATATACTCCAGTGGTATTTGATACAGTGTTTCTACTTCTTCTGCTTTAATAGTGCTTTTTTCGAATACTATTATCAGCCCTATAAGTATCACAAAGATTCCAATAAGAATTATCGGAATTACAAAGCTCGCCTCAATTGTCATATATCCTTTATTCTTATCCATTTCATTCTCCTCCACATTTTGAACATGGTGGAAGATTAACTTCACTCAGCCTTTTTCTTTCTACAGACCTTCTTAGTCGTGAACAATACCTGTCTGAATGATATGCATCACCTTCCGGTGTAATAAAAACCTTATCCTTACACAGGTCTCCGCAATACTTACATGGCTTGTATCCTGTTTTTTTTGCCGAATCAAGAGATTTGCTATGAATATCCGGAAGAAGATATGTACAGCCTCTTGTAGTGTGGTAAACCATTCCATTCTGTGCTACATACACATAAGGATCATCCTCATCATCTGTTCCTTCCTCATCTCCCGAATACCCCAGATATGCACGTTGTCTTATGTGTTCGCTACACATATGACTCATTTTCCCCAAAAGAGGTATATTTACATGTATAAAATAATTTACTCTTAAATCAATAAATCCTTTCTCATCAGGGAAAGACGACCCCAGAAAGCTGATGCCGTTCTTTCCTCCGACTACATATTTATCCAGAAGGTTTTCTTCATCTACATATTCCCGAAAACGGATAGCCGCTACCGGAAGACAGGTAACTGAATTATCCACACCTTCCTCTCCCAGACTGTCTACAAGATATGCATATTCCGCCATATATTCAGCAGTTTCAATACACCCTTCATATACAGCTGCCTTCACTGTATAAATCTCAAAAACATTTATAAAAAACAGCATTGTGAACAAAAAGACAGGCAGGGCAACAGCCGCCTCCACAGATACAGTGCCTCTGTTATTTGAAATTTTCATCTTGTCTCACCTCGCATCCTTCAATATAGTCTGTAAAAGAGGTATTTTCATAATTCCCTTCCGAAGAGTCTGTTTTTATATGCGTTATTTTGTATTGTTATGAAAACACCTTTTTTACAGACCATATCTATTCAAGGTAAATGCTTTAGTATCCTGTTTCCTCGTGATAAGAATAATGCCTTCCTTTATATGAAAAATCAGTATTGATTCCAAATGAAGTTATACAGTTTTTTATCATAAACGATTTGTCAGAATTTCTTTTAGTATTCTCCTGTATCAGATCAAGCATTCTAAGCTCCAGCTTGTCGCCCTGCATTCCTGCCAGAATGATCAGATAGTCATTATAAGCAAGCCCCTGTTCTTCATCAGCTTCTTCTGAAAGCTCCTCCAGATGAGCAAGACTCTCAAAATCAGTACGCCATGAGGTAACATCCTTTATATATGGAATTTTGTGATTTCTGAGAAGCATATACACATCAGCAACACTCTCAATGTATGACCAACACCCGGCCAGAAGATACTTCACCACTGGCTCAAGTGGAGGAAATTCAACCGTCAGCGCCGCTGCCAGCGCTTCACATTCACCCATTTTTGCGGTATCCGTCACTATATAGCCAAAGTTGAAACCGAATCTTATGACGAGAATCTCATTTACAACTGCCTTATAGTTTTCTCCATCAGATGATTTCCCGGCAATCAGGTATTCTTTTTCCAGATTCAGGCACGTATCATCGTATTTATGCTCTGTCAGAGAATTAAAATACTCATTCGCATATGACAGACTTCCGGCTTTGTCTGTTATCAGACTCCCCCATCCACCTGATTTCAAACCATCAGCTTCCATATGGTCTTTATCTGAAAAAGTTGTATCTATCATCATATTCTCATCATTACTATTCCCTCCGGATGGAAGCTTATCTAAAGCAAGTTCTTCCTCCTTAAATGTCACATCCGAAGGCAGAAGCAATGAAGCTATACCTGCATCTGTATAGGTCTTAAGAGTTTCTCTGGGATCCGTTACATCCTCTTCATCCTTCTTTGATTTCTTTTTCTTTTTTTTATCATCTTTACTTTCTTCTTCACTTATTTCTATCTCTTCCTGTCTGCTCTTTATGTCCTCATCTATACCCTCAACCATTTCTTCATCAACAGGCGAATCATTACCTTCAGCCTTATCCATTATTTTTTCAACTATGTTTTCGGCTGCTTCGTATTTAAAATTCTCTTTTATCTGTTTTTTAAATTCCTTACAATTGTTATCTGTTATATAAACCTTATTGGTGAGCTCAACACTCTCTACCTTATATTCCGTTGTCAGATCTGTATTTAAAGTATCCTCAACGCTTTGTTCCATAGCCCCTTCGCTCCCTCCTGAGCTATGGGTATCAAGCAACAGGATATGGTAACGATCGTATATATATCTGTTATAATTGGCGAGTTCTGAAGACATAGCACTACTAAGCGCAGTTGACATTTTTATACGTGCATGATTTCTGTCACAAACCTCCAGAACAACCAATACTACAACAATCATTATTACAAGGACCAGGGATATAAAGACCGTAACATACCCTTTGCTTCTTACCATTAATAAATCTCCTTAAGCTTGCAGTTTCTTATCCTGTTATTGAATCCGATCCTTCGGTTATTGCTTTCCATATCTTAGAAACCAATGCAGCGGCCTGCGATTTAAAAACAACAACTAGTCCTATAAGAACAACCAGTATATACACCCTCTTTTCTATTAATTGCTAAAACTAAGTGTTTATACGTAAAATACATTGTTCTTTATAAAAAAATGCGAATCATTTCTGATTCGCATAATAACAATTATATACTATGTAAATTACTTTTCGTCCGAATATGTCCGAAATTAAGAAGCTATTTTTATTGTAATTATTTATATTTTTTCTACTAGTTTTACTTTCAATAATTTCATTTGTCGGTTCAACTCCAAGTTTTCTTCTTTTAAAGCCTTGTTCTCTGTTGCTAATCTTTCATTTTCTTTTTTTAACGCCTTTTCTAATACAACTTTACGATTATAATTATAATCTGTCTTTTCCTGTATTGCCCTAGCATGCTCAACAGCCTCACGCACCTTAGTATTCTGGTTAAAAAAGGATCGCGAAAAGCCTGACCTTTTAACCAATACCGCAATTGTCACTTGTTCATCATCCTTTATCATTTTGTCAATCAACTCTATAGCTGTATTAATCATCCTACTACTCCTAGCCCTTTTTCCCTCTAGCATCTTTTCGTATTGCTTCATTATAATCCCCCCACTTATCAATAATCTTCGATAGTATTTCATCTTTACTCTTTATATATGGTCTTGTTGCTTCGGCTATTATCTTATTATTAAGTTTCCTGTAATGCCTAACTGAATGCGTGTTAGAATGTCCTAATAGAGCAGCTATCATTTCATCTGTTGCACCTAATTCAGCAAGCGTACATCCATAAGTGCTTCTAAAGATATGCGTACCTGCCTTAAACAGTTCTCCGTTATCATCACGCAAATCATTAGTAATTATCATAGTTTTCATCTGATCATATACACGTGCATATTGCATTGGTTGGTTAGAATCACTTTCTCTAACAAATACATATTCTGATCCTTTATACAGATTATTTGTGTACTCACAGGCCGATTTAATCAGCTTTGCTACATCATCATTAATACTTTTTTCATATACTTTTTTTGTTTTTACTCTTTCTATTCTTATTACCCAAGTCTTATTTTGCAAATCATAACGCAAACAATTCTGTTTTAGCGTTAATGTGTCTCCAATACCTGTTCCTAGCATCTGATGAAGAACTAACAATCGCTGCATTTGAATATCAAGAGTTTTCATCCCTCTGTTCAAAGTTTTTATTTCGGTTTTGCTGTATGCTCTGGGAAGTTTTCGAGGTTCAGATTGATAATCGGTATTTATTATCAATCTTTTAAGATGCATAGATTCAAAAAGATTACCTGCCAAAATAAAAACACTTTTCAAGTGTGAGACTTCAGTTCTATAGGATTTTCTTCTTCCATCTTCAATACTTAAATATAAAAGATAATCCTCTATAGTATCCCTATTTAATTCTAACAATGAACCAACTTCGGGATGTCTTTCATATAAATAATCTACAAATCTATTAATTGCTGTCATTTCTGCTAACACTGTTCCGACTGCTAGCTGCCCTAAATGAATATATATTATTCTTTTTATCTCGTCTTTTATCTTTGATTGTTTAATACCTTTAAATGAAATACTCTTTACAGTCTTTGTAGGATTAATTATTAATTTTGAAGGAAACCCTTTTAAAAACCACACATCCGAATCATAGTTAAATGAATCTTCTAATTTTATATAAAACCTATAAATACTCTTTATATATCTTACCAATTCCGCATCTTTTACTTGTGGTTTATTTCTAGTAGCTCTATTTGTTAGCTCAGAGAGTTTTCGTCCATTCTTTCCTAACCAAACTTTTGCCTGCCTTATAATTTCTGATTCCTCAACATCAAGAAAACTCTTAAGTGATGGAAATTGCTCACTTAGGAATCTGGCAAACAAATTAAACGGATATAACTCTGTTCTAATACTAATCAACTTAAGCGTCTTTCCTCTATTTAATATGTATGCTTCCATTTCTTTTCTAATATCCGTATTTGGAAGCTTTGTCAGATCAAAACATCTATCTGGGCTTATCAGCTTATTATTTTTATCAACATCAGATGCATTTTTATAGCATTCTAAATCCCTTATTCTTATTCTTTCCATGATTAGTCTCCTGCATCAGCTTATTATTCTTAAAATATTGATCATTCTCTTTATCCGCTTTTGACTGCATATCATCAACATATCTCTTAGTCATTTCTGTTTCATCATGTCCAAGGTAATCACGGATAACCTCAAGAGGAACATTTGCTTCATATAATTCAGTTGCAACACAATGGCGAAAATCATGTGATTTATAGTTATATTCAGTAATTCCTATTTCTTTAAGCTTTTTCTTAAAACTCTTTGTAAAAGTTCCAGCATCATATGCACCACCTTTTTTATTTTTGAATATATATTCATTAGCCAGGATATTATTTCTTTTTATATACTCAGTCATCAAATAATAAAGAGCTTTAGGAATAGGTATCATTTTTTCTTTTTTTAATTTTCCCTGATACATCCGGAGCCAAGCAGTATCATCATCTAAATAAAAAGAATTTCCTTTTAAACTACACGCTTCACTTATTCTAAGTCCTGGTTGAGACGCGCATAAAAAAATAAGTCTCCATTCAAATGGCATTTGTATTAAAGATTCTAGTACTTGATTTTGAACTTCTACGAAAACTCTTCTATTGATATGTCTGGAAAATACTTTCTTGTAATAGATTCCCTCTCTGGGATTAATTGGTGGTATTATGGTTTTTATAACAAGATAATTAATAAACGACTCAACAGAATACATTTGGGTATTAAACGTTTCCGGTAATATATTTCTATCTTCAAGAATATTCTCGTAATCTTCAATATCTTTAATATCCAACACAACCAGGCTTTTATTTCTCTTATCTAGGAATTCAAGAAAATCAATAATGTCGTATAATCTACATCTCAAGGTCTGAATCGAAATATCTGCAAATGGACCAAGCATATACTTTATATATTTCTTTGCACATTCCCTATTAGTATTATTATTTACTCTATCGAAGCTGAGCTTTAATATTTCCCTTGCCGGATTCAGTTTTTCTTCCTTTATATTGAATCGGGCCATATACCATACATTTGCTGACCAGTTAATGATTTCTGAATTTAAGAATAAATATTTTCTTACATTTTCAATTATTTGAGAATATACATCTATTTTCTTTATACCTTGCTTTCTCAAATACTCCTTATATTGTTGAACATCTTTATAAAGCAACTGCTCTAAGTCCTCAATTCCATACTCCACTGAAAAACTATATAATAAACCTAATGGAACAATAAATCTTTCCCGTCTGTCATGTCGATCAGTGTTCGTTTCCAATACATTTTTTAAAACACTGAAAACCTGACGTTTTAATAATTCAGAAGTATTTAATGAAAAATCAAATACCAATTCTGACTTGTTTTGAATATAATAAAACGACTCTGCCACTTTATATTCAGGATGATATAGCAGGAATATTTTATCGTCCTTGAATAAGAACTTATCTCTATAGAAAGATTCCTCTTCGCATAGCTTCTTTATAGATGAAAGTTTAAGAAGATCTAATGATTTCAAATATTTATCTATAGAAGAATCTGATATTGTGTTTTTTAAATACTTTTCATATTTTTCCCTAAAACTATAAGTAATGTCTTCTGTTCCTTGAATGCCATTAAGTATCAAATATCCAGTTGTCTTATTTCTAACAGCCCTTTCTTTAATAATCTCGGATTCTTTAATAATCTGCTTATCACATGTTGCAGCTAAATAAGCAAAAACAATCTGCTCCAAAGAGTTTTTATAGTATTTTGACTGATTTTCCGAAAGACCACTAAGGTTTTCAACATAATTTCTATAATCTAATAGGGTTTCTTCATTAACTATATGTAATGAATTAATATTACTAGATTGGAGATAATCTTTTACAACACTAAGACGAACTCCGCTAACACCTTTACAATAAGTACACTGCTCTTCTATGTAGTTTTCTGGTTGTACTATTCTTAATAATGATGCTGACATAACGATTTACCCAATCAGATTGCTAATATCAATAATCCCCTTACTTATTTCAAAATATTTATCTTGAACCTCTAAAGTTTCTTCTAATTCAACATTAAAGTATTTTTCAGTGGTGGATATACGCTTATGACCAAGCATGAAAGATATAAGAGAAATTCTAACTCCCATTTTTCTTCTTTCATTTGCAAAAAAATGACGAAACATATGTGGCCGAGATTTTATTCCCGTTTTCAGTTCCAACTTATCCATAAATTTATACACCGAAGATTTACTAAGTGCCGATCCCATTTCAGGACCATATAAAGAAACAAACAGATATTCCGTTTTCTTCAGTATATCGCTATATTTCGACATGTAATGAATCAGCAAACCGCAAGTTTCTTCACTGATTCTTAAACTTCTATACTCTGCATTCTTTGCATATGCATTATTATCATTATTATCACGATATTCTACTTTAATTATTCTTTTATCCAAATCTATATCGTTTGCATATCGTATTCCTAGAGCTTCCCCTAATCTCATTCCTGTCTCAGCAAGTATAAGAAGCAGAAGTTTGTTTCTTATATTCTTTTCTGCTGCTATTAATGTAATAACCTCATCTTTAGTTAAGGACTTATCATTAAGAAAACCCTGATCAGACTTCAGACATCCGGGAAATGCCTGATAATATCTATTCCGATATATGCCTGCCTCTCCAGCTATACCAAAAGATCTATCTATGAGGACTTTTATATTTCCCTGAACCCAATTTTTCTGAACAACATATCTATAAAAGCCAAAAATTTTGCGTAAATAACAATTGCAAGTACTATTACACGGTCTTTCTATCGAATCTTTATGATTCCCCAAAGACAACCAATTTAAATAATCTGCAAACATTTCAAACTGGTCCTCATAATTCATAAGAAGTACATCACTATGAGTCAAAGCATTAACTTCAAGATAATTCATATAGTATGAAATCTGATAAGCATTAGCTCTTACAGTATTTTCCGCATGATTTGTCTTCACTAAAAACTTCAAATAGCTATTTTCAAATTTGGGAAGTGACATATCTTTATCATTAAAGATACAATATAACCAATCCGGCTTTTCTTTTATATTTTCTACTATGTAATGATTTGGCATATTATCCTCTTCTTTACTATTTCTAATATAATCAAAAACAATACTTATTGCTTTTACATTGCTTTTACATTGCTTTTACATATTTATAGCATAAAATACATCTGAAAGCAAGTGTATTTTATGTTTTCATGCTTTTATACCTTTATATTGCTTTTTTACTTTTATATATTGCTTTTATACTATTTTTAATTGACATTCCGTTTAGATATTTTTATTATGATATAAATAATAAAAATATTTAAAAAAGGATATCCAAGTATGAGTAAAGCTGTAAATCCAGATTTTGAATTTAATAAAGAAGAGTTTTCAGAATTATTGGAAAAGGCAAAAGGCGGGAGAAGTCAAAACGAGTTTGCAAGAGACTGTGGTATTTCACCAGCATATTTAAACAGGTATATAAAGAAAAAAGTCGAAAAGCCACCAATCCCATCAACCATAAATAAAATAGCAAAAGCCAGTGTTAATAACATTGCTTATAAAGACTTTCTATTTGCAGCAGGATATGACATTGGAAAGTATCCGGAATCTTATCCCAATATCAATAAGGACAAACTTGACCCTATAAAAGATAGATTGGTATATTTAGCTATTTTAAACGAGTTTACACAATTTGAAGAAGAATGGAAAGTCAGTATACCATCCCCCCAAAAAAACTATGATTTTTTAATCATAATAGATAATGATAAAATTAATAAATGGTATTTTGCTCCTACATTTAATGAAACCTTTAATACCGAAGATAATATTTTTACAAAATACTACTCCAAGATATTAAGTTCAGGAGCCGATTCACAATCTAAATATTCTTTTGTAACATTTGATAGTAATTTACTAGAGCGTTTATGTCAAAATCCGCCACATTTATTAAATCTTTTAGTATCTGTAATATTAATGGATGAGAATTATTTGACATTAAAAAAAGAAGTCTATTTAGAATCATCATCTTCATATGATGATACAGTAAAAAACTCTTTTCGATTAGTACAAAATAATTAAGACTGTATCATCATATATAGTAGAAAAAAATATATGATGATGTTTAAACAAGTACTAAAACCCAAAAAGGGAACTTGATATAATAGTCAAGTTCCCTTTTGAAATTTATTGAATAATCTCGTATTTTTCGAGTCTGTGAAAAAAAGTCTGTAAAAATATAATAGTTATGTATTATTAAGGTCTCCTAAGGTAAAATATTAATACTTTAAGGAGGCCTTTATTATGGCAAGAGAAAAGAAAATCGTACACAAAGTTCAGATGACAGACGGAAAACGTCAGATTATTCAACAGCTCCTGCAGGAGTATGACATCGAAACTGCTGAGGATATCCAAGATGCACTCAAGGATCTTCTCGGTGGCACCATTAAGGAAATGATGGAAGCTGAGATGGATGACCATCTTGGTTATCATAAATCAGAGAGAAGCGAAAATGATGATTACAGAAATGGATATAAGACTAAGCGTGTTAATTCCAGCTTTGGAAGTCTTGATATCCAGATTCCACAGGATAGAAATTCTACATTTGAACCGCAGGTAGTAAAGAAAAGGCAGAAGGATATCTCAGAAATTGATCAGAAGATTATCTCCATGTATGCCAAAGGAATGACCACAAGACAGATATCCGATACACTTTATGATATTTATGGATTTGATGCCTCAGAAGGCTTTATTTCTGATGTTACTGATAAGGTGCTACCTCAGATTGAAGAATGGCAGCATAGACCTTTAGAAGAAGTCTATCCGGTTATCTTCATAGATGCGATTCATTATTCCGTTCGTGATAATGGAGTAATCCGAAAACTGGCTGCTTATGTTATTCTTGGCATCAATTGTACGGGACATAAGGAAGTACTTACTATTCAGATTGGCGAAAATGAAAGTGCTAAATACTGGCTCTCTGTACTGAATGAGTTGAAAAATCGAGGAGTTAAAGACATCATGATTGTCTGCGCTGATGGGCTTTCAGGAATCAAAGAGGCTATAGCTACCGCCTTTCCTAATACTGAATATCAGAGATGCCT
>FZRB01000023.1 GCA_900199595.1 Lachnospiraceae bacterium | reverse complement strand
AACCTAAAAAGCCATACATCCCAGAAATGAATCATCCATGGAGAAGCCAAACATTTATGAGATTTGTATTATCTCAGCAACATCATCTATTTGATAATCTTGAAGCTTGCATGTAGATGGCGCGGGAATGGAGTCAAGGGACAGTACGCTGGAGCGAAGCTCCGGGCAGCCCTTGACGGAGTGACACGGATAATCCTATTGATCCCGGAACAGCAAATGCTGTTCCCTCGCCTTCCTGGCGAAGGACAGGGTTTGGGGCGGAGCCCCAAGCATAACAAAAGCCCTGGAAAATCCAGGGCAAATGTTTTAATCATTTCGGGACATAGTCAAAAATGCTTGACAACCCACTTCTTGATGTTGTCGTCAACAACGATCTTGCCATCAACAACCCAAGGTGAAGCTACGTTATCTGAGAATACACGGTATGTATCGTTTGCTGTAGCTGTAATCTTGTATCCAGCATCCTTAAGCTTAGCAGCTGTTGCGTTGAATGTATCCCAATCCTTAACTGCTTCCTGAACTGTTGCAGGATCATCAGAACCAAGAACTTCCTTAGCAGCTTCTCTGTTGTAGATAAGAACACCAGGACATCCCTGCCATGAAACACCCTTAAGGTTTCCATTAGCATCTGTAACGATATCCTTTGTATACTGATACTGATTTGAAAGCTCTGAACCAACATCGATACCAAGATCTGCTACTGGAAGAGCAAGCTCTGTATTTACATACTTAAGAGCATAGTCAGCCTCAACAAGGAAAAGGTCAACCTTATCATCATCTGCTGCATCTGCGTTTGCAGGAAGAACAGCATCAAGGTTGTTCTGATAAGCGTTGTCATCTGAAGGAGTTACAGTGAACTTAACTTCGATGTCGCCGATCTTTCCACCAGCTGTAGCATCATCAGGATCGTTTGCCTGGAATCCAGGATAGTGATCTCTAAGACGTCTAGCGAACTCATCATTCCAGCACTGGATGTTGAGAACCTTTCCTTCGCCTGTAAGATCTGCTTCTTCTTTTGCTGCTGACTCATCAGCAGGAGCTGCTTCCTCTTCCTCAGCCTCTGTAGCTGCCTCTGTAGGAGCTTCTGTCTCTGTTTCTGTTGTGCTTCCACCACAAGCTACAAGTGAAAGACCCATAGCGAGTGCAAGTGAAAGTGCCATTGCCTTTTTGAACTTTTTCACAAAAAAACCCTCCTTTTTTTTATTGTGTTTGTCCTGATACATCTTACAAGTCTATCTACCTCCTTATAATCAGATACCCGAGGTATCTAACGCCAATTAGCGTAAATATTCAAGTAATCAGTACCTTTTTGGCATACTTTTCGGACCTTTAGGTCCCAAAGTTAACTCTTCGTCACGGTCCCTGACCGAGACATGAATGTATTATATGGCATAATGAACAATAATGCAAGCGTTTTTTTTGTATTTCATACTACATTTTGTACACATTGACTATTTGTCAAAAAAAGGGGAAAAAAATTGTACGATGTTTAGGGTACATATACACCATTTTTTTATCATTTTTGACTAAATTTTAATATTGATTGACTTTTGACACCTGAACTGTCAATATGATATGATTTCGTATACAAAAGAACTAGTGCCGCAGTATTTAATTAGAAACTGATGCATTAATCCGGGAGGAATATGGCATGCGACAAATGCTTAAGGAGCTTGAAGAGAAGCCAAAAGAAATAACTGAAAAGAGCCGCTTAGACTTAAACGGACTGTCCCGAAAGGAAAAAAGAAAAATCCAGAAGGAACAGCTTAATGAAACCACCGAGGGAATGACTCCCTTTGAAAAATATAAGTATCTTCTATACTTTTATAAGGAAAGAATAATATTAACTATAGTAATTCTTGTATGTCTTTTTTTCCTAACAACCACCATATACAGGAATTCCCGGCCAATTACAATATCCTATGCAGTAATAAACTGTAAGAATCAGATGGAGTTTAACGCAGATGCAATAGATAACTATGCCAAAGCCATAGATAAGTACAAGGGACATCAGATAAAAAGCGATACTAATATCATCTTAAAGGAAGACGAATACAGTCAGAGCTACGAAGCAAATCCCAACAGTCAAAAATATATTATATTTATGACTATGGCCACCTCAAACTATTATGATGTACTGTTTACAAATGACGAGGGTGCCAAATACTGTGCGTCCCAGGATATATTCTATCCACTGGACAAATATCTTGATGCTGATACCTATAGTCTCGTAAAGGATCATATTATCACCTATACTGATATGAAGGGAAATCCTGTTGAAGCAGCTGTTGATATATCTGATACTGAGTTTGCCAAATCACTTAATACAGGATACGATGACATCTATATTGGGTTCCCCGGAGATGAGAAACGAAATCACGAGGCTGTAAGAGATTTGATATTGTATATATATAAATAAAATGCGCGGCGTCAACTCGGAAAGGCGCATCTTCGATGCTTTCCGTCTGCTTTTCGCAGACGCTTTCCTCGTTAACGTTAGAGCCGCATATGCGGCTCTTAAAAACAAGAAAGACCCAACACGGCAAGTAAACTTGCTGTTGGGTCTTTCTTGTTTTTACTATCCGCGCATTCTACTCATATGCGTCAAAGTTCATTATAAATCTCTTACGAGCCAGTTCATCATTTTCGAGGTATTCGTCGTATGTACACTGCTTATCTATAAGGCCTGACTCTGTAAGCTCCATGATACGGTTCGCTGTAGTTTGGATAAACTGATGATCCTGACAGGCAAAAAGCACAACTCCGGGGAACTTAATAAGTCCGTTGTTAAGGGAAGTGATTGCCTCCATATCCAGATGGTTAGTAGGCTCATCAAGAATGAGTACATTTGTTCCCATGATCATAAGCTTTGACAGAAGGCATCTAACCTTCTCTCCTCCGGAAAGAACCTTGACTTTCTTAAGTCCGTCCTCGCCCCTGAAGAGCATTCTTCCAAGGAAGCCTCTTACATAGGTGGCATCCTTTTCCTCTGAAAACTGGGTAAGCCAGTCAACAATAACCAGATCATTGTCGAATTCCTTTGTATTATCCTTAGGAAAATAACCCTGGGAGGTTGTTACTCCCCACTTGTATTCACCCTCATCAGGTTCCTCTTCTCCTGCAAGTATCTTGAAGAGCATGGTTGTTGCCTGAGTTTTAGGACCTACGAAGGCTATCTTGTCTTCTCTTCCCACAGTAAAAGATATATCATCCAGTATTTTAACTCCGTCTACTGTCTTTGACAGATGTGATACGGTAAGTACCTCATTTCCGATTTCTCTATTAGGTCTGAAATCTATAAATGGATATTTACGGCTTGATGGCTTGATCTCCTCAAGCTCTATCTTCTCAAGAGCCTTCTTACGAGACGTAGCCTGCTTTGATTTGGACGCATTTGCGGAGAAACGGGCGATAAATTCTTTAAGTTCTTTTATCTGCTCTTCCTTCTTCTTATTTGCTTCCTTCATCTGACGAATCATCAGCTGACTGGACTCATACCAGAAATCATAGTTTCCGGCATATATCTGGATCTTTCCATAATCCAGGTCGGCGGTATGTGTGCAGACCTTGTTCAGGAAATATCTGTCGTGGCTGACAACTATAACAGTATTTTCAAAATTAATAAGAAACTCCTCAAGCCATCCTATGGCATCCAGATCAAGGTGGTTTGTAGGCTCATCCAGAAGAAGAACATCAGGATTACCAAAAAGCGCCTTTGCGAGAAGGACTTTAACCTTCTTATTACCATCAAGATCCTTCATCATCACATAATGATCCTCTGTTTCAATACCAAGACCATTAAGGAGAGTTGCCGCATCAACCTCGGCATTCCAGCCATCCATCTCAGCAAATTCAGCCTCAAGCTCTGAAGCCCTTACACCATCCTCGTCTGAGAAATCCTCCTTTGCATATATAGCATCCTTTTCCTTCATGATCTCATACAGTCTCTTGTTACCCATGATGACTGTATCTATAACCGAATATTCATCATATTTGAAGTGGTCCTGTTCAAGAACGGAAAGTCTCTCACCCGGATCCATGGTTACGTCACCGGTTGTCGATTCCAGGTCACCGGACAGAATACGTAAAAATGTAGACTTGCCGGCACCATTTGCTCCTATAAGTCCGTAGCAGTTACCCGGGGTAAAGGTAATATTTACGTCCTCAAAGAGTGCCTTCTTACCAAATCTAAGCGATATGTTATTTGCACTAATCATAATTTTCTCCTTTTATTTTGGTGACAGTTTGTGACAGTTTGAATCTGGTTCGAATGTCACATTTTTCATCTTTTTTATAATTCGTCGATCAGTTTCTCGATCAGACGTTTCTTGCTGTATACATCATATCCCAGAAGGAATATAAAGAGCATTTTATTCAGATATTCATCCTCATCCTTCGGAATCTTCTTATCAGTTATCTGAGCAGCCTTGACGGTGCTGGAAACTATGTTGAAGTACTCCGGTTTCTCCATCTCAAAGGTTTTCTCATAAACCTCGTAAAGTCTGTCACTGTACATGGAGCCGTCAAGAAGCGGCTTCATAAGCTTGCGGATATCTTCGATGGAGATTACATTTTTCATATAGTATATGTATATCAGAAGTATGAGATGATTCTGATTATACTTTTTCTTGTCGGGAGGCGGAAGAAGTCCGTTCTTTGTATAATTGTTTATCATGTTTTTCGTAAGCACATGATCATCCGGCTCTCTCAGATTACCCCCCAGCTTGGTATCCATGTATCTCGTAAGATATTCCATGTACATTTCAACTTCAGGTATATCTTCTGGAGCAATAAAATCAAGCTTAACCATATCACGTATGTATTTTTTAAACTCTTTTATTTCATTATCCATCTTTCTACCTCTTTAATTTTGAGAACTTATTCCTTCAGCAGATCCACTCGCTCAACACGATTTTTAACAACCTTGCTGCACTTAAGTGTTACCTCTCCTGTCCTTACCATATCTCCCTCCTTCGGGAGCCGGTCAAGAAGTTCTATCATCAGTCCTCCTATGGAATCATAATCATCCGATGTCAGAGATGTTCCCAGTGCATCATTCAGATCGTCCAGCTTAATCGAACCGTCTACATCATAATGCCCTGAGCTTATTTCCTTAATAAAATCATCCTCATGCTCATCATATTCATCTCGAATATCGCCTACGATTTCCTCAATAAGATCCTCCATTGTAATGAGACCGGCAGTTATTCCATACTCATCAAGGACTATACACATGTTATCTGCTGACATTTTCAGATCAGCAAATATTTCTGCTGTACGCTGATATTCATAAACATATACAGCCTCTCTCATCATATCTCTTATATGAATATCAGAGGCGGATTTGCTGCCCAGATATAAAAGAATATCCTTAATATGCAGTACTCCTATTATATGATCCTTAGTTTCATCATATATCGGAATTCTGGAATAACCCTCTTCTCCTATAAGTTCAAGAATTTCATTGTAGGTGGCACTTACGTCTGCACAGATCATGTCGGCTCTTGGAATCATGATATCCTTAGCAAGAGCATCTCCAAAATCAACCACGTTATTGATCATTTGTTTTTCAGAACTTTCTATTACGCCCTCTTCACTGCTGACGTCTACTATTTTAAGAAGCTCTGTTTCTGTCATGGCATCAGGATTTTCATCAGGATTTAAACCGAACAGTCTGAATATTCCTCTGCACACTGTATTAAGAAGCCATATAACCGGAGTAAGAATGATCATAAGTGCATGAATAGGACGTGAAAAGAACAGCGACATATTCAAACTGTTATGTGAAGCAAAGGTTTTTGGAGTTATTTCACCAAAAACCAGAACAAAAAATGTCAGAACACCAGTTACTATTCCTACATATCTGTTTCCAAATACATTTGTACACAGAACAGTTGCAAGAGCTGATGCAGAGATGTTTACGATATTATTACCAATCAATATAGTAGAGAGGAGCTTTGCAGAATCCTCTCTCATATCAAGAATGAGCTTTGCTGCTCTTTTCTTTTTTCCATTCTCATCTATAATAACTCTCAGCTTATTTAAATTCACAGTAGTAAGAGCTGTTTCTGCAGATGAGAAAAAGCCTGACAATATCAGTAATATAATTAAAACTATTAATTGTATAATGACGTCGGGGTCCAAGACAAACTCTCCTTACTCGTCAGAGGGCTTAGATATTCCAAGCCTCTCAAAAATCACATCACAACTTCCGTTACCATAGCTTAAGAACCGGTTCACTCTGCTGATAGTTGCAGTAGACGCCCCTGTTTTCTTTGCAATTTCCATATAGGTTTTGTTTTGATACAGAAGCTTTGCAACCTCAAATCTTTCAGCTACGCCGAGTACCTCATTGGTCGTAAATATATCCTCAAAGAATTTGTAACACTCTTCTTTATCCTGAAGTGACAGGATTGCCTCAAACAAATCATCGACAGCCTGTGTTTTTATTGTTTTAGCCATTTATCCCCCTATTTCGGTTCCTTGTGAACCCAGACTGCGACCGAACCTCTGTTTACATAGAAGTTGCCACATCCATCTTCATCTATCTTGATATTGTATTTTGCATTTCCCATTACATCAGAGAAGTATGTTCCTGCAAACTGCTTTCCTATATACATCCTCTTTGTTCCGCCCTTGCCATCCGATATAACAACTGCAAGTCCGGAATCCTTGTGCTCCTCATCACCCTCTCTGGTCCAGCCGATGCAGTCCGGATCATCCAGATAATCATGCTGAACACCATAGGCTCTGGTCTTTCTGAGCTTCATCAGTTTATCAAGAAGCTGCTTCTTTGACCTTATCTTATCATGAGGTATACCTTTATAATCTCCGTAGAATACACATGGATATCCTTCTTCTCTGAGAAGAATAATTGCATATGCCATAGGCTTAAACCAATCCTCAACAAAGGATTCAAGCGCCTGCCCCGGCTGTGTATCGTGATTATCTACAAATGTAACTGCCTTAACAGGATTTGCTCTCATCAGTGTTCCATCTAGAATAGTTCTTAGATCATAAGAACCACCTGCTTTGGAACAATGATACAGATTATAGTGAAGCGGAACATCAAAGAGTGATGCTTCTGATTTAATGGAGCCAAGATAATCAACAAGAGTGTTTACATTTCCGTTCCAGTACTCACCTACCGTAAAAAGTTCCTTACCGGTCTGTTCTCTTACACTATAGAGAAAATCTCTGTAGAAGGAAGCCGGTATATGCTTAACCGCATCCAGCCTGAAGCCGTCGATGCCTGTTGTTTCAACATACCATACACCCCATCTCACCAGCTCTTCAAACACATCTCTGTTATTAAAATCTATATCAGCGCCCATGAGGTAATCATAATTACCTTTTTCCAGGTCCACTTCATTATTCCACTGTTTTCCTGAAAACTTATATATAGCCTTTTTCAGAGTATTTCCATCCCAGTCAATGCCATCAAAATGGTTCCAGTTCCAGGTGAAATCAGAATACTTTCCTTTTCTTCCCGGAAAATCAAACTTAGTCCATGCGCCGATGGTCTTTCCTTCACCTACCATCTGATATCTGTTGGACTCATTGAACTCTTCCGCTGTAACCTCTTCCATCTTGTCAGCGCCCAACTTGTGATCAAGCACTACGTCAGCATAAACATTTATTCCAGAATCCTGGAGAGCTTTAATGGCATCCAGATATTCTTTTTTTGTACCATATTTGGTTCTTACAGTACCCTTCTGATTAAATTCTCCGAGATCATATAAATCGTACACTCCGTACCCGGTATCATCTATTCCGGTTGCCCCCTTATATGCGGGTGGAAGCCACAGAGAAGTAACGCCTGCTTTCTTAAGCTTTTCAGCATCCTTCTTCACTGCCGTCCATAAAGCCGGTTCACTCTTCATATACCATTCAAAGTATTGCATCATAATACCATTATCTATCATGGGTGCCTCCTATAATACGTAGATACTTGTTACTATTTATGGTGTCATATAGTAACAGACACTTTGCCAAATAGTATATCAAAACACGAAAATATCTTCAACTTTAATTTAATTCGCATTTTTCATCAAAAGATGTTATACTAATGACGTATATGTGTTACATATAACCATAAAGGAGCCTTATTACATGTTTAATATTGGTTACGATCAGAAAATAATCGACATCATTTATAAGTACGGGTCGGACATACTTGAAGACGAAAAGTTTTTGAAAGAAAATGACTTTATACAGCACGGAACCACATCCACCTATACCCATTCCATGTGTGTCACCTATATAAGTGTCTGGATGGCCGTAAGGGATCGGCACAAGATAGATATGTCCGCTTTGGTGCGCGGAGCACTTCTTCACGATTATTTTCTATATGACTGGCACGAAAAAAATGAATACCATAATCTTCATGGATATACTCATGCAAGACGCGCCATGGCAAATGCCCGACGCGATTTTAACATAAATGAGCTTGAAGCCGGAATCATCTATTCACACATGTTTCCCCTTAATCTGACTCATATACCCGCATCAAGAGAAGCCCGCATCGTGTGTATAGCTGACAAGCTTTGTGCAGGAATAGAAACATTATTAATCATTAAATATAACCAGGCATTTGCCGAAGTATAAAGAGGAATAAAATGACCGAATACACCGCAGCCACAGCTTCAAAGGAGATACATAAGCTCTCCCGGCTGTGTGAACAGCACAATCATATAGAACCTGAGCTTTATGACAGGTACCAGGTAAAAAAAGGCCTGAGAGAACCCAATGGAAAGGGCGTCCTTACCGGACTTACCGAAATATCAACCGTTAACGGTTCCAAGATAATAGACGGCGTCCTCACCCCAATAGAAGGTCAGCTGAGATACAGAGGAATAGATATTAATGATCTGGTGAAGGGTTTTACCAATAATCACCGTTTTGGATTTGAAGAGACCATCTATCTTCTGCTGTTTGGCGAACTTCCTGACTTGCCAGAATTGGAAAGCTTCAACAGACTTCTTGGGTTTAACCGCAGACTCCCTAATGATTTTATAGAGGATGTTATTCTTAAAGCTCCCAACAGAGATGTCATGAACGCCATGTCTCAGGCAGTTCTTGCAATGAATGCTTATGACAAACGCTCTGACGATCTCGATATCCCAAACGTACTGAGACAGAGCATAAGTCTTATTGCTACACTTCCGATGATAGCCGCATATTCTTATCTGTCCTACAGACATTATATGCAGCGCCGCGGACTGTATATACATAATCCAAAGCCTGAGCTGTCTACTGCTGAGAACCTTCTCAGAATGCTGCGCCAGGACAAAAAGTTTGATGAGATCGAAGCCAAGATTCTTGATATAGCACTGGTTCTTCATGCTGAGCATGGTGGTGGTAATAATTCTACATTTACCACTCACGTTGTAACCTCATCAGGAACAGATACCTATTCATCAGTTGCTGCTTCACTTTGTTCTCTTAAAGGTCCAAAGCACGGCGGAGCCAACATCAAAGTCATCAAGATGTTTGAAGATATAAAGGCAAATGTAGCTGACTGGTATGATGATGATGAGATAAAGGATTATCTGACTAAAATAGTTAACAGAGAAGCCTTTGACCGGACCGGACTTATATATGGTATGGGACATGCTGTTTATTCACTTTCAGATCCAAGAGCAGTTATCCTCAAGAAGTATACCATGCAGCTTGCAGAACACAAAGGTCGTGACTCGGAAGCTCATCTGTATAAAACCGTAGAGAGATTAGCCCCAGACGTTATTGGTGAACACCGCAAGATATATAAGGGCATCTGTACGAATATAGATTTTTACAGCGGCTTTGCCTATGATATGCTGAATATCCCTCAGGAATTCATTACACCGCTCTTTGCCATTGGCCGAATCGCCGGCTGGTCAGCCCATCGAATCGAAGAGCTCACCTGTGCAGACAAGATCATCCGCCCGGCCTACATGTCCGTTGCGGAGAATGCAGAATATATACCAATAAACGAAAGATAACAACTAAAAAGATGACAGTTGAACTTTTGTTCAAACTGTCATCTTTTTTTGCTCTGTTTCAGATATATTTACAGACTCTCAAGTGTTGTTCTGATTGCCTTGATAAAGTCCTGTGTATTCAGTGTTGTTACATTTTCAAGTTCTGTGATGAGTGCAAGATCCTTTGTCATTGTTCCGCTTTCGATAGTATCTATAGTAGCCTTCTCAAGCTTATCAGCAAATGCCATCAGATCGTTATTTCCATCAAGCTCGCCTCTCTTTCTGAGTGCTCCCGTCCATGCAAAGATGGTAGCTACAGGGTTGGTTGATGTCTCCTCACCCTTGAGGTGCTTATAGTAATGTCTCTGAACTGTACCATGAGCTGCTTCATACTCGTAATAACCCTTAGGTGATACAAGTACTGAAGTCATCATAGCAAGTGAGCCAAATGCTGATGAAAGCATATCACTCATAACATCACCGTCATAGTTCTTGCATGCCCAGATAAATCCGCCCTTTGACTTCATTACTCTTGCAACTGCATCATCAATAAGTGTATAGAAATACTCGATGCCTGCTGCATCAAACTTCTCTTTATACTCTGCATCAAAGATTTCCTGGAAGATATCCTTGAAGGTATGATCATATTTCTTTGATATAGTATCCTTACTTGCAAACCAGAGTGTCTGCCTGGTATCAAGTGCATAGGTGAAACAGCTTCTTGCAAAACTCTCTATGGAACCATTCAGGTTATGCATACCCTGTACTATTCCAGGTCCATCAAATTCATGTACTGTTACCTTATCAACTGTTCCATCAGCTGCAGTATATACAAGCTCAACCTTTCCGGGACCCGGAATCTTCATTTCACTTGCCTTATATACATCACCGTAAGCATGTCTTGCGATTGTTATAGGCTTCTCCCAGTTACGTACACATGGAGTTATTCCCTTAACCTGAATAGGTGCACGGAAAACAGTTCCGTCAAGGATAGCTCTTATAGTTCCGTTAGGGCTCTTCCACATTTCTTTAAGATTATACTCTTCTACTCTTGCCGCATTTGGGGTGATGGTTGCACATTTAACAGCAACCTTATGCTTCTCTGTAGCATAAGCAGCATCCTTTGTAACCTGATCGTCGGTTTCATTTCTATGCTCAAGTCCCAGATCATAGTATTCTGTGTTCAGTTCCACAAACGGAGTAAGAAGTTCATCCTTAATAAGCTGCCAGAGAATTCTGGTCATCTCATCTCCGTCCATCTCCACGATTGGGTTTGCCATGTTGATCTTAGCCATATATTTTTCCTCCTTTATTTCCAAAAATGTGACAGTTTGAGCCTGGTTCAGGTGTCACCTTTTTTAATTTTCTTCTAACTTACGAAGAAGCTCCAGCAGGACCTCTGACTCGCCGTTCTCGGAGAGAGGCGGTGCCACATGCTTAGCTGCTGCCTTTACCTCGTCCCTGGCGCTTCCTATAGCGTAGCTTTCTGCAGCTGCATCCAGAAGTCCAAGGTCATTCAGATTATCGCCAAATGCCATGGTCTCCTCCTTAGTTATTCCCAGCTGCTTCTGAAGTGCCTTCAGTGCATTTCCTTTATCGGCTGTGAGGCCTGTTACATCCATCCACATGATTCCTGCACTGGCTATCTTAAAATGATCTTTCCACTTATCTGTGAACCATTCGTTTACGATAGCCTCTGCATTATCCTTATGATATATGGAGAGCTTTACTATCTCATCTGTGAGATGAGTTTCAAAATCACCCACTACCTCTATGTTAAAACGGTAGGAGTCTCTCATCCAGTAAAACATCTCACTCTTATCTTCACAGTATGCAGTATCAAGACCACTGAGCATTATATCACATTCGGGAAGTTTTTTAACATCTTTTATCATTTCAAAAAGAAGCTTCCTGTCAATAACATGCATATCATAAACCTTACGGGTGTCTCTTACCACTGTTCCACCCTCGGTTATATAATATATATCCTCACTTACGGGCGCAAAAAGCCTTGCCATGCTGGCAAACTGTCTGCCGCTGGCACCCACATAAATGATTCCATGCTCTTTAAGCCTTTTTATAATATCAAACATACGTTTATCTATCTTGGCTGTACCATCCGGAACTAAAGTTCCGTCTATATCACTTGCAATTAATTTAATCATTCTGATTCCTCTGTTTTAATAACTAAATAGCGCCGCCCAAATATAAATTCGAACAGCGCTATTATACTTTTATTTCTATAATACTGTCAACAATTCATCTATAACAGGCTTCATATGTTCATCCACCAGACCGAAATCCATTTCCTTATATGTCCAGGCTGCTCTTCCTATTCCATACTTATCAAAAACAGAGCAGATCATCTTATACCATTTAAGACTGTCTTCTGCAGTCGCAAGATTTATCACGCCATATTCACCACAATAAAGCGCAACATCTCTTTCAGAAGCAACTCTGACAGCTTCACCTATCATTTTTTCGAAATATTCCACACCCATAGGCTTATCCATATCAAAGCCGGAAATATCCTCTGCATATCTGTCAAGATATTGGTCTGTATATTCATTATACTGCTTATAGGTTGAATCAAACGGCATCCTGAAGGACGTATCCATTCCATCAACCCAGTAGCCGCCCTGATGTGTGAAAACAAGCGGCTCGTAGCAGTGGAAATTATATATTATATTTTCATCAGCCGGCATATCAAGATCCTTAAGTGCTTCTATACTGTTATTGTAATAACCGCCGATAAGTATTTTTATATCAGGAGCATACACCCTGATCCTTTTGATACATTCATTGGATATCCTGTTCCATCTTTCACAAAACTCTTTATCTGTAACCTCATTAAGTATCTCAAAACACATTCTATCAGAGTTTTTTCCATACCTCTTTGCCATCTCTTCCCAAAGTCTGTAAAATCTTTCCTGATAGCTTTTATTATCAAAGAAGCCTTCTTCCTGTTCACCACTGTCAAAGCTGAAACCAAAGGTCTTGTGAAGATCAAGAATCATATTCAGTCCGTATTCTCCTGCCCAGTCTATAACCTTATCAAGATATTTAAAACCATCTTCCAGATAGTTTCCTTTATTATCCTCTACAAGATTATAGTCAATAGGCACTCTTATATGATCAAGTCCCCAGTCCTTAATGGTTGCTATGTCTTCTTTAACTATAAAATTATCATATCTCTCTTTTGTATGGTCACATTGTGAAAGCCATCCCCCAAGATTTATACCATGCATGTAGCCCGTCAGTTGTTTCATACCCTTCTCCTTTTCTATTATTCGCTGTACTCAGAATGCTTTGATTTACTTAGTCTATTTTCTCAACTCTGACATTTCTTATATGAATAGTTCCCTTTGAGCCCTGATTACCCATGTTGAACTCAACACGTCCGTTATCATCGCTCTTATCCTTCATCTCGAATTCAAACTCAAAGGTCTGCCAGTCTGCTGTCAGATCAATTGGTGTATCCGGGAAGTATCTGATCCAGTTTTCATCAGGAGCTGTGATAGCAGGCTTCATCTGTCTGTCCTCTTCAGCGTAAGCCTCAAAAGAGAACTTATATTTGCTGCCCTGCTCCATAGGCATCTTAGGCTGTACCAGCTGGATGGAATATTCCTCAGTACCGAAGTCCTCGGTAGTGATGATAATTTCATTATCTTTTATCTCAGCAGCGCCTTTTCCTCCGTTCAGCTGAAGGAACTTCCAGTTCTCATCATCCGTCAGATCCTCTGCCTCAGAAAAGTCTGAATTATATACAAAGTTTCCTGTCTCATCCGGTTCTCTCATCTCAAGAACTTCCACCGGCTTCTCTACATTTTCATCGTAACTTTCCTTCTGGAAGATACGAACATAATCAACCTTCATGGCTCCTTTCTCATCAAATGGAGTCGAATCATCAGGTGAACCCGGCCAGTCTCCGCCGACAGCCACGTTAAGTATAACATGGAATGGCTGATCAAAAGGTGCTGGATAAGGTTTTTCCTCTTCACCGTCTACTGCTGTGAACCAGTCGCTTGTCTCATAATACTGCTGTCCATCCACATACCATTTGATAACCCCCGGCTCCCAGTCAATGGCAAATGTATGATACTCATTTGCGAAATCACCGCTTGCAAGTGTGTAAGAACCCTGATTCTGCTTATGAGGTTCTCCATAATGAAGGGTTCCGTAATTCATGGTAATATTATCACCCAGAACCTCCATGATATCTATCTCACCGCACTTAGGCCACTGGCCATAGTACTGCTCATCATGAGGCATCATCCAGAATGCAGGAAGGAAGCCCTTGCCCTGAGGCACCTTAAGTCTAGCCTCAAACCAGCCATACTTCACATCATGCTTGTTCTGCGTGTTTACACGTCCGGAAATGTAAGAAACCTTGCCATTTTCTTCAACCTTTGTCGGCTGGATAACCAGCTCTCCATCCTTTACATAGGCATATTCATCGCTGGGAATATATTCCTGAAGCTCATTGTTAACCCAGCCCACCTCATGCTCTTCGCGGTTCCAGTCCTCTTCATTAAGTTCTGTTCCATTGAACTCATCATGCCACACCAGATGATATCCTGCCGGAACCTCAACTTCATCCTCCGAAACATCTGTAGCACTTGTATCAACAGTTTCCTCAACTGTCGCTGCCTCTGTTACTGTTTCCGCAGCTCCATCTGTAGCCGCCTCTGTCGCTTCGTTATTACCTGAAGAAGTTCCGCATGCTGAAAGAGATGCTGCCATCATAAGTGCTGCTAAAAATGAAATAGCTCTTATAGATTTTCTCCTCATAGTAACCTCCCATTTATCTCATTTTTTCAAGATTCTGTATATAGGACATACGCATTTTGACTTTTTACATTTATATCATATAGTTATATAACTCACTAATATATCGTTTTTGTATCTATTTTATCAGAATCATTACAATTCTTCACTATCCAGATCTATAGTAAAAGGTCCATCATTTACGATACTGCAGGTCATGTCAGCACCAAAGCTTCCTGTCTCAACCTTTATCTCTGTACCGGCAGTCTGCCTTCTGCAGGAATCTACTATATAATCATATATTTCCTCAGCATGCTGAGGTGAACCGGACTTAATAAAGGAAGGACGATTTCCCTTTCGACAGTCAGCATAAAGAGTGAACTGAGAAACCAGAAGAAGACTGCCTCCAACATCATTTATACTGAGATTGGTCTTTCCTTCATCGTCTGCAAATATCCTGAGTCCCATCAGCTTTCGAATCATTTTATCTGCTATTTCTTTTGTATCATCCTCATTTACTCCGATCAGAACAAAAAAACCTTTATCTATACTTCCAATTATTTCGTTTTCAACTGTAACGCATGCGCTGTTTACTCTTTGAATCAGAAATTTCATAACAATCTTTCCTCGCCTTCTATAATACATCTAAATGAGTCAAAAAGAGCCATCACCATTGACTCGCTTGACTCACTTGATTATAATATCATAAGTATTTAATTAAAACAATTTGTATCTGTTCAGCTATTACATGACCAGCCAGGAGTTCCTATGTTAAACTATCATGTTAAAAAAAGAAAAAGAACCCGTTACACTCTCAGAATTGTCGGTTTCGTTACCATACTGGTTTGTATGTCTCAGATAATTGCTTTTATAATGGGCTATGGACGGGGATATAAGATAGGAACCTTTATCGCATTTATTCTGTGCCTGTATGGTTTTTATCTTTTCTTCAATTCTTTCAGAAGTGCTGCATATGATATAGATTACGAATTTAACCAGGATGATTTTGTAATTCATACCAGATACGGTGATAAGAGACATACCTATGACGAAATCGGTGATCTGAATCAGATAATTCCGGAGAATGATCTTTTCTACAGCATGATTCAGATTACCATCGGGAAAAAGCAGTATCTGCTTCCATTTTCCTATAAAAAGGAGGTTGCGGACAAGATATACATGTTCCTTAACGAGAGAGTCACTACAAAAACATTGGAGCTTGATATCGAAGAAAAAAAGGACGATAAGGAAAACTCATGAATACTTCATCACTTAAAGCCTTATATAATATCGATGCAATAAAAACTATAAATGAATTTCAAAAAACTGATTCAACAAATTTAAGAGCCAAGGAGGATATCCGCTCTTATATAGAAGATAAAGACTGGATAGAAAATAATATCCCGTCTTTATATATTGCCGACATCCAGACTGCAGGACGCGGAAGATCAGGAAGAACCTGGGAATCTGAAAGTGAAGCAGGCATATGGATGTCTTATCTTTTTATGCCAAAGCTATCTTCGGAAGCTATTTCCGGAGTTACTCTACTTTCATCAATAGCGGTAGCTGATGCCATAAAAGAATACTCCGAAAGGCATAAACTGAAAAAAGCTCATGTGCAGATCAAATGGCCAAATGACATAATAATTAACAGGAAAAAGGTATGTGGAATACTTACTGAACTGATTGCGCCAAACTATGTTATCTGTGGAATCGGAATAAATGTTAACACCGAGTCTTTCGATGACTCACTCAGTGATAAGGCAACCTCACTTCTGATAGAAACCGGAGAAAACTGGTCCCGTGAGACACTTGTTTATCTTATAATCAGAAAACTTTCTGATCTGATTTCCGAATACGAAATAAAACAGAGTCTTGATTTTGTCGTAGACAGATATAATGATATGCTTGTCAGCATGAATAACGAAGTCGTTATCATTGACAACAGCAGCACCGGTTCCTCATTAGATTCAGGTATAGTCAAAACATCCGAAAACTCTTATATATGTCGGGGCATAAAATCAAACGGAGCCCTTCTCATTGAGAACAGCTCCGGTCATATATCATCTATATCCAGCGGCGAAGTATCCGTCCGTGGAATCTATGGGTATGTTTAGTTCAGGTTTGCAAATACATCTTCCATCTCATAATAGAGCTTTCTGAGTACATCATCAGAAAGGTCTGTTTCATTCAGGATGGTGTATCTGTCGGGACGGCTGGCAGCCGCTCCCTGCCATGCTTTTATAAATATCTCCTCTGTGATCTTCCAGTCGGAAGGCACTACAGGGATATCATATTCTTTGATGATTCTTGTTATCTTGGCTATGTTTCTGTTCTGGAATTTACAGGCTCCGTAGCTTCCCATGGCAACTGCTATTCCATGAGGTACATTTACCTCTTCTGCAAATTTTTCCTCCAGCGCATGACAGAACAGATGCTCTGAACCACTGCTTGGACGTGAAGTTCCTGCTATCTCCATTGCAAGTCCACCCATAACGAGAGCCTGAGTAAGTCTCTTTATAAAGTCGATGCTCATAAGCTCCTTCATATCATTGTATGCTATAGAGTTAAATGCCATCTTGGATATCATATATGCAAAGTCATCTACATAGTCCCTGCCTGCAGTATGTGCTATCTTCCAGTCATTAAGAGCTGTATACTTGCTGATGGTATCACCTACTCCCGAAAGAAGCTGTCTCTTCGGTGCACCGGCGATAACACTTGCATCTACCAGAATAGCATCAGGTATAGTACATTTAAATGTCTTTCTTGCCTTACCCTCTGTACCAAGAACAGCAACCGGCGAAGCCAGACTGTCATTACTGAGAGTAGTAGGAAGTGATATAAGCTGAGCCTTACTTACAAAAGCAGCAAACTTGGCAAGATCAAGAACAGTTCCGCCACCGAAACCGATCACAACCTTAATATCATTCATTGTGATATACTTAGCCAGAGCAACCGCATTATCATAAGATGCCTTCTGGATCAGATACATCTCGCTGTTAGGAAAGCTCTTCTCTATTCCTTCCAGGATGGAACCGAAGATATTCTTCAGATTCTCCTCTGTAACTATTATTGTTTTTTTCTTATCAATATCCGGAATCACATCTCCCATAACTGCCGGAATACGTCCGAATATACCGTCATCTACAATCAGATGATAAGGTAATCTGAACTGATGCATACTACTTCTCCTCCTTATTGTTTCTGACGTCTTTTTTATGACATCTTTCTATGACATACGGATTGTTCCATTTACTACGAATTTATCGCAATCCTTATTGTATCATTTCTACCGGATTATTCAATCTGTTTAATTAATCACTTAATTTCTTTAATTTATCACCTGCCTTCTTTACTGCATATCCACACTTTTATTTCATAATCCGTACCTACAGTTGTATGCTCCGGGATACTCTGTCTGATTACTCTTCCCACTTCCACGGCAGATGATTCTTCATACTCCACCAGATAATTATAGAAGCCCATTTCATCAAGCTTACCCTTTGCTTCTTCTTCCATCATACCTTCCAGCGAAGGCATATAAAGATATGCTATTTTCTTTTCTTCTTTTGCCGCCTCTTCTTTGCTGCAGCCTGTAACCATGCATGCTGCAACTAATAGAAGCATCAAAGCTATGTAAATATATTTTTTCATATTCCAAGCGATCCTCTAAGGGTTTTATAGTCTGCTTCCAGTTCTCTTGCACTGAGCATCTTCGAATTCTCACCACGTATGATCAGCTGTATCAGACCATCTGAAGTTGATACTGTTATATCAAGATTCTTAGAATTCTCTATGGTGAATCTCGCTATATACTGATCTGCAGTTTCAGCTTCCTTCGTATAGACCACATGCACTCCCATATAGTCCATCTTCTCTGTAATATGTCCCTTAACGTTATAAGCATCGAAGACAACTATCACTTCTGTTCCCTTCATCGCCTTATACTCAGACATAATATCAAGAAGCTTATATCTTGCAGACTCAAGACTTAGAGACTGCCTGTCCTTACTTGCTTTATCATCATCAAGAAGGGATTTAAGTTCAGACCAGGCATGGATTATATTGTAGCCATCCACCAGAAGATATTTCTTTTTTTCCTGAAGTGCCGGCCTTACTGTAGCCTTCCTCTGCGTGGCAGATCTGTTTTCAGCCTTAATGGAACTCTTACTGAGATAAACACGTTTTGTACGTCTGTTTTCTTTTCCTGCATTGGAATGAGTTGCACTCCTCAGGATGTCATCTATCTCATCGGTACCAAGAGCCTTAAGTCCTTCTTCAAGTGATCCCTTAGCTGCACTGTCCCTGGCCCGTTTTATCTGCTCAGCCTCCCTGGCTATTCTCTCATCATCGCTTTCTTCCTTAACATCCAGGTAATCACTTTCCCTGGAAGGAAGATGCATGAGAGCTTCGCATTCAAACCACGGCACATAGTAGCCTGCGCCATGATCTATAAATATACTTCCCGAAGGATTTTCCTTATCATTATCAGGATTATAACCCTTCTCGGTTATTACCTCTTCCATAACATCCTCAGGCATGTCGCAGTAGCCTGTAAATCTAAGCTCTATACTTCCCTGTCCCGAGGTATACTGGGTAAGCTTCGTCTGATAATCGGATATGCATCTGGCAGGGGCACTTCCCTTCAGAGTTCCGTCCGTGTCCAGAGTACATTTTCCACCCATATCTGATATATCTGTCATAGCCCTGCCCACACTTTCCGTAGGAAGACTTATCACAAAATCATACAAAGGTTCCAGCAGGACACTTTCGGTTTTCATCAGACCCTGACGTACAGCCCTTCTTACAGCCTCACGAAAATCCTGACTGTCAGTATGCTTCAGATGGGCCTTACCGGAAATAAGGGTAAATCTTATATCTGTAAGAGCCGAACCCGTCAGCACACCCGTTGGAAGATGTTCGGAAATAGTCGACAGGATGGTTTTCTGCCAGTTTATTTCCAGGTCATTTACGCTGAGATCACTGGCAATCTCAATTCCCATACCACGGGGAAGGGGTTCCATAAGAATCTGTACCTCCGAATAATGACGAAGGGGTTCAAAATGTCCGTAACCAATTACTGGATAATTAATTGTTTCTTTATATACAAAACTGCCCTTTACAAATCGGACCGAGACGCCGTATCTTTCACTTATGGTTTCTTTCAGAATCTCCATCTGAAAATCTCCCATAACCGCAATGCTCACTCTGTCCTCATTCATTACCTCAAGATGAAGCAGCGGATCCTCCGATGCCAGTTCCTTAAGCTTCGGCAGAAATACTCTGAGTGGAACATCTGCAGGAAGCTCCAGTTCGTATCTAAGAACCGGCTGGCTCATGGGAAGTTCTTCATCGAACTCTTCTCCGATGCCCATGCCCGCAAATGTACTCTCCAGCCCCACAAATGTAACTGTATCACCTGCCTCAGCCTTATCCACAGCCTCATACTTGCCGCCACTGTAGCTTCTTATCTGACTTATCTTTTCACCACGCAGTCTCTCGTCATCTATCTCATTTCTTACGGATATACTACCGCCGGTTATTTTCGCAAAGGTCAGCTTATGTCCGTCCTCATATCCCACCTTGAAAACCTTGGCTGAAAAGCTGTTCTTATAAGTTATCCCTGGTATGTATTCAGTGATCAGGCCTACAAGACTGTCTACTCCGATATTCTTAAGAGCCGAACCGAAAACAACAGGATGAAGCTTTCCGGAAAAGATAAGACTTCTTATGCTTTCCTCCGAGAGGTTTTCGTTTTCAAAATACTCCTCTATCGTACTCTCCGACAGAGAGGCTATCTCCTCTAAGTTCTCTTCGAAGCTGTTATAGTTTATATATCCTTCACCCAGCTGCTGGGAGAGCTCATTTATCATCTCATCCTCAGAACGCTGGCACATATCCATCTTATTTACAAAAACATAGAAAGGTACCTTATAGCTTTTGAGCATTCCCACCAGTCGTTTCGTAGATGCAGTAACTCCATCCGGTCCGCTGATAAGTAGAACAGCCATATCAAGAACCGCCAGGGCGCGCTCCGTTTCACCGATAAAATCAGTATGTCCCGGTGTATCTATTATAGTAATCTTTACCTCATCAGATGATTTATTCAGTTTATTATCCCTGTCCAGCATACATATCGCCTGCTTGGAAAGAATCGTAACACCTCTCTTTTTCTCCAGTACTTCTGTGTCCAGAAAGGCATCACCATTATCTACCCTGCCGAGACTCCTTATCATCCCCGTATCATAGAGAATACTTTCGGTAAGAGTAGTCTTTCCCGCATCAACATGCGCCAGAATTCCAATACTAAGCTTTTTCATACAAAACCTCATACTGAAAAGATGACACTTGAACTTTTGTTCAAAGTGTCATCTGTTTTATGTAAACTTATCTGTAAATTATCTCATGTCTACCCGGACCGTTACTGATCATTGTGATTGGGAATCCTATCTCTTTCTCAATGAACTCGATATAAGCTCGGCAGTTCTCAGGAAGCTCTTCATACTTTGTGATTCCTCTGATGTCACACTTCCAGCCAGGAAGTACCTTATATACCGGCTTTGCTTCTTTAAGCTTTGTTGTAACAGGGAAGTCTGTTGTAACTTCACCATCTACTTCGTAGCCAACACATACCGGAATCTCATCAAGATATCCAAGAGCATCAAGTACTGTAAATGCAACATCTGTTGTACCCTGAAGTCTGCAGCCGTACTTTGAAGCTACACAGTCGAACCATCCCATACGACGTGGACGTCCTGTTGTTGCTCCGAACTCTCCTTTATCTCCACCGTGTGTTCTGAGCTTATCTGCTTCATCACCGAATATCTCGCTGACAAATTCACCTGCTCCAACAGCACTTGAATAAGCTTTACATACTGTTACTACTCTCTTTATCTCATATGGAGGTATACCTGCGCCGATTGCACCGTAACCTGCAAGTGTTGAAGATGAAGTAACCATAGGATAGATACCGTGATCAGGATCCTTCATAGAACCAAGCTGTCCTTCAAGAAGAACGTTCTTTCCATCCTTAAGAGCCTGGTAAAGAAATGCGGAAACATCACATACGTATGGCTTAACCATTTCTTTATATTCCATAAGAGTTGCATATACCTCGTCTACTGTAAGCAGAGGCTTATGATACAAATGCTCCAGCAGAACATTCTTCTGTGCAATAACTCTTTCAATCTTTTCCTTTAAAGTCTTTTCATCAGCAAAAAGCTCTGATACCTGGAAACCGATCTTTGCGTATTTATCTGAATAAAATGGTGCTATTCCAGACTTTGTTGATCCAAAAGATGCACCTGCAAGTCTCTCTTCTTCATATGTATCAAGAAGCACGTGATAAGGCATAACCATCTGTGCTCTGTCTGAAACAAGAATCTTTGGAGTCGGAACTCCGCCTGCCTCAATCTCCTTTACTTCTTTGAACAGCTTCGGAATATCAAGCGCAACACCGTTTCCTATAATGCTTGTTGTATGATCATAGAAAACACCTGATGGAAGTGTATGAAGCGCAAATCTTCCGTAATTATTTATTATAGTATGTCCTGCATTGGCTCCACCCTGAAATCTGATAACTATATCAGCTTTCTCTGCAAGCATATCTGTTATTTTTCCTTTTCCCTCGTCACCCCAGTTAGCTCCTACTACTGCTGTAACCATTTTAATCCTCCTGAAAAATACATTATATTTACATAAACATCTTAGTTCTTCATAATAATCCATTATAATTATTCAGAACTAAACACAACATTCCAACTATACAACATTTGAATTAATAAGTAAAGCAGGAAGAAAATTTTCATACAATTATCACAATATTTGACTTTCAGTAACAATCGTATCTACTTTCTTATCATGTTCATCAACAGGAATATCATCCAGTATCTGATAGTCATATCCAACCGCCATCTTAAACAGCTTATTCTCTTTATTAAAGAATCTGTCATAATACCCACCGCCATGTCCCAGACGATTTCTGTTAATGTCAAATGCGACTCCCGGTACTATCATAAGAACCTTTTCTTCTATCAGCATTTCTTCATCCAGAGCAGCCTTGCTGACAGGTTCCTTTATTCCGAACTTTCCAAGCTTTAAGTTACCATCATAAAGATAAAACTTCATATCTGTTTTTGATTCAACCTTCGGAAGATATACCAGCTTACCCGCTTCTATGGCTTTCCCTATCAGGTAACTCAGATCAACCTCATGACGAGCACTCATGTATGCTAGGATAACTTTGCTGTCCTTATAAATATTCATGGACATGATCTTCTTACATATCTCAAAGGATTTCTTTGTAACTTCCATATCCTCCATGGAAGTTCTTTTATCGATCATTTCCTTTCGGAGTTTTTTCTTGTTATCCGAAACCGTCCTTTCTTCTTCCGTCATTTCCGGAATTAACTTAGTATCGGACTTAGTTATTTTCTTGGCTTTGGCCTTATCCATAAACTCGAGAAATGCTTCGTCCCTTCCGATTTTTATAAGCCTTTTAAACATAAGAGACAGCTCTGCCTGTTTCTCCGGAGACATGGATTTTAACGATTTAATGATATCTGAGACAGCCTTCACTCCTCCTTCGCTTAGATCACCAAGCGTCCTGGCACCGGTGGTATCCAGCGTTGAGAAAATGGAATCTGTAAATACTGCTCTGTCTTCATCACTCATTTCAGACAGCCATTTCATCATAGTATTATCCACTACACGGCTAACCTCAGTTCTTTTATCAGTTTCCACAAATCCTTTTCCATAAACCTGCCATGTCATAGGATCATGCTGACCAATCCCCTTGGAATCAGCCTTTATTATCTTATTATCATATCTGTTGGATAGCATTACACCCACCAGAGATTCCTCCGGAAGAATACTTATCACTCTGGGCAGTATCCTCTTATATCCCTTTTTATTTATGATCTCGTCTCTGAAACCGGGACCGTCATTGGAATAAACATTTACAATTCTGTCCTGGATATTCCTGTCACAGAAGGCAGATGCATATACAGCAAAATTACCTCCCTTGGAATGTCCTCCAAGCATAAGACTTCTTGAATCATCCTTAAAATAATAATTTATGTATTCAACGGCTCTTTTCTGTCCGGCTGTTTCATTCATGAAAAAAAGATTGAAGTCTTCTTTCCATCCAACGATAGTATTATCTGTTCCTCTGAAGGCAACATAGATCATATCTCCCGGAAGCACGAAGGTTACAGCCGAATACTGTTCCTCTCTCGTAACACTTATGAGATTAATATAGTTCTTCAGAATCACATCCTTGAATCTCTCGGATTCGGAAGCCTTCTTCAATATAATAGGAGCCAGCTTAAAAAAGAGATCTCTGTTTACAACCTCTTCTTCGGTATGAATCTCAAAATAAAGCCTTGCTGCCTCAACTATAGAAAGGGTGTCATCCTGCGTCATGACACCCTCAAAATCTGTATAACATATCTCAGAAAGTATTAAATTATCTACTTCATTAAACGGGCTGACACTAAAGGGTATATCCCCACGCCAGTCCAGATATTCTAAAATGTTGGACATATTATCCTCTTAATAGATTCTTTGAATCCTTACGGTTGTTCATACGACTCTACATAATCTCTTTCAGATATCTGGAAAGTGCATCCTGCCAGGTAGGAAGTGGTGTGAAGCCCATCTCCACCAGCTTGGACTTATCCAGTCGGGAGTTAAATGGTCTTGCGGCTTTTGATATTCCATACTCCGCTGTTGTAACAGGTACTACTTCTGTTGTATATCCGGCCTGTCTGTATATTTCCTTTGTGAAATCATACCATGAGATGTATCCACCCTCATTGGTAGCGTGATAATATCCGTATTTTTCGGTTTCACTCATATCTACAAGAAGTCTGGACAGATCTAAGGTATATGTAGGCGTACCTATCTGGTCACTTACTACCGTTACCTTGTCGTGTGTTTTTCCGACATTTAACATGGTCTTTATAAAGTTCTTTCCATTTACGCCGAATACCCAGGCAATACGAACTATAAAGAATTTATCCAGCGTTCCGGAAACAGCAAGTTCACCATCAAGCTTTGTCTGACCATATACACATAACGGTGCATAATCCTTACAATCCGGCTCCCATGGCTTCTCACCCTGACCGTTAAATACATAATCAGTGGAAATGTATATCATTTTGCAGTCAAGTTCTTTACATACATCTGCTATATTTTTAGTACCATCTACATTTATCGCTCTAACCTTGGGCTGATTCTCTTCATCCTCAGCCGCGTCAACAGCAGTCCATGCAGCGCAGTGAACTACAACATCCGGATTAACTTCTTTGATGGTTTTAATAACTGCCTCTCTATCAGTAATATCCAGGCTTATATATGGCATAGCAGTAACGGCACTTCCGTCCTGTGCTCCACTATACTGTGGCATAATATCACTACCTACACCTTCATAGCCTCTTGCAGCCAGATCATTCATTACATCATGTCCCAGCTGTCCGCATACACCTGTTACAAAATATTTCATACTTATATCCTCTTTAGATTTTTCGACTTCCTTCAATCATCCGGAACAACATATATCAATTCGGTTTTTCAGGAGGTTCTTCTCCCAGTTTTTTATCTTCTCCATCCGGTTTCTCCGGTGGATTGCCACCATCCGGACCGCCTTTGTCATCAGGAGGAGCCTGCATATCACCGCCACCTATTTCCTTTTCTTCAACCGCCTTACCTGTTGACTCAGTACCTTCTTTATACTCCTCGCCATTAACAAACAGCTTATGTCCGTCAAGAACAATTGACGATTTATCACATGTCAGACTGGTTATGTATGAATCAGCGGTAAGTGTCCATTTGGATTCACCGGTTATTTCAACATATATATCACCGGCCTTTCCGTCAGAATTAATTGCTCCGATAAGCTCTGATTCACTGGCAAGGTACATATTCATAGTGGATATATCATCAACTAATATATCACCTTCAATAAGCTGATCACCGGTCTTCAGAAAAACATTAGCTCCGTTAGCTCCTTCCTTGCCCCAGCCTGCTGCTGCAGCTCTTAGGAATAATCCATCATTATCTTCATTAATGATGCCGCAATCAACTAAAGAAATAACTGCATTGGTATTATTTACAAAGAATACATCACCTTTTTTGTTTGTCAGGAAGCTCTCACTCATGGTGAAGGCTGCCGATCCCTGCTGGGCATCTCCCGACATGGACTGATATATCATAACTGCCTGATAATAATCTGATTTATCACTGTTTTTTGTATTGTTATCAGCAACCATATCCACATCTTCAAGTGTTACGGAATTCTTGCCTTCTACAACCACTCCCTGGGAAGCTGTTGATTTCATTATTGCTTCACTTACTCTTATGTCAGCTGTTGAATATATAACAGGAGATCCTGTTCCGTCTGTCACATAGGAACCACCTGTGACATTTACCTTTCCGCCGCCTCTGTCTGAACGGATAGCTGCTGATGATCTTCCTGTGGTATGAATGTTCATATTTGTAGCATTCATGGTTCCGCCGCCGGTAGTCATGAGACCTCCGGAGCAGTCACCCGATGTTTCTATTACCGAATCCGAAACATTCACTGTAGTTCCTTCTCCATAAGAGAATACACCGTTTGCATGCTTACCGTTTGTTTCCATGACTATGCTTGAAAGACCGAGGGTTCCTCCATTTGTTGCAAAAACAGCAGCATTATCACCATAAAAATCTGCTTCATCACCTTCAGAATTGCCGGACTTGATTATCTTAACATTTGAATAATCCGCTGACTGATTATCAGCAGTGATCACATGCTCTCCATCTCCGGTTTTCTCCATAGTCTCATTTATGGTTATCTTTTCCTTATCCGGAATATTGCCATATTCTTCCTCGTCAAAGTCCTCATCAAATTCTTCTTCATCCGAATCATCTGAATCATCCTCGACTATTTCATAATCGCCAAAATCTTCATCACTAAAGTCTTCATCACTGAAATCTTCATCATCAAACATTTCTTCTATCTCGAAATCTTCGAAATCCTCTTCGTCATCTTTTTTGCCACATGCGCTAAGTCCGAGAATCACTCCAAGAGAAAGAATCATAGCATAATATTTTACATTTTTATTATAGAATCGTCTCAATTATTTAACCTTCTTTATCTTACATTTTGAAGGCGCTTTTGCCTTTTTGATCAACTTTTTATACAATTTATACTTTGATTTAGGAACATAAAATACTGCTTTTTTGTTTATGTTCGAAAATGCTTTCTTCCCAATCTTTCCACTTTTAAGTCTCTTTGACTGTATTGTAACAGACTTAAGCTTCTTACAGCCATAAAAGGCCTGGGAGCCTATGGTTCTGATATAGGTAGGAAGTACTATCTTTTTAAGAGAAGTACATTTATAAAATGCTTTATCACCAATTTTTTCTACAGAATAACCGATAGTGACAGTCTTAAGCTTTTTATATCCGGAGAAAGCTTTATCATCTATAGCACTCACACGATATCTGAAACCTAAAACATATATCTCATCGGGAATGGTGACTTTTGTTACATTCTTATTCTTATGGCCGCAGACCATAACACCTATATCACCACTCGTAGTCTTGGTAAGCTTATACTTTATATTATCGATTACTCTCACAACACTGTAAGGATCAGGATACTTGCTATACAGATCTTCCTCCTGATTCTGGTTCTGTTGCTGATCCTGCTTCTTCAAAAGCTTGATTTCAAGAGATGACTGATTTCCTGCCAGATCATATGCTGTAATGGTTCTTTTCTCAGTGTCAGTGGCTGTTATTTCTATGGTATTTAATTCCATAGCAACCTCAGTTCCATCCACATAAACCTTGCCCGGATTATCATCCTCTATGGTAACGGTAACTTTATCATAATAAGTTCCCGAACCATTACCGGCAGTTATTACAGGTTTATCATAATCCGCTCTGATCACATTTGTGCCCACATACTTATAATTTCCGGCCGAATCCATTACTCTGACATATATATTATATGAACCTGTAGTCTTTAATTCGATACCTCCTGAAGGAATAGGCAGCCAGTCACTATCAGTAAAGCCTGACAGCTTGGCTCTGGATGCTTTATTTTTTGACATGTAATATCCTGAAGTAAAATCCCCGCTACCAACTTCAATGGTAACCTGTTTATTGGTAGTATAGGTTCTTCCTGAATTAGGAAAGCTTGTCCAGGAGTTATTTCCGTTCTTTATTGTTACTTCGGGAAGCCCTGATGCAGGACTCTCATATAGATTGATTGTTATCAGATCTCCTGATGCAATAGCTGAATTCGATACACGACATATTATCTCATCATCGGAAGTTCTCAGTACACCATATACCTGTTTCCCTGGTATTTCCGATGAGTCGATTTCATATAATGTCCTTGTTGTTTTTGTTATTACATTATACGCTTCCACCTGGTATGGAAGATTATAGATTATTTCATTACTGTGTGAAGTAATCAGTACTTCGCTTGAGCCTAAGATGGCTGCCGAGAACTCAACTACCAATTTACTGCTAAGATCCAGCACCTGATTCTGAAGCTTCCAGTCAGTTCCGTCACATGTATATTCACTTATTCCGGATCCGTCAAAGGAATACCACGCCCCGTGTATATATTCAAAACCACAGTGATTGTTATTCCAGAAATACGAATCATAATATGTATCATCAGCTAAAGTATATGATACTAATCCTCTGACATTATAATCATCAGCTGTGTGTCGACCATCAGAAGAATTAAACCATTCATAACTCTTTAACAGATATTCATGCTCAGACAATCCAAGAGTATCCAGCTTTGTAAATGCAGTTCCCGGATCATTATAGGTAACATCGACCATATAATACTTTCCGTTTAACTGAACCATATTCCAGGCATGATTCATCTTATTACTTGTAACCAGATAACTCTTTATTCCAAGCAGCCCGGCAAGCTGATTAAAGCCAAGTGCATAGCCCTCACAGACGGCTATATTATCAACCAGAACACCATAAGCATTATGGCTGTTAGTGAGGGACTGGCTCTGATCATACTGACAAAGCTTTGTTATGTAGTCATTGATAAATGTTATTTTCTCAAGATCACTCCAGTTATCATTTACATTACTGAGAAAATCCTCTAAAGCCTGATCATAATCGGCTATCATTTTAGATACTTCAGCCTTATCACTGGAAATATAATTAGCACCTATGTAAAGATTTTTATTGACTGACATAAATTCATGTTTATTCTTAACATAGAAGAACTCCGGATGATCATTGAGAATACTGTAATAATATTCTGATATATCATCAAATGAAATACCGATATCTGTAATATCAATCCAGTCATAATCCAGCTTCTTCCATGCTTCAGTCAGTCTTTTTTCCAAAGCGCTGTACGTAGCATCATAACTTAACGCACCTAAAGCATTCTGATGACAGTACTGAAGCTCAGGAAGGTCTTTGCCTCCCTCCTGAAGAACGGCGTCAGGATCTTCATGAACAATAATCTCCCCTGATTCTTCACCTGAAGGAAATCTTCTTTCTTCGGCATTTACAGTTATCCCAAAGAGAAATACTGATATTGATATTATTATTCCTGTGCATAAATATAATAATCTTTTCATAGATTACTCCATATAATGTCACTTCCGACTATACATTTATCTCCGCTGTAAGACCAAGTTCTTCACTATTAGCGTTAAGCAGAGGCTTAATAACTTCGTTTATATATTCCTCTGTCTGCTGAGGTGCTCGTCCAACATAGAGCGATGGCTCCATCAGGCTTTCAAGCTCTTCCAGTGTTCTTCCAAAAGCAGGATCAGCTGCTATTCTCTGAAGAAGATCATTTGGCTTTCCTTCCTTCTTTACAACAGCCCCTGCCTCCATGGAATACTGTCTTATCTTCTCATGAAGCTCCTGTCTGTCTCCACCGGCCTTTGTTGCATCCATCATGATGTTCTCTGTAGCCATGAAAGGAATCTCTTCCATGAACTTTGCATAGATAACCTTATCATAAACCACAAGACCGTCAACTACGTTCAGATAGAGATCCAGTATTCCGTCTACTGCAAGAAATGCCTCAGGAACTGATATTCTCTTGTTAGCTGAATCATCCAGTGTTCTTTCAAACCACTGGGTTGATGCTGTAATAGCCGGGTTGATTGCATCTGCGATAACATAGTTTGCAAGAGAAGCAATTCTCTCACTTCTCATAGGATTTCTCTTATAAGCCATAGCAGATGAACCTATCTGGTTCTTCTCAAATGGCTCTTCTATCTGCTTCAGATGCTGAAGCAGTCTTATATCATTGGAGAATTTATGAGCTGACTGAGCAATGCCGGCAAGAACATTCAGAACTCTGCTGTCTACCTTACGTGAATATGTCTGTCCGGAAACCGGATATACATCATCAAAGCCCATCTTCTCTGCTATAAGCTTATCTAACTTCTTTACCTTTTCATGATCTCCATTGAACAGCTCCAGGAAGGAAGCCTGAGTTCCGGTAGTACCTTTGGAACCAAGAAGCTTCTGCTGAGATATCATGTATTCTACATCCTGAAGATCCATATAGAGTTCATTTATCCAGAGTGTAGCTCTCTTACCTACTGTAGTAGGCTGTGCCGGCTGAAAATGTGTAAATGCGATAGTAGGAAGATCCTTATACTCCATGGCAAACTTTGAAAGCTCATTTATAACATTAAGGAGCTTCTTACGTACCAGCTGAAGTCCCTCTGTCATTATTATTACATCTGTATTATCACCCACATAGCAGCTGGTAGCACCAAGATGGATTATACCTGCAGCCTTTGGACAGGAAGCACCATATGTATGTACATGTGCCATTACATCATGACGAACCTTTGCCTCTTCAGCCTTTGCCATTTCGTAATCTATATCTTCAGCATGGCTCTTCAGCTCATCTATCATCTCCTGATTGATACGTGGATTACCATTTTCATCCGGAAGCTCAAGCTCCATTTCTGCTTCTGCCAATGCTATCCAGAGACGTCTCCAGGTCTTAAACTTCTTATCCGGTGAAAAGATGTACTGCATCTCCTTACTTGCGTATCTCTCTGAAAGAGGACTTACATATTTGTCATGATTCATTTTTCATTTCTCCTTTTTTTAATTCTTCGCCTTGCTCAGAATATTTTTTTTATTCTACCAATACAGCATGACCGAACATTGATGGGTTCATATAACAGGTTCCTGTATCATCTGCCCAGCTCATGGTACCTCTTCTTGTTCCATCACTTCCTGCATCATTTATCTGAAGCTCAAGCCCTATCTCGGTTCCGGCTTCAGGTGTTATTTCACTCCACTTTATGGCTGCTGTAACTATATATCCATCATCAGTAGTTTTAGCAGATGATGTGATATATTCTTCAAGACATTTTTCTCCATTAAAGCTGAGTTTATTATTAAAACTTACTCGATACTGCTTATCTCCGGCATCATATGAACCGGCTCTTGAATTAGTCTCATCTATAAATACTTCTATGGAATCCTGCTGATAATCATCCTCGCTGGAATCATTTAGAACCTTATCCTTTACGTCAAATAATACATAAAGATTCTCCTCATCCCAGAGAAGTTTTGCCTCACAGGTTGCTTCGGTTCCCTGAACTTTTATATCAAGAGGAATAGCCTCAACCTCATCCCAGGCAGAATCTATATCCTCACCTATAGATGCTGTTCCTTTTTTGATTTCAATAGTCGGTCTCTTAACCTCAAGAATGGAGGCATCTACTGTTGATGGATCAACCAGTGCCCAAAAAGCAGGCTTAGCCTTATATTTTCCATCAAAAAGCAGTGGACACTGAAGGATCTTTCCTGTTGCTCCTCCGCCTACATTGCTCTGCTGCTGAAGCCATGAATAAGTATCTATAACGCCCCAGATTGTTATACCTGAAACATTGATACCTTCTTCCTTATCAAGCTTTTTGAGAAGTTCATATATAGAACTGTAATAAGCTGCCTGTCTTGCATATTCATCCGGAAGTGCCTCCTCAGTACCATCAAACATAGGACTTACCTTAACATCAAGCTCAGTCAGCATCACCTTGTCAACAACTTCGCTGTATGCTCTGACGGCATCCTCTATCTGACCAGAAGAAGGTGCATTTACCGTATAATGTCCCTGCATTCCGAAGCCGCTTATTCTTGTGTCTTCACCTGCCTTGACATCCTCCAGAAGCTGAACTATACCCTTCAGCTTATTAGAGTCACACTCATTATAATCATTATAATATAATTCAAGGTCAGCGGGAGCATATTTGTTTGCATACTTAAATGCATTTATAATAAATTCATTACTTCCGTATACCTTCCACCAGCTGGACTTGCTTCCATGTGTAGAATCAGAAAGCTGATCACTTCCCGGTTCTGTATCAGTTCTATAGGTACCAGTGCTGTCACTTATTGCCTCATTAACAACATCCCATCCATAAAACAGTCCCTTATACTTACTGTTTTCTCCGGTATAGTACTCAAGAACAGACTTTATGTACCACTCAAGACGTTTATCCATCTCTTCCTGGGATACATAATCATTTGACTTGTCATAATCCTCATGGAAGAACCATTCCGGTGCCTGGGAATGCCATACCAGCACATGTCCTCTCACTCTTATCTGCTTGTCCGGATTTGAACTGTTCCACTCTACAATCTTATCAAGAATAGCATCTGCTCTTGAATTGTCAAGAGTCGGAACCATTATTTTCTCACCATTAAGCTCCTCTTCGTGAACAGAACCTGCAGGAACAGAATCATTATTATAACCGAACATACTATCCATCTTCAACTCATTTTCAAGAGTAACTGCATTAAAATGTTTTTCAACAAGCTTCATGAGATTGCCATCATTAACACCTACTGAACCAAGACAGGTTCCGCATATGGCATCATCACCGAGTCCATCTGCTGACGCTAGTACATCTCTTAGGTTCTGAATATCTTCCTCTACGCCCATAGCATTTTCTTCTCCACCTTCAGCTCCGCCTTCAGGAACAAGCTTCACACCTGCTAAGTAATAATCGCCCTTTACACAAACTCCATTTCCATAATCAGTTCCCTGTTCTATGATACGGATTACAGCCTTTTCAGCTGTTCCATCAAACATCGGAGTAAATGTTCCGGAGAATTTGGTCCACTCTCCGGGTTCAAGAGTATTGCTTGGATTACCGGTTATCTCTGATGAATAAGAACCCAGATAATTTGTCTGTCCACCTACTGTTATATAAGGTGCAAAATCAACAACCCTCTGATCAGCCGGAGCCCCTTCGTAATCGGAGGAAAGCTTTGCGTAGAATTCATAATTATATGTCACACCGCTTTTCAGAGTATCTGTAACATCCTGTGCAAAACAGTCATATGGGGATGAAGTAGATGCATCTCTGTCTATAATACCATAGGTAGGATATCCCTCTGCAGCTTCAGCGCTGTCCGAGCCGATACTTATTTTGGAAGCCCCCGACTCTATAGACCACATGCTCACATCATCATCTGAAAAGAAGCCGTTCTTCATCAGATTACCTTCCACTTCTTCTACCTTTGCTATAGTTTCCTGAGGTTCCTCCTGTTCTTCAACCACAGCTTCCTCAGTATTTTCAGTAGCTTCTGTGTTGTTGCCACCGTTCCCATTTCCACAGCCAGCCATGGAAACCATAAGCAATGCTGCAACTGTAATCCCTGTTATTCTTCTAAATACTTTTTTCATCTATACTTCCTCACTAAATCTGTATTTGGCAGCACTTTTTTCATTTTTATGAAGCTTCTTTTCCTTATACATCTCAGCATCTGCCAATCTGATATATTCCTCCGATATCTCCTGTATATTCCTTCTGTCCTTATCGGATGGCACAAGAATACATGAGCCGACACTGACACTTATCGGATATTTCTTCATATCTCTGTTTCTTCTCTCTTCGATACCCTCTCGAAGCACCTTTATATAATTTTCTATCTTCGCCTGAGAATAATCCATAGCAAGAACAACAAACTCATCTCCACCTGTTCTGAGGCAGATTTCTCCATAACGTGATGCTCTTGTCATGGCCTCTGCAATGGTACAAAGACTGTAGTCTCCTTCAGGATGACCATAGCTGTCATTAACCATTTTCAGATCATCCATATCGATCAGAAGAACTGCAAGATTGGTATTGTTTTTAAGACACTTCTCATAATAATCCGGGAAGAAGAATTCATATCCGCGTCTGTTATAAAGTCCCGTAAGCATATCTCTGTTATAAAGATTCTCTAAACGCTCTACTGTTATATGCAGCTGTCTTCTTATTCTCAGATTCTCGAGCATTGCCCCCAGATTAACCAGCCAGGATTTCATAATAAGCTGATTAAAATCCTTCAGTTCAGGCGTCACTATAATATAACCCATGTAGTACTGCAGATGATGAACAGAAAATATATAATATGGATTCGGATCATCCAGAAGAGCGTCGGGAAGTATCTGTTTTCTTCTGAAGCTTCCCCTTTCAACTGCTTTATCACCGATGAATCCGGCTACTACCGTCATCTCTTCATCATCCATATTGTAGCTGTCATCTATAACTCTCTGCTTATCCCAACCTGGAGCCAGACAAAGAACAAAGTTCTTAAAACCGGTATCAACCATAGCATTCTTCTGGATTTCATTGAAACACTCATCCATAGAGCTGCTGTTTGACAGACTCAGTATCATATTTGTTGTAGATTGGGCGAGGTACTCCATCTTACCCATTCTTTCACTATATACCTGTCTTACTTCATCGGTATTGTCTACATCCATAGGCACACATCCACAGGACTGATTCTTTATTATCTTACCGGTTGCCTGAAACTTTCCGTCTACCTTTTCTCCGTTCCATATCTTCTGAAGAGTTACAAGACAAATCTCAGCCATCTCATAAAAAGGCTGGCTGCAGGTAGTAATGGACGGCCGTCCCATATTTGCAACCTCTATTCCGTCATAACCGGTAACTATGATATCTGCAGGAACTCTTATTCCTCTTTTTCTACAGGCATCGATTATACCTATTGCTGTATAATCATTGACACAGACTATACCATCCGGATATTTCTTTCCTTTTTCAGCACATTTTTGCAGGATATATTCCAGAGCCGGCTCACCACAGTCTCTCCATAAGGTTCCGAAAAATACTCTGTCATCTTCGCAGGGAAGACCATGTTCCTTAAGCACACTCTTATATGCATTGATTCTGTCAAAGGTAAAATCATAGTCCTTGCTGCCGGCAACATGATAAATATCCTTACAGCCATGTTCTGTCACGATATGCTCTACCACATTACAGAAGGATTTATCATCATTATTTTCAAGGGAATAATATTCTTTTTTCCCTTCCCCAAGACACATAACAGGAATGCTTACATTTTCAAGCAGTTTTTCCACACGCTCTTTATAATCCGGCGAAAATGAATCTGCCATCAGTACAATTCCGTCAAAATCATTAAAGTCAGGGAGCTTAAAGGATACTATATCTCCTTCATCATACTTAACATACTTATCGTAGAATTCACGACTGAAACCATCACTGAAGCTTACAAAAAATATGAGCTTTATTCCCAGCTTTAAAGCGGTTTCACTTAAGCCCACCTGAATATCACTATTCATGGAACCATATATTCCGGATACTAATACCGCTACCTTTTTTTTCATATTCACGTTTTTCTCCATGCTTTATCTCTTTACTCGTGCTCCTGATTTGTTCATTACTGCTTCAACCTCACTCAGAGTTGCCATGGATGTGTCTCCGGGAGTAGTCATTGCAAGTGCTCCGTGAGCCGCACCATAATTCACAGCCAAACTTGGATCATCCGTAGTCATAAGACCATATATAAATCCGGCCGCAAAGGAATCTCCTATACCTACTCGATCGAGAACCTCCAGATCGTTATACTCGTCTGACATACATATATTTCCTTCAGACCAGCAAAGAGCCTTCCAGTCGTTAACGGATGCAGTTTTAACTGTATGAAGCATATTTGCTATAACTCTGATATTAGGAAAATCAGATGAGGTCTTAAGAAGAATCCTTTTGAAGCTTTCAACATTCAGATCTTTAAAACTGCTGTCTATTTCTTCCGTTTCATATCCGAGACACATAACAAAGTCCTCTTCACTTCCGATTAGGACATCGGCATATCTTACTATCTCTCTGTTTATCTGTCTCGCTCTTTCAATACCACCGCAGGTTTCCCACAGAGACTGACGGAAGTTCAGGTCATAGGAAACTATTGTACCGTATTTTTTTGCTGTTTTGCAGGCTTCTATAACTGTATTCTGAGATTCCTCGGAAAGAGCCGCATATATTCCTCCTGTATGGAACCAGCGTACACCAAGTTCTCCAAATATATATTCAAAATCAAAATCTTCAGCGGCAGCCTGCGAAATAGCTGTATTGGCTCTGTCAGAGCAGCTGAGAGCTCCTCTTATTCCAAAGCCCCTTTCTGTGAAATTGATTCCATTCCGGCACAGCTTTCCTATTCCATCTGTCTGTTTATGTACTATAAGACTTGTTGAAACTCCACCCTGCTCTATAAGATCTTCAACCAGTCTGCCAACTTCATTATCTGCTATGGCAGTTATTATTCCGGTCTTAAGTCCAAAACATTTATGAAGCGCACGGGAAACATTGTATTCTCCTCCGCCTTCCCATACTCTGAAGGTTCGGGCTGTTCGTATCCTGCCCTCACCCGGATCAAATCTCAGCATAACCTCGCCAAGAGCAACCATATCATATTCACATTCATTTTTTGACTTTATCTTTAAATCCATTTTCCCCTCATCAGTCACCTTCAGTGACAGGTCTTTTATTATCTTATATCTCTCTTATAGACCTCATAATATCCGCAGCTTCTCTGACAAGCCTCTCTATCTCAGCAAAATCTCCTGAATTTATCAGATCCTTTTTTACCATCCAGCTGCCACCACAGGCTATTATCCTGTCATACATCAGATACTGTCTTACATTATCGGCATTTATTCCGCCGGTAGGCATAAAAGAAAGCTTCGTATATGCTGCTGCAACAGCCTTTATCATGTTAAGTCCTCCGGATGGTTCTGCAGGAAAGAACTTAACCACATCCAGTCCCAGAGCCATGGCCTGTTCCATCTCTCCCGGTGTCTGAGTGCCCGGAATAAATGGTATTCCTTTACTTAATGCATACCTGACATTTTCAGGATTAAAACCCGGACTGACCATAAACTTTGCACCAGCCTCTGCAGCTCTGTCTGTCTGTTCCTTATTAAGAACAGTACCCGCTCCCACAAGAAGCTCCGGATATTTATCAGACATTCTTCTTATTGCGCCCTCTGCTGCAGAGGTACGAAATGTAATCTCCGCGCAGGGAAGTCCTCCCTTTAGAAGTGCCTCTGCCAATGGTTCCGCAGATTCTTCATTATCTATCACAACAACGGGAATAATTCCTGTCTGTTTCAGTTTTATTTTTACTTCGTCTATATTCATTTGGTATATATTTCTCCTCATCAGTCACCTTAGGTGACTGCTTATCCAGGCAGGAGCCTGTTACTATAGTCTGAAATACTCTGCAGCATTGTGGTAGCATATATTTCTTACCATGCTGCCGAGGAATTCCATATTCTTAGGATACTGACCTTTTTCTATTATTTCGCCTATTTTATTACATAGTATTCTTCTGAAATACTCATGTCTCGGAAATGAAAGAAAACTTCTCGAATCCGTCAACATACCAACAAATCCTGAAAGAAGTCCCATATCGCTGAGTACCTGCAGCTGCTCCTCCATACCATGAAGATGATCATTAAACCACCAGGCACTTCCAAGCTGTATTTTGCTTCTGATCCCCTGTTCATTTCCCTGATAGTTGCCTGCCATAGCCATCAGCATAGCCATATCCCTGGGATTTAAACAGTAAAGAATTGTTTTGGGAAGCCTGTCTGTCCTGTCCATCTCATTCATAAGTGCTCCAAGCTGCGGTGCGTAGCACATATCACTTAGACTGTCGAAACCGGTATCGGCTCCAAGTTCTTTAAACTTTCTGACAGAATTATTTCTGAGAGCACCTATATGAAGCTGCATAACAAGGTCCTTATCTGAATAAAGCTTTCCAAGCTCAGTAAGTATAACGCCCCGATACATCGCTCCGTCATCCGGAGTTATTTTCCCAAGACTCATTCTTTCAGTGAAAATCCTGTTTGCTTCGTCCTTATTATAGCCCTTGAAAAAATCACATTCAAGACTATGGTCTGTCACCCTGCATCCGTTTTCTTTAAAGAAAATCAGCCTTCTCTTAAGAGCCTCAACAAGGTCATCTATATCCTTAATCTTAACATCTGAAACCTCGCCCAGCTTATTTATATAGTCCGCAAATGTATTCTTTTCTATATCAAGTACATTTCCCGGTCTGAAGGACGGATAAACCTTTATATCACTTATCGTCTCTCTTATCTTCTTATGCCATTTCAGATCATCCGCAGGATCATCTGTTGTACACAGCACTTCAACTCTTTGTTTTCTGAGAAGATTCTGAGCAGAAAAATCTCTGTCTTTGAGCCTTTCATTACATCTTTCCCATATAGACTGTGCGGTCTCCTTATTCAGAGTTTCATCTATATCAAAATATCTTTTCAGTTCAAGATGAGTCCAGTGATAGAGCGGATTACCAAAACAGTTCTCAACAGTATCAGCATATGCAAGAAACTTATCATAGTCCGGTGCATTTCCTGTAATCATAGCTTCCGAGTAGCCCTGGGCACGCATAGCTCTCCACTTATAATGGTCTCCACCAAGCCAGACTGATGTTATATTTTCATACATCCTGTCTTCGCTGATCTCCTGTGGATTCAGATGATTATGATAATCTATTATCGGCATATTCTCCGCATATTCATGATACAACTCACGTGCGGTATCGTTATAAAGAATAAAATCGTCGGTTATAAACAATTTCTTTTACTCCTGATCACATTTTAATGTAATTATATTTTCTTCATCATTGAATGGCTTCCATTCTGGCATATCGGTTCCGTCATCATCCGGACCATTTGGATCACCGGTTTTAACAAAATCGGCAAAGTAATTGCACATCTTTCTCGAAAGATCAAAATGTCTTCCTCTGAATGGTCTCCAGCATTTGCTTAATGTTTCAAACCAGAACCACAGATCTACTGAATGAAAGGTTCCCGGATTATCCTCTCCGGGGATATCAGGATCGAAGCAGTAGCAGTAAAAGCTTCTGTTTCTTCCATTTTCTTTATCCAGCTTAATCGCATCAGCTACAGATTTTTTAACACTCTTTTCTACTATATTGACTCCATCAAATGTAAACTCATCACTGGTGTATCCGGTAATAACCGGTACATCCGGACAATCACCTGCTATAAGTCTCTTAAGAGGATCACCAACATAATGTTTTCCATCCTTTATAGGGAACATTTTTTTAGACATATCAGGCGGCATATTCGGAGCAAAATTCATAGGAGAATACTCTCCATACAGATCACGAATCTTAGAAGCGTCTATCTGTCTTGCCTCTTCGAGACTTTTTACACCGATATATTCAAAAAAAGCTTCACCGTTTTTTTCTGCCTCCTCAAGTGTAAGCGGATTAAATATATCCCCCTGCATGCCTTCCATATCGATCATTCCACTGAAGATAACGGCACCCTTTACTATGTCTCTGTTATCTTCACATGTAAGCTGCTGGAGAACACTTCCTCCACCTGCAGACTGGCCGGCTATAGTTATTTTTTCGGGATCTCCACCAAAGACTTCTATATTTCTATATACCCAGTGAAGTCCTGCCTGCTGATCCATCAGCCCGAAATTAGCAGGTGCATCCGGATTCTCCTTTGTGATCTCGGGATGTGCAAGGAAGCCCATTACCGCAAGTCTGTAATTAACGCTTACAACTATGATTCCTCTTCTGGCAAGTCTTTCCGCATCGAATTCCATCTCTGCTGTATAGCCCCACTGGAAGGCACCTCCGAAAAACCACACCAGTACAGGAAGCTTCTCATCTGCACTTTTGGCAGGAGTCCATACATTCAGATACAGGCAGTCCTCATCCATAGGGATATCAGGATCTACATGCCATTCCTTACAATAAACATCCGTTCCGACTCCCGGCTGATCCTGCATGGATATAGGCGCAAACTCCTGCGCAAGAAGAACTCCGTCCCAGTCTTCACAGGGCTGAGGTGCTCTCCATCTGTTCTTTCCTACAGGCGGCGCTGCATAGGGTATTCCTTTAAATGCCGTTACTCTCGGGTCTGCTGATGCAACTCCCTTTACTATTCCATTTTCAACCTTCACTTCTCTAATCATACTCTTCACCTTTTCTCATAAAATGGCACTACCGGAAGTCTGTCTTCAGAATAAAGATTAGCCTCCAGAGCACTGTCTGCCCATGCATAGCTGACTGCCTCAGCATCTGCAGGGATTTTTACAATTACCTTATCAGATTCCAAAAACTCAGCTTCAGCTTCATATCTTTCTGAATCTTTTATATAGTGAAAACCTCTTATATTCTCTTCATCGCGTGTATCATCAACTATCACACCTATTCCATGGGATAATATCAGATCTTCACTAAAGGTTATCTCAACCTTTATATATCCATCATTGTTATTGGCCCCCCAGCTTATCTCTCTGAGTTCAGGTCCCGGAACATATTCTTCCTTTCCATAGACAAGATCCTCTGCTGCCAGAGCCAGCCTTCGTCCAACCTCCTTTTTATTTGTAGGATGAAGGTCATTATATTCTCCGAGATCATAAGCCTGCACCATGGCAGTCTGCGGAAGTTCGGTACATTTTCTCTGCTCATCTGCAAGGTAAGCTCTCATATCACCGAATTTCTTTCTTCCTTCACACCAGCTTGCTATCTGGACAAAAATAAACGGAAGGTCAGAGTTATTCCAAAGGTCTCTCCAGTCCTTGATACAGCTTTCAAATTCTTCCTTATAAGTTTTGTAATCTCCTACATTTGACTCTCCCTGATAAAAGAATACACCAAGAACCTTCTGTCTTCTGAGAGGATATATCATGCCGTTAAAAACGCCTGTTGCTTTATAGGCGAAAAATGTAAGATTAGGAAAGTATGGCATTTCCTTTACAATTTCATAATCCCACTCTCCTTCGAGAGATATTTCCTCGCCGCTTTTTGTCTTAAGCTTATAATTCATTCCCGGCATGAAACCGCCCTGATCTCTGAACACAAGAAGCCGTATATCAATTCTGTTTTTCCCTTTTTTCAAAACACCGGGTGATAGTTTATATATTCTGGGCGGATACAGATAACCGGTTTCCCCAACCAGTTCACCGTTTACATAGGTTTTATCTGAATCAATAAGAGCACCCAGATACAGCTTGACTTCCTGATCAGTGAAACTCTCCGGAACCTCTACATCCTTATGCATGTATATGGCCATGATCTTACCTGCCAGCTCAGGAATATCTTCAAAGAAACTGGGCATATTAACCGTACCCTTCTGGCAGTTATCAAGCGGCTGAGAAAAGGCTTCATCCGCCTCCTGTCTCCAGCTGATATCCTCCTGAGCCTCTCTCTTTATTGTCTCTGCAACAAATTCATCATCCAGACACTGTTCAAATTCTTCTTCGTATAATCCCAGACGATGCATGGTTTTTTCACAGCACCAGGACTTAATCGGTGTACCACCGATGGCTGTATTGTATATACCTATAGGCACATCCTCAAGCTTTCTGAGTTCGCATGCCAGAAAGTAAGCCACCGCTCCAAAATCATATATCTGAGGACTTTGGACATATTTCCACTTTCCTTCTGTCAGCATTTCCTCGGTATTATGAAAATTATATTTTTCCAGAACCTTAAAATATCTAATATTTTCATCATATACTGTCTTTAATTCTTCTTCATACCTCTCCAGAGTCCGGTTCAGCATGAGTTCCATATTTGATTGTCCACCACAGACAAATACGTCTCCGAAGGTTACATGTTCTATGGTTTTTTTCTCATCTTCATCTGATATTTCAATAATATAATCCCCACCTGCGCCATAGGAACCTATCTTTGTTTCAAACAGGCCATCCTCATTGGTAGAAACCTTGCTTTCAAAACAGATATCTCCGTTACTGCTATTCTTCAGGATTATACTGACATCAGATTTCTTATCAGAATATCCCCATATGAGGTTATCATCTGTATCTCTTTGAAGTATCATCCAGTCAGCAAATAATACCGATAAATTAATCATATTCTCACCCTTTTATCTCATTTGATATAAAATAAAAACAATACAATACACTATACATTAACAAGCTTATGAAGAACCTTTCTGTAGGCCCCCGGAGCCATAAGCATTTCCTTCAGATAATTCTTTATCTTAATACCCAGACTGTCTATATCCATCAGGTTGCTTCCAAATAATTCTATATTTGTAAGAACCCAGTTGATTCCTGACATATCCTCATTAACCTTACCAAGTTCCAGTCCCACAAGAGCAGAACGCACTATTTCAATCATTGGATCAGGGCTGAGAGGCATTTCATTTCCTTCATCATCAAGCCCAATGAGATATCTGAACCAGCTTGCAATAACAAATGGAATTACAGTGAGCTTCTCTTCTTCACCCTGATAGCAGTAGCCGGTAATCGTTTCCCCGAATCGTATAGCCAGCTTCTGACTTGTATCTGTTGCTATCCTTTGAGGCGTATCGGGAAGTCCGGGATTCGGAAGTCTCTGCTCCAGAACCTCCCTTATAAAATCCTTAGGATCTATGATTCCAGGACTGGTTACAACCTTCATTCCTTCGTCACCAAGCATATAAACCAGCTTTTTCAGATCTTCATCCTGCATTTCATCCGATATTTTCTTATAGCCCAGTATACAGCCTGAAATAGCAAGCGCCGTATGCAGAGGATTAAGACAGGTCATAACCTTCATCTTTTCAGCATTATTCACCGTGTCTCTGTCAGTCATATAAACTCCCGCTTCTTCCATAGGCGGACGACCATTTGGAAAGCTGTCCTCAACAACCAGATACTCCGGTATCTCTGCATTTACAAATGGAGCAATAAATGTATGCTTAGAGGTAACTATCGGAGCCATAGCTTCTATACCCAGTTCTTCAAGACCTCTGGCTATATTTTCATCCGGTCTTGGTGTTATCTTATCGATCATGGACCAGGGAAATGCGACTCTTGATTCATCACTTATGTAATCAATAAAGCCTTTTTCAACGAATCCCCTTTTCAACCATCTGTCAGCTATGAATAGCACTGCATCCCTCAGCTTTTTTCCATTCTGACTGCAATTATCCATACTGACCAGAGATATGGGATATGCTCCGGCCTTATATCTCATGTTCAGTACCGCTGCAGTTATTCCCATAACAGTCATAGCCTTATCAGGTCCTGATTCTATATCATACATTATTCCTTCGAATATATTTCCTGACAAGTCTGTACAGGCATATCCTTTTTCTGTAATTGTATAGGAAATCATCTGGAGAGAAGGATTAACCACATATTTCTTTATCGCATCCTTCTTTCCCTGAATAATACTTATCGCATCGCCTATTCCTGCTGTTACTCTTTTAACACTTCCCCCATCAGGTTTTAATCCTATTGATAAAGTAAGCATGTCAAAGGGGTTGTATATTCTGTCAATTATCTCTGAATCAAAGGTTTCAACAGCAATAATACCCGCATCCAGTTTTCCTTTTTCGATCAGACTGTCAGCTATTCCGGCAATAAATCCCCTGAATATATTGCCTGCTCCAAAATGAATCCATTTAGGGTTTACTGCTGTATTCTCCCTGAGTTTAGTAATATCATATTCCGGAAGCTTTACTCCGGCAGATTCCCAGGCTGTTTTTTCTTCAATTATTCCATTAGTTGTGAGTTGCAATTTTATTACCTCTTTTTCACTTCAACCTTCCTTTGAGAAACAGTCATAAGATAATTATTTCTCAAGCTTATCAAGTAAATCCCATGCTCCAAGGATATACATTATTCCAAGTGCTCTGTCATAAAGACCATAGCCCGGGCGGCATTTTTCACCCCAGATATGGCGGCCATGATCCGGTCTGATGTAGCCATCAAATCCGGCATCATGATATGCCTTTATAATTTCAAGTATTCCCACGTCCCCATCTGAGTCACGGTGTGATGCTTCACTAAAATCACCATTTGGAAAATGTTTAACATTTCTTATATGCGCAAATGCAATCCTGTCTGCATGCTTTCTGACTATTTCTGCAACATTGTTCTCAGGATTAGAACCAAGTGATCCACTACAGAGTGTCAGACAGTTATAAGGATCATCCACCATATTGACAAATCTGTCTACAGAAGCAGCATCCACCAGAAGTCTCGGAAGTCCAAATATATCCCACGGCGGATCATCCGGATGAATAGCCATCTTTATTCCGGTTTCATGACATACGGGCATCAGGCTTTCAAGGAAGTACTTTAGATTAGCCCATAATGTTTCCTTATCAACATTCTCATACATCCTGAAAAGATCCTTCAGAACCGCCATTCTTTCCGGTTCCCAACCCGGCATCGTATAACCTTTGCATTCTCTCAGGATATAATCAGCCATTTCCTGTGGGTCCTGTTTGATCTTTGATTTTTCGTAATAAAGAGCCGTTGAACCATCAGGAAGCGGATGGAACAGATCAGTTCTTGTCCAGTCAAAGACAGGCATGAAGTTGTAGCAGACCACCTTCACTCCAAATTCAGCCAGATTCCTGAGGGTTTGTTTATAATTCTCTATATATAGTTCCCTGTTTGGTCCTGCAGTTTTTATATCATCGTGAACATTTACGGACTCAACCACTTCCATTCCAAAGCCGTATTCATCCAGTTCATCCTTTACCTTCTGTATCTCTTCTTTTTCCCATATCTCACCGGGCTGCTTATAATGCAGCGCCCAAACTATTTCCTCTACTCCGGGTATCTGCTTAATATCCTTAAGCGATACAGAATCATTGCCGGTACCATACCAGCGAAATGACATTTTCATGCTTGTTCTCCTTGTATATTAAGATTCCTCGACGCCCTTCGGCTGTCCTGAATAAATAACACTTTCCCTCGGGCCGAGATATGATGGAAGCAGGTTCTGTCCCTTCTTGACCAGTATCAGCTTCTCCAGTACATTTTCCTCTGCTGTCCCATAAAAACTTATAATATTCTTACCTTCCTTTAAGGTTATAGTATCCCTAACCGGTCTCACATGAGACATAACTCCATCAGACCAGCTATTCCATACTCCGTTCTTTAAGTCCTCTGTCATATATTCAATACTGTGCTTTTCTTCATTTACACTATAGCTAAGTCTGATGGGCTTACCGAATTCATAGGCATGGGTCGGAAGCAGCTGAAATGTAATCTCATACTCTCCGGGATGTTCTATATATATCGTATAACTGACCTCTGCTTTCCCGTCAGCCTTAGGTGAATAATCTACATCAGAAGTGTCAAACAGTTTAACGGCATTTTCACATCTGCCGAGAGCTTTAACTGTTCTGAATTCCTTTATGCCTTTACTTGCTTTTGACGAGTAATGAGCAGCATCTATAACGGCTAAACCACTCTGTTCTATACAAACGTTATCGATTTCCCAGGATTTTATAGTCTCTATTACTGAAGGATTTACAATGCACGGTTCTACTGTGAATGTAATCCTTCCCCCTTCATAAACAACTGCAAATTCAGGAGCTGAAGCTTCTTCAGCAAGCTTTGTTTTATCTACTTCAACTCTTATATATTCAAAGGATTTGTCCGGTGTTAATGTTCCCTCTGACTTATTAAAACTAAGTCCCGGCGAAGCTGTCTCGACTGTATAACTTACAGCTTCGTCTCCTGTCGAAGCCACAAATATAAGTGCAGTCTGTTTATCCGAAAGAGAGTCTCCCGTAAAAAATTCTTTTATACATAACTTCTTTCCGGTCCACTCCATACCTGCAGAAGCTCCTGTTTCTCCTACGAGTCCGGCCATAAGTCCCGAACCCGGAACCGGAATGATCTCTTCAATAATAGGATTAGCTGATTCTTCAGAATTCCAGTTTTTAAAGCCTATATGAGCTCCCAGGCCGAAACCGTACCACTTACCGGAAGCTGCCGTGTGAAGCTTATCTGTTAACTCTTTATCCCGTTTCAAAGCTTTCTTCATGAGTTCTGCATAGTCATTAGCTATAACTGCTCCTATAGAAGCATAGTAATGATTCAAACTTCTGTATATCCAGAGCTTAACAAGATTCATTCCCGCAAGAACGTTATAGGATATAAGCTGCATATAAGAATCCCTGTTCAGAGCAGGGCATTTGTTTTCCAAAGTTTCACAGACTCTTTCTATTTCCTCTGCCTCAGACAGGATTCGTAATGACTCATAATAATTCTGAGGATGATAGACCTTGTCATTTAAATGCTCCGGTCTTCGGTTATGCATAAGTCTGGTATATCTGTTATACATATCTGTCAGCTTATCTATATCTTCATCCGAAAATGCGCTGCCAAACTGAAGTCTCATCCAGCTCCCAAGATATTCCTCTGTATTATCAGGTGCCGATATTCCATAGTTTTCGTAGTCATATGCCAGATCAAGAAAATATGAAAGAGGCATTTCCTGAAGCCCCAAATCACCTACATTTACTATCCACAGCTCACGAACATTCTTTTCATAAGCAGTAGTCATTTCCTCCCAGACCTCAGGGAGATATGTACAGTTGATCCATTCATAAGATATTGGTTCACCATGATAATCAAAATGATAGTACATACCGAAACCACCCTTATGATCCTTCATTTCCTCATCAGGAAGACTTCTCACATATCCATGATTATCATCCGTGAGCATAAGTATTACATTATCCAGATCACTGGTATTCTTCAGCCCCTCAGTATTTTCATCGCCGTAATAATAAGCCTCTACTTCCTTATAAAGAGCTATCATCCTGGGAACCTCTTCAAGCTTTGGATTTACTTCCTCAGCTATAAGCTGATTCTGAGTCTTAAGCACATCCTTTATCAGCTCTATATTATCCTTCAGAGTCGCCTTTTCGCCGAGGATCATGGAGTCTCTCTCTCCACGCATTCCGACGGTGATGACATTTTCCAGATGTCCGTTTCGTTTCAGACCATCTCTCCAGAATCTGGTTATTCCATCCTTATTTGAACGAAAATCCCACGCATCTCCATATATGGAATCCTTACCCCGGACATGAGAATATTCTTCACCATGACGAAGACAAGGCTCATGATGCGAAAGCCCCATCACTATACCCAGCTCATCAGCAAGAAGTGCACTTTCCAGTCCAGGTCCGTCCTCAGCAAAGCAGGAAGACCACATAGCCGGCCAGAGATAATTCCCCTTCATTCTGAGAAGAAGTTCGAAGATTCCTTCGTATGCTTTTGCATTAAATCCGCCAAAATTCTTCATGCACCAGTTTCCGAAGGCCGGCCATTCATCATTTATAAAGAAGCCCCTGTATCTTACAGAGGGTTCCTTTGAAACAAAGAAAGCTTTTTCTGATAGGGAAAATGTCTTCTTCTCCGGAACTACATTTGACCAATTGACTAGCGGAGATACTCCAAGCAGCTGGGATAAATGGAAAAGTCCGTATATAGTTCCTCTCTTATCACTGCCGGCTATCAGGATCACTCTTTTTTCAGCAAGCGGACAGAATAAATAGACCTCTCTTTTCCCGGATAACTGACTTATATTAACTCCGCTGTCCCCGGCAAATGTATCAAAGTTTTCACTTTCACCTGCTATACCATAAATAACGCTGATAGTATTCTCAGGCTGACCATCCACCATGTCTGCCAGCTGATCTGAGTCTCCCATGGCAATGGTTTTTTGAGAAGTTCTGCAGTCAGTCACAAGCTCAGTATCCTTTGCAACCTTCCCAGCTATTTTATTTATTCCGGAGGGAGTGGAGTCATCAGTAATAAATCTGACTTCAATACTATTATTAATTTCAATTGACCTACTCATAATTAATTTCCTTATCAGAATGCTTTTCATATTTCAGAAAACTTATGCTTTTTTATATCTCAGGAAATTCCATGAACCTCCCTTGAGAATAACCTTATCATTTATTTCTTTTGTTACCGGTGTAACATTATCAGGCTTATCTATGCTGTTTCCTGCCTTCAGGTCTTCACCCTCCATAGCCACATGTTCTGCAAGCTTATATCCTTCAAATCCTTCTAGGTCTATATCCAGTTCCGCGTCTTCTCCGATAAGTCTGTTAACTGCAAATACAGCCAGCTCATTTTCATCATCAGATAATACTGCTACTGCATCTACTGCCGGAATATTCTCTGCCTTTCCTTCTGTAAATGTTCCACACTCGATCTCAACTTTAATTGCCTGACCTCTTCCGTTCTGTGAAGTATATTTAAATGGATAAAATATCGTCTGCTTCCATACTCCGCCACCTGTAACGGTCATTATCGGAGCAATTACATTTACAAGCTGTGCAAGACATGCGATCTTAACTCTGTCAGAATTCTTAAGAAGTGTGATCATCAGATCTCCCACCACGATTGCATCCTCAAGATTATACATATCCTCAAGAAGAGGTGGTGCTATCTGCCATGGTTCCTGTTTTTTATCCTGTTCATTGCTGTGGAACCATACATTCCACTCATCAAAGGAAAGCATGATATCTTTATCAGACTTCTTTTCTTCTTTTATTTTGTCACATATTCCTACAACATCTTTAATAAATCCGTCCATGATACAAGCAGAGCCCAAATATTCCTGAGAATTATTATCAGGATTTCCATAATAGCTGTGGAGTGATATATAATCCACATGCTCGTAGGCTTCTCTCAGAACTGTTTCTTCCCATTGGCCGAAGGTAGGCATCTGAGGTCCCGAGCTTCCACAGGCTACAAGCTCTATAGACGGATCAACCATCTTCATAAGCTTTGCGGTTTCACAGGCCAGACGACCATACTCTTGAGCTCTTTTGGTACCTATCTGCCAGTCTCCATCCATTTCATTTCCGAGACACCAGGTTTTTATGGCAAAAGGCTCCTCAAAACCATTTTTACGGCGCATATCTGCATAATATGTTGCAGTCTTCTGATTGGAATACTCAACAAGATTTCTGGCATCATCTGCCCCTCTTGTTCCAAGATTCACTGCCATCATCACATCTGAGGATACCCTCTTTGCCCATTCCTGAAACTCATCTATTCCAACATCATTGGTCTCAATCGAATTCCATGCCAGCTCGAGCTTTCTTGGTCTTTTGGACTTTTCTCCGGTGCCATCCTCCCAGTTATAGCCTGAAACGAAGTTTCCACCGGGATATCTGATCATAGGAATGTTCAGTTCCTTTATAAGATCCATAACATCCTTCCTGAATCCCATATCGTCTGCAGTTTCATGATCCGGCTCATATATTCCGCCATACACTGCGCGTCCCAGGTGCTCTATAAAAGAACTGTATATTCTTTCATCTATCTTACTTATTACAGCATCATTTTTAATTTTAATCTTTGTTTTCATTACTTATTACTCCTGTTGATCAGACTGAAGCTGAGAAGCTGCAGTGAAGAGCTGTTTCCTTTAAATGTGATATATATAGGGTATACTCCATCCGGCAGCTCTATATCTGTTTCATAGCTTGTCCATTCGTTATCATTATGTACCTGGATTTTTCCAATGGCCTCTTTATTTAAATCAGTTCTTAACTCGAATACACCATCTCCATATCCTCTGGTTTTTATCTCAAATGCATTGATACCCATACAGTTAAAATATTTAAATCCAAGGATTGTATTATTCTTTATTCCTGCAATAAATGCCTGAGGATATTCCATTCCATCATCCAGTCTTTCCTTTACAGTAGGATTTCCGGGTTCCCCGATATACAGTGCCTGCTTATCTATCATGATGTTGCAGACTGTGTAGGCCATATGCTCTCCTTCGCCTGTAAGAGGTTCACCATTTAAGCCCTGCGTGGTAATTTCAACCTGAGGAATAGTACCGTCAGCTTCAAATGTAATTGGCTCAGCACAGCCCTGACGGCTGTACCAGGTACCATTTGTGTGTCTGTGATAAAAGATATACCATTTTGTTCCTATCTCGATTATACTTCCATGATTATTACCACCGAAATTACCCGGAACGTCTGCCTCCTTATAGGTTGAGATTCCTATATCAGCATTACTTATTATGGTTCCTTTAAATTCAAAGGGACCGGCAGGGGATTCACTGACTGCATAACACAGCTCATGCATCCATATAGATGAGTAGATAAAGTAATATAATTCTCCTCTTTTTCTAATAGAAGGAGCCTCAAAGAACTCATGTCCATCAAATCCAAACTTATCAGGATTCTCAATGCCCGGTGCTATAAGCACAGGCTCCTCTTCTATTGTGAGCATATCGGGACCAAGTACAACCATATATGAACCGGTTCTGGACTTGTCACCTCTTGGACAGAAGCCTGTGTAAAGATAAGCTCTATCTCCCTCTGTTAATACACCCGGATCAAACTGAGGTTCATCACCTTTTCTATCTCCCAGCTTCGTTCCATCCTTATAATGCACATATCCGAGAAATTCATATCTTCCTGCAGGAGTATCGCATACCGCTACCGAAACAACACTAACCTTATCAAGTACATAATATAAATAATATCTTCCATCCGGACCCTTCGTTACATCTGGAGCATAAAGGCACATCCTTCCATTCTTATTTAACGGATCAGAGGTTTTAGGATATATAACCCCTTCGTATCTCCAGTCGCCCAGATCATCAACCGGTGCCGAATAGCACACATAATCTCCTAAACAGAAAACATGTCCGTCATATATATCATGTGAACCATATACATAAACTCTTCCATCAAATACATAAGGTTCCCCATCAGGTATGTACTCCCATGATGGAAGATATGGATTAATTGCTGTTTTGTTAGTATTCATTTCCCTCTCCTTTAGATCCTTTTCTCAGAATGACATTTATCCATAAAACACAATAAGCGCATCTGATCATCAGATACGCCCATTTATTATTTGTAAGGAAGACATCAGTATTTACTTTTTGTTTAGTATATACCTCAGAACATCCAGTCCCAAGTTATATTCATCTTCCTTTCCTGTAATAACAAAGTATACTTTATCCCCCGATGTAATATACTCCTTCACAAAGGCTGTATCTGTTATATCAATAGCAGCTTCTATTTCTTTTTTTGATTCTCCAAGCTCCCCTCTTACTATTTTATCTCCGACTGTTTTTTTCAGGTCCTCATCTAAAACCGTTCCCATGTCTGCAAGACATTCTGTACTTAATATAAAATCCAGTCCATTCTTATCCGTGATCAGATAGTTGTAGGAATTAATGGCAAGCTCTGCCTGAAAAACAGTGTAGGTCTGTGGTTCCTCTTTATCCAGAAAAATATCAGTTGCAAGATCAACCTTGTTTGTAAACGTTTTTTTATTCAGAAGCTTCAGGTAATCCTCTTTCAGGAAGCCTGCTCCTTCCTCTGATATTTTGGTATTGATTACTCCTCCCGAGCATACAGTATGTTTGAAATTGACACTAATGTCCACAAGAAACCATATAAGAAGGATTAGTATTATAAATGCAAATATACACTGTTTAAGATAATACTCTTTAAAATAATCCTTTTTTTCGGCTGCTGTCATCTCGCCGAACTTTGCTTTTTCTTCTTCAACATATTCTTTAAATGATAAACCATGAATCATTCAGTCGTTTCGTCCTTCTCTGTGTAATTATGAGTTTTATCATATTCCTCAAAATTCATAGTAAAATTCAGATCATCCTCTTCAGTATCAACCTTCTTCTTTACGGTACCGAAGGTTTTTTCTTCAAGCTCGTCGAATTTTTTAATGAAATATCTTGAGTTATAATATAAAGCCACACAGCTTATAAAAAGCCAGATGAGCCACCCCCATTTGAAGTACCAGATACTAATAATATAGGGAATAACTGCCATAAAAATCCCCAGCAGAACCCTCGGAAGATGAACCACTCCGAAAACAAGAGAATTCCTGAATGCAGCAAAGTTCTTCATTTCAAATCTGGATACAAGAGGAAAAATGCAAAATGTAACAACAGAAATCATTGCCGAGAATATACCCAGCATACCGATCAAAACCGGATTCATTCCCACAGGACCTTTAATTACCAGATACCAGTCAACAATAAAGAATGCATAAATAAAAATGAGCACTGCCGTAATCATAATATCCTGAACAAAATTCTCCTTGAAAGAATGGAAAAAGGCTCTGGTAACTCCCGGAGCCTCTCCTCTTTCTAACTTCATGGCAGTATAATATTTAGCAGATATAGCAGCTCCTGATGTAATGATTGGAATAGAACAGATAACGCACAGAATATTTAGCCATGCCAGATCCGCCATCCTGCTTATCGTTTCCATCAAACCACTGTCATATCTAAAAAAGTTCATCTATGATACCGCCTTTAGTAACCTTCACTTTTATGTTCTAATATATATTGTAATTACCGCTTAACAGCATATAACAGAAGAAGTATAAGCAATTATCATAATATCTTCTGTCTCCCTGACGAAGCGGAGTTTCTAAAAACCTCTTCACCCACAGATCTGAAGCTTCATTTTCAACAAGCACACCTGTACATGCATTTGTAGCTATTATAGCTACAGGATGAAGTGCCGATTCTTCCAGCTTTGTCCCATCAACTTCATATATATGATTCCAGTCATCTACATTTTCAGGTCTGCAGAAGAAGGAACTGTACTTTTCGCCTTCCCCCTTAGCCCAGTCGCTGAGACCAAACCACACACTGTCAACAGCTATATTAAGTATGGTTCTGTAAGCATCGCTGTAAAACCAGTCATGCCTTCCACCATATTTTTCATAGTCACCGTGGTGAGGAGTACCATCATAATCAGCATACTCACCCGAAAAACCTGTTTCTTCATTACAGGCTTTCTTCCAGTACTCCCTGCTTGCTGCAGCAGCTTTCTTGCAGAATTCCTTATCTTCACCTTCTGCTATACTGGCATACAGCTCATAAAAATGCGGAAGGTGATAGGAAGGATCGCTAAAATCCTCTTCAGCTATAAATTTAATATATCCTGTTTCACGATCAAACATCGCCTGTCCGTCAGAACCATCATAGCCCTTATTGATCATGGTGTGTAAAATAGCTCTGGCCTCTTCATGATAATTATAGATGCCTTCGCCATTTCCCCATCTGTTGCCTGCAAATATGAGTGCCATAACATAGAACTCTTCTCCATCCGGAGCAGCTCCATAAGAATTCTTCTCACCATTTGTCTGGCAGGACCATGCAAAGTATCCTTTATTAGGCCCTTCATCCATATACATATATGTTCTGGACCATTTCCACAGACGATTAAACTCTTCCTGGCGATCCATCTGCACGCACATCATCATGCCATAAGACATTCCCTCTGTACGCGCGTCATGATTACCGGTATCTTCCATGTATCCCATGTCGTCACCGGCGGTATGGAAGAATCTCTCTTCCTCAGAGCCATAGAAAATCGTATCAAAGATTTCCTGGCATCTTTTTTCACCAGCCTCACGGGATACACCAAATTTCTCAAAATAGTTTTTGTAGATCATTCTTTAACTCCACCGATTGTAAGTCCCGCAACGAAGTACTTCTGCAGGAACGGATACAAGCAAACGATAGGTGCCATTGTTACTATAGTTGCAGCCGAACGAACTGATATAGGCTGCAGGTTAGCTCCTTCACCTGAGTTAGGGTCTGTCTTACTTGACTGACTTGATACAGATGAGAGCAGCTTCATAAGCTCATACTGAAGTGTTGTATACTGTGATGTAAGTCTGTTATACAGCATAGTATCAAACCATGAATTCCACTGTCCTACAGCTATGAAAAGAGCTATTGTAGCATACATAGGCTTGCAGAGAGGTGAAATAATTTTTACAAATATTGTTGAATAGCTTGCACCATCCATCTGAGCTGCTTCTTCAAGTGAATCAGGGATACCTTCCATGAAGGTTCTCATAACCAGCATGTTAAATGCTGAAATGATTCCAGGAATGATGTATACCCAGAATGTACTTGTAAGATGAAGAGTTTTGAAAAGAAGTAATACAGGGATCATACCACCATTTACATACATGGTTACAACCCAGAATGCTGTAAGTGACTTCTTAAGAAGGAATCTCTTTCTACTTACGATGAATGCAAGGATTGAGTTAAAGAATACTCCGATAAGCGTTCCAAGAACAGTTCTAGCCACTGATATTACAAGACCTGTAGTAAGGTTCTTCATAGCAAATACAGATCTGTAGTTATTAAGTGAAAACTTTCTTGGGAAGATATGTATACCACCTCTTACGGCATCGATACCATCATTAAATGACAGAGCGAGTGTATTGAGGATCGGATATACTGTAATAACAACGAAAAGTACCATGAATACTATATTGCAAATCGTAAATACTTTATCGCCTACTGATTTCTTATACTTTGTCGGTTTCGGAACCGGCATGTATCTGTTTTCTGATTCACCTGGAATAACTGACGCCATACCAAAACCTCCTTAGAATAATTTATCTTCACCGGTCTTACGTGCAACATAGTTTGCTATCAGAATAAGTGCGATAGAAACTGCGCTTCTGAATATACCGGCAGCTGTACCGAGGGAATAGTCATTCTGACTGATACCCCATGTCAGTGTGTAAATATCTATAGTCTCTGAAACACGCTTTACAAGACCGTTACCAAGGATGTACTGTACTTCGAATCCGGCATTGAGAATCCAACCGATATTCATAAGAAGAAGAATCATGATTGTAGGTCTTAGTGAAGGCAGTGTAATATGTCGTATTTTACCCCATCTTCCGGCACCATCTATTTCCGCCGCCTCATAGAGGTTAGGATCTATAGAAGTGATTGCTGCAAGATAGATGATTGCATTCCATCCTGTCTCTTTCCAGACATTTGCAAATGCAACGATTCCCCAGAAATACTTTGGCTCAGCAAAGAAATTGATTGGAGACTGTCCTAAATAACCAAGGAGTTCGTTTACGATACCTGAAGCAGAAAGTGCATCATGAAGGATACCTGTAACGATGATCCATGATAAGAAATGTGGCAGGTAAGATATTGTCTGTACGACTCTCTTTCCGCCTCTTGATTTTAATTCATTTAAAAGAATCGCAAAAAGAATTGCCATTACGAATGTGGCTACCAGATTGAGAACACCCATAGCCAGAGTGTTTCTGATATCCATAATAAAATTCTTGTCTGAGAACAGGAATTTGAATTTCTCCATTCCTATCCATTTAGAATGAAAAAGGCCTGTTTTAGGCTTATAATTCTGAAAAGCCATCACCCAGCCCGCAAGCGGGATATAATTGAAGATGATGCCATACGCAAAGAACGCCATTGCCCACACTAAGAGGGGCCACTGTCTTTTAACTTCCTTTGCCGTGAATCTAACCTTCGGCGGCTTAACCGGTGCAGTGTTCTTCTTTTCCATAACTGTTTCTCCCAACTTTTTAAAAGGATAGCAGCCATATTACTATGGCTGCTTCCTTCCATAAAGATTTCAGATTAATCTTACTTTCCAGCTCTACGCTCTAACTCTGCCTGCATTTCATCAAGGAAGTCCTGAGGATTACATGCATTGTAAGCATCCATATACTCTGACCATGTTGATTCAAAGTCACCAGCCATAACTACCTTAGGCAGCCACTCATGCTTTGTCTCACCCATCTTAACCCATGCAACACCACCTGGTGTGTCTGTTGTCATGTTGTTTGAATATGAATACATAGGGAACCAAGGAGCGTTCTTCTCAACTACTGAACCAAGAAGTTCAGGATATGTTGTTACGCCATATGCGTTGAATACATCAATAACTGGCTGTGCAAGTGTGTTGAAGAACTCTGATGTCTGCTCTTCTGGCTTGTTAGCATTCTTTCCATCCTCTGATGTACCATGGTACTGAGGCATGTAGCTGTATGCACACTCGTGAGATGCCTGATACTCAGGATCTGACCACTTTGTTCTCTGCTCTTCTGTACGATAGAAAAGTCCCTCGTCATCTACTTCATAGTCAACACCTTCAACTCCCCAGAATCTGAGGTCTCTGATTTCCTGCTTGCACAGGTCATCAAGGAACTGGAATGCTGCATCAACATCTTCACAAGAAGTTGTTATAGCAACTCCACTGGACATGTTAAGTGTGTCATCATATGTATGCCATCTGTTCTCCATACCCTTCTTAGCTGTAAGTCCAAGAGGAATATAGTTGCAGCCTTCCTTATCAAGTCCTGACTGCTTGAATACGTCTGAAATTGTATAGTTGAAATCCCAGTTCTGATCACACATACCGAGTACTCTACCTGTAGAAAGCTTTGAGATGTACTCATCATATGTCTGTGTACCAAACTCTACATCAATGATACCCTTGTTGTACTCTTCGTTAAGCTTCTGGAAGTACATTTTTGCTGTATCTGTTGTATTGTAGTCAACGATTTTAAGGTTTTCTTTATCAACGATTACAGAACCGTCGTTTGGATATCCATCAAGGAACTCAGGAGCGTTCTCAAGACAGAAATATCTCCAGTCCTCACAAAGGATTGTGTAAGGAATAATTTCTGTTCCATCATCAAGTGTTGGATGCTCTGCATAATATCTCTCGATAAGATCGAAGTACTCATCAAGTGTTTCAATCTTTGGATAGTTATCCCAAGCAAGAACCTTTGCCTGAATCCAGAATGCTTCATCATTATGTGTTGTTGTCTTGGACTCGCCAAGTGTATTTCCGAATACGTTCATCCAGTAGATATGTCCATCATCCATACGGAACATATCCCACTCTTCATCTGTATAGAAAGCTTTAAGATTAGGATACTTATCAAGATAATCATCCCAAGGAATAAGAACATCATTATCATAGAGCTGCATCATAGCGTCTCCACCATTGATGAAGTCAGGATAGTCGCCACCTGCGATAATTGTTCCGATTGCCTCAGCATCTGTCTGTCCGGTAAGCCAGGTCTCTTTAACCTTAACACCAGTCTTGTCAGCGATTATCTGCTGAATCTCATTGTCATCATTGATCTCTGTTCCAGGCATCGCAATGAACATGTCAAACTCTTTAACATCTCCAGATGATGCTGAACTTGAATCATCCTCTTCTACTGTTTCTGTCTGTGCAGTGGTATCTGCAGAATTATCTGAACTACTATTATCTGAAGTAGTAGTATCTGTAGTTCCACCTCCACAACCTGAAAGCACGCCCATCATCATAGCACCTGTGATGGCAAGAGCTCCAAGCTTCTTAGCCTTAAATCTCATACTTAACCTCCTTAAAATATAAAATATTATTAGTATGTCCCCCCTTCTCAGGGCATTTAAGTGTTTCTATTATAGCTCTTATTTTTTTTTTTTTCGCCCTACAAACTCTTGAAAATACCCCTACAAATTCTAAAAAAGTATACAAACAGCATAAATTATGTAAATTAACTGTAAAAAATCAACAAATTATGTGATTATTCTCTGTTCTTTCTTCTATACTGTGATGGAGTCATACCCATAATATCTATAAATCGTCTGATAAAGTAATCGCTGTTCTTATATCCCACTGTTGCGGCTATATCCACTACTCTGTCATCAGTATTTATAAGCAGCTTGGCAGCTTCCTTTATTCTATAATCAGTCAGATAATCCTTAAAGGATATCCCATATTTCTTTCCGAAAAGAGTCCCCAGATAACTGCTGTTAATATAATATTTTTCACTTAGCTTCTTAAGACTCAGATTCTCACTGTAATGCTCTCTTATCTCATTTTCCACCTGTTTAAGTATACCACCGGACACATTTTTCCTAAGCTGAGTAAGATATTCAGCATATTCACAGGCAAATCTGTACATATGCCTGCTGCTTCCCCGTTTAATCCCTTCATCAAAAGAGCTTTCGCTGATTCTGTGAAGTATTTCCTCCTGATCCACCTCACTGTCCATCTCTACCGCTATATGAATAAGCCTGAACAGCAGATAGTTGATATTCAGATTTACCGAATCCCCGAGTCCTGCAGCACTTATATCATTGTAAAACGAATCTACACACTTATGTATAAGCACCGTATCATTAAGCTCGATTGCATTTATCAGTTCATCCAGGCTCTTTTTAAACAGCATGGCCTTTCCGGGATTGATACTCATTTCCTTTTCATAAGCAACAAGTGGTCTCGGCTCATGAAAAACCTCCTGAGACTTGAGAATACATGCAGAGCTGTATGACTTTGATATAGAAGAAATATCCGGAACCTTCTTGCCGGCGATGATTTTTACCTTTTCTCCCAGACTTTCTTCCAGCTTCGTCTGAAAGTCCGTCAGAAACTCCATATCATCCATTCCCATCTTCTCAGCCATGTAATCACAATATATAAATCCGGTATCATATATTCCATGATTAAGGGATACGTCATATATCAGATGATTTGAATCCTCATCCAGAATCATTCCTGCCATCTGATTCAGTTCCCTGCGGTACATCATCATGCTTCCCTCTATGGCATCATTTTCTTCTATCTCAGGAAGTTCAAGTATTACATATCTGACTCCCTCTGAAAGTCTCATGTTGTCCTCGACATAACTGAGATTGACATTATCATATCGTCCAACTATTAATGATATGATGTGTCGTTGGAGATATGCTGTCTCAGTTTCTCTGTAATGGTTTTCCTTTAATCTGCTGGCAGCCTTAAGTTCATTCACCTTACGGAGTATCTGAATCAGTTCATCTTTTTTTACAGGTTTCAGAAGATATTCAAGACAACCATAATGTATGGCTTTTTTTGCGTACTCAAAATCATTGAAACCACTGAGCATAACAAAATATGCATCAGAAATCTCATTTTCCTTTACATTTTTCAAAAGCTCAAGACCGGACATAAGCGGCATCTTTATATCCGCAATTATCAGATCCACCGGATTATCTTTCAGATATTCCAGAGCTTCTTTTCCATTAGAAGCCATATTTACTATCTCAAAATTCTCCTTTTCCCAGTCGATCAGAACCTTAAGTCCCTGCAATATAAATGGTTCATCGTCTACAAATAATACCTTCAGCACTTTTTATATACCCTTCCCCTTTAATATTGTTATGGTTATAGTAGTTCCTATACCCTTTTCTGTTTCAACGTCAAACTTCACATTATTATCTGTCATCATTTTTAGTCTCAGGCAGGCATTTATTATTCCTATACTCTTTCTGCTTTTGATAAGTTCAAGACTGGCATTATTCATTGATGCTATAAGGTTCAGCCTTTCAGCTTCATCAATACCAACGCCCGTATCTTCTATCTCTATAACAAAACCTTCACCCATAGGGTTGATTCTGACAAATATCCATCCTGCTTCTGCCTTATTTTCTATGCCGTGTATAATACCGTTTTCCACAAATGTAACTATAGACAGCTTGGGAATAACCATTGTTTCACATTCGGGTGCTACATCCAGATTAAACTTCAGTCTGTCTCCGAATCTGTACTTCTGAAGATTAAGATATGCTTTTACGGTTTCCATCTCTTCCAGCACTTGTACAGTATCTGAGTTCCAGTCAACATTTGCTCTCTGCATCATGGCAAGGTTTTCAACCATTTCAGCAGTCTCATCTTCTTTTTTGATCAGACTGTGCATTCTTATACTCTCAAGTGCATTAAAAAGAAAGTGAGGATTAATCTGGCTGTGTAGAGCAAGAAGCTCAGCATTCTGTCTTGCTATATCCATTTCCTGTTCCTTTAATCGATTTACGTATACAGTCTGCATAAGTTCATTCAACCGGTCAGCCATTATGTTATAGTTATTCATCAGGGAAGTTATTTCGTCATTTCCCTCAATCTTATCTATCTTTTCAACCTTTTCCAGATTCTCTTTATTTGCAAATTCAAACACAGCATCCAGTCTGGTGATTCTCCTGGCAACAGACTTATCAAGTCGATATATCATAAAAAGTGGGAATATAATATTAATGATAATTAGAAATGCGATGATAAGAACAAACTTTCCGTCGTATTCAAAGAGACTTGTATCTCTTCCCTTTATATATATGGTATATGAATCACCATATAGACTCATATCATATTTGTAGTCATATTTCGTGTGTTTATCAAATACCGTATACTCATCTGTAAGTCCTATACCACCGACATTTGACATAACAAGCTTGTTGCCCTGGCATATATATACATCTGACTTGATGCTGCTATCCAGCACCTGATCACGAAAGCTCCTGTAATTGATTTCCATCTTAAGAACCTTTTCACAGTTATGCTTTCTTGCAATATCAAGCTTTCTTAACAGGAATATTTTTTTCGTATTATATGCCTCTGTCAGATTACTGCTGCTGTCAAACATCAGAACTATATTGTCGCTGTCTTTAAGCTTTTTATACCACTCCTCCGAGCGGACAGTTGAGAGCTTATAGAACATGCCTCCATTCAGGATTGTCTCATTATCCGCATAGATATTTACAGCCTCTATACCGTTACTTGACCAGCTCTCGAAGGATGTATTTTTCTGAAAAGTTACATATGCATCATAATACTGTGCAGGATTGGAATATCTCTTATTCAGCAGTTCTTCTATAGTGATATTTTTATATATATTTCTGATAAGAGCCGCGGGGTATTCCAGATTATTGATCATATCATACTTTACGGCAGCCGCATCACTCCTGATCTCCTGAGTCTTCTGTATCCTGTTAACCCTGTATACATTATAGATAATGATTCCGTCAGTAACGATCAGTGGAACAAGAACGCACACAACAAAAAGAAGAATCATCTTATTCCGAAGCTTAAGCTGATTCAGCTTTTTTTCTATTAAGTTGTTATGAAGAATTCTTTTAAACATAGTTACATTATAGTTATTTTTAAAAATAGTAGCAATCTATATGATCATTATCTCTATGAAATCTCTATCTGACACATCTGCATCGTTTTAATGGCAGCATTATGGCTTTCAACGGTAACGCCGGCACAGCAGCTGCTATCTACACTTACTTTTATTTCCGGAAAAAGAGCTTTAATAATAAGAGCATTTGAAACAACGCAAATATCTGTACAGAGCCCAATCAATTCTACTTCTTCAAAATTATAGTTATCCCATCCGGTATATCCAAAAGAAGGCTTATTTATAATTTCAGCCCCCTCTACGTAAAGCCCCTCTCTTATCTGCCATCCATCTGTATTCTCTATACAATGAACAACAGGAAGATGTTTACCTTCATTTGTTTCCATGTAATTATCCTGATGAGTATCTCTGGTATAGATAATCTGTTCGCCCTTATCGGCATATTCCTTTATTTTAGCTTTTACATTATCTACTATTGCCACTGCCTCAGATGTCCCCAGGCTTCCGTCAATAAAATCATTCTGCATATCAATTACAATTAGTGTTCTCATGTTTTTTCTCCCTTTTTCTTATTTCTAAAATTGTTTATCTGTTACCTCATCTCAGCAACTAAATCTTATATTTTTCAATGGCTCAACATTATCTCATCTATGGTTGTTACTGTTACAAATGTATTATCCCCCAGATCTTTGATGTATTCCCTGAATTTCTGAAGTTCAAAATACGTTACATAACAGATAATAGTCTTATTGTCTCCGGATACTGCACCCGAAGAGTCCATAACTGTACATGTTTTCTTCATATCCTTCCTGATCCAGTTTACTATCTTATCAGGATTCTTTGTAATAATAGTAACCTGTTTTATAGCCTCAAATCTGTCCGTAAAATGATCTATTACCGCTGTTGCTATTATATAAACAAGCAGACTGAGAAGCGCGCTGTTCCTGTTGATCAGAACAAAAGCAGCTGTATAAACACAGGCATTAAATGTGAGAAGTATTCCTGTCATGCTCATATTCAGTCCTTTTTTCTCTGACAGACGGCTTACTATTACATTTGCAAGAATCTCTGAACCATCTATGCAGCCGCCAAAACGAAGTATTAATGAAAGTCCACCGCCCAGTATAGCTCCACCAAATACAACCGCAATAAAGTGTTCAGTATTCAGTTCAAAAGGAATTGCTTCAAATATCTCCAGCCCGACCATATATGCTACAGAACCGACTGCAGTTTTGATCAGGAATCTTTTTCCCATTGTTATTCCACCAATGATTAAAAAAGGAAGCAGAATAATAAATACAGAAACTGAAAGATTAAGTCCTGTCAGTTTGCTGATTATAATTGCAATACCGGCAGTTCCATAGTCGATAGCATCATTAGGAAGGAGTATACATGCAACAGAAAAAGCAGCTAGAAGCGCTCCAATCACAATCATTAATAACGAAATAATTCTTTTGTAGCTGAGTTTTTTCTTGATTCCCATATCTTCGCTCAACTTTCCTTTTGTTCTGATATGTTACGTTACGAGCAATTATTCCTTCGATTGATATATGATATATCTCCTTCGTCGATATATCCCCCTTGCTTCGCAAGGGCTGATACTTCGTATCTGATACCAATCTCCGGTAACTTATCATCCAAAAGTAAGGTCTCGCTTCGCTCAACTTTCCTTTTGTTCTGATAAGTTACATTATAACAACATCCCATTACACTTGCCATTCATTTCTTTATTCCAGTTTGGTTATGACACTATTTATGGTATAGCAAAGGAACAGATTGATTGAAAAAATCTGTAAAAATGATGCTATAAAGATTCCTTTGTCGTATATATTCAGGATGTAGCTCTCCTGGAAAAAAGTTACATAGAACAGAGAATTGAATCATAAAGGATAATTTATGGATAAGATAATTACTCTCGAAAATGTCACAAAATCATATCATGGTAAAACCGTTCTTGACGGCGTTTCCCATGATTTTTTTGTGGGTGAATCCATAGCATTTGCAGGCCACAACGGCTGTGGAAAAAGTACGATGCTCAAGATTCTTGCAGGACTTGTCAGAATAAATAACGGAACTGTAAATTATCACAGGAAAATCAGATTCTCTTACGTTCCGGAAAAATTTCCGGGTATGGATATAACGATGATCAGTTACTTAAGATCAGTCGCTCAGATGGAAGGTGTGCCTTTTTCAAAGGTTAATAAACTGATTGAAGAATTCTTTCTGGAAGGAATGATCAACACCAGAATGAACCATATGTCAAAGGGAAGCCTTCAGAAGGTTGGTGTTATTCAGGCACTTATGGCACCGCATGATGTCATTCTTCTTGACGAACCTTTGTCAGGTCAGGATACTAAATCCCAGGAAGTTTTTATTGAAAAAATAAACACGTTAAGAAGTCAGGGTGTTACAGTATTAATGGCATGCCACGAAAAGAAACTTATGGATGAAATATCTGACAGAGTTTATACGATAAATCAGGGAAGGCCTGAAGAAATCGATACTGAATCCTCTGCCAGTTCCATTTTCAAGATATATGTTGAAAGAAACGAAACCTTAAAGCGCTGGCCGGAAATGTCAATACACGGAAAAAGATATGTTCTCGATGCAAAGAAAGACGAGATAAAAGAAACAATTATGGACCTTTATGATGAAGGATGGGAGCTGGTAAGAATTGAAGAATTTATATAGCTTATACAAGTTAAGAATGAAAATAGTATATAAAAATGCCGTTCTGGTCATTCCTTTTGCAGCACTTGTTATTTTTCTGGGAACTATGTATTCAATAAAGCCTGTACAGGTCAGCGGAAGCTTTCTGATGTCAGGAATTTTTCTTTTTGTTGTCAGTTCATATATTTCGATGACAATTCAATTCAAAGAAAATGACACCAATGAAGAAATAATGCTTCTTCATAGCAATTCGGGAATTAACTATTATATATCAAGAGAATTAACGCTCTTAAGCATATCACTGTGTTTTGCCATGATACTTACCTTATATCCTGCTCTCAGGGCAGCAATAAATCCTCATATCTTCAAAAGACCTTTGGAGCTTACAGATGTGATTAACGGAGGTATCATAATAATAGGAAATGGACTGGTTGGAATATCGCTAGGAGATTTCTTTCATCAGAGAATTTTTACCAGAAAGAGAAATGCAATAATAGGTCTGGTTCTGGTTTCCGTATTAGCGATATGCAAGCAGTCCATTATATATAAGTACTCGTTTTTTAAATTCATGAACTATGTAATGCCACCGGTCATGGATGGCTTCCAGATGGTTGGAAGCACAGATATATTTGATACAACCGGTACGATCATTATTCTATTACACACCATATTATTTGCACTTGTAATAATGTTTATAAAAATAGGATTATTAAATCACCAAAAATACTGATGTGTAAAAATATAGATACTTATTAGTGAAACCTCACACGACTGAAGTCGCGTGCTTCCCATAAATGTATTTCTACACGTAGTCTCTTTAGAAGACAGGAACTACATTACTACAGATACAACCCAAACTCAGATACTTTATGCCACAATAGACATAAGCTCCGCATTCAGGTTAATTAGTGTAGATAATGTGCAGGTGCTTCTCCTGGTGACCTGAGGAACTTTTGCCTCAAGTTCCAACCTCTCCTTCGCAGGCAAGGATTTTAATATTTCTCGTACATAATATCTGCTTCCTACTACAATGATTTTATAGTTAATATTCTTAACATCCAGTTAAGATGTTATCTATCTTATTGCTTAAGCTGTATAATGATGGGGCAATAGGTATATCGGCTTCCTTCCTTGGACCTCGCGTCCGTAACATAGACTGATAACCAGCTCCTCATTAGCAGCGTTCGTTTTATGCAGGTTGTTTCACCATTAGGTGCATTCGTGTCACACCACAGTAGATTGAATAGGCAATGAGTAAAACTGGTATATATCCATTGCACTATATTTTTAAGGAGTGACAAATATATGAACGCAGTAGGTATTGATGTATCAAAAGGTAAGAG